>JAFYMF010000023.1 GCA_017556745.1 Clostridia bacterium
CTTTACACAAGGGAGGCTAAAGATAGTCGCCACATTTGTGGCAGTAGGGCAGGTTTGCATGTGTCGGATATTTCAGTGGGCTTTCAGCCCAGCCAGTAACATGCCCTTATAGGGCTGAGCAAGCCACCGGCTTAGCCGGTGGTTATGACTATTTAAGATATTTCGTCAAATAATTAAGCACTCTTTTTTTATCCCCCGACCACATGGGGGCAACAAGATCTTTCTTTGCTCCGTCACCGGTGATGCGGTGAATTATAATGTCCTCCGGCAGCAGCGCGAGACACTCCTTTAGTCCTTCTGCATATTCCTCAAGCTCAAGACAGGAGAATTTACCCTCAAGATAGTCTTTTTCAAGTCTCGTACCTCGGGTAACATAGAGAAAGTGAAATTTTACTCCGCTTGTACCTGCATCGACTACCGTCTTTACGGTGCTGTACCAATCCTCACGTGTCTCTCCCGGAAGTCCAAGAATAATATGGGTAACTACCTCGATTCCTTTTGACTTTAGTATTCTTACCGCATCAAAGTATATCTGTGTCTTGTAACCGCGGTTTATATATTCTGCAGTAATGTCGTTTGATGTCTGGAGTCCCAGCTCTACGCTGACCGGCTTAATTTGGTTTATCTCGCACAAAAGCCGAAGTACGTCGTCCGGGATACAGTCGGGACGTGTGCCGATGGCAAGACCGACGATATAATCGGGTGCTATCGCGGCAGAGTATATTTCTCTCAGCTTGTCCACCGGCGCATAGGTGTTTGTAAATGCCTGAAGATATGCAATGTACTTGCCGTCTTTTGTCTTTTTCTCCACCCGTACCTTGGCTTCTTCAAGAAGTCGGGATATATCCTCTCCGCCCCTTGCGGCAAATTCTCCGCTGCCGTCTCCCGAGCAGAATATACATCCGCCAACACCTACCGTACCGTCTCTGTTGGGACAGGTAAATCCGGCATCTACCGATAATTTGTATACCTTACAGCCGAATTTTTCCCTGTAATATTCATTTGCAGTTTTATGTTTCATTTTTCTTCCCCACAAATAGGATTGATATTACAGAAATCTTTAGATACGTCCTATTCGCTTATCTGCTTTTTGTATTCAAAAAACTTTTTGTTGTATATGCATCCGATCTTTCCGTCAAACTTTCTCTCAACTATGTAGAACTCATCTCCGGGGATAGAGGTGTTATAGATACCTTCAGCGGACATATAGTAGGTGTCACTCCATTTGTAGAAGCTACCAAAGACTTTCGGTACTGTCCATTCGCAGCCCGAAAAGTGAAAAACATAGCATTTCTTAAGGCTGTTTGCGGATATTCCGTGGAGCATTCTCACAGTGTGATCTGCAAGCTCTGTTTCAAGCTGAACATGACTGAGAGTATCTTCTCTTATTACAAATCCGTCTCTTACAATGGCTTCTTTTAATCTGCGGTGTCTTATTTCGTCTTTTATAATTACTATCGGGATAATAATAAAGAAAGTTACAACGCCGATCAGCAAAAACCACGGTATTTTGGTAACAAAAAACATAATAACACCGATAACGAGAAGAACGGGCACACTGTAGTAAAGCGGATCTACCTTCTTTTCTACTCCATCGTATGCGGTGACAATCAGGTCTCTTTTAATGTTCTCCTCGGTCAGTATTTCTTTCTTTACCTTTTCCATTATCATTCTCCTTTGAGATGAGTAATTCATCTTTTTCATTATAGCATAATTTTTACATTTTTCATACATTTTTCTAAGATGTTCATAACCTCCGTTTGTTGAAGAGAGCAATTATTTATGATAGAATAATAATGAATAAAGGTCAGCGGAGGAATACCATGGCTAAAATACTGATAGTTGAAGACGATGAGAATATAGCAGGTACAATAAAAGCAACCCTTACAATGGTTGGCTACGGGTGTGATATATGTTATAACGGCTCGGAGGCGGTTGACAGAGCGATGGAGGGAGAATGGGATCTTATTCTTCTTGATGTTATGCTTCCCGGACTCGACGGTTTTGCGGTTATGGAGAAGATAAGAGGAACGGATATTCCCGTTATTTTTCTTACTGCCATGCAAAACGTGCTTGACAAGGTAAACGGTCTGCGGCTTGGTGCGGAGGATTACATCGTCAAGCCCTTTGAGGCGCTGGAGCTTCTTGCCCGTATCGAGGTGGTGCTCAGACGTAAAAATAAATTATCATCTGTAAGAAAATACGGCGATATTACGGTAGACGTTGACAGTCACACCGTGAAAAAAGGTGACAGGACGATCTCTCTTACTCCAAAGGAGTTTGAAAGTCTTATGCTTTTCCTCTCAAACATTGACGTTGCCGTCACCCGTGAGAGATTACTGTCTACCGTTTGGGGATATGATTTTGAGGGTGAGAGCCGCACGGTGGATATACATATACAGCAGCTGAGAAAGAAGCTGGGGCTACACAAGCATCTTGTCACTATCCCCAAGCTGGGTTACAGACTTGACAAATACGAGGAAAATAAAAAATGAAGCTGAAATGGAAGATATTTCTGGTATCTCTTCTGTTTATAATGGCGGCGGTAGCAGTGACCTTTGTCACTATTTTAAACGTAACTCTTGAAAGATCCGTTGGGGCAGACAGAGAGAGTGCCGCCTCTTATCACGGATATTTTGCCTCCTCCGTGTCGGGAAGAATACTGTATAAGCAGGTGTCGGAGGGTGTATCTGTGCTTGGAAGCACCGAGATTAACGCCGCTATCAGAGAGATCGCACTTGACTTCAGCTCATTTGGTGATGCCGAGGCAGTACTGCTTGTTGACGAGAGAGGCAAATCGGTGGGTAACGGCGGCAGGACAGAGCTTGTCGATACCACCATTATGCCCAAAAGGACTGAGCTTACCGACGTTGACTGCAGTACCGTAATATACGGTGCGGAGGACAGTAGCTATCTTGTGGCGGCATCTGCCTTTTTCATCCATGGGCAGAAAATAGCCATGTACTCGGTACACGACGTTACCGATACGTATCGCTCCTTTGAGGAGATGTCCCGCTTCGGTATAGCGGTCAGCTTGCTGTCTGCCTTTACCGTGTCGGTGGTATTGCTTGCCATAACCGCCGCACTGCTCAGGCCGATAAATACTTTAAACCGCTCTCTCGGTCAGATCGCCTGCGGTAACTATGCATCAAGAGCACCTATGACCGGCGGTACAGAGTTCAGGGAGATAGCCGGAAACGTGAATATAATGGCGGAGGCGGTAGAGAATAACGTTCACCGACTTGAGAATATAGCCGAGAGCAGAAAGCAGTTTACCGACAGCTTTGCCCATGAGATGAAGACCCCCCTTACCTCAATACTTTGCTACGGAGATCTGCTGAGAATAAAAAGAGAGGTCAGCGAGGCCGAGCGCCTTGAGTATTCCGGGGTAATAGTCGAGGAGGCAAAGCGGCTGAAGGCACTTTCCGCAAAGCTTCTTGAGCTTGCCACTACCGAGAGCGCAAGCCTTGAGCTTGAGAGAATATCGCTCTCCGAGCTGTTTTCAGAGATAGAGTCGGCTGTCCGCCCCATTCTGTCGGGAAGAAGCATTATTCTGACCGTCACGGGCGAGGGTGGAAGCATTATGGGTGACAAGGATCTTATCAGATCTCTTATATATAATCTTATTGACAATGCCCAAAAGGCATCAAGTGAGGGCGGAGAGATAATTCTCAGTGAAAAAAGCCTTGGGGATAAGACGGTCATAACGGTAAGTGACCGCGGTATAGGAATGACCGACGAGGTACTGAAGCGGGTATGCGAGCCCTTCTTTATGGCTGATAAATCCCGCTCAAGAAAGGCAGGGGGAGCAGGTCTCGGTCTTTCTCTCTGTGCCGAGATAGTGCGAAGACACGGCGGGGAGATATCCATCGACAGTGTTCACGGTAAGGGTACACAGGTGTCTGTGTCCTTCCCGCGGGAGATAACAGCAGAGGAGGATAGAGAAAATGAAAAATAGGAAAAACTTTATTTATTCCCTGCTTGCTATCTTTCTCGGAGCGGCGATAGCCGTGGGAGGAACCGCCGCTATGTTCACCGCCGCCGATATGATCCCCGATCATAAGGGTAATACCGTAAACGTCCCATTGCCGGACGGAGACGGTATGGTGTATTTTGAGGGTGTACCCGATATAGACGGGCTGTATCCTTTTACGTTGTTTCGGTCGGATGATGCGGTAAACAACTCTACTATGATGCCGGAGGATATCTATTCTGCCGTGGCAGGTAATTTTGACTGGTATCCCACCGACAGCGTTACCGCTGCCGCAAAGGACGGCTTTATATGGATAAATGCCATGGGTGAGGAACAGTCCTATCAGTGTGTCACTACGCTTGATCGCGGTCTTCTTGCCATCGTCGGTACAGGAAATGCCTATGACGTTACTACCTCTGATATCGAATCTGCCCGTAACAAGGTAGCGGAATCGGCCGCGAACGCACAGAACAACCATAACGTTCTGAAAAATCATATAACGGCTCTTGTTTCGGGGGAAGAGATAGACGTTGCCAAAAGCGGGTCGCCGGTAGAGGATTTCTTTAGGATGTACTGTGGGTACAGTGCAGATATCAGAGATGCGAATCTCGGTAGTCCCACAGAGAGAAGACACATTGAAGCACAGTATATCTACACTCTCCTCTATTTCGGTAGCTATGCCGCCGCATACTCGGACGGTGCTATTTACCTTACCTATACCGTATCCGACTTCGGCAGTCTTACCCTTTCCTGGTGGGTAGAGAATCTTTCCTTTAGGGGTATGGCCCTTGACTCACGTCAGGTATTGCCGGAGAGGGAAGAATAAAAAGTTCACTTTTACTTTTTTCTTACATTTCGCTGAATACTTCCTGCAGTACCCTGTGATATTATGGTATCACAAAAGGGAAGAACCGAGACAGTAGACAGGGTACTGCAGGATCTTGACCGTCAGCTTTCTTCTCTCATTTTGACTAAAGGAGAAAATATTATGAAAAAAAGTATTATTATCGCAGCGATACTCTTAGTTACATCTATGACAGCATCCCTCTTACTCAGCTGCGTTACTCCCCCCATAAAGAGTAATGCCGCAGACGGTGAGAAGTTTGAAACAACCAAAGTACCCGAGAATGATCCCGACACAGATATCGGGTTATCAGATATAACTACCGACGTCTCGAACAACGTGGATGAGGTAAAGGAGCTGAAGGTGGAAAGGAATGAGGCGGGAACGATAATCTACTGCGAGTTTCCCACCACCGACCCAGATTGGACTCTTACCTACAGCGATATGGAGCTGGTGCTCTCAAACGGGGAAAAGACCTTCGTTTACGTAGACTACAGAGGTGAGAATTACGTAAAAAGCATGAACTACGGTCTTGATTTCTTCCCCACCTTCGGTACCGAGTCCGCAAGGGCAATTATCTCGGAGGATGACAGTCACGCTATTATTATCATAAAAAACAGTCCTATGGTAATAGATCAGCCGGATTTCGAAAGGGCTGTCGTGGTTGAGCTGAACAAAGGCTGTATAGTCAGAAACCATTGGCCCTCATGGGGAGATATTTTCGTCGCAAACGGATATGAATATGATTCCGATATACTTGGAGATTACGAGTCTGACGGTTATACCCACCCGGAATACAGTATAACCCTTTCCGGTGAATTTGTAGACGGTCGTGCGGTGCTGACACAGCGGCTTACAACCGACGATGGAAAAATAGATCTGTCACAGACCCTCGAGCCCTTCTACGACATAGATCCCGCATTTGAGAGTCTTCCTTGCCTTACCGTTGAAAAGGATTATATGACCGCCTTCGTCAGAGGTGACTCGAAGAAGCTTGAGGAGCTTCTTTACCATAAAGATGAGGGAGTGTTCTCCGCCTACGAGACTCTGAAATTTTCCGATTATAAGGCTACTGTTTCTGAGGACGGTACAGTTATTCTGACGGTGGACGTAGCGGAAAGCGGTATTAACGCCATATCCCCCGGCCGCCACGTTTATACCGTGTCCGAGGGAATGAGCGGTGTGTATATGATAGATATGGGCAGAAGCTACAGCTACAACAGTACCGACGCACACCCGGTAAAGCAGTTTCTCCGTACCTGGTTCAGCTCGATCTTGTATGACTATACTGTTCACGACGCCGCCTATTACGTGGATAGAATGGGATCTTATACGGCATCCACTTATATATATGATTTCCTCGGCGGGTATCTTACAAATTATGCCGATTCGTCCACCAAAATCACGGGAGATGAGCTTAAGTCCGCCGCAGAGAAGATATTCGGCCTTACCGATCACAGCGGTCTGAATCGTGTATATTATATAGACGGGGAAGGCTTCGCGACCTATAACTTCGGTCACGGGGGCTCGTCCTATTACTATGAATTTGTTGAGGTGACAGACACTACTGCCACAGTGCGATTCTACGCCGACCATAACTATACTATAGAAAGTGATCTTATTAAGTACGTTTTCGAGGTGGATGAGGTTACCGGCTGGCTTATTCCCGTGTCGGCGGAAATACTTGAAGAGGGCGAGTACACACCCGGGCATCACTCCGTCTGACAAGCAAATGAAGCGCATAATGAATATACTGTTACTGCTGGGTGTAGTGGCGGCGGCCTTTTTCGGCGGATTTGCCATAACCGGTGCTATCGGCGGGATAGACGCAGTAAATCTTCCGGAGGATATCCGTCCCGACGATATTAACACCGAAGAGGGAGACGAGATAATAGACGTGCCGTACATATATCAGAAGCACGGCTTTCCCAACGGGTGCGAGCCTGTTTCTGCCGTTATGATTCTTTGGCATTACGGAATAGATATTGACGTAAATGAGTTTGTGGACGGATATCTGTCCATGGGACCGATCCCGAAGGTGGACGGAGAGGGACCAGATCCGTCGGAGATATTTTGCGGCGACCCCAGAGAAAAAAGCGGTTGGGGATGTTACGCACCCGTTATAACAGATGCACTGACAAAATTGCTTGACGGAAGCGGATACACTGTAGAGGAGCATCATGGGATGACTCTTCAGGCTTTGTGTGAGGAGTATATTGACGAAGGCATTCCGGTGATGGTCTGGGCAACAGTGGATATGATCGACAGCAGCGGTGAAAAGTATCTTGCCCGCTGGACTACCCCCGAGGGTAAGGAGATAGTATACAACCGAAAGCTTCACTGCCTGGTTCTGGTGGGGTACGACGAAGAAAACTATTACTTTAACGACTCGCTCAAAAGAGGAAAAGACGGAAGCAGTTACGTAGTGTACCCAAAGGAAAAGACGGAAAAGGCTTACAGACTTCTTGACCGGCAGGCGATAGCCATAAGTCCCCCGCAGAATGGCGATGTTTAAAGGAAGATTATCATGCTATAGAAAAAAGTCCCATTCGCTTTTTACGAATGGGACTTTTTATGATACGGAAAATGCGGTTTCTGTCTCAAGTGTATTCTTCTTAACACTTTTGCTTTCGGTACAAAAAGTTGACATAAAAAGAATTTTCAGTAATATCCTTGACAAGAATGGTTTTATCATTTATAATTATTGATGAATTTTATTAAATGGAAGGTGATAACGAATAATGGACAGTTGCGACGGTAATAAACCTGAGTGTATATTTAAGAGAAAATTGCTCTTTTTTGTCGGCATGCCTGCGCCCGGAATCTCGGAATAGGTGTGTCATTTTTTTGTGCAAAGATTTATTTTCAAAAAGGAGTAATTTAAAGTGAACGCATATATCCCCAGCATTGTGGCAATGCTGATCTGTATAATTTTTTCCGCATACTTTTCTGCCACCGAGACAGCCTTTTCCTCTCTCAACAAGACCAGACTTAAGGTCATGGCAGAGAAGGGTAACAAGCGCGCAAAGCTTGCCTGTGATCTTTCGGAAAAATATGACAAGCTGATATCCACTATACTTATAGGTAATAACATTGTAAATATTGCTGTGTCATCTATCGGTACACTGCTGTTTGTGGCGCTTATCGGTAACATGGGTGCAACTGTTTCAACAGTGGTTATCACTGTAGCAGTACTTATTTTCGGTGAGATAATCCCCAAGAGCTTAGCCAAGGACTTTCCCGAGGAGTTCGCTATGTTCTCATCTCCCATTATCCGTCTGATCATGTTTTTGTTTGCCCCTCTCAATGTTATCTTCTCCGGACTGAAGAAGCTTGTAAGTAAGCTCTTTGGCTCAAAGCAGGACAACAAAATGTCCCAGGAGGAGCTGCTTATGTTTATTGAAGAGGTTGAGCAGGAGGGCAGCCTTGACGAAAGCGAGGGTGAGCTTATACGTAATGCCGTTGAGTTCGGTGATCTTACCGCTCAGGATATTCTCACTCACAGAGTTAACCTTGAGGCGGTCAATGTTAATTCTACCAAGGAAGAGGTTGCCGAGGCATTTACCGAGTCCCGCTACTCAAGACTTTTGGTATACGAGGACAGCATCGACAAGATCGTGGGTGTTATCCATCAGAAGGACTTTTACTGCGGTACAGGAGTAACCGATAAACCCGTCACCGAATACATGACTCCCCCTGTATTTATTGCTCCCACACAGAAGATAGACGATCTGCTTGAGACTCTTCAGAGAGCCAAGGCTCATATCGCGGTAGTTCTCGACGAATACGGCGGTACTCTCGGTATCGTTACAATGGAGGATATTCTCGAAGAGCTTGTGGGTGAGATATGGGATGAGCACGATGAGGTGGAGGAGCCTGTCGAGGAATTGGCAGAGGACACCTTCTCTGTTGACTGTACTATCTCTCTCGTTGATTTTTCTGACAGATTTGATCTTAAGATCGAGGCAGAGAGCGTATCTCTCGGCGGTTGGGTCACCGAGCAGGTAGAGCATATTCCCGAGGTGGGTGAATCCTTTGAATACGAGAATCTCCTGATTACCGTTACCGCAGCAGACGACCACAAGGTCGATACCGTCAAGGTGGAGATCCGCGAGCCTGCTCCGGTTGAGGAAGAATAAATATGAATAAAAAAGCCGTAAAGAGTCAGTTAACTTTTTACGGCTTTCTTTGTATTAACCTTTTATGCGGAATAACAGAGCGATGAGACGGTACATCTTCTTCTCAAGAAGACGGAACACCAGCCGCTTTGATCCCGGAATATTTTCGATATAGGGATTTTTTTTATAATCGGGAAAATTTTCTTTAAGATATCCTTTGAATTTTTTTAAGAGAGGATGCTTTGTGCTTGACCGTAACACTCTTACAGAAGCGGCAATATATACGTGATCGATACACAGACGGCAAAGAATGTCTTTGTAGCCCTCGAAAAGACCGTTTTCCCGATACCATGAAAGAATATCCTCAAAGGCATCAATGATCTCACCGTTGCGGTCAATGTTTTCTGAGTGCATTATAGAGCCTGAACGCTGGAGATACTTGTAATATGCATTATTTACAGTCAGAATGCTTTTGGCTATGGCAAAGAGCTTTGATGTAGTTCTTATGTCCTCGTACCACACCTTTGAGGGAAAACGGATGCCGCTCTCAAAAAATAACTCTTTTTTCCATATGCGGCCGCAGGCGGTAGGCAGAGACAGAAGAAACCGTGGCTCGTCTGAGAGGCTGAACGGGGTGTCGGAGCAAAACACGTTTGACCCCACCGGGCTGAGCTTTCCGCTGTCCTCATCCTCAGAGACGATACCAAAGGAAATAATATCACAGCCGTGTTTTTTCGCGGTATCGATCAGTCTGTCAACCGCTTTGTCGGCAAGAGTATCATCACTGTCAAGGAACAGGAGGTATTCCCCCTCTGCCGCCTCAATACCGGTGTTTCTCGCACCTCCGAGGCCTGCGTTTTCCTGATGGATGACCCTTACGTTGCTCGGATTTTCGGAGGACAGGGTATCACAAAGTGTGGGACTTATCCCGTCTGTTGAGCCGTCGTCTATCAGAATGATCTCATATTCGTTCTGATTTTTTGAGGTGAGAACCGATGAGACACACTGCCTTAGGTATTCGGCGGTATTATATACCGGGATTATTACACTTATCTTCATACTGCGGACAGTTACCTTTCCTGTGTGATTATTTTTCTGTCTTCTCCGGAAGTGAGGAGTATTTTCGTATATATATCAGGTAGTATATTACCGCAAGAACCACCGACAGATATACCGATGCGTTGGGACGGCGGAGAACACCTGCGGTATTGTAGATGTGGACAAGGCAGGTGAGAAAAGCAATGCCGTACGCCACCGCTTCTATAGTAAAATATTTCCTGAAGTCCTTTATCAGTGCCTTGATGATTATCAGCACAAAATACCCCATAAAGGCTATATACCCTATAAACCCTGCTCTGCCGTAAAGAAAATATATTCCGTGAAAGTCATTTTCAACGTCATATATGGTTCCATCAAAGGTAAATCTTGACAGCTCTACTCCAAACCAACGGGTGCTCTCGGGAGAATCCTCCATAAGCATTTGGGCGAACATGAGCTTTTTGGGACGGGTTGAGGCAAATTTTCTTACGTCAATGGTATAATCATACATCTCCATTGTCTTTTCGGCACCAAAGCGCTTGACAAAGTCACCGACATGCCTTTCATATATGGGGGTAAGACTGGCTATAAGTCTCTCTTTTTCGTCCTCTGTTATATTGTTTTCTTTGTCTTGAGGATCATCTCCGCTGTCCGCAGAGTCACTACTATCGAGTACCTTACCTATAAGATCGTTTATATCCTCTCGCTTGTCGGAAAGCTCTGCATTGATGATATTCTGACGGTCTGTCTGAACCTGATCGCTGAGATTCAGATGCTTTATTGTAGGCGAGACAGGGAGAAGAGCTATAAATATTACTGAAAATCCAAGAAGTACCGCACCGTAATACCATGACTTGCGCTCAAGGAGTATGATCATCAGTCCCATACCAAGAGTCAGCGCAACAAGACCGAGATAAGCAAGACGTGTTGCAAACATAAACATTGAGAGACAGCACATCAGGGCACATACGGTAAATGAAATAATATTGCGCTTTTTATGCCTGAATTGCCAAAGAAGCAAAATGGGGGAAAGAACGCAAAGGCTGGAGCTCTGTGAATTGGTATTGTTAAACCACCCCAGTATTCCCGCGCCGTCACTGTAGGTATGAGGGTCTGTCCCGGTGACGGTACTGATGATCTCAATAGCAAAAATAAACAGGAGAGCGAAGCACGCACCGAGCTGTATCATTTCATACGACTTTTCACTATGCTTCAAAAAGGTAATAAGAGATATAACCAGAAGGGGAGTCTGTATGACTCTTATATAGTTTGTAAAGTCGCCTACAGGATCGGCAAAACCGACCTGTATGCAGGCAAACAGATGCCCTAAGTATATCAGTGCCATTACTCCGAGAATGACGATATACGTTCTCTTCTTTTTTGTTAAGATAAACGCGCATAAGATAGTAGCGGCAAGAACTGCCATTCTCAAAAGAAGAGTAGGCGCGTTGGAAATTCCGAACTCGGAGAGCCAGAATGATATTACATCCATTACCGGCTGTATCATTATCAGGAGCGCGGCGATAATATGCGATTTTTCCGATATCCTTTCGGTGAGCTTCATATATTGATCCTTTCAGTTAAATACGCTTGTGGTTATCGATTACAGTATATTCTGCCACAACGGCAGAATATTATCTTGGGTATAGCTGTAGGACATCTCCTTTGCTTTGCCACCGAGCTTAGCGAGAAGTTCTCTGTTGCGTAGAACAGACACCGCCATATTAGCCATACCATCTTCATCTCCATACGGAACAAGATATCCGTTTTCTCCCTCTGTTATTATTGCTCCGGGGCCTACAGGTACGTCGTAAGAGATAAGCGGAAGTCCCACTGATGATGCTTCAAGCAACACCATTGGAAAACACTCGGTGTGGGAGGTCATAAGATACAGATCTGCACCAAGCATATATTCTTTTACCTCGTCTGCAGATACCATTCCGGTAATAGTTACCTTACTATCAAGACCAAGGGAGGAGATCTCCTGCCGGAGGGTATCCTCTTCTTCTCCGCCACCTACGATAGTAAGGGTGGCCTCGGGAATGCTTTTTGATATTTTTTCGAAAACACGTATAAGTGACGAAAAATTCTTGACAGGGTGTAGTCTGCCGACAGAAATTATCTTGTATCCGCCAAGGGGGGCAGTTTCCTCTGGGACAGAGTCAAGTATGTTCGGTATCTCTGTTATTTCTATGCGGCGGTTATCACCAAGCCAGCCTGAGAAATTCTCCCTTGACCCGGGACACAGTACCACAAGTCTGTCTATCTTTTTAAATGCTTTCTTTGTCCGCTCTATGTATTTTTCACTGTCGTCGTGTAGATGCTCCTGAGTAATAGTACTGACCGTCGAGGGGGCGTGTTTTGAGAGCAGCTCGGCAAACTCTACTCTTGTTGACAGCACCGAGTTCGAATCAAGAGATTTTATTGCCTTTATCATAAGATGCTTTTTCAGGTAAAGTATCTTACATGCCTTAAAGCCTTCTTTGAGTATTCTGAGCGGATTTTTGCTATTTACCGCGGCTTTAAATTCATCTCGGTTGGGCGCATCGTCAATAAGATATCTTACCGATATACGCGGGTCAATAGGGTAAGCCGGCGGCATTCCCATACTGTATACCGATATTATTTCAACTGCGTAGTGTTCACTGAAGCAGTTGGCCAGATTGACGGTTTGCTTTTCTATTCCGCCGTGCTGAAGATGCAGCAGCAATATCGTTATCTTTTTCATGATCATACCATTTAAAATTTAATAAAAATACAGAGGCAACATCCCCCATAATATTAACATAATTATACTCTATAACGCAGAATAAATCAATAATTGACGGAAAAACAGTTTATTCCAAGAACGGATATGCTTACTTGACTGTACAAAAAGATCCCGATCTTACCAAATAAGATCGGGATCTTTTGTAATCTGAATTACTTGTTAAGAGTCTCGAAGTAACGCTTCATCTGCTCCTCGGTAGGAGTGTAATCATTATTGGAGCAGCAGGGAAGAGTGGGCTTAGTGCCGTCAGCACCGTAGAAGGGAGAGAGACGGTCGTTCTCATACTTAGCGCAGTCATCTGCGTTTCTAAAATCGGGAATGTCGTAGGGAACACCCTTCTCAAGCATGGATCTGAAGCCGAGAATAGCTACAGAGGACATGGTGGTAGCAGCATAAATATCAAAGGGATGCTCGGGCTGTCTGTTTTCTCTTATGCAGTCGTGGAACATTCTTGCGGTGATATAGTCGCCGCCTCCGTGACCGCTTTCCTTGATGATTGCTTCGTCCTTATCGTTCCAGGAAGGCTCGTAGAAGTTGATCTCTTCTCTGCCCTCGGGAATATTCCAGTCATTGTATCTGAGCATTACCTTCTCGGTACCGCGAACATTCTCGATCTGACCCTTGGTACCGCAAACACGGTAGGAGTTACCGTGTGCACCGAATCTGCCCCAACCGGTAAATCTGAAAACAGAATCGTCATCGTTGAGGGTGGTTATGATAGCGGAGTTATCTGCCTGATGGCTTGCGTTTGCAATATCCTCATCGTAAGGACAGTAAATGGGAAGTGCGGTTACTCTCTTCGGAGTAGCACCGGTAGCTGCCATTATCGGACCGAGGGAGTGAGTGAGGTAATAGGTAGCACCGAGGTAATGACGCCAGTGCTCAGGGAAATACTGATATATCTTGATGAACCAGTAGTCAGCAGGGGAAACGGGATGGTTATACTCACCCTCAGCATAAAGGATCTTACCGAGAGTACCACCCTCGCAGATTCTCTTGATCTCGCGGTTAAAGCACATCTGGGGGTAGTTTTCAGCGAGGAAATATACAGCGTTGCTCTTTTCAAATGCGCGAACGAGCTCAATACCCTCTGCCATAGTACCGTTACTGAGACACTCGGAGAATACGTGGATGCCGCGCTCAAGACACTTGATTGCGTAAGGAGCATGCTCGTGGAAGTAGTTTGCAAGAACTACTGCATCCATATCGTGCTCAATAAATTTGTCAAAATCGTCATATACGGCAAAATCATTCTCATCAACGATCTTGTCCTTGATAAGACGCTTTGCACCGTCTTCTCTGCGCTTTTCGCTAAAATCACAGAGAGCAACAACATTTGCACCTGCAGCCTTCTGGTCGTACGCAAGGTCAGCACCGCGGCCTGCGCCGAAAATACCTACTCTGATAGGTTTCATAATAAAATCCTCCTAAGACATAAGAATTAGAATATAACAAAACTTTAAGTTATATAAACTGAATTGAACCGGGTTTCTCTTATAGTTCCTTTATTACCTCATCATAGAGCTTAAGCTGAGTTTCTGTAGGAACATAATCGGGGTGAGAACAACAGGGAAGTGTGGGTTCAGAACCGTCAGAGCCATAGAAGGGAGTGAGACGGTCGTTTTCCCACTTAGTACGCTCCTCCTCGTTTCTGAGGTCGGGAATATCGTAAGGAACACCTCTCTCAAGCATAGACCTGAAACCGAGAATAGCCACAGATGACATATTTATCGCCGCATAAATATTAAAGGGATGCGCGGGTTGCTTTCCGCTTCTTATGCAGTCGTGGAACATTCTTGCGGTAAGATAATCGGCACCGCCGTGTCCGCTCCTTATGATCTTGTCTTCATCAGAATCGTCCCAGGAGGGCTCGTAAAAATTGATCTCTTCTTTACCCTCGGGAATATTCCAGTCGTTGTATCTGAGCATTACCTTCTCGGTACCGCGCACGTTTTCTATCTGTCCCTTGGTACCGCAAACGCGGTAGGAAACTCCGTGGGCACCGTACTTTGAACAGGCGGAAAATTTAAATACCGAACCGTCATCATTAAGAGTCGTTATGATGGCGGATGCATCGCCAACGTATGAAGCATTTGCAAAATCATCGTAATTAGGTGCATATACAGGGAGAGCGGTTACTCTCTTTGGGGTAGCACCGGTAGCCGCCATTATGGGGCCGATGGAGTGAGTTATATAATAGGTCTGTGCGTTGAAGTTACGCCAGTGATGACGGAAGTATCTGCACCAACGCTGAAAATCAGTGTCTGCAGGGTCTACGGGATGATTGTATTCTCCCTCGGCATAAAGGAGCTTTCCCAGAGTACCGCCCTCGCAGATCCGCTTTATCTCACGGTTTGAGCACATCTGAGGGTAGTTTTCAGCGAGGAAATATACAGCATTACTCTTTTCAAAAGCACGAATAAGCTCAATACCCTCGGCCATAGTACCGTTACTGATACACTCGGAGAACACGTGGATTCCGCGCTCAAGGCATTTGATCGCGTATGGAGCATGCTCGTGGAAGTAGTTTGCAAGAACTACCGCGTCCATATCGTGCTCAATAAATTTGTCGAAATCGTCATATACGGCAAAATCGTTCTTATCGGCGATTTTTGCTTCAATAAGACGGCTGCGAGCCGCCTCTCTTCGGTTTTCGTTAAAATCGCAGAGAGCAACTATCTTTGCGCCTGCTTCTTTTTGATCATGTGCAAGGTCCGCGCCGCGGCCTGCTCCGAAAATTCCTACTCTGATAGTTTTCATAATCAAATCACCATTTTTATGCAAGTTGTAAAACAAAGATCCGGGCTGAATAGTTTAAAAAACGTTATAACAGAATCGCAGGACATCGGTCAATAAATACCGGTAATAACCCCTATACAGTAAATTATAACGGATAAAAAAGAATTTGTAAATAGTTTTATATAGAATAATGTTTGTAAACAATTTAAAACCCAAAATAAAATAAAGAACTCCGTTTCCTGCGGCAGTTGCATCGGAGCCGGAGTTCTTTTATCTGATATTTTAATCCTTTATAATATTACGGTAAAGTTCAAGCTGATGTTCAGAGGGCTTGTAATCGGGACGGGAACAGCAGGGGAGAGTAGGCGCTGAGCCGTCGGGACCGTAGAAGGGAGAGAGTCGGTCATTTTCCCACTTTACGCGATCCTCTTCACGGTGGAAGTCGGGAATATCGTAGGGAACACCTTTCTCAAGCATTGATCTGAAACCGAGAATTGCCACAGATGACATGGTAACGGCAGAATGAAGATCGTATGGGTGGAGGGGCTGCTTGTTTTCTCTTACGCAGTTAAGGAACATTCTTGCTACGGGATAATCGGCACCGCCGTGGCCGCTCTTAATGATCTTGTCTTCATCAAAATCATTCCATGAAGGCTCATAGAAGTTTATTTCTTCTTTACCCTCGGGAATATTCCAGTCGTTGTATCTGAGCATTATCTTGTCAGTTCCGCGTACGTTTTCGATCTGACCCTTTGTACCGCAAATACGGTAAGAGTTACCGTGAGCACCGAACTTTGAGCATCCGACAAACTTGAATACCGAATCATCGTCGTTAAGGGTTGTAATAATAGCGGAGTTGTCACCAACGTAGCATGCATTGGGGTAATCCTCTTCATATGGAGAAAAGATCGGAAGTGCGATAACCCTTTTCGGTGTTGCACCGGAGGCTGCCATAAGGGGTGCGAGAGAGTGTGTTACGTAATAGGTAGCTCCGCTGAAATGACGCCAGTGTTTTTCAAAATATCTGTATCTGCGAATGAAATCTACATCTGCCGCTCCGGTCGGATGGTTGTATTCACCCTCGGCATAAAGGATCTTTCCGAGAGACCCGCCGTCACAAATTTTCTTCATCTCGCGATTGAAAATCATCTGTGGGTAGTTTTCCGCCAGCATGAATATAGAGGTGCTCTTTTCGTGAGCACGGATAAGCTCAACACCCTCAGCCATAGTACTGTTACTGATACACTCTGTAAGAACGTGTATACCGCGCTCAAAGCACTTAATAATGTACGGTGCGTGCTCGTTAAAATAATTTGCTATAACTACTGCATCTAAACCGTGATCGAGGAACTTGTCAAAATCCTCGTAAGCGGTAAAATCGTTTTCGTCAATTACCTTGTCCTTTGCCAGACGTCTGACAGCATCTTCTCTGCGGCCTTTATGGAAATCGCAAAGGGCAACTATCTTACCGCCTGCCATGTGCTGGTCATAGGAAATGTCGGCACCGCGGCCTGCGCCGAAGATACCTACTCTAATCTCTTTCATAGGATGATCCTCCTTGGACTGGACTTATGTTAGCCAAACTGACAGTTCGGCTTCTCTGTTGCCATTATAACAGAAAATACGAATTTGTAAATACATTATCTGAAATTATTATATAAAAATTCCAAAAAAAGAATTCCGTTTTCATTGCAATTTCGGCAGATGAAAACGGAATTCAAAAACACCTTTGTTATTTAACTGTTCTTTTACATATTACCTCATGGTTCCCATTTTTGTTTTCACGGCTGACCACCTCAAGATCAAGAAAGTTAATGGAGCAGAACTTTACCCCGACTTCCTTTGGGAGACCGGTATATATCTTTACGGTGTTTTCTTCCGTGTACCCGCCTCGGTCATAGCTTTCCCATGTTGTAAGAGAACCGTTGGGGTTTTTAATGTTTACCGACAGAGTTTCTCTTTCCGCTTCAACGTCAAAAAATCTCAGGAATGTCGGGTCTCCCTCGGCTACCACCTTTGCCGTACTGTGCTTTCCGTCAATGACCTGGATACGGCATGTGTTCCCCAGATACACTAAGATCTTTTTGCAGATAGCAACCTCGCGGGTCACTTTCCCCGGGGTATTTGTCATTTCTTCGGGAATACAGTTTGACAAGTCTCCGAACAACACACCTATAGGTACCGATAAGGTTTCGGCAATGATCGGGAACATTGTAACGTCGGGATAACCGACACCGCATTCCCATTTTGAAACTGACTGAGGGGATACTCCCAGCTTTTCTGCCAGGCATGACTGTGTCCAGCCCTTTGCTTTTCTTAGGGAAGCGATTATATTACAAAAAGAGTTAAGATCGTACATGGGTGATATTCTCCTTATAAGGATACTATATCACATAAAAAAGATAATGACAATAACCGCTTGGTTGTAAAATTACTTGCAGTATAGGGTCTGAATACCTTTTTCCTTGTTGTATGTAAAATCTGTATATATCATAGCGCAGTTTTTTGATATGGCGCTCCGGATGAGCTTTTTGGTGAGGTCGGGGACATCATCTCGGATCAATGCTTCCTCGGTATCCATCCATACCACCTCGTCGTTTTCATCACCGTCTGAGTGAGCTTCTCCCTCAACGTATTCAAGGAGAAAGGCGGCATACCATTCTTTTTCGGTAAATCTTATACCGATCACACCGACAGGCTTGACTGTAACGCCTGTCTCTTCTGCATATTCACGAACGACTGCGGCTTCTGCGCTCTCGCCAATGAGCAGGTAGCCTCCGGGGATTATCAGCTTACCGCGGCCGGCACCGTAGGTGTGTCTTGCAAGGAGCACCTTGTTGTCCTTTATAACTACTCCGGTAACACTTTTTGACCAGTCGTTTCTTTCTTCCATATTTAAGTACCTCTTTTGTGTAAGTAACAGTTTTTGTAATTATATCACATAAGCTTCGAGGTATCAAGATAAAAAGGCTCTTTTAGAGATATGTGGGAAGAAATACGTTTTTCCGTTTCGTCCTTCTGCGACAATAAATGAACTAAAGTGACAGTGGCTGCATACAATGAAATCGCGGAGACAATAGTCACCGCAGTAAAATACTAACCGAATAATAGCGTGAAATATAGATCATCACGCGTTCAAATTCAAATCATCAAATAGGCGAACATATTTGAATTTGTTTAATTTTATGTGCCGCCTTATGGCGGCGGAACGGAGTTTTTAATGCCACAATTTTTTAATCAAGCACAGCTTTCATACAGCGGTTCTGTGATCAACTCCAATATTGCTGTAGGCGAGATAAACGAGACTCTTCGGGTTACGAAAACGGCGGTTGGAGACCGTTATTCTCCCACAGATGACGTGACCTATGTCGTCAGTATCGTCAATTCGGGTTCATCACCTATAAACGATCTTACTGTCACCGATGACCTGGGTGGATATACTATTGGCGGGGAGACAGTTTACCCCCTGAACTACACCGACGGCTCAGCAAGTGTATATGTAAACGGTATACTTTCTGCCGCACCTGCAGTAACCGCGGGACCTCCCCTTGTTTTTACCGGTATAAACGTTCCCGCAGCGGGTAATGTTATTATAGTATATGAGGCGGCGGTCACCGGATTTGCTTCGCCCGAGGCAGGCGGAGAAATAGTTAATACCGTTACTGTAGACAACGGATGTGCCATCGGTACTGCCAGTGAGACGGTATTTGCACAAGAGGCTCCTGAACTTACTGTAACAAAAACGGTAGAGCCGACTATAGTTTCGGAGTGCGGTAACATTACCTACAGCTTCCTGATACAGAACATAGGTAATACCGCTACCGGCGAGGCTGATAATGTTACTCTCAGAGATACCTTCGATCCCATACTGAGGAATATTGTTGTTACATACGACGGTGAGCTGCTCAGCGAGGGAGTGGATTACACCTATAATGAACTTACAGGTGAATTTTCTACTATCCCCGGGCGTATTGTTATCCCTGCCGCAACCTTTGCGCGGGATCCCGAAACCGGTCTTTGGGTTACCACTCCCGGTGTAGGTCTTCTTACAGTGAGCGGAACTATCTAACATTTAGTATAATCGGGCTGTCATTCTATGACAGCCCGATTATTTATATGAGAAAGTATTTGACATATATAAAAAAGTGGTTATAATTAAAACAGAGAACTTATCCGAAAATAAGTTTGGTATGAAAAAAAGGAGGAGATTTGTATGTCAGAAAAGAAAAATGTGTTGAGCGAAGAATGTAAAGAAGCCATGAAGAATCTACCTCCCGATATCAACCCTGTTGACGGAGCACAGTTTTTTCTTGAGCTTTCTGAGAATAACGAAGCTCTGCTTCCTCTGTGTTTTCGCAGACTTCCGAAGGGACTCGCGGCAGATATCTTTTCCTATATGGACAACGATCTTAAAACCAAGCTGATACTGTCTTTTACAGACAGTGAGATCATATCTGTCATATCATCCCTTGCATCGGATGATGCTGCTCATACCATCGATGAACTTCCTGCAAATGTAGTTGACAGAATTCTACGGTATATCCCGGGTGACAAACGTAAGGATATCAACCACATACTCAGTTATCCCGAGGACTCTGCCGGCAGTATTATGACGGTGGAATATATAGATTTAAGACCGGGTATGACGGTTGAGGGAGCTCTTGACAGAATCAGAGAGGTTGGGCTTGATAAAGAGACTATTTATAACTGTTATGTTACCGAGAGCAGACAATTAAAAGGCGTTGTTTCTGCAAGGCAGCTGCTTACTTCCGACAAAAATGTTGTACTTAAGGATATCATGGAATGTAATGTTATATCCGTTTTCACCGAGGAAGATAAGGAAACCGCAGTACAGAAACTTTCAAAGTATGATCTTGACGCTCTTCCGGTAGTAGATAGAGAATCACGTCTTGTTGGTATAGTTACTTTTGATGATGCTATCGAGATTATTCAGGAAGAGGCTACCGAAGATATGGAAAAGATGGCGGCAATCGTTCCGTCAGAAAAACCGTATTTACGAACAGGTGTATTCTCTGCTTATACAAAGAGAGTTCCGTGGTTGCTTTTTCTTATGCTTTCCGCTACCTTTACCGGAAAAATACTTGGCTTTTTTGAACAGGCACTGTCAACTGAACTTGCTCTTACTATGTTTATACCAATGCTCATGGACACCGGCGGAAACGCAGGCGGGCAGGCATCAATGATGATAATGAGAAGTCTTTCCCTTGGCGAGATAACGCCGGGTGATTATCTGAGAATAGTATGGAAGGAGATACGCATAGCGGTACTCTGCGGTATTACCCTCGCTGCCGCTACCTTTCTTAAAGTGCTCATTATCGACAGACTGTCGATGGGTATTGCCGCTACGGTGTGCCTTACCCTTGCGGCTGCGGTGGTGCTTGCCAAGTTTATCGGCGCAACCCTTCCCATGCTTGCGAAAGCTCTGAAATTTGACCCTGCGGTAATGGCAAGTCCCCTTATCACAACTATTGTTGATGCGATATCGCTTATAGTTTATTTTAATATAGCAAAGGCTATACTGAATCTTTAAAACGGGGTATCACTAAATGAAGGAAATAAAAAGACTTTTGTCCTGTGCAAGACGTGCGGTGGATGACTATAATATGATAGAAGATGGTGACAGGATTGCGGTCGGAGTGTCCGGCGGCAAGGATTCCTTGGCACTTCTCTATGCACTCAGCGAGCTCAGACGTTTTTACCCGAAGAAGTTTACCCTTGAGGCAATAACTATTGATATGGGCTTTGAAGGAATGGACTTTGCTTCGGTGGAGGAATTTTGCCGTTCAATCGACGTTAACTATACAATAATAAAGACTCAGATAGCGGACATAATCTTTAATGTTCGTAAAGAATCAAACCCTTGTTCACTCTGCGCCAGAATGCGTCGCGGTGCAATATATGAGGCGGCAAAGGAGAGAGGGGTAAACAAGGTTGCTCTCGGACATAACTTTGATGATGCGGTAGAGACCTTTATGTTAAATCTTTTCTTTGAGGGTAGAATAGGATGCTTTTCACCTGTATCATATCTTTCAAGGACAGATCTGACCATGATTCGCCCTCTTCTCTATGCAGAGGAAAAGGATATCAGATATTTTGCTTCACATACATATCTCCCTATAGTAAAGAGTACCTGCCCCGAGGATAAGCACACCGAAAGGGAGAATATGAAAAACCTCCTAAGAGAAATTGAAAAAAACAACAAGGGTCTTCGCCACCGAATATTCGGTGCCATGCAGAAGGGTGAGATCGACGGCTTTCATCTGTAATAAAAAATTCCGTGTTACGGCATGTAACACGGAATTTTCTTTATCTGTGTCTTATTGTTTTTCGGTATCTGATAACAGAGTTGAGAATAACATAAATAATGAGCAGAATGACCGATGATACCGCAGTTGCGATAAAGAATCTGCTGGAGGCAAAAGCCTTGATCCTTTCAAGAACATACTGAAATTCGCTTCGTTTTACATCGGACGCGGCGATCAGATCCACGTTTCCCACTATCTGATCTTCGTACATTAAAGTCACCATTCCCAGCTTCTGTCCTTTTTTTACAGGGGCTGAAACCGAGTCGCTTTCCAGCTTTATAGTCTTTTCAACTACAAAATTAATATCGTCAGCATAGGGCATATAACATGATATTGTACCGCCGGCAACACAGGAAACATAATCTACATCATCGGACATTGTTACCGTCATTTCGGCTATTATGTCACCCTCTTTGATAACGTTTCTGTAACCGTAGCTTGAAAAAGCGTGCCTGAGAAGCTTGGTTGCCTCAACGTATGAGTATATTGTATCGGTGCTTTCCACGTATTCGGCACCCATAACAACACACAGATATGTGGCACCATCGTATGATGCGGTGGTTGCAACCGAATATCCGCCCTGCTTTGTAAAGCCTGCACTGAGTCCACGGGCATATTTATAATAGTATTTAGTTTCAATGGCCCTTGAGATAAGTGCGTTTTTGCTGTGGATAACGCGTTCGCCCGAAATATTGGTAGGGGGCATAATATATTTATCAAGAGAACTGTACTCCATATAGGTACTGTTCTTGTAAGCCGCCATCGCTATTTTTGCGGTATCGGCACATGTGGTGTACATGGCATCGTCATGCATTCCGCTGGCATTGGTGTAATTGGTATTAAATGCACCGAGAGATACCGCACGGGCATTCATGCGAGAGAGAAATGCTGAAAGGCTGCCGTCAATGGCAAATGCAAGAACGGTTGCCGCATCGTTGGCACCGCCAACGAGAGTTGCGGCGATAAGGTGGCGGAAGCTGATGCGCTCCCCTTCCTTGAGGCTGATATTGTTGCCCATAACATCTCGGAGCATTCTTTTGGTAACGGTAACCTCTTCGTCAAGTCTGTCAGAAAGCTGTTCTATAGCTACCAGACCTACCATCATTTTTACCGTTGCGGTAGGATAAACTCTCTCAGCCGTGTTTTCTTCAAAAATAACGGTGTCATTTTCTATATTATAAAGGTAAGCGGAGGTTGCATGCTCAAGCTTAAGCGGCTCCTCCACTGCATCTGCAGTTACATTAAAAAACGGAAGGAGCATTACTGCGGCGAGAAATACCATAAGTACCTTCTGTATTCTTTTCACATCTTTCTCCTTAGTTTATCTGTTTTTTTAAACCTTGACACCGGAAGAAAAATATTCCAGTGCTGCCTCTTTGTCCTGTTTTATCTGCTCTGTCAGCTCATGGGGAGAAGAAAAACGAATCTCGTCTCTGAGCCGTTTGTAAAAAGATACACGGACAGACCTGCCATAGAGCGATCCGTCGTAATCTATTATGTGGGTTTCACTGTTTATACGTCCGTCACCGTCAAAGGTTGGACGGTACCCTATATTGGTCACGGCTGGGAACTTCCCTTTATCAGTTTCAACGATAGAGGCGTATATTCCTGTTTTTGGGATGATATGACCTGCGGGAAAATTCTGGTTTATAGTAGGTATTCCGAGAGTACGGCCAAGCTGTTTGCCCTGTACAACAGGGTAATTTATCGAGAAAGGACGACCGAGAAGCTCTGCCGCCTTGTCGGTATTTCCGCTTTCTATAAGCTGACGTATACGGCTGGAGGATACTACTCCGTCCCCGATAGTGACCGCAGGGACGATATCTGTGTTTGCACCGTGACTGTCCATCAACTGAAACAGAGTTTGTGCATCGCCGCTTCCGTTTTTACCGAATCTGAAGTTAAAACCGCATACTGCCGTTTTTGCGTTCAACCTTTTTATAAGAGTATCTGACACGAAATCCTCGGGAGAGGTATTGCGTATGCTATCAAAATGCTCAAGCACAGCGTAGTCTATTCCCGCCTTGGCAAAGAGTTCAAGCTTTTCCTCAAATGAGGTCAGATACAGTGAGTCGCTTTTCACCGAAGGTTGTTCAAACAGACTCCAAACGATTGCAACAGCATCTTGTCCTGATGCTATGAGCCTGTCCCTTTCACAAACCGTCATGTCAAAGAGACGTCTGTGTCCAAGATGAACACCGTCAAAAATACCGAGTGCCACCGCAGACGGTCTTAGCGGCGGCGGACACTCGGTGTTGTTGTTTTTCAGATCAAAAAATACCATTATTTATCAGTTCAGCACCCAAGATATGTCTTAACGAGTGCGTTGAGAAGCTCGTCTCTGTCAAGACGGCAGATAAGACTGCGGGCGTTCTTATAGTTGGTAATATAGGTAGGATCCTCCGAGAGAATGTAGCCTACGATCTGATTAATAGGATTATAGCCCTTTTCCATCAGGGCCTCGTATACCGTGCGGAGCACGTAATGCATCTCCTGTTCTTTTTCCGTCTGTATCGGGAAAGTACGGGTGGATTCATTTCTGCTTTCTGCCATCGGGAGATCACTCCTTTACCGTGAATTTTGCTATATTCATATCTATTATAAACTATTGTTTTTCGTATTTCAAGAGTTATTATAAATAATTAATCAAACTTTCTTTTATCTTTTGTTTTTTTGTCTTTTTTTATTGCGTAGAACTCTCCGTTTTTATCTACAGTCAGAAGTAACAGGTCATCTGTGCTTCGGTAGCCGTTTTTTCTTATATTTTCAAACAGCCACTTTTCATCCTTACCTATAGCTTTTAGATTATCGCGGTACACGTCTCCGTCTACCACCAGAGTGTGTGCTACCCCGGGACGTGAGTCGGTTATTCCCAGATCGGTAAGCGAGGCGGCTCTTGCATCGTCAGAAAGATATACCGACAGCTTTCCGTTATTCTCAATAAAGGCATAGTCCACATCTCGTACGTCAAAAATATCCTTTTGTCTCAGCTCGGAAAGCAACTCGTCAACTGTTATTCTCAGCCGCGACAGTTCCTTTGGATTTATCTTACCCTCACTGATTATAATACTCGGGCGTCCCTCAAGGAGTTTTTTCAGCCATGTGCTTTTCGTGACTGCGTAGGAAAGTGCCATTTCAAGCAGGACAAGCAAAATTATTGGTACTATCGCCATGGCAATAGAGGAATCCTCCTCGACTATCGGAAATGTAGCTATATCTGACAGCATAAGAGTAATGACAAGCTCGGACAGCCGCATCTCTCCTACCTGCCGTTTTCCCATTATTCTCATGGTTATAAGCAGAACGAAGAATATTATCACGGTATGGAACATCGTTTGACCCAAAAATATCACCCTGAGATATTTTTTGCAGGAGCCCACTTCTTTATTCCTCGGATTTCTATAAGCTGTGCGGTTGACAAAAAGGGTGAAATGGGGGTATAATGTACAAAAAGAGGGGCTCTGAGAGTTCGGAGCTTACTATAATCATATTTACGAAAGGCTGCGGTTATGATAACTTCGGAATCTCTTAAAAAGACTCTCGGTACCAAGATCCCGCTTAACTTCGGGGCTGACGGTAAATTCCGTGTATTATTGTTTTCAGATATACAGTGTAAAGAGGACGGCGACCCAAGAACACTTGAGGCTATGGAAAAAATAGTTGCCGAAAAGACCCCCGATCTCGTTCTCTGGGGCGGCGATAACCCCCACAGCGCACCCGACAAGGAGAGCTTTATCCGTATGATCGGTAAGTTTGCCTCTCCCATGGAGAGCCGCAACATTCCTTGGGCGCTGACCTACGGAAATCACGATGACGTAATGTGCCTCGATATGCCTATGGACGAGATGCAGAAAACTCTTGAAGAGGAGTTCCCCTGCTTTATCTCCAAGACCACCGAGGGTATTCATGGTATCAGTAACTATGTCCTTCCCGTGTACTCGTCTTCCGATAAAGAAAAAATATCGTTCAACATATTTTCTCTTGATACCGGCAGAAAGCTTCGTGATCTTCATCTCGACTGTAATATCAGAGTTGATGATATTCGCGAGGCGATCAAGCTGGAGGAGGCACCTCTTGGTCTTAAAAACGGTTTTGACATAATCCGTTTTGATCAGCTTATGTGGTACTGGAACACATCCTGCGAGATAGAAAAGGAGAATGGAAAAACTCCGGCTATCATGCTCACACATTACTGCCCTCACGAGCATATCGCAATAAGAAAGAATCCCGAGGCTACCCGGATGACCGGTGAATTTCCCGAGGCTATCAGTCCCGGCTCCATCAACCCCGGACTTTTTGCAACCGTGCTTCAGAGAGGTGACGTTATGGGTATGTACTTCGGTCACAACCACCGTAACTCTGCTGAGGGTGTATACTGCGGCATAAGACTTGGTTATATAGGCTGCATCGGCTTTGATGCCTACGGTTTCAAGTCTGAGACTGACAGCGGAAGACACCGTCTCCGCGGTGCTCGCCTTCTTACATTTGATGAGTCGGACATTGAAAATTATACCTCCGAGTTTATCCTCGCTTCCGACTATGTCAAGTTCTATGACTGAGTGAGAATATTAACGTAAATGAATCCCCCTGCTTTCGTTGCGGGGGGATTTTTGACTGTATGATTATGCTTGACTCGATGTCCTGTGGGATGTATAATTAACTGAGAAAGCGATGACGGCAGTGAATACAGAAGTATTATAAAAAGCACTGAATGATGGAGAATAAAAAATGGAAAAGATAAAAGCTGAAATATACAGAAAAACAGATGAGATGAGAATGAGAAACCTCATGGGTATAATGACCTTGACAGACAGAATATCTATTGAGAGCTACCGTCATCTCGTAAGAGAGGGAAAAAACGGAGAGGACACCGTTGAAATATGGACAGATGCCTTTAATGCCGCGCTGAGGGATCATCAGACTGTTGCCATCCCCGGCGGTGATATCCCGTACTATATCGACGGAACTATAATCGTGCCTTCAAACAGATGTATTGTGTGTGAGGAAGATACGGTCATCCGTCAGACTATAGGAACCGAAATAATTCTTATGCGTAATGAAAATGCCGCTGACGGAAGTAACATGCCGATGGTGAGAGGAAACGAGGATGTGAACATCTCTATTCTCGGCGGTCACTGGGAGGAGAGTTATACCTCACGTCTCGGTTACAGAAAAAGCGGCAAATACGATAATACCGAAACCTTTATGGGTGTATCCACTCTTATGTTCTTTTCAAATGTAAAGGGACTTACAGTAAGGGACGTTACATTTGCAAACACCGCTGGCTTCTCTCTTCAGGCGGGAGATGCGGAGGATATGTGGTTTGAGAGAATAAGATTCTTAAACTGCTTTGCCGACGGTCTGCATATAAACGGTAACACAGAGAATATTCTCATCCGTGACGTTAAGGGTCACGTGGGTGATGATATAGTCGCACTTAATATGTACGACTGGAAGAACTCCTCTGTGAATTTCGGACCTATGAGAACTGTGCTTTGTGAAGATGTGGAGCTTGACGAGGCAAGCGGATATAAGGCTTTCAGAGTTCAGCCCGGGCAGTATAAGTTTGCTGACGGCTCTGTGGTTGACTGTACCGCAGAGGATATTATCATAAAGAATGTCAGGGGTATGATAAGTTACAAGCTTTACTTCCAGACCCCCGCTTATAAAATAGGTGTTGAGGAACCGGAATGGGGTGGTGTCGGAAGCGGAAAAAATCTGTTCTTTGAGGATATTACAGTGGATCTGGCACATCCCATCGACCGTTTTGACGGATATGAAAACTCTGATCCTGTCAGAGGTAACATGGGTGTTTTTGAGATTGGTGCAAATATTCAAAATATTTCCTTTGAGAATATAAACGTTACCCTACATTATGATAAATATCCTATGTCCTACCTGCTTACAGTTGGTCCTAAGTCCTCTCTTATAGGTGACGGACTTGAGACCGAGGTATTTGACCCGTATCTTTCTTCTTCTGTGGGGAATGTTGTACTTAAAGATATAACCGTCAATGGCAAAAAGGTTACCGATTACAGCGATATAGTAAAAACCGTAAAGTTCAGTGATATCAATTCAGATGGCCGTTCTACAGGTGAAGGCATAATAGAGAATATCTCAGTCTGCTGAGAAAAATAAAACATCCGTATCTTACACTTTGAGCAAAAAGCTCATAGCATAGGATACGGATGTTTCGTTTTTGATATTCTCTTTTTCGCCGCATCAAGACATTAGTCGATGATAGGGGATGATAATATCTTGAAAAGTATTGCTGTTCTTTCCTCGCCGTTGATAGCAAGATCAACAAATGAGGGAGAACAGGAAATACTAATCTTGTCCGGTACGAGGAAAGAACCTGCAATAGCGATAGCCTTTACTGCCTGGTTAACAGCGCCTGCGCCTATTGCTTGAATACAGACCTCTTTCCCTTCCCGAATGATACCGGCAAGTGCTCCGGCGACCATGTTGGGATTAGACTTTGAAGATACTTTCAGTTCCATTGTGCACACTCCTGTAGTTTTATGTACATAAAACGGTATGCCGGACTGTATTGTATTTCTGCGTATGGTCTATGTTTTATGGTTTGTAATGTGTTTTGACCGCTCTGCGGCCTGTATATCAGATTTTTTCTCTGATTCTCTCGATTGATACGGTACGTGTACCATCAAGGGTAATGATGGCTCCGCACAGATAAATGTCTCCCTCAGCGGGGGCAAATCTTACCGGGAGTCTTGTTCTCAGCTTACGTATGACCTCGTCCTTTCGAACTCCCAGAATTCCACCGTCAGGACCGCACATGCCGAGATCGGTTATAAAAGCGGTACCACCGGGAAGTAACTTTTCATCAGCAGTCTGCACATGAGTATGTGTACCGACGACTGCATTTACTCTGCCATCAAATTCGTATGCCAGAGCCATTTTTTCAGAGGTCGCTTCTGCATGGAAATCAACTACGGATATATCGTAGCTGCCGTGCTCTCTGTCAAGAATTTTCTCAAGTGTCTCAAATGGACAGGACAGGGGCTCCATGTATACCGTACCGAGAAGACTTACGGTAAGAAGTCTGTAGCCTGTCACATCGGTTATCGTGTAGCCTTTTCCGGGATTAGCTGATGGGTAATTTGCCGGTCTGAGGAGAACGTCGCTTTCATCAAGCATTTCTCTGAGGTCATTTTTCTTCCAGATATGGTTACCCGATGTTATAACATCAACACCGCCCATGAGCAGTGTTTTTGCATCTTTTGGGGAAAGACCGTTGCCGCTGCTGGCGTTTTCTCCGTTTGCAATAACGGTATCGATCTTCAGTTTGCTTCGCAGATTCCAGAGACATTCGGACAGTCGTGTTGTTGTATGCTCTCCTACAACGTCTCCTATAGTAAGAATTCTTATCAAAACAGCGCTCTTTTCTTAATGACTTTTTCAAAGAAACACGGCGGGAAAGCTCTGATATAGCGTTCCCCCGCCGTGTAAGTTGCTATGTTGCGTAAGCGCAGGGCCGTTATTCGGGGGATTACCCCGGAAAGGGTGTAGCGTTTAGCGATTTATTTTGCGAAATCTATTGCTCTGCTCTCACGAATAAGGTTGACCTTGATCTGTCCGGGATATTCAAGCTCGGACTCTATCTTGGCAACTATATCACGGGCAAGCTGATGCATCTCTGCATCGCTGACCTGCTCGGGCTTGACCATTATGCGGATCTCGCGGCCGGCCTGAATAGCGAAAGTCTTTTCAACTCCCTCAAAGCCCTTTGCGATTTCTTCAAGCTTGGTAAGGCGCTTGATGTAGTTTTCAAGCTCCTCTCTGCGTGCACCGGGACGTGCGGCGGAAACCGCGTCGGCAGCCTGTACGATCATTGCTACGAGGGTTGTGGGCTCAACGTCACCGTGGTGAGCCTCGATTGCGTGGATAACTTCTTTATTTTCCTTGTACTTACGTGCTACATCAACACCGATCTGTACGTGAGAGCCCTCAACCTCCTGGGTAAGAGCCTTACCGATATCGTGAAGAAGACCTGCACGGCGGGCAAGTGTGGAATCGATACCGAGCTCATCTGCGATTACGCCGGAGAGGTAAGACACCTCAATGCTATGCTGAAGAACATTCTGTCCGTAACTTGTTCTGAAGCGGAGACGTCCGAGAAGACGTACCAACTCCTGATTGAGTCCGTGAACACCGGTCTGAATAACAGCCTTTTCACCTGCGACCTTAATAACCGCCTCAACCTCTTTACGAGCTTTTTCAACAGTTTCTTCAATTCTTGCGGGATGTATACGGCCGTCCGAGATCAGCTTCTCAAGAGCGATTCTTGCGATCTCACGGCGAACAGGATCAAATGCGGATATTGTAATTGCTTCGGGAGTATCATCAATTATCAGATCTACACCGGTAATGGTTTCGATGGTTCTGATATTACGTCCCTCACGGCCGATGATCCTACCCTTCATCTCATCGTTGGGAAGGTTAACGACGGATACTGTGACCTCACCTACATGATCGGGAGCGCAACGCTGTATTGCAAGAGAAAGTATATTCTTAGCCTTGGTGTCAGCCTCGTCCTTAAACTGCGCCTCAAGCTCCATCATGCGGATAGCCATCTTGTGCTTAACTTCGCCCTCAATGCGAAGCATAAGCTCTTCTTTTGCCTGGTCTGCAGAAAGACCGGATAATTTTTCAAGGACCGAAATCTGTTTGTCGAGAGCCTCACGCGCTTCTGCGGCGAGCTGTTCGTTTTCTTTGATCTTACGGTCAAGACTAGCTGCTTTTTCCTCAACCTGTTCGGTCTTACGGTCAAGCTGCTCTTCCTTCTGGGTAAGTCTTGTTTCGAGACGGGAAACTTCTTTACGACGTTCTTTTATCTCGTTTTCGGACTCTGTTTTGCTTTTGAGAATTTCCTCCTTGGCTTCAAGGAGAGCTTCTTTTTTCTTTGTTTCTGCGGTTTTGATACCTTCTTCGACGATTCGCTTTGCCTGGAGCTCTGCGGAACCGATCTGAGCTTCTGCTACATTTTTACGATATAAAAAACCAGCGGCTGTTCCGGCGATAAGTCCTACCACCGCGGCAACTATGATCAATATTATTGCTAGCGGGCCCAAATAAAACACCTCCTGTTAGATTTTTGTTTTGAAAATATTCATTGACGCCGCAAAGGGAGCGGCGGAACATAAATGCAGACTTGTGGATACGGGAGGACAAGACCCCGCATCCTAAAAAGAATACATATATGGTTATTTTAATAAAAAATTAGTCATATGTCAAGTAAAATGTAGTAAAATCAAAAACCTTTGTAAAAAAATACAAATGAATATTACCCTTTTAGTGCAGTTTGTTCCTTGCATAACATCTTGCTAGAGTATATAATTATAAAATGGGGATGTTCGCCAAGGCGGAAAGACTGTACCCCGGAGGTTTGCTTTTTTATGGAAAAATTTTATAAGACTGAAGTTGAAAAAATAAATGAAAATCCGTTTACCCTTATTGGGCGTGAGTGGATGCTGGTAACTGCCACCGACAAAAACGGCGGATATAATACAATGACCGCCAGCTGGGGTGGACTCGGTGTGCTTTGGGGGAAAAATGTTGCTTTCGTGTTTATCCGTCCTCAGCGCTATACACGGGAGTTTGCCGACTCGTCAGATACAGTTACCCTTTCATTCTTTCCTGAAGAATACAGAAGTGCACTGTCCTTCTGCGGCTCCCACAGCGGCAGGGATTTTGACAAAGCGGCCGAGACCGGTATTACCCCTGTGCTTACCGACAGCGGTGCTGTGACATTTGAAGAGTCGAGACTTGTTCTTGAGGGAAGAAAACTTTACCGCGATGCGCTGAAGGAAGAGTGCTTTATCGACAGCGAAGCTCTTTCTCACTATAAAGCAGGTGATTTTCACTATGTATACGTTTACGAGATAACAGAGGTATACCGGAAATAAGTTTTTGCTTTTAAATTTTTAACTTTTGAGGATAAATGATTATCGGGGAAATATGAAACTCACACAGACACCATTACGAAAACTTTTTAATTTTAAGGATGAACGTGCCAAGGGACGTTCGTGTATGCTGCTTACATATGCATGCGGAAGTATAATTCCCATGCTCAGCGGCGGTTTATTTCATACCAGCTTTCTGTCGTCAAGCGGCATAAACATAGTCGAGCTTGGTATACTTGCGTTTATTCCGCCTATTACCAAATGCTTCAGCGTTTTTTGTCCCAGTGTGCTTGAGCGGTTTAAAAAGAGAAAGCTTGTTCTGGCTTTAAGCCGATTACTGTATTACACCTTCTACATTCTCGGTGTAACACTTATTCCGTTTTTTGTAGAAGATCAAAGCCTGAAAATGGGGCTTTTTATCGCTTGTGTATTTGCGGCAAATATGTCATATGCTGTGTTTAACGGCGGATATATAGTGTGGCATCTTAATTTTATACCGGATGAGGTCAGGGTCGATTATTTTTCGGTAAATACATTTGTCTCATCCACCTTGGCAAGCATAGCATCGATTGTTGCAAGTGTAGTGGCCGACATGCTGTCCGGCTCTCCATACGAGCATACGATAATTGTAGTACTGAGATTTATCGCCTACGGTATCGGTATTCTTGATGTTATCGTGTTGTCACTGCCAAAGGAGTTTCCCTATAAGCAGGAGGCACGTCCGCGGTTACGCGACATAATAATAAAGCCTGTTAGTCATAAGCCGTTCGTACTTACGATGGTTATTATCGCCGTGTATAATTTCTTCCAGTATCTGCCCCAGTCATCGTATAACTATTATTTGCTCAACGATGTGGGAGTGGAGTTTACAATGACAGGCATGATAAGTGTTTTCTACTCTGTGTTTATAATAGTTCTCATGCCGATGTGGCAAAGGGTAATACGCAGGATTGGCTGGATGAGAACCTTTGCATTATGTGAATTGCTTTTTCTGCCTACAACATTAGCGTTATCATTTGTAACTAAGGATAATTATCTTTGGCTGTTTCCTACGGTAAGATTGATCCAGCACGTTTTTGCAGTGGGTGTCGGTATATCCACATCAAATTTACTGTATCTGAATATGCCGGGAAGTGATCAAACCAATTATGTATCTTTTCACGAGCTTATACTTAATATAGCTACATTCCTCGGTACTACAGCCGGTACTTGGTTCGTTGCTACCTTCCCATATGCTCAGGTTTCCTTTTTTGGTGTCACATTCGGTAATGTACAGATGCTTCAGTGGGTGTGTACCGCAAGTAAGATTCTGGTTCCCCTGATGATCGTGCTGATGTTTCGAAAAAAGGAGAAAATATAGCTATTTGCCGTCGCAGAGCACTGCGGCGGCTCTTTTTTTGTGAGATAAATATTTATTTACCTATTTTATTTTTTGAATTTATATGTTATAATGTAGTGTGAAATAGAATTGTTGTGCGGAGGAAAAGGGAAAATGGCATGGTCGGTAGACCGCATTGAGACAGGTGAATCGGAAAAATTTGCTGTGCTGGTGTCGGATGACGGCAAAACTGTTGTGGTGTCTCTTTTACGTGCCGAAGCTCTTGCGGAATGTAAGATCGGTGAGGGCGATGTTTTCGATATTGCTTTTGACGGTGATATCCCTCTGGCAATGAATGTTCTTCCTCGGGAGAGAGAGCAGAGAGCGGAAGGTAACAAATCAAGACTCGCATCACTTTTCGGAAGAAAAAACAAGAAAAGAAAATAAGAACTGTTATACAGGAGAAATATGAAATTATGAAAACTAAGGCTATAAGACTTTATGGGGCAGAGGACCTCAGACTCGAGGAATTTGAGCTTCCCGAAATAAAAGACGACGAGATACTCGCTCACGTTATCTCTGACAGTATCTGTATGTCATCCTACAAGGCTGCAGTGCAGGGTCCTGCACACAAGAGAGTACCCGATGATGCGGCAGAGAATCCTATTATTCTCGGCCACGAGTTCTGCGGTGAGATCGTAAAGGTCGGTAAGAAGTGGGAGAACGATTTTAAGCCCGGTGAGAGATTTGCTATTCAGCCTGCCCACAACTACAAGGGCTCCCTCAGAGCACCCGGTTATTCTTACACAAACTGCGGCGGCGGTGCTACCTATGTTATCATCCCCCCCGAAACCATGGAGTGCGGCTGTCTTCTTCGCTACAGCGGCGACGCGTTCTTCTACGGAAGTTTGGCTGAGCCTATGAGCTGTATCGTTGGCGGTTATCATGCAACCTATCACACTAAAGCAGGAAGCTACGTTCACATGATGGGTAATGTTGAGGGCGGTGCTATGGCTATCCTTGCAGGTGCCGGTCCTATGGGTCTCGGTGCCATCGACTACGCTATCCACGGTGACATCAAACCCTCTCTGCTTGTTGTTACCGATATTGACAGTGCACGTCTTTCTCGCGCGGCAGAGCTTATTACCGCCGAGGAAGCAGAGAAGAACGGTGTTAAGCTCGTATACGTGAATACAATGGATATTGAAAATCCTGTAGAGTATATTAAGTCACTCAACGGCGGTGAGGGATACGATGACGTTCTCGTATATGCTCCTGTTAAGGCTGTTGTTGAGCAGGCAGATGCTCTTCTCGGACGCGACGGCTGTCTCAACTTCTTCGCAGGTCCTACAAACCCCGAGTTCAAGGCTGAATTTAATTTCTATAACGTACATTACGGCTCTACCCACGTGGTAGGTACATCCGGCGGTAATACCGAGGATATGAGAGAGTCTATCGCTCTTATGCAGGCAGGCAGAATCAATCCCGCGGCAATGATCACTCATATCGGCGGCCTTGACAGTGCTATTGAGACTACTCTTAATCTCCCCAAGATACCCGGCGGTAAAAAGCTTATATATACAAATATCTCTCTTCCTCTTACTGCAATCGCAGACTTTGAGGAGAAGGGTAAGACCGATCCTATGTTCTGTGAGCTTGCTAAGCTTACCGCAAAGACCAAGGGCCTTTGGAACGCAGAGGCAGAGAAGTATCTTCTCGCCAATGCAAAGAGCATATAACGAAATTTTAAAGACAGTTCACCTTAAGGAGGGATTCGCTTGTTCATAGATAAAGTTGATATCTTCGTCCGTGCCGGAGACGGCGGTGACGGAGCAGTTTCCTTCAGACGTGAGAAATATGTGCCTAACGGCGGTCCCGACGGTGGAGACGGCGGCAGAGGCGGAAATATCATCTTTCACGTTGATGAGGGAATAAATACCCTGCTTGCATTCCGCTATAAGAGAAAGTTTACCGCAGAGCGCGGTGAGAACGGAAAGGGCGGAAAGTGCCACGGCAGAAACGGCATTGACGAAATAATAAACGTTCCTCCCGGAACCGTTATAATGGATGCATCCAGCGGCCGTATAATTCACGATATGTCCTCTGACGACGGTGCGGATTTCATCGTTTGCAAGGGCGGTAGAGGCGGCTGGGGCAACAGACATTTTTCTACTCCTACCCGTCAGGCTCCGCGTTTTGCAAAGGGTGGTACAAAGGGTGAGGAGAGAACTGTTACCCTTGAGCTGAAGATGCTGGCAGACGTTGGTCTTATCGGTTATCCCAGTGTAGGTAAGTCATCTGTCCTTTCAAGAATATCCGCAGCACGACCCAAGATAGCTGAGTATCATTTTACAACTCTGTCCCCAAATCTCGGCGTTGTCAGTACCTATGACGGCGGCGGATTTGTTGCGGCAGACATTCCCGGACTTATTGAGGGCGCAGCAGAAGGAGCAGGTCTTGGCCACGAGTTCCTTCGCCATATAGACCGATGCAGACTTCTTATCCACGTGGTCGATATTGCGTCCACTGAGGGCAGAGATCCCATTGACGATATTGAGAAGATCAATTCAGAGCTCATGCGTTACAGCCCCGAGCTTGCTACCCGTCCTCAGATCATTGCCGCAAATAAGTTTGATCTTATTGCCGTTGACGGTGAAGTGCTGAGTGACGAGGTCGATATACCCGCCTTTGAGAAATTTGTTTCGGAGAGTGGCTGGGGAGAACCGATATATATTTCCGCTGCTACGGGTGAGGGACTTGAGGCACTTGTTAAACGTGCCTCAGAAATGCTTTCCGTTCTTCCTCCTATTGCTATCTACGAATCAGATTATACTCCCGAAGAGGTAGCGGCAGGAAGCGGAGAAAGACAGACCGAGATCAAGAACGAAAACGGCAGATTTATAGTTGAGGGAGATTGGCTGTATAACCTCCTTGGTCAGATAAATATTGACGATTATGAATCACTTGCATTTTTCGGTAAGGTTATCGAGAATGCCGGAGTTATCGATCTCCTTCGCAAAAAAGGCGCCAAGGACGGCGATACCGTATCTATATACGGCTTCGAGTTTGATTTTGTAAACTGATATCCGAGTGTTACCACTCAATAATTTTTCACGGGAGAAAACCGATGAAGATAGTATTCAAATTTTTAAAATATGCGTTTATAGCCCTCATTATCGCGGTGTTTGTTCTCTTTTTCTTTCGCTGCAGCATGATGGATGATCCTGATGTGATGACACAGATCCTTCCCAGTGAGGCGATGAAGGAAGTGTACCGTCAAAACGGAGATATTGAGGCTTTTACCCAGCTTATGGTAGAAGGTACGATCACACAGGACGGCAGATTTTACACAACGGGTCTTATAATCGTGCCCGAGACGAATGAGCTTATCATAACAGTAAGATACAACGACAGTACTCTTAAAGCTCTCGGTGAGGAGTATGAGCTCAGTGAGGTATTCCCGGGAGAAGAGTATTTTGAATATTATCTTCTTGACTCAGAGGGTAACAAATATTCACCCGATGAGACGGTCACTCACAGAAAGTGGCGTTACAGCTACAGACGTATGCGCTTCTCAGGTGTTGACATCGAGAAATATACCGATCTTGCGGTATGTATGAGATACCTTGGTGAGGATGATCCCGAGGCAAAGCCCTTCGGAAGTGTTTTTGCGTACCACGTTGACTGGTCGCGTAAGGATTATAAGCTGACGTCAACCGATAAGGCGCTTCTTTCGGAGTAACCCTATGTATAACTACAAAGTAAAGAGAGCAAACAAGGCTGCAGAGGCGGTCACCGCCGCCCTGTTCCTTATTGCGGTGATGTTCTTTATCATGTCGGCTGCTGGGGTATGGATAAAATCTGTTCTTCAGCTTTTTATGCTTGTATTTCTGGTGCTGGCTATCATGGTGGCGGACAGATATCTTTTTTCATCATTTGAGTATGTAATAAATGATAAGGTCGGAGACTATGATTTTGTAGTTTTCCGCCATTCAGGTAAACGGACAAATACCGTTTGCCGCCTGTCTCTTTCTCTGGCAGATAACTTTACGGTTGTTGAGAGGGGGAAGCCTTCGCCCTCTACCGTGGGACAGCTTCACGACTATACCGGTACTCTTTTTTATCGGGAGTGTGCATATATCACTTTCCCCGAGGAAAAGGTTACTCTTAAGCTTGAGCCGGACGGATATTTAAAGAAGCTGATTCCGGAGCTTATTTCAAAAAGCAACATTACCGATTAGCAGATCTGACGGAAGAACAGAATAAAAAAGCCGCGTTTTTGCGGCAAGGAGAACGATAATGAGAAAAACTGCATTCGTAAGAATTATTTCATGTCTTCTTTGTATACTGATGTCACTTGGCCTGATGGTTTCCTGTTCAAAGGAGAAGTATGATATAGGTGAAGACGGTACCCCGATTATACCACCCTCTGAGGATGATCTTAGGGTTGTAATGACCATTGACGGTTATGAGATCACATACGATATATACCGTTATTTCTTCCTTAATTACAAGGCACAGTATGATGGTGGAAACAGCAGTGTGTGGAATGACCCCGAGATAGGTGAAGAGCTCAGAGCGGCACACAGCGAGACTGTCCTTGAATCGATAAAAGGACTTGTTGCCATGCAGAAGTTGGCAACAAAGGCAGATCTTACCCTTGAGTCAAAGGTTATCCAGAATGTAGTAACCTCCTCTGTCCTTGAAATGTACAATATTGCAGAAAACGATATCTCTAAGTACAAGGCAGAGCTTGCCGCACAGAATCTTACCGACAGAGTTTATAGATATATCACCGGTGTGTTTGAACTTCAGTCAAGAAGCTATCTGCTCTCCGGAGACAGCGGAATAGTTGATCTCAGAGACGAAACCGTGCTTGCTGCCATAAACAACGAGGACGAATTTGCCTGTGTCAAGCAGATACTTATCCGTAACGACGAGGGTGACGACAAGGAAGAGAATTACCGCCGTGCACAGTATGCACTGCAGAGAATAGAGAACGGAGAGCTCTTCGAAGTCGTTATGAAGGACATGGGAGAGGATAAGGATCTGAAAAACCAGAGCGACGGATATTATTTTACTCACTATGAATATCTTGAGGAGTTCGAAGAGGCGACCTTTGCTCTTGAGATCGGTGAGATAAGCGACATTGTAGAGACGGAAGTCGGATACAGTATTATAAAGCGTTATCCCAAGGATGAGGAATACATTCAGAAGCACTACAGTGACCTTAAAAACAGTTACTCCCTGGCAAGTTATTATCGTGCGGAGGATGAAATAATGGCGGCTCTTCCCGCTCCTGTATACGGAGACATATACACCCTCCTTACAATAGAGAACGTAAAATAACCGAGCGGAAGAATTCACGTTTGATTTTACCGCAGGTTCAATACAGTCATAAATTAAAGGTGTGATTTTTAATGAATATAATTTGTAAAATAAGGGGACATAAATGGAGAGACGGCTACTGCTCAAGATGCGGCAGTGAGCATCAGGGCCATGAATGGGCTCCTCAGCCGGGAATATGCGTTGAAAAGTGTGTTATCTGCAATATGTCAAAGGAAGTGGAGCACTCCTTCTCTCCTCGTGGTAACTGTGAGTACGTATGTACCAATTGCGGAAAACAGATAGTAAGGCACAAGCTGGTTCCTAAGGGAAATTGTATTGCAGTATGTGTCAACTGCGGTGTGGAAAAGGCCGACCATAAGTGGAATGCTGTTAAAAAGAGCAACGGAACGGTAAAGGCCGGTTGTAAATGTACCGTATGCGGTGCCGACAATCCCGAGGGAGAGCATATCCCTACCGTTAGAATGCATGTCTCGGGTACTGCCTTTCTGGTTTGTTCGGTGTGCGGTCTCACGCTCAGAGAGCTCAGCCGTGACGAGGTAGCAAGGTATACCGCTTCACATCCTCAGCATCCAGCGGAATAATAAGTAAGCAAAAAAAATCACCCATTGAAAACGCATCTTATTTGAGGCGCAATTCAATGGGTGATTTTTAATTATTTTTCTATAATGTTTACAGAGGGGTTCTTTTCTTTTATCTCACGGGTAAGCTTTTCGTAGCTTCCGGTGACAAAGGTACTTTTATAAATACGTACGAGCTCACCGGTAAGGAAGCGGATCTTTACCTCATCGCCTTTGGACTCAATGTCACTGATACCGGAGTAACGGAACTCCATCGGGTGATCGTCGCCCGAGGCAGTTATTTTGCCGTTTTCAAAGATGACTGTATGGATCCACATATTATTGTCTTGGGGAGTGGGACGGACACCGTAGGATTTTACACACATTCCGTAATTCTTCTTTGCCTTTACAATATCAGACAGAAGTGCAAAGTACATGGAAAGAAGACCGAGAAATATAAAGAGTGCGGGAAGAGCAATGCCGTTTGTGCCAAATCCGCTGAGTGCGAATGCAAGGAGCACACCTGCCGAAAAATAGACTATTCCCATTACAAGAAGGAGAAGAAACTTTTTGTTCTGTTTTGGATCGTATCGGCCGTCAAGCTCCCAAGATCTGTATCGCTTCCAGGTAACGAGATACTCGTTTTTCATACCCAACCCCTCCTTATTCGATGACAAGTTCTCCGAAATGCTCGGGACAGTGATAGTCCGGATTCTCAGTTTTAACGGGATTCCACATTCCGTAGTGGGGAACAGCGGTCTGGTCACCGCATTTATAGAAATTTGCAAAGAATTTATATCCGGATTTAAGGATATCACGGGAAATACCGAACAGCTTTTCGATCTGTTCTACTGTGACCTTGCTGTATACGCACCACTCGTCACCCTCGCGGGCAGGCTCGGCATCAAAAAGATCGGATATATCCTCGCGCCCGTGACGGGAGGTACCAAGCTCAGCAAGAACCGCACCGTTGGCATTGGTCTCGATATTGAGATATCTGAGACTGGTATTATCGAATCTTACAAAGAACTCAAGAGCACTGTCGGTGCAAACGGGAACACTCTTTCCTGTGTAACGGGCAAGGGGATCAGCTTCCTTTGCCGCCACTCTCAGATAAAAAGCATCGTTCGGAACGTACGCAAGCTGAGCGTAAGCTACCGGTTCGTAACCGCCGGATGCCCACATGAAGGTGTCAATTTTTGCGTGAGGAACTGAAGAAAAATCTATATCTTCTTTTTTGGTGAATTTTTTTACCGTATAACTTGCTTTCATTTTCCGTCTCCGTTTTTCATTATTTGAGTCGGCAGCAGCCGTACTCTGTACTAATTATACTCAAAGGAAACTCCATTGTCAATATGTGAGATTTTTGTCCCTTTAACTGTGAAGAGTATGGAAGATTTTATACTTGAAAAAAGTTAGAGTATATGGTACAATACCATAGTTATTTTGTCTTTGAAAGGATAGAATCATATGGAATTAGCAGCTCAGATCATAGGTATCGTGGGAATGACGCTGAATATCTTGTCATTTCAGTGTAAAAAGAATCGGAATCTTTTTATTATGATGGGTATCGGCGGCGTTATGTGGGTACTTAATTACTTTTTGCTTGGTGCAATCGTCGGCGCGGCATTCAACATGATAAATATTGTCAGAAGCTTTCTTGCCATACAGGATAAGACCCGTACCAAGATGGTATTTGCGATCATGGTCTGTGTTTATATTGTGACGGTAATATTTACATATGAAAGCCCGGTTTCTATTCTCCTTTTGGTAGCACAGCTCGTAGGTACCTACGCTATGTGGTTCGGAGACGGTAAGCGCATCCGTACTCTGCAGCTTTGTGTGGTATCTCCGATATGGTTGTTCAACAACATTCTGGTGTTTACCATCGGTGGTATTATAGCTGAGGTGTTTACCATAGCCTCCGCGATAATCTCATTTTTCCGTTACCGCAAGACGGGATTTGAAAAATAAGGACAGCTTTGCAAAAAACGTCATATCTCAAAAGGAGATATGACGTTTTTTTATTCTTTGAAAGATATTTCCTTCCGCAGTTTACGATATTCGGAGGGTGTCATATTTGTGACCGACCGAAAGGCTCGTATGAAGGTAGAAAGAGAACCAAAGCCCACTTCGTAGGCGATATCGGTCATAGGGCGTCCCTCAATGATGAGTGATTGACTTTTGACGATCCTTCGCTTCATAATATAGTCTGATATTGTGGTATCAAAATACTTTCGGAACAATCTGGAAATGTACTCTCTGCTGTAAAAGAAATGATCTGCGACCTGTGACACCGATGATATTTCCGAAAAATTGCGGTCGATATACCGTTGTAACATAAGAATATTTTCAGGCAAGGAAGAGATCCCTTTTTTGGGACGGCAGTTTTCTTGACTTAGCAAATAGAAAATTTGAATGATATACGAAAGTACCAAAGCCTCTTCGATGGGAGACGGCGACCCGGCCAATGTTGTTTTCAGGCGGCTCTGCAGATCGGTAAAATTCTGTCTCATCTCCGGAGAAGTAAATTCAAGAATACCCCCATTGCTTGTTCGACTTAAAAATGAGGTAAGAGCACTATGGCCAATCGCATCAAACGCCGAAGGGTATAAATAGAACACGTGACGTTTATAGTTTGTCCGCTCGCAATTGATCACGGACATATGAAAATTACCGGGAGGAACCAGAATAATATCGCCGTATTCAGGATAATAAACACAATCCTCGCAAATATACTTAATGTCCCCTTCTTCAAAGATCACGAGTTCATAGTAGTCATGATAGTGAAGATCTGAGGGATAGGTACGGCGATCGTATACCGTATCTCTGTAAGAGTAGAAAAGCATATCGGTGACAATATGATTCTTCCAATTCATGATCTCGGAATGTATTTCCATTTGCTGTTTTACATAGTGGGAAAGTAACTTCATGATTACCTCTGTAAATATCACGAAATGAAATATATTTATCACATAATAAAAAGATTATCAATTTGTGATGTGGTATGCTATATTATATCAGAATTGTTTAATTTGTCAAACGGAGAAAATGAAATGAATATATTTGACATTCCAAAAACACATTTTATCAGTCATCGCGGCTTTATGCCGCTCGCTCCGGAAAATTCGCTTCCATCCTTTTATTATGCGGGACTTCTCCGACAGTGGGCAATTGAGACCGACGTTCATGTTACTCGCGATGGGGAGATAGTATGCTGTCACAATGATACCATAGACCAATACTGCAATGGGGTCGGTGAAATTTCAGAAATGTCGTATAGTGAGATCAACCGATTCGAGATAGTCAACGGTAACCGTGTGGAGTGTTTCGGTAAAGAGGAAAGAAAAATCCCGTTGTTTTCCGAATATTTGTCTATTTGCAGACGATTTGGAAGTATTCCGTTTATTGAGCTTAAAATCGATGATGCGGAGTACGTAATCCATCATTTACATAAAAACGGTTTTTCCGATGACGAGGTCGTTATGAGCTCCACCGTACTGTCAAGGCTCGATGCCTCCAGACAATGCGCTCCCGATATGTTTGTACACTGGATATTTGCCGAGGAAGACAGATTGGCAGAGCTGTGCGCTCTCGGAAATGCCGGATTATCCTGGTGTATTTCCGATTCTTTTTCCTGCGACGAGGAGAAGATCAAACTCGTCCATGAAATGGGGATGAAGGTCTGCTTGCGCGCCGCAGACGACAGGGAAAGTCTTGAACGCATGAATGCGCTTGGGCTTGACTACATACCTACGAATAAAATGCACGATAAAATATAAAGGTGAAAAATAATGAAGGAAGCACTGAAAATCAAACGCCACAAAGTGGATATTTGCATAATCGGCGGAGGGATCGGCGGTATGTTTACTGCCATATCTGCGGCAAGGCACGGTGCCAGAGTCGCTCTTATGCACGACCGTCCTGTTCTTGGGGGAAATGCCAGCAGTGAGATCAGAATGTGGATCTCGGGGGCAGGTACCCGTGTCCGCGATCTCCAGGAGACGGGTATTATGGAAGAATTACAACTTAAAAATATGTACCGCAACCCCAAAAGAAATTGGAGTACGTGGGATGCCCTTCTGTATGAGATGGTACGCTTTGAGCCGAATATCGATTTGATCCTCAACTGCAGCTGTAATGACGCCATTACGGAAAACGGTGTCATCAAAAGTGTAAAGGGATTTCAGCTGACTACTTATACATGGCATGAGGTGGAGGCAAGTATATTTGTTGACAGCTCGGGGGACAGTATTTTGGCGCCCCTCACCGGTGCGGAATATAAAGTCGGACGGGAGGCAAAGGACGATCACGGGGAGGAATTCGGACTTGATGTGGCGGATACACATACTATGGGTATGAGTATCCTGCTCCAGTGCCGCGAGACCGATCATCCTGTTGAATTTACTCCACCCCAGTGGGCATACAGCTTTCCCGATGACGCTGCAATGAAAAATAAGCCTCACAATATATATGCGATCAATACAAATTTCTATTGGATCGAGCTTGGCGGTATGCAAAACAGTATCGATGATACAGAAGAGATCCGTGATGAGCTTTTGAAGATCGCTTTTGGTGTCTGGGATCATATGAAAAATCACGGAGATCACGGAGCCGATAACTGGGAGCTTGAATGGGTTGGATTTTTACCCGGCAAGCGCGAAAGCCGCAGATACGTGGGTGATTACCTTCTGACACAGCACGATGTTGAAGAGTGTCCGCGCTTTGAGGACACGGTGGCGTATGGTGGTTGGCAGATCGACAATCATTTGCCGGGCGGCTTCTACATGGATGCGAAAGACGGAGGACATTTACAAAAGCGCAGGCTTTCCGAGCCGTATTCTATTCCGCTTAGGTCTCTTTACTCGAAAAATATTGAAAATCTGATGTTTGCAGGAAGAAACATCAGTGCTTCTCACGTGGCATTCAGTTCCGCCAGAGTTATGGGAACCATCGGTGTGATCGGCCAGGCGGTGGGAACTGCTGCATCGGTTGCGGTTAAATACGGACTTTCTCCGAGGGAGGCGGCAAAGACAAAAATTACCGAGATACAAAAGTTACTGATGGATGATGACTGTTTCCTGCCGGGATTTCGTCGGGAACCCTCAAAACTTGCTCAAAGTGCTGTCCTTACCGCAGATTACGGTGATCCGTCTATGATACTTAACGGTATAGACCGTCGCATATGGGGTAACGATAACGGATATTACGGAAAGACAAATAAGGCGATTACCTATACTTTTGATACGCCAACTTTTGTAAGCGGAGTAAGACTGGTATTTGACAGCGATCTTGACAGGGAATACACCGACGGTAACCCCGATGCTCTGCACACCTCATCAACATTGTTCTTCCCCAAAAGCTACAATAACACGAGCTTTGGATTTCCTAAATGCTTGGTCAAGCATTATAGGATCGAGGTCATGGACGAATCGGGGAACTGGAATACCGCTATCGAGATAACCAACAACAATCAGCGTTTCGTCAAGCATGAACTAAACGTTAAGGTCAAAGCGGTTCGGCTGATTCCGCTCAGTACTTATCACAGTGAACGAAAAACACAGGATTACGGATCGGCAACTGCACATATATTCAATTTTGAAGTTTATTAAGATCTCATGATTGTGCTTTTATGTTAGCAAAAGCAGTGATTGTTATCAAAAAGGACGAAGAATTTAAAAAATTCTTCGTCCTTTTTATGTTGTCGGGTAATCTGTTTTTTAGAGTACAGACTTTTTAAAAATCTCTTTTTACTTGATTTATTGACTGCTTTTTAGGTGTTGATACCTTCGGCAAATTCATCTATGATACCCAAGTCCCAAAGGAGTCTCGGAAGTACGTATTTATCACGTATATCTTTAGATGCAAGGAAAATATCGGGCAGGAGACTCTTGTCTGTTCCGATTTCAGATATGCAGGTGGGTAACCCCAGTTCAGTCATGAATTTTTCTATACTGTCCGCACTGGGGAGCTCTTCATTTATTATCTCGAGTATCTCATCCCATTTTTGAAGTATGATCTCAAGACGGTCACGGTGCTTTTGTTTATCGTATTTTCCTTCTTTTTTCTCGAGAGCTATCATGCCCTCAGCCGACTTCCCCAGCAAGGAACGAAGCTTGCCGTTCCATAATTCTACATCAAAGCTTTCAACGTATTTAAGAGCACGGTCTTTGGCGGGTGTGATATTCTTTAACTTTTCGTATAGTTTCAGTGAGACGAGGGTCCCGAGGGCACACTGTATTCCGTGTAGCTCTACCGCATCGCCAAATTCAGCCCCTCTCATATCGATCACATGGGATATGTAGTGTTCAACACCTGAAGCCGGGCGGGATATTCCTGCGTAATTCATGGCAATGCTTCCTGTACTTAATGCGTCAAATACAGTTGTCACTGCTTCTTTTTCCCCGCTTTTCAGTGCATGCGCTTGCTCGGTAACACATTTTACCGCATATCTTATCAGTTCCGCGATCTCCTCGCAGTAATATTCTCCGCATATCAGATTTGCAATTCGCCATTCACATATACTGATGTATTTTGCCAGCATATCGCCGACACCTGCCAGCATCATTTTTTCAGGTGCATCGGCAAGTATATCAGTGTCTCCTATTATAATGTCAGCACACCGTGACGGCACAGAGGTTTTGATACCGTCGAGAGTTACCGATGAGGTCATAGAGGCATATCCGTCCATAGAGGGGGCGGTGGCAACTATAACATAAGGGAGTTTTGTGTGCAGCGCAAGTATCTTGGCGGTGTCGTTTATAACTCCGGAGCCCACCGCGATTATAATATCGCAATCGGCTCTCATGTGCATAAATGCTGAGCCTGTGGTTTTTTCATCTGGTTCAAGGTGCCCGTCGTCAAATGAGAATGAGGAATATTTTATACCTACGCTGTCAAGAAGACGACATACTTCTTCACCTGCCGCGGTAAATGTATTTATATCGGAAAGAATGTACGGATTTTCAGCACCGAAACTTTTTATTATCTGAGGAAGTTCACGTAAAGCTCCGGACCCTGCGATTATCTTGCTTTGAAATGTATGTGTGCGGCCACAACTGCAGACTGTTCCGTTCATTTTTTTAAGTTTTTCCATTATCATACTCATATTCATCACCTCACTGTTGAGTATTATAAATCCGATAACATTATTTTGTCAATCGCATCATTATATATTTTCTTTTTTGGGGGAATACTGTAAGCAAAGCACGGTAAAAGGAGGACGGAGAATGTCAGGTTCTCTTATAAAATTCAAAAAACCGCCTTGCATTTCCTCGTGGGGGACAGTGGCAGGACGGAGGGAGGAAGAAGGTCCGCTTGGCGGTCGTTTTGATATAAGCGACAATACCGATCGGTTCGGGAAGGACAGCTGGGAAAAGTCGGAGAGCGAGATGCAGAGAATGGCTCTTGAGAGAGCTATTTTAAAGGCAGGTATGACAAACAGTGATGTAGATGCCGTTTTCGCAGGGGATCTGATCAACCAATGTACCTCATCAAGCTACGGACTTATGTCATTCGGTATTCCCCACTTCGGAATTTATGGAGCTTGCTCCACTATAGCCGAGGGATTAATGCTTTCATCTGCCATGGTGTCAGGTGGAATATATCGTACTGCGGCGGCGGTATGCTCTTCCCATTACTGTTCTGCCGAGCGGCAATTCAGATCTCCTCTTGAATACGGTTCTCAAAGAGCTCCCAGTGCACAGTGGACGGTTACAGGCTCTGCGGCATTTATCGTATCGGAATCGGGGGTGTCATTTGAAGAAACCGATAACGGAGAATACCTCATCGGTGCATCTGGTACAGGGTGCTATATCACCGAGGCGCTTCCGGGCAGGATATTTGACAGCGGACTTACCGACATGACTGATATGGGTGCGGCAATGGCTCCTGCAGCGGCAGATACCTTTTTGCGGTACTTTGCCGAGAGCGGGAGGGAACCCGGGGACTTTGATGTGATAGCCACGGGAGATCTTGGACTTGAGGGAAGCAGATTACTGCTGTCCCTTACCGGAGACAGAGGACTTGAACTTGGTCCCAGATATACCGATTGCGGACTGAAAATATATAATCTTTCCTCAAGTGACGTGCACTCGGGTGGCTCGGGATGTGCTTGCAGTGGACTTGTACTGGGAGCAGAGCTTCTGCCGCGGCTGATGAGCGGGAGAATAAAGGATATTCTGCTTGTGGCTACCGGGGCATTAATGAGTCCCACCTCTGTAGAACAGGGTGGGACTATTCCGGGTATAGCTCATCTTATTCACATTTCATCAGAGAAAGGATGAGAATTTTTGGATATTGCAATTAAAGTTATATACGCTTTTCTTGTTGGCGGAGGACTTTGCGTAACCGCACAGATCCTTATTGATAAGACTGCACTTACCCCTGCACGGATACTTGTACTTTACGTTACTCTCGGAGTTTTTCTGTCTGCCGTGGGAATATACCCAAGGCTTGTGGAATTTGCCGGAGAGGGCGCATCTGTACCCCTTACCGGATTCGGTCACGTTATTGCCGAGGGAGTAAGAAAAGCGGTGGATGAAAAGGGTGTTCTGGGTATCCTGACAGGAGGGATCACCGCGGCCTCAGGCGGAATTACTGCGGCAATCGTATTCGGTTATATAACCGCACTTGTTGCAAAGGGAAAACCAAAATGATCTAACTCTCTTTAGGTTGATTCTTTCGGCTGAGAACAAGAACTATAGCTATCGTGAAGACAGTTAATACTACAATAGCAACGGTCAGATAAGTACGTGTGAGAGCATCTTCGGTGGGTTCTGACGTGTCAGACAGCTCTCTGTTCTTGAGTATCACCGATTCGAGAGAATTATCGGTATAGTATATACTGTGCCCTGTTATAGAGTAGGTATATACCGCAAGTCCGTCTGTTACGTCGGATACTATTATCTCTATATATTTTACCGAGGAATTTTTTGCGTAATCGGTAAGATCGCAGATTATCTCTCTGCGCCCGGAGACTGTAGCAGAGAATTCTATGGATGAAGTTTCTTCGCCAATGATAACGGTTACTGTTTTTTCTCCCTCATTCTCCGGGATTTCAAGATCAACAGATATGTATGAAGAAACACTCATATCCTCCGGAAATTTAAAACGGTATAAAATTCCTGCATTGGTGTTATTTACGGAAAACGCGGTTTTCATACGACGTTTTCCCATGGATGATTCACTGGATATACTGACGCCTAAATCAGATGGGGTGAAACCGCCGCTTCCGTAAAGCTCCGTAAAGTCAAAATATTCGTAACTGCCCAGTACCGCACTTGGAAGAGAAGGAAGCACAGTACCTTGCGTAACTACTCTTCTCAAACGGGATACTTCCGATACTGCTTTATTCAGATCAACACCCTCACGAGACAAGCGGTCGATAATTTCATGGGAGAGATATGGTGTGTTAAGACCGTCGCTTCCCCAAAGGCTGTTAATAGCGGCATGAGTATCTGTATAGGTTGTATCTGCGGCAAAACGGAAAATCTGGGGTACTGCGGAAAACCTCAGAACAGAGTAGAGATAACTCTCGGTCAAATCGCCGACGGTATCACCTGGATGCCAGATATACATTACCCGGTTATTGCCCATGGATGAAAAGTCATTTATTCTCATGAGATACGTGGAGAGCAGAGGGGCATTAGCAGGGGTAAGTACCTCGTCACTATCGAAAAGCGGATCAGAACTGCTATCTATACAAAGGTACCATTCACACTGTCCTCTTTCTTTCATCTCAATCGACAAAGCGTTGGTAAAGAGGACAGAAGAATAATAACCTGATTCACCTGTTGCAATTCCGCCGTAGACACTGTCATCTATCGATGCAAAGACCTTTATGCTTTGTTCTGCTGAACCGCCGCACTGTATGATCCTCATAGTATCGGCATAGGCTGATATGTAATCGGGAAATGACAGGGAATTTGCACCGATGATGTTTTCGGCACGGTTTGCGGTATAACCAAGGATAAATCCGTGTATTTTTCCGGCTTCACCGCCGCTGTATCTTGCAGCAAGGAAATTACTTACCATATATAAGTCTGTGCTCTCGGAGTCTGTGACAGCAAGAAGATGGTGGGTATAAGATTCTTCGCTGCTTGATGTTACGAGACGAAGATAGATCTCTCCTCGGGATAGGGTTCTTATTTTTCTGTCAAGGGACTCAAGATAACCGGTGTCGTAATAGCGAAAAATATTGCCGACCTTGTGGATCTGTCCCGAGCCGCTGTGGGTACAGAGACGGGAGATATCTACGTCAAGAACGGTAAATCCGCTTGTCATTTGATTTACAGTACGTGTGCTTTCTGCTATAAGACCGTCGTACATATTGTTGCCCTTGCCGCCGGATGACAGATCTTGTCCGGAGAGAACTGAAAGAAACACGGGGGAACCTATAAATATAGGCAGTGCATCCTCTTCGTCGGGAAGTATTGCTACCAGATATTTTTTTGCTGCTGCAAGGGGATCTTCCTCGGTAATGGGGACATTAAAGTCAAATTTCATTGATATGGGAATGGTTGCGACAGGCGTTTTTTCACCGTTTGAAATCAGGTCGGGACTTTCGCCTGCCGATAGGGAGAATAAACCCAGACGTGCGCCACTGTGTTTTGACACTGTGTCTGAAACGATTGTTCCGCTTACACGTATTGATTTGCCTCCTCCTGACAGTCTTGCTTCGGTAAAGGTACCGGAGAGGGAGGAAAATTTACTGACACCCAGCTCTACCGGGACTATTCTTTTTATTTTGATTGGTTCTTTAATGTTTTCCGCTGACAGAGTCCAGCGAGCTACAGAGGAAATATTAGGTGCGGAGGTGTAGTAAATTCCGCCGGTTTCGCCTGAGATATTTATTGACAGAGCTTTATCCCCTACATATGCCATTCCACCCGAAGTGGTGTAGGAAAGCTGCAGCTTTCCACTGTAGCTGCCACCCTCTACCTCAATAAGTATACCGTCAAAGGAGTTTCCCGGAAAAGCCGGTAATGTCGCGGAAAGATAACGGTCATTCTCAGGATCAAAGACAATAAAACCGTCACCGTATTCTGCTTTACCCAGTACGGTGTAGTAGTCGGTAGACATGAATTTGTCATAGATTACGGAATCCATATATTCTTCCGCTCTCAGATTGTCAATGATATATGACAGAGAATGGTTTTCGGTGTCCGGAGACACCTTAGCGGTAATTTTTATCGCTTTAATATTATTTCTGAACCCAACAGAGGATATACCGAAACGAATCTTCTGAAGTTCTCCCGCGAGGCATTTTCTCGTATATTTTACAGTATCATTCTCACCGATGATTTCAATTGAGATCTCGCACGGATTATTACTTATTTGATTTGAAAGGAAATCAAAGGACAGTGCTTTGTAATATTTCAGAGATAACGGTATATCAAATATCTTTGATACAGTGATTGATGTGTTTTCGGTATCAGGAGAAAAGGCAGATGTAACACCGAGACCTACCTCTGTGTTTTCTTCACTTTCATATTCTGTGATGCTGAGCTCAGCCCCATCCGTTTCGGATGACCAGGCAGAGATATCCTGTTCCGGATCGAAACTGTCTATCAGAAGGGGGGGATCTTTTACCATATCTTCGTCATTCTCCGCGAAAACGGTAAATGACATACATGATATTATCGTAACAACTGCCGTCAGAAGGGCAAACCAACGATTTTTCTTCATCTTTGTCCTCAATATCATAATACCGCAGAACGTAAAACTCTTTTGAGAGGATTTTCGTACTGCGGTGTCATTGTTCATCGTTATACCGCATGTCGATTTACGGTATTATAAGTGAATTATATCACGAAAGGTTCTGTTCAGTCAATGCACATAATGTGAACAACCGCAAAAAGGTCGCAGAATCCCGTTGCAAAGAGAAAATCTTTGTTAAAAAGAAGAAACAATTTGGAAAAAAGGATTGATTTTTTTTCTTCATTATGATATACTATTTACAGATAATGAAACGGTATTGGAGAGTGGGTCGCCCCACTCTCTGTTTTATGTAACGGAAAGGATGGCCCCACAGATGAAAAAAGAAACGAAAAACATTGCCGGTGCAGTATCTGCTCTTGTAGCACCAACTGTCGAGGCGTTGGGTTACATTCTTTGGGACGTTGAGTACCTCAAGGAGGGTACAGATTGGTTTCTCAGAATAACCATTGATTCTCCTGACGGTATTGAGCTTGACGATTGCGAGAAGGTACATCGTGCGGTAGAGCCCATTATTGATGCGGCGGATCCTATCGAGGATATGTATTATCTTGAGATATCCTCCCCCGGGCTTGAGCGCGAACTGAAAACTGACGGTCATCTTGAATGGGCGGTAGGAGAGAAAGTGGAGATAAAGCTCTATGCGCCTATTGACAAGTGCAAGGTTTTCACAGGAACTCTTATTGATTTTGACGGTGAAAAGTATACACTTGATGAGGGGGATAATACCCGAGAGTTTTCTGTCAGTGCTGTTGCAAAGATCAGAACAGTTTATGATTTCGAATAATATATAGCAATAATTTGTGTTTAGGAGGAACATCGAGAAAAATGAATTCCGAATTTTTTACCGCACTTGATCTCCTTGAAAAGGAGAAGGGTATCCCGAAGGAATATATGCTTGAGCGCGTAGAGGCTGCCCTTGTCAGTGCCTATAAGCGTGATATGGGCGGTAACAGCAACGTACGTGTTGCAATAGATGAGAAGAAAAAAACGGTCAGACTCTTTCAGCAAAAGGATATTGTTGAGGAAGTAACCGATGAAACTACCCAAATATCCCTTGAGGATGCAAGTAAGCTCAACTCCCGTTACAAGCTTGGCGGTGTAGCTGAAATAGAGCTTAAACCCAAGAATTTCCGCCGTCTCGGTGCCCAGGCCGCAAAGCAGGTAATTATCCAGGGTGTCCGTGAGGCAGAGAGAAATATGATAATTGATGAGTATGAGAACAAGCGCGAGGAGATAATCACTGCTACCGTAACCAAGACTGATGAGTCAACCGGTAATGTCGTTGTTGATACCGGTACCAGCGAGGCGGTTCTTCTTCGCTCTGAGCAGATTCCTGCAGACAAACTCAGCGTCGGCGACAGAATTAAGCTTTTTGTCACCGAGGTTCGCCGTGAGAGCCGCGGTCCCATCGTAACTCTTTCCCGTACCCATCCCGGTCTTGTAAAGCGTCTTTTCGAACTTGAAGTACCGGAGATTCAGGACGGTGTGGTTATTATTAAGAGCATCGCTCGTGAGGCAGGCTCAAGAAGTAAGCTTGCGGTTTATTCAAGAGACGAGAACGTAGATCCTATCGGTGCTTGTATCGGTAACCGCGGTATGAGAATATCCGGTATCGTTGATGAGCTTTGCGGTGAGAAGATAGACATCGTGGTTTACAGCGAGCATCCTGAGGAGTTTATTCGTTCCGCTCTTTCTCCTGCAACTGTTAACTCGGTTGAGCTTGACGGTGAGCGTTCTTGCAAGGTATACGTTGATGCTGATCAGCTTTCCCTTGCGATAGGACGCGAGGGACAGAATGCACGTCTTGCGGCACGTCTTACCGGATTTAAGATAGATATAAAGACCAACTGAGAGAGGACGTAGGAAATACTTAAATGACCGGACCTCAAAAAAAGAAAAAGATTCCGGAGAGAAAGTGTCTTGGCTGTAACGTAAGTAAGCCAAAGGCAGAGCTCGTTCGAATCGTCCGTGCTCCCGACGGATCGGTGTCCCTTGATTTTAACGGAAAAAAGCCGGGGCGCGGCGCATATATATGTAAAAGTATAAAATGCTATGAAAAAGCAGTAAAAGCAAAGAGAATCGGCAGGAGCCTTGAGTGTGAGATACCGGATGAGGTTATTCTGGCACTGGGCGAGGAGCTTGCACGAGAGGAACAGGCATAATGAAAAACGATAAATTTCTCGGTATGCTTGGACTTTGCGCAAGAGCAAGAAAGCTTACGGCAGGTTCATCTCTTTCCTGCGATGCGATAGCACGCGGTGCTTATCTTGCCTTGGTGTCCTCCGACAGCTCGGATAACACCAAAAAAAGAATAAACGATAAATGCAACTTCTACGGTTGCAGATACCTTGAGGCAGGTTTTACTTCTGCCGAAATAGGTCATGCGATAGGTAAGAGCGGTGAAGTAGCGGCCATAGCCGTAAACGATCCTAATTTTGCCGATGCGCTCGTCAGACTTTGCGAGAGCGAGGAATGACTTTATTGCTACTGATGAATTATATAAATATATAAATACAGTTCCATTCTCTGCAAGAAAGGAGTCTCAGTCTGTGACGGGACGTGAGACAAGGTAAAAGAAAAATATGGCATCTACCCCAACCAATTACCGCATTAACCAACTTGCCAAGGATCTTGGTGTCAAGAGTAAGGACATCCTTGAGGTCTTTGAGAACAAGGGCGGTGAAAAGACCCACATGGCAGTACTCGAACCTGACGAGTTCGAGTTCCTCATAATGAAGCTGACTGAAAAGAAGCAGGTAAAAAGTATAGACGATTATCTTTCCGGTAAGGTAGTTATCGAGACTCCGGAAGAGAAGGCGGCAAGACTTGCCGCTGAAAAGGCAGCAGCAGAAAAGGCAGCAGCAGAAAAGGCTGCGGCAGAAAAGGCTGCGGCAGAGAAAGCAGCAGCAGAAAAGGCTGCGGCAGAGAAAGCGGCAGCTGAGAAGAGAGCAGCTGATGCCAGAAGAGAAGCTGAGAGAGCTGCAGAGCGCGCTGCTCAGAAAAATGATGACAGAAGTCATACCCAGCCCCCCCGTCAGGACAGACCCCAGCAGGGTGGTCCTCGTCCCGCACCTCAGGGACAGAGAGATGGTAACTTCCATTCTGACAGACCCCAGCAGGGTGGTCCTCGCCAGGATAGACCTCAGGGTGGCGCACCCCGTCAGGACAGACCCCAGCAGGGTGGTCCTCGTCCCGCACATCAGGGACAGAGAGAGGGTGGCTTCCATTATGACAGACCCCAGCAGGGCGGTCCTCGTCCCGCACCTCAGGGACAGAGAGAGGGTGGCTTCCATTCTGACAGACCCCAGCAGGGTGGTCCCCGTCCCGCACCCCAGGGACAGAGAGATGGCGGATTTGGCGGAGACAGACCTCAGAGTGGTGCTCCCCGTCAGGACAGACCTCAGCAGAACGGTCCTAAGCCTCAGCGTGCAGAGAACCGTCCTCAGGGTACAGTTGCGCCCAAGCCCAAGATCGTTGTTGAGCGCGGTGCGGCTACCAGAACAGGCGGTAAGCGTGTAATCGATACACGTTCGGGTGATGTTGATCTTTCTAAGTACGATGAGCGTTTCGAGAGCCTTGCGGGTGACATGAAGGATAACGAACGTCGTCCCGATAAGCAGAAGATCAAAAAGAAGAATAATAACGACGGTTACCGTAAGAACAATGCCCAGGATAAGGAGAAGCTTGCTATCGAGCGTATGAAGAAGCTTGAACTTGAGAAAGCAAGAAAGGCACAGCTTCACATTACCGTACCGGATGAGATATCTGTAGGTGAGCTTGCCTCCAGACTTAAGGTTACTGCAGGCGACCTCATTAAGAAGCTCATGATCATGGGCGTTATGGCTACCGTTAACCAGATAATAGATTATGATACCGCATTCCTTATAGCAGATGAGATGAATGTAAAGGTTACCCGTGAGGTAGTCGTTACCATTGAGGAGAAGCTGTTTGAGGAGGAGAAGGACGATGAAGAAGCACTTCTTGAGCGTTCTCCTGTCGTTGTTGTAATGGGTCACGTTGACCACGGTAAGACCTCTCTTCTTGACGCTATCCGTCATACCAATGTAACTACCGGAGAGGCCGGCGGTATTACACAGCACATCGGTGCTTACAGAGTTAACATCAATAATAAGGATATAACCTTCCTTGACACTCCCGGTCACGAGGCATTTACCGCTATGCGTGCAAGAGGTGCCATGGCTACCGATATCGCTATCCTCGTAGTAGCAGCGGATGACGGTATCATGCCCCAGACTGTTGAGGCAATTAACCACGCAAAGGCGGCTGGTGTAGATATAATCGTTGCCATCAATAAGATGGATAAACCCACCGCAAATCCCGATAACGTAAAGCAGGGTCTTACTCAGTACAATCTCGTTCCCGAGGAATGGGGAGGAGATGTTATCTGCGTACCCGTATCTGCCGTCACACGTATGGGTATTGATGACCTGCTTGAAAACGTTCTTCTTGTTGCAGAAATGAAGGAACTTAAGGCTAACCCCAACCGTCACGCAAAGGGTATAGTCATAGAAGCTAAGCTTGATAAGGGACGTGGTCCCGTTGCTACCGTACTTGTACAGAATGGTACTCTCCGTGTGGGAGATATCGTTATTGCAGGTACCTCCGTTGGTCGTGTCCGTGCGATGCTTGATGATAAGGGCAGAAAGCTCTCTGAGGCAGGTCCCTCCGTTCCCGTTGAGATTATCGGTCTTTCCGAGGTTCCCTCTGCGGGTGATGAGTTTAATTCAGTTGAAGACGAGCGTATGGCACGTGAGCTTGCTGAACAACGCCGTGACAAAGCTAAGGAAGAGGAATTCAAGGCAAATGCCAAGGTCAACCTTGATGATCTCTTTGCACAGATCTCTGAGGGTGTCAAGAGTCTTAATATCATTGTTAAGGCTGACGTTGGCGGATCTGCAGAGGCAGTCAAGTCATCTCTTGTTAAGCTTTCCAATGAGGAAGTTAAGGTCAATGTTATCCACTCCGCAGCGGGTGGTATCACCGAGGGTGATGTTATGCTTGCAGATGCGTCCAACGCAATCGTAGTCGGATTTAATGTCCGTCCTGATAAGAATGCTCTTGAGAGTGCGGCTCTTCACGGTGTAGACATTAGAACCTATAGAATCATCTATGAGTGTATCGAAGAGATTTCTCTGGCAATGAAGGGTCTTCTTGCACCTCAGTACAAGGAGGTCATCCTTGGCCGTGCAGAGGTCAGACAGACTATCCACGTTCCCAATGTTGGTACTATCGCAGGTTGTTATATTACTGACGGTAAGGTTGCACGAAATGCACAGATCAGAGTTACCCGCGACAGCGTAGTTATCTTTGAAGACAAGATCTCTTCTCTTAAGCGTTTCAAGGATGATGCGAAGGAAGTTCTTCAGGGATTTGAGTGCGGTGTTGGTCTTGAAAGATTCAACGACATAAAAGAGGGCGATATCCTCGAAGCATTCATAATGGAAGAAGTAGAAAGATAATTATTCGCCGGGAGGGTATTGCGTTTATCTGCGCAGTATCCTCCCTGTGCTTTTTAGGACTGTTCGGACAGTACCGACGGTGTTTGCCCACATACCTGTGGGCGGAATGGAGAATAATAATGGATTTTTTAAATAAAAACGGCTTCGTTTTTCTTGATGGAGCTACCGGAACAATGCTTCGTAGTCTTGTTCCTGACTTTAATGGACTGCCGGATCTTTTGTCTATAACCTCTCCTGAGGCGGTATATACCGCTCACAGAAGGTATCTTGAGGCAGGCAGTGATATACTTTACACCAATACCTTTGGTGCTACCGATGAGAAACTTCGTGACAGCGGTTACACCCTTGAGGAGGTAATAGGTGCATCTGTCAGTGTAGCCAAACGTGCAGCTGAGGGCAGGGCGGCGGTTGCACTTGATCTCGGTCCTACCGGAAAGCTTATGTTCCCTGCAGGGGATATGACTTTTGACGAGGCTTACGAGAGTTATCGCCGCAGAGCGGTACTGGGTGAGGCGGCCGGTGCTGACCTGATAATCCTTGAGACAATGAGTGATCTCAGTGAGGTTCGCTGTGCTTTTCTTGCGGCAAGGGAGAATACCTCTTTGCCTATATTTATAACGATGACCTTTGAGGCAAACGGCAGAAGCTTTACCGGATGCTCTCCCAGCGGATTTGCAAACCTTATGACCGCAATGGGCGCAGATGCCATCGGTATAAACTGTTCTCTCGGTCCGGATCTTATTTATCCTCTGATTGCCGAGATGGCGGAGGTTACTGATCTTCCTCTCATCGTAAAGGCAAATGCAGGACTTCCGTCGGCTGAGGACGGAAGCTACAGTGTTACGGCTGAGGACTTTGCGGAGAAGATGGCGGCACTGTCAAAAATAGGTGTCAAATATCTGGGTGGATGCTGCGGTACCACTCCGGATTATATAAAGAGAGTAAAGGAGGCATACTCCTCTCTTTCTCTCAGAGATAGAGATTATACAAGAAAATGTATCCTCGGCAGCGGTGCAAAACAGATAAATGCAGAGGAGATCACTATAGTCGGTGAGAGACTTAACCCCACCGGTAAAAAGAAGCTGGCGGCAGCTTTATCTGAGGGCGATATGGCATATGTGTCCTCTATTGCCCGTGAGCAGGCGGCGGCAGGCGCAGGCATTCTTGACGTTAACGTCGGTGTACCCGGTGCAGATGAGAGTGCACTTATGAAGAAGGTTGTGGAAACGCTCATCACTGTTACCGATCTTCCTCTTCAGATAGACTCAAAATCTCCTGAGGCAATAGAAGCCGGTCTCAGAGCTTATCCCGGAAGAGCGATTATCAACTCTGTTGACGGTGAGGATAAGACTCTTGATGCTATTCTTCCCCTTGCAAAGAAATACGGCGCCGCAGTAGTAGGTCTTACCCTTGACGAGGCAGGTATTCCCTCTGACCCTGAGGATAGAGTTAAGATCGCAGAAAAAATCAAAAACAGAGCAGAGGAGTACGGTATCCCCTCATCTGACATATTTATAGACTGTCTCACACTTGCGGTATCGGCAGAGCCGGAGGGTGCAAGACGTACCCTTGATGCCCTTGAATCGGTCAGAAACAGACTTGGTCTCAAGACCACTCTCGGTGTATCAAACATATCCTTCGGTCTTCCCGAAAGAGAAATTATATCATCAAATTTCCTTACCCTTGCCCTTTCAAGGGGACTTACACTTCCGATAATCAACCCTTGTGCCCGCAGAATGGCAGATGCGGTTTATTCCTACAAGGCACTTTCAGGAATCGATGCATCCTGCCTTGATTACGTAAGCTACATGGGCGGTAAGTCCGCTGATGTCCCTGCCCAGAGCAGTGCTAAAAAGATCCCCGACCTTTTTGAGTGCATACTCTCCGGAGACGATATTACCGCAAAGGAAGCGGTTTCGGCTATGATAGGGGACAAGAGCTCTGAAGAGATAATAAACGGAATTATTATCCCTGCCCTTGACAAGGTGGGAGAGAACTTTGAGTCGGGCAAGTTCTTCCTTCCTCAGCTTATGAGAAGCGCGGCGGCGGCAAATTCCGCAGTTGAGGTGATCCGTGCTTCGGTGGGTGAGGGTGACGGAGCCAAAAGAGGAAAAATAATTATCGCCACCGTAAAGGGTGATATTCACGACATCGGTAAGAATATAGTTAAGATGGTGCTTGCGAATTACGGATATGAAATAATTGACCTCGGCAAGGATGTTCCTCCCGAGACTGTTGTGGATGCGGCCATAAAAAATAATGTTAAGCTAATCGGACTCAGCGCACTTATGACAACTACTCTTCCGGCAATGGAAGAGACGATCACTGCCATCAGAGCATCAGGACATGACTGCAAAATAATGGTTGGCGGAGCGGTGCTCACCGAGGAATATTCAAAGAAGATCGGTGCGGATTTTTATGCCGGGGATGCAAAGGCATCTGCCGATATATCAAAGAAAGTTCTTGGTTAATAAAAAGGAGCAGAAATGACATCAAAGCTTGATAATTTTGATACTGTCGCTCTGTCAGAGGACAAAAGAGCGATACAGATAATAGATCAGACTCTTTTGCCCCGGGAGATGAAGATGATATCTCTTACTACAAGAGAAGAGGTTTACAATGCAATCAAGAAGCTCAGCGTGAGAGGTGCGCCTGCCATCGGTGTGTGCGCTGCATTTGGTGTATATATATCCGCTCTTCACAGTACCTCAGATGACTTTTTTTCAGATCTTTTGTCCGCGGCGGCATATATCAGATCCTCCCGTCCTACTGCAGTGAACCTGATGTGGGCGGTTGACAGGATGGTCAGCGTAGCGGAGAAGAACAAAGACCGCTTGAGAGAGGATATAGTTAATGCTCTTCTTTCCGAATCTGAGAAAATTTATGACGAGGATATTGAATGCTGCAGAAGAATAGGTGAAAACGGTCTCGCTCTCTTACACGAGGGTGACGGAATACTCACCCACTGCAATGCCGGCAGACTTGCGACCGTGAAATACGGTACTGCTACCGCTCCCATGTATCTCGGTCACGAGAGAGGATATAACTTCAGAGTATACTGTGACGAGACCAGACCCCTTCTTCAGGGTGCCAGACTTACCGCTACCGAGCTTCACATGGCAGGTCTTGATGTCACTCTGCTGTGTGACAACATGTCAGGTGCTCTTATGAGAACCGGAAAAATTAATGCTGTTATAGTCGGATGCGACAGAGTTGCGGCAAACGGAGATACTGCCAACAAAATAGGTACGTCTATGGTAGCAACACTTGCTGCGAGGTACGGTATACCGTTCTATGTTGCGGCGCCTACATCAACGATAGATATGTCTACTCCCGGCGGAGAAGACATAAAGATCGAGGAGAGAGATGCCGATGAGGTTACCCGTATGTGGTATGAAAGTCCCATGGCACCTGACGGGATAAAGGTATTTAACCCTGCCTTTGACGTGACTGACCATGAGCTTATAACTGCATTCATTACCGAAAAGGGTGTTGTATATCCTCCATTTGCCGACAATTTTATTTCTCTTTTTGAAAAGGAGTGACGGGAATGTCAAGAGAAGAGATATATTCCCGTACTGAATTGCTTCTCGGCAAAGAAGGAATGGAAAAGCTCCGCGGATCGAGAGTCATTGTTTTCGGTGTCGGCGGTGTGGGAAGTTACGTATGTGAGGCTCTTGCCAGAAGCGGTGTGGGTACAATATCCCTTGTTGATTCGGATAAGGTCAGCAAGAGTAATATAAACCGACAGCTTATCGCGCTTCATTCTACCGTGGGACGGCTTAAGACCTCGGTTATGGCAGAGAGAATAGCGGATATAGACCCTACTATTACCGTCAGGGAATATCCGGTGTTCTTTCTTCCGGATAACAGAGGCGGTATAGATCTTTCTGAATACGATTTTATAGTTGATGCTATCGACACTGTATCAGCAAAGCTTTTTTTGGCTGAGGAAGCAAATCGTATTGGTGTACCGATAATAGCTTCCATGGGAACCGGTAACAAGCTGGATCCTACAAGGTTCAAGATATGCGATATATCAAAGACGTCTGTATGCCCTCTTGCAAGGGTAATGCGGGTGGAACTGAGGAAAAGAGGAATAAACAAGCTTACCGTTCTTTTCTCGGATGAAGAACCGATAAAGACCGGGGTCAAGGATGAGATAAGCGGAAAGGAAGTTCCTGCCTCTGCCTCCTTTGTCCCCTCCGTTGCCGGGCTTATAATTGGCGGATGGGTTGTAAAACAGCTTTCACATTAACGCTGTGTGAAATAAAAGTTTCCATATATTCACCGTGACGTCGCTAAGTCTTAACAATTATCATGTATAATTTGTTTATCATAGAGTTGAGGTGGCGTGAAATGATAAGTATTACAGACAGTCATAAAAAGCTGTCTATATCAAATTTAAATGAATATCCTTTGCTTGAGAGACAGCGTCCTTTTATAGAGTTGATGATGAAATACAACTGTGCTCTGAGAGAGGTCAGCACTAAATTTGAGGTTCTTGACGACGAGTTTTCAATAAGATATAACCGTAATCCCGTAGAGTCTATACGTACCAGAATAAAGTCTCCTCGTAGTATCGTGGAAAAGCTCGAAAGAAAAGGTTACGATGTTTCTATTGAAAATATTCGCGATCATATCCATGATGTTGCAGGTGCAAGAATAATCTGCTCCTTCCCGGAGGATATTTATATGCTGGCAGAGATGTTCATGCGCCAGGATGATATTACTGTGGTTGAGATCAAGGACTACATAAAGAATCCCAAGCCCAGTGGGTACAGAAGCTACCATCTGATAATCGACATTCCGGTATTCCTCACAGAATCAAGAGAGACTATGAGGGTGGAGGTACAGTTCCGTACTATTGCTATGGAGTTCTGGGCAAGCCTTGAGCATAAGCTCAAATACAAAAAGGACATTGACTCTCCTCACGCTGAGGAGATCGCACATCAGCTTAAGGAGTGTTCAGACAGAATTGCAGCACTTGACCTTGAGATGCAGGGGATACGAAACAAAATAGAAGAATAAATAAAAAGCACTGAATTCCAAAAGGGATTCAGTGCTTTTTGCTTTTAATATGTACCTTCGGTGTTGATTACCTTTTCTTCGGAGGTCTTTGCTTTTGACTCAGCTCTGTGTCGGTTAAGCTCTGCAAGATAAAGATCTTCGTCTACCGGAAGTTCGACCTTGATACCGCCATTCCATCCGGAGTACTCGATAGCATTCATAAGCTCAACGCCGCGAATACCCTCTTTACCGTCAACGAACAGCTCTTCTTTACCGAGAACAGCGGCGGTGAAGTTGTTGATTATCCACTTGTGCTGGCCGCCCTCTGTATCGTGCTTTATCTCGGTTTCGGTACATTTCGGCTTTTTGAAAGCAGATGAAGTAGTACGGGAATACTCCTGACTATCCTCCTCATTTTCAAAGAAGAAGAGACGCTCATTCTCGCATATAAGCTTACCCTTGGTACCGGAAACCTCAAATCTGTTGGTACCGGGAGTTTCTCCGGTGGTGGTGATGAACATACCGGTTGCCCCGTTTTCATATTCGAAGAATGCGGTCACTTCATCCTCAACCTCTATGTCGTGCCACTTTCCGTATTGGCAGAAGCCGTTTACATACTTGGGCTGCTGACCTACTACCCAGGAAACAAGGTCAAGCTGATGAGGACACTGATTTATCAGTACGCCTCCGCCCTCACCGTCCCAGGTTGCTCTCCAGCTTCCTGCATCGTAATATGCCTGTGTACGGAACCAGTCAGTGATTATCCAGGTTACTCTCTGAAGGTCGCCTATAGCGCCGTTTGCGATCATCTCACGCATTTTGCGGTAGTTGACGTTTGTTCTCTGATTAAACATGATTGCAAAGAGAGCATCGGTCTTTTCTGCTGCCTCATTCATCTCTTTAACCTGCTTTGCATATACTCCTGCAGGCTTCTCGGAAATAACGTGTATACCTCTCTTGAAAGCCTCCATTGCGATGGTTGGGTGGTCATAGTGAGGAGTTTCAATGAGAATAGCATCACAGAGACCCGAATCCAGCATATCTATATAGTTGTCGAAGTACTGCGGATCGATATTTTTTATTTTTTCACGTATGTTCTCTATTTTCTCGGGATTGTTATCGCATATTGCGGTAAGACATCCGTCCTTTATTTCTCCTTTATCAAAGAAATTACGTACGTAGGTGGAACCTTGGTTACCAACACCGATTATACCGTATCTGACTTTATCCATCGTTCTTCTCCTTATTTATAAAATACTCCGTCTGTCTCGGTAAATCCTACCTGAGAGAGCAGATTCCTCAGCGCGTTTATTGCGGCATCAAATGCTTCGTTACTTCCGGTATAGTACATTTTACCGTTTGACTTTAGTTCTTCTATCTCTTCGGTGTTATCGGGGGAAACCACCTTGAGATGGGGTTCAATTGTGAAAATTGCCATTTTGTCATCGGGAATATTTCTCAGCAGTTCATCTATTCTTCCGTTACCGTATCCGGCCGGAACTTGCTCTTTTGTCTCTGCGATTACGTCCTTAACGTGGAAATAATCCGTTTTGTCATAGAGCTTGGTTATAGATTCCTCGGGGGAGATACCGTCATTTAAAAAATTAGCGGGATCGTAGACGTATTTAAGTCCCTCGACGTTTTCCATTATTTTAAGTATACGGTCGGGAACGTCACCGTAGATTTTACCTTCGTTTTCGTGATAGAGCTGAACATTCTCTTCCCGAGCGATCTCTACCATGCGGCGAAGAGCATCGAAAACAAGTTCTTCTTTCTTTTTTGCCTTATAAAAGCTGAACATGCGTATCTTGTTCGTACCGAATATTTTTGCAAGACGGCAGACATGTCGTGTGAGCTCCATGTGCTCTTCGATATCTTTATCGATGGATATCTTGCCGAGCGGAGAGCCGATGGACCAAACAGTAATACTCTCTTTTTTTAAGGTAGCCGAATACTCCTCCGCTTCCTCTGTTGTGAGGGTTGAAACGTTTTTGCCGTTTATTCCCCTGATCTCAATAAGGCTGACTCCGTTTCTTTTCAGTGCTGCTATCTGACCGTCAAGTTGCTGGTCAGCCTCATCTGCAAATGCGCATATTTTTATCATTTTTCTTCCTGCCGATTTACACATAAAATGTAGTTTTATTATAATAAATTATATCATCTGCCCCGTGGAAAATCAATATACATAGTTATTTTTTATAATTGTGAAATAAGAACAGGCTGAACGGACTTCAGCCTGTTTTTTGATGTCTTATCGACCTCCGATTTTGATGGTCATAGACTATTTATCAAGATTTATATGTTCTATGTCGGCAATGCTTCTGAAAATCTCCTGTATTTTTTCCTTCATGCGGAATATACAGTCGGTTTCGTATGCTTCACCTCTTACAATATCCTCAGCAAGAGCGCGACAGCTGGGAGCACCGCAGGAGCCGCAGTCAAGACCTGGGAGTGACTTTGCTATGTTGTTCATCTTTACTCGCATTTCAATGGCGGTCTTCTTGTCGTCGGAGAAACGCATAGCGCGGTTTTCCTCTATCTGTCTTGACCATTCGATATGCTCTTCACCCTCGCCGTCTACCTCTATGGTATTTTGTGAGAAGGGAAGGAATTTTCTCAGCTGCTGAAGTCTTGCTTTTGCAATATACGGATTTTCCATAGTGAGTGCGCCACCGACACAACCTCCCGAGCACGCATTAAGCTCTATGAAATCAAGCCCCGAGAAATTCTCGTTTTCTATCTCGTCAAGAACTCTTATAACGTTCTCAATACCGTCTGCCGCAAGATATTTCTCGTGAAGCAGTGCGGCAGCCTCACCGCCGGTGGTTGCCCAACTGATTCCTATAACGCCGGAGCGGGAAAGAGGCAGTGATTTTTTAATATGAGGCATGACCGATATCAGCCTCAAGTATATGTCGGTTATCGGAAGTGCACCGGTAATGGCGGTACTGTCAACGCCGATGGGCTCACGTATGTAGCTTACCTTTGCGGGACATGGGGTTATAAAGAAGACACCAATGTCTTCGTCAGATAGCTCAGGATGCTTTTTCTTTGCCTCGGCTCTGGCTATCCTTGCTGCCAGCTCGACGGGAGCAAGAATAGGAAGCAGATAGTCGGACAGATACGGAAAGCGTACCGATATAAGACGAACAACAGCCGGGCATGCGGTACTTATTATAGGGTGCTCACCCGGACGGCGGCCATCCTTGTGTCTTTCTGCAAAGAAACGTCTTGTTACCTCGCTGATTATCTCTGCCGCGCGGGAAACCTCGAATACCGAGTCAAATCCTATTTCAATAAGTCCGGTAAGTACAAGGTCTATATCGTCAAGGTTATCAAACTGCCCGAAAAGGGCGGGGGCGGGCAGAGCGATCTTGTATTTATAATCGTTGATGATCTCGAATTTGTCGTATGAGGCTCTTTTTGCCTTATGGGGGCAGATCCTTATACATTCACCGCAGTCAATACAGCGTTCACTGATTATCGTCGCTTTACCGTCACGTACTCTTATTGCTTCAGTGGGACAACGCTTTATACAGTTGGTACAGCCGAGGCACTTATCTTGCTCAAGCTTTACCGAATGAAGAAATTTTGGCATAATTTACCTCCGCTTGAGGATGTGGTGATCAATCCTTGTCGGTATATATTACCATTCGTACCGTGGTACCTTCTCCTATGACTGATTCAATATCAAATTCATCGGAATATCTTTTCATGTTGGGCAGACCCATACCGGCACCGAAGCCAAGGGCACGAATGTTATCCGGTGCGGTTGAGTACCCCTCCTGCATCGCCAGCTCGATATCGGCAATACCGGGTCCCTTATCGGCCAGAATGATCTCTATTTTGTCGGGAAAGATGTTTACTGTGGCTTCACCGCCCTCGGCGTGGATAACCATGTTGATCTCTCCCTCATACATTGCTATGGCAATACGGCGAATGATAGCGGCATCAAACCCAAGCTCACGGAGAGCTCTCTTTACGTCAACGGATGCTTCTCCTGCAGATGTAAAGTTGTCACCGTTTACGAGATATTTAAGCTCAATGCACTCACCGGTTTTCTCGGGAGTATCAGAGATATTGTTCAAAGTGTGTCTCCTCCGCGCAGACCGGCGGCATACAGTCTTCCGCAGGCCACGTACATTCTTTCCTTAGTGGAAAGAAGGGTGATGCCGCTGGACTCTGCCAGGGCGCGTATTTCTTCGGTAGGTACCTTACCGCGGACGAAAACTATACAATGCATATCCATCATTTCTGCGGTACGGACAACCTGAGTATTGAGCAGTCCTGTGAGCAGTACTGCCTGATCCTTTACGTATGCAAGTACGTCGCTCATCATATCACTTCCACAGGCGGAATGAACCTCTCTGTCAAGCATATCATTGCCTGCATATACCTCTGCATCAAGCAGATCAATTATCTCTTTGATTTTCACTTTAGGAAAACTCCTTTAATTTTAGTATAGAAGAACTGCGCTTAATTCATTGTATCACAGATATTCTTATTAATCAAGAAGAAATTTGGTTAATCTATACAATAAATATCTACTTACATTCCTTGTTACCTTGACTCAAAAAACATAATGTGTTATACTGAAACCGAAATATAACTACTTAGCGTAAGCTTCTTTTGAAAAGGAGATTGTTGTGGAAAAATATACGGAATTTGCAGTTGAAAAAACTCTTGAACTTCTCTCAATAGACAGTCCGACCGGTTATACCGAAGAGGCCTCAAGCTGGGTAAAGGCGGAGTTTGAATCTCTTGGCTACTCAGCAGAATTCACCGGTAAGGGCGGAGTTATGGTATTCCTTGGCGGTGAGGAAGAGAACGGTCTTCTTCTTGAGGCACATACAGACACTCTCGGCGGAATGGTAGCTGAGATAAAGTCAAACGGCAGACTCAGGATCGTACCTCTCGGTGGAATGAGAGCAGAGAACGGAGAGGCTGAAAATGTAAAGATATACACTCGTTCGGGCAACGTTTACGACGGAACATTTCAGCTCTGCAATGCTTCTGTTCACGTGAATGGAAATTACGGAGATACAAAAAGAGGATTTGATACCACCGAGGTGGTAATAGATGAGGATGTTTCGGATAAAGACGGGGTAAGTGAGCTTGGTATTGAGGTTGGTGATATAGTCGCCTTTGATCCCAGAGCCAGAGTTACCTCATCAGGATACATAAAGAGCAGATTCCTTGACGATAAGCTGTCTGTCGGTATACTTCTTGCCTTTGCAAAGTATCTCTCTGACGAGAGAAAGATACCTACCAGACGTCTTTACGTCCACATTACCGTTTACGAAGAGGTAGGTCACGGCGGTTCATGTCCCGTGCCGAGTGGAGTAACCGAGGCAATCAGTGTTGATATGGGATGTGTTGGAGATGGCCTTTCCTGCACTGAGAAAAAGGTTTCTATATGTGCCAAGGATTCAGGCGGCCCCTATAACTATAAGGTGGTAGGCGGTCTTATTGAGGCGGCAAAGAGAGAGGGTGCGGACTATGCGGTAGACGTATATCCCTATTACGGTTCTGACGTTGAGTCTACCCTGAGAGCCGGACATGACATTTGCCACGGACTTATCGGCGCAGGTGTTTATGCAAGCCACGGATATGAGAGAAGCCATAAGGACGGAGTGACTAATACTCTGAAGGTACTTAAAGGGTACGTAGGGGTAATATAAGAACGGGATAAAACAATGAAACTCAGTGATATTAATATAAGAGACCCTTTTATAATTACGTCGGACGGTAAGTACTTTATGTACGGAACCCGGGTAAAGATAACCGAGGAATTTCCCTGGGGCTGGGGTGACCAGAGAGGCTTTGACGTATATGTAAGTACAGATATGGAGAATTGGTCAGAGCCGGTATGTGTTTTCGAAGCCAACGACGATTTCTGGGGAAAGTCAGAATTCTGGGCTCCCGAGGTACATTTTTACCGTGGTAAATACTATATGTTTGCTTCTTTTACCGCAGACGGAGCTCATCGCGGAACACAGATACTTGTGTCCGACACACCCGACGGACGTTTTGTTCCGCTGTCGGGCGAACCGGTAACCCCCCGTGAATGGGAATGCCTTGACGGAACTTTTTATGTTGATAAAAATGGTAAACCTCACATAATTTTTTGCCACGAGTGGGTGCAGATCGGTGTCGGTACGGTATGCGAGGCAGAGCTGTCCGAGGATCTTTCTGAGCGGATTAGCGAGCCCAGAGTACTCTGGACCGCAAAGGATCATCCCGATATTGTAAGTATTTCGGATGAAGAAGTTGCCTATGTTACCGACGGTCCATTCCTTTACAGATGTGAGGACGGAGAACTTTTGTCTATATGGTCGAGCTTCTCAAAAAACGGTTATATAGAGCTGATCTCAAAGAGCGACAACGGTGATATTGACGGCAACTGGACTGTATTGCAGGAGCTTCTTTTCGACGAAGATGGCGGTCACGGTATGATATTCAGAGATCTTGATAACAGACTATTTTTTACAATGCATTCCCCCAATACAGCGACTCTTGAAAGACCGGTAATATATCCCATGTTCGAAAAAGACGGAATGCTCATTATAGAATAGTTTTTGATTTTTGTAAAACAGAATTTTCCTGTAAAGGAGGATAGTTATGAATTACCCGGTTAATCCTATATTGCCAATAGGTACCTTTATTCCCGATGTTGAAGCACATGTGTGGGAGGATGGCCGTATATATCTGTACGGTTCTATGGATATAGGGGGCAGAATGGATTACTGCAGTGACGTATATCACGTATATTCTTCCGATGATATGGTGAACTGGATCGATCACGGAGTTTCCTTCAGCCTCAGCCAAGCTGAGTGGGCAAAGGGTAACACTGCTCTGTATGCTCCTGACTGTGCTTACAGAAACGGTAAATATTATCTTTATTACTGTGTTCAGGACGGCCGTTGCGGTGTTGCGGTGTCAGACACCCCCACAGGCCCATTTACAGATGTGGGTCCTATAGAGCATCTTACAATGATAGATCCTGCCGTATTTATTGATGATGACGGACAGGCATACATATACTGGGGGCAGTTTGACGGTGTCAGAGCTGCAAAGCTCAGAGAGAATATGACAGAGATCGATCCAGATACTATCACCCAGCCACTAAGTGTGGCAGAGCACGAGTTCCACGAGGGGGCATCTGTTAAAAAGATAGGCGGTAAATACTATTTTGTATATACCGATACCCACAGACATTGCGGCAGAGCCACATCTATCGGATATGCGGTATCGGACAATCCTATGAGCGGATTTGAATATAAGGGTGTTATAGTTGACAACTTCGGTTGCGATCCTATGACCTGGAACAATCACGGTTCAATTCAATGTTATAAGGGACAGTGGTACGTTTTCTACCACAGATCTACCCATGGGTCAATATATTCCCGCCACGTGTGTATAGAACCTATTGATATTTTTCCGGACGGCACTATCAGAGAGGTTAAAATGACCACCTCCTGCGGTACTGCATTTCCTGCTTACAGTTCGCTTGAGGCTTTCCGAGCCGCTGAGATGAGCGGAAAAGCAAGAATTGCGGGGGACAGCGAATCGGAGTACGGCTTCTCTCTCTCGGGCATAGAGTCAGGGGACACGGTGACCTACCGTTACCTTGAGTTTTTCGGTGAGACGGTCTTTTCAGCTGTGCTCAAAACCGATGGCGGCATGCGGGCAGAGTTGTATATAGACGGATGGTATGCAGGATGCGTTTCTACCGATCCGATACATAATTACACCGGGTTGTCGGCTGATGTCTCTCCGATTACCGGTACACATGAGATCACACTTAAATTTTTCGGAGAGGGTGTCGCTTCTCTTGACAGTATTTCCTTTGGAAAATAAGTTTTGAAAGGAGCTCGCAAGGGTCGATCGGTGTAACCGATGATCTGAAATTTAATATGAGTATACACAGTTCCCTTTTGGCCAAAGGAATATAAAAAGCAGAAAGGAAAGAGAATAATCTCTTTATAGACTGGGCACATAGAGGTAACCATGCCATACATTACGGCAATCGTGCCCGTGACTACGCAGATGAGATCGACCGTATAGTTAACGATTGATTTGAGATTGACCGAGATATAAGTTTTCCCCGGCTGACGTGCAGTACACGTCAACCGGGGATTTTTTTACAGTATACCGATGATCCAGTAAATAACTCCGTACACAACACCTGCAAGAACTCCGTAAAGAATAACCGGGCCTGCAATAATGAATATTTTTGCGCCTACACCCATTACCCATCCCTCTGCTTTGTTGTCGATGGCCGGCGATACAACAGAATTCGCAAAGCCGGTTATGGGAAGCAAGGTTCCCGCTCCTGCATGACGTGCGAGCTTGTCAAATACACCGATACCGGTGAGGACAGCTGCCACAAATACTAAAGTGATAGATACAACTGTGGGGGCATCGGTATCAGACATGCCAAGATACATATAAAGTAACCTTAACCCCTCGCCTACAGCACAGATCCCGCCGCCTACAAAAAAGGCCCAGAGACAGTTTTTTAGTATAGGAGAGGGTTCTTTTTTAAGAGCAACCAAATTTTTGTAGTCTTCTGCATTAAAATTATTCATCAATATAACCTCCTGTAAAATATATTTTCATTTACAGTAGTTTTTTCAAAAAACACAAATTGCATTCAAAAAAGTATTGTTTTTTTCAATGGTTTTTCATATATTCATCACAATATAAGGGTAAAATATTACTGTAAAAACGAAAAAGCTTACATTTCCTTGCAAGTAGATGAAAGTGAACGTTTTCTACATTGGTATGAGCTCTGGGATGTTGACACAGTTCGGCATTCCTTGCTCTGTACCGGATTAATAGCCGTGCTCTGCGGAGCCGAGGCTGTATATACAGTGAAAGGGTTTTATTTATGAACAACGGATACGGCAACAATAATGATTATAACAATAATTATTCCGCTCCTTCGGAACAGAACAGATATGAGCCTATCATACTGAGAGCGGCAGAAAGTGATCCGCCAAAGAAAGAAAAGCGTGGATTTGGTGCAGGAATGGTCGTGCTCATTCTTGTGTGCAGTTTTCTCATTTCTACCGCTACAGGCTTTACCGGTGGATATCTTGTGTCCGCCATTATGCAGAAAAATAATGTAAGAGAAGATGTTATCAATAATTTCGGCGGCGATAACGGCGGAAAAACTACTGTAGTTTATGAGAATCTGTCAGCGGAAGCCTCTGAAGTGACAGAGGGCACGGTAGAGTCCGTTGCAGCAGCTGTTGAAAATTCCGTTGTTGAGATAACCACTGAAGTGGTAAGCACCGGTAACTTCTTCGGTCAGTTTGTTACCTCAGGTGCCGGAAGCGGCGTTATCATTACTTCTGACGGTTATATAGTTACCAACAATCACGTTATTGACGGTGCAAGCAATATTACCGTAAGACTTAAGAATGGTAATGAATACAAGGCTGTGCTTATAGGCACAGATGCAGATACAGACCTTGCTGTAATAAAGATAGTCGCTAATGAGACACTTTCTCCTGCGGTGTTTGGAAACAGTGATGTTATTAAGGTCGGTCAGCAGGTAGTTGCTGTCGGTAACCCTCTTGGGTCGCTGGGAGGAACTGTTACTACAGGTATAATCAGTGCTCTTGACCGTGAGGTTACTGTTGAGGGTAAGAAAATGAACCTTCTTCAGACTGATACTGCAGTTAACCCAGGTAACTCAGGTGGTGGACTCTTTAATCTTAAGGGTGAGCTTATAGGTGTTGTAAACGCAAAATCCTCCGGCAGTGATGTTGAGGGTCTTGGCTTTGCAATTCCTGCGGTTACCGCGTCAAAGACAGTTTCCGAGCTTATAGAATACGGTTACGTTAAAGGAAGAGTTGATCTGGGTCTTATACTCATTGACATTTCAGATGCTATGACCGCTATGTATTACAGAGTAAACGCACTTGGTTGTTATGTTTCTTCTTCTCAATATACAGATGATCTTAAACAAGGCGACAGAATAATTGCGATAAATAATAGAGAGATAGTTTATTCAGAGGATATTCTTGCTCTGAAAAATGATATGTCTGTCGGTGATACCATAACCGTTACCGTTGTTCGTAACGGAAAAACACTTGACGTTGAACTCGTCTGCAGGGAAAAGGTTCCGGACGATGTCAACATAGATTTTGAAACCTGATAACATTTTCCTCAAATGTAAGAACGGGACCGCTTTTGCGGTCCCGTTCTTACGCTAACGAGTTGATTTTATGTTGCAATAAAGATAATTTTATATTATAATTATATTATAGTACAGAAAAGACTGGAGAGGTATGAGATGTACAAGATACTTGTAGTAGATGACGAAGCGAGAATAAGAGAACTCATAGTTAAGTACGCAACCTTTGAAGGTCACGAGACTGTGGAGGCCGGGGACGGAATGGAGGCAGTGCGTATTTGCCGCCAGCAGAATTTTGATATTATTATCATGGATATAATGATGCCCGAGCTTGACGGTTTCTCTGCCTGCAGAGAGATACGCAAGAATTCAAATACCCCAATACTCATGCTCTCCGCACGTGGGGAAGAGTATGACAAGATAAATGGCTTTGAGCTGGGTATTGACGATTATGTGGTAAAGCCCTTTTCGCCCAAGGAGCTTATGCTTCGTATTGAAGCAATAATGAAGAGGGTACAGAGAGGGGTCTCCTCTGAAAAAGCTAAGAATGAGATATTTGAGTATAATGGTCTTAAGGCGGACATAACTGCGAGAATCGTATATGTTGACGATCAGCGAGTAGATATGTCTCCAAAGGAATACGATCTCTTCTTCTACATGCTCAAAAACAAGAATATAGCATTAACAAGAGAAAAGCTGATATGCGATGTGTGGGGATACGATTTTTACGGTGATGACAGAACACTTGATACCCACATCAAACTGCTTCGTCGCAGTCTCGGTGAGTACAGTAAGCTGATAGTTACTCTCAGGGGCGTAGGCTACAGATTTGATATCAGCGACGTGTAACGTCACGGTGTTTATATGAATAATAATATAAACGGTAAAGGTAAAAGTGCACTGCGCAGGCGCAGACCGTATCTGTCAATGCAGTTATACGGATACTTCTCGTTTTTTGCGATAGTTATTTTGGTTATACTTTGGATATTTCAAACGGTGCTTCTCGATAATTCATACCAGACTATCAGAATGTCTGAGCTCAAACGTACCGCTTCTACAATATCAAAGAAGATGGGGGATTCTCGGTTTGAGGAGATCGTCAAGGAGCTGGCGGTTGATTACGAGATATGTGTTAGAATTTATCGGGATGACGGAAAGCAGACGGTATCTTGCGATGTTCTTGAGGACTGTGTTATTCATCATACCGATTCCGATACCATAAATAGCTTTTTCCTTGAGGCTAAGAAAAACGGTGGTCTCAGTATAACCGCCATGAAACGAGAGGGATTTAAATATACAGAATTCTCGGATGGCCTTGGGGATACTATAGTGCTTACCAATATTATCTCCGGTCCTGACGGCAGGGGGTACATTGTTCTTCTCAACGCAAATATTGCTCCCGTATCAGCTACCGTAAATACACTTCAGAGTCAGCTGTTGTGGGTATCTATTCTAACCATAATGCTTGGTATGGTGTTTGCTATACTGATGTCACGGCAGATATCCAGGCCTATAGCCAAGCTGAGCCGTTCTGCAAAGACATTGGCAGGTGGCAGTTATAGTGTAGACTTTTCGGTAGGAGAAGGGTGCCGTGAGGTAGGAGAGCTTAGTGATACTCTTACCTATGCCGCAAAGGAACTGTCAAAGACCGATAAAATGCAGAAGGAGCTTATTGCCAACATTTCACATGATCTTCGTACACCGCTTACTCTCATCAAGGGTTACGGTGAGGTAATGCGTGATATTCCCGGTGAGATGACTCCTGAGAATATGCAGGTTATAATTGATGAGACCGAGAGACTTTCCTCGCTTGTCAGTGACCTTGTTGACATGTCGAAGTTTCAGTCCGGAGCTCCCATGTTGTCTACCGAGAGGTTTGATCTTGGTGAGACCGTTCTTGAAACCATGGAACGGTATAAAAAATTAACCGAGAAGGACGGATATATTCTCGAGTGTGATTGTGAGAGCGGTCTTACAGTAGAGGCGGATAAAACGAGGATTCTTCAGGTTATATATAACCTGATCAATAATGCGGTTAACTACACAGGAGAGGATAAAAAGATCACTGTTAAGGCGTACCGCGATGGAGATTATGTTCGTGTAGACGTTATCGACACAGGTGAGGGTATTGAAGCGGATAAGCTTGCCCTTATCTGGGACAGATATTATAAAATCGATAAGGTACACCGCCGTGCCGCTGTGGGTACGGGTCTGGGTCTGTCTATTGTGAAAAATATTCTTGTGCTTCATGGAGCTGAGTACGGTGTAGACAGTGTTCCGGGACAGGGCAGTACCTTCTGGTTTGCAATGAAAGCAAGCAAGTCAGATCAAAAGGAAATAAATAATATTAAAGATACAGGAGAAAATGACAATGGAACAGTATAAGAGAGAATTTATCGAATTTATGGTGAGAAGCGACGTGCTTCGTTTCGGTGACTTTGTTACCAAGAGCGGCAGACGTACTCCTTACTTTGTTAACACCGGTAACTACCGTACCGGCGCACAGCTTTCCGCTCTCGGCGGATATTACGCTAAGTGCTTTGCAGAGAATGTAAAGGAGTGTGACGTTCTCTTTGGCCCTGCATATAAGGGTATTCCCCTTGCGGTTACCACCGCTGCTTCTCTTTACAGAGAGCACGGCATCGACCTTCCCTACTGCTTTAACCGCAAGGAGGCAAAGGATCATGGTGAGGGTGGCACTCTTGTAGGTGCTCCTCTTTGTGACGGACAGAAGGTAGTTATCATTGAGGATGTTATTACTGCAGGTACCGCTATAAGAGAGACAGTTCCTGTACTTAAGGGCGCGGCTGATGTTGTTATCAATGATATGATCATCTCTGTTGACCGCATGGAGAAGGGTCCTGCAGGTGTTTCTGCAATTCAGGAGGTAAAGAAGGAGTTCGGTATCACCGTTCATCCTATCGTTACCGTTCGCGAGATCATTGAGGCTCTTCACGGTCAGGAGATTGACGGCAAAGTAGTTCTTACTGATGAGCTTCGCGACAGAATGGAAGCTTATCTGTCTGAGTACGGTATCTGAGTAAAATAGCTTAACACGACCTAATTTTTAGCACCGGAGGCGGCATATGAAGATAATGGAAGAAAAGAGAATAGCTCTTTCCGTTACTGAGCTTGTACGCTTTTCCGTCGGTGCAGGTAATATTGATGCAAGATATGGCGGCGATGTAACGGGGGCGCTCATAAGGGGCTCGGCGATACATCGCCGCCTTCAGCGTGATTCAGGGGGGCTTTATGTACCTGAGGTTCCTCTTACCGGTACTGTTAATCTTGACGGATATGAATATATTCTGTCAGGACGGGCAGACGGAATAATTGAGACCCCGGATGGGGCGGTTACGGTAGACGAGATCAAGTCTACCCGTATTGCCCCTGCACTTCTTTCTCCTTCAGTCCATGAGATGTACTTTTCTCAAGGGGAGATATATGCCTTTCTGTATTCCGAATACAAAGGTCTTGGCAGAGTTTCGGTGCGGCTAAGCTATTATCATACAGAGACAGATAAGATTTACCGTACAACAAGAGAATATTCAGCTGCAGAGCTGAGGGAGAGGGTACTTCTCATGCTCGGCAAGGTTATGTTTATGGTTCGAGCCATAGAGGAGAGAAGACTTGTTCTCCCGTCTGAGCTTACAAATGCGGGTTTCCCATACGATAATAAGCGAGAGGGACAGAAGGAAACTATTCTTCGGGCGTATTCGGTTTTCAGACGAGGCGGGCGTATATTTGCGGAGGCTCCTACAGGTATAGGAAAGACTATCTCCGCTCTTTATCCGGCACTTAAAGCAGTAGGTACAGGACACGCGGACAAGGTATTCTATCTGACCGCAAAGGGGGTTATCGCTCGCCAGGCAGCTGATGCGGCAGAAAAGATGGGGGCGCCGCATCTTAGAACCATCATTCTCTCCGCAAGGAGTAAGCTGTGTATATCTGAGGTCAAACCGTCCCCCTCACATACGGCAGAAACCTGTAACCCTGATGTGTGCCACGGTGCAAAGGGACACTATGAGAGATCTCGTGAGGCTCTTTCAGAGCTGCTTGAGCTTAGGGAGGTTTATACCCCCGAGCTTATTACCCGTGTTGCAAAAAAGCATAGGGTATGTCCATACGAGTTATCTCTTGATCTGTCTGAATTCTGTACTCTTGTTATCTGTGATTACAACTATCTTTTCAGTCCAAGGGTGAAGCTCCGCAGATATTTTTCTGATAACGGCGCTGAGAGGATAGACCCATCCGAAAGATTTATTTTCCTCATTGATGAGGCTCACAACCTGCTTTCAAGAGCGAGGGAGATGTATTCAGCATCTCTTGATGCAGAAGAGGCTTCTTCTTTTGACGAGGTTGGGGGAGTAGTAGGAGAGGCAGCTGTTCAGCTTTCTCTGGCTATATCGGGGTGTTCCTCATTTATCCCCGAGACAGAGGAAAACGAGCTTGATGACGGCAGTCTCGGAATGTGCGGTGCTACCGTAATAGCTACACCGCCCGAGGCAGTTACCGAGGCGGCAGAGGCCTTCTGCCGTGGTATTATTGCCAGAAAGGCAATAGGCGCGGTTATAACTCCTGAGTTGACGGAATTCTATTATAAAGTGAACGGATATCTCGACAGAGCGAAAAATTCCGATGAAAGATACGCCGCGTATATAGAAATACGTGGTGGAGAGACAGAGATACGTCTTATCTGCCTTGATCCGTCACAGGATATTTCAAAATGTCTTGATACAGGACACGCGGCTATGTTTTTCTCGGCTACTCTGTCACCTATAGATTATTATATAAACGTATTGTCCGGCCCTGATACTGCTGAGTCTTTGGTGCTTGAGTCTCCTTTTCCGAGTGAGAATTTTTCAGTATTTATAGGTGACCGTTTCAGCACACGGTATTCTGACAGAGAAAAATCTCTTACAGCACTTTCCGATATGATTGCCGCGACAGCAGGTGCCAAGAAGGGAAATTACATTGTTTTCTTCCCATCATATAGCTATATGAACTCGGTGTATGAGCGGTTTAAGAAAAGATATCCCACAGTTACCGCTATAGTGCAGGAAAAAAATTCGGGAGAAAAGAAACGCAGAGAATTTATCTCATCATTTGAAGGGGACGGAGAGAGACGGGTCTTCTTCTGTGTTCTCGGAGGAATATACTCCGAGGGGGTTGATCTCGTGGGAGACAAACTTATCGGTGCTATTATAGTCGGTGTGGGGATCGGACAGATGTCAAATGAAAGAAACGTTCTCGCCGAGTATTATGAAAAGAAATACGAAGCGGGATATGATTACGCATATACCTACCCGGGAATAAATCGGGTGCTTCAGGCGGCAGGCCGCGTTATCAGAAGCGAGACCGACCGTGGAATAATTGTTTTGCTTGACGACAGATATGCTGACGGTAAATATATGGAGCTGTTTCCGCCGTCCTGGAAAAGTAATATCAGATTCGTTGGCGATGCGCCGTCACTGAGAGAAGCAGCAAAGCGTTTTTGGGCGGAAGAAGAATGACCGCCGAAAGGATAGTATATGACTCCTAAAGATATAAAAGAAAAATACCCTGCGTTAACTTCTCTTATTGAGAGAATAGAAAACGCAGAGGATAAGATAACAGTGGTTATAGACGGTAACAGCGGAAGCGGAAAAAGTGTTCTCGGAGGAATACTTCGTGATGCTTTTGACGGTAATCTTTATCACGCAGACGACTATTTCCTTCCCCGGGACAGAAAAACACCCGACAGACTTTCAGAGCCCGGTGGAAATATCGACTACGAGAGAATGAGAGAGGAGTTGGTTCTTCCCCTTTCTGCCGGAGATAAGGTCATCTGTCGCCGTTACGATTGCGGTAAAGGTACTCTCGGTGAGGCGATAGAAATGCCGGACAAGAAGCTCAGTATCATTGAAGGTGTATATTCGATGCACAGAGAAATGCAGATCAATGGCGCGGTGAGGGTGCTCCTCACCTTGTCTGTCGAGCTTCAGAGAGAGAGAATACTGAAGAGAAACGGCGAGTTTATTCTTTCAAGATATGAAAAGGAATGGCTTCCCCTTGAAAAGAATTATTTTGACAGCTATAAGCTTTGGGAAAGCTGTGACTACGCATATAGAGTGGAAGAAAAGGATGGGGATACGGTTTATTATGAAATGTGAACTGTGCCCCAGGAGATGCGCCGTTGACAGAGACAGTCAGGTAGGAATGTGCGGTGTTACAAAAGAAGTGAAGATCGTTCGCGCGGCACTCCACATGTGGGAGGAGCCGCCCATCTCGGGAGAGGGAGGATCGGGAACGGTGTTTTTCTCGGGGTGTCCGCTCCATTGTGTATACTGTCAGAACTCCGATATTTCAGACGGCAGAGCGGGTAAGACCGTCACTGTAGACAGACTTGCCGAGATAATGCTTGAGCTTGAAGAAAAGGGTGCACATAATATAAATCTTGTTACTCCAACTCATTATGTGCATGCCATCATGCCTGCGGTAAAGACGGCGAGAGACAAGGGACTGTCCCTGCCAATAGTGTATAACACAAGCGGATATGAAAGGGTAGAAACAATAAAAGCACTGAATGGAACAGTTGACATATATCTGACCGATTTCAGATATATTACTCCCTCACTGGCAGAGCGGTATTCAGGTGCGTCGGATTATCCCGAGGTTGCCTTAAACGCGCTGAGGGCAATGATTCAGTCGGTGGGTGATCCTGTCTTTGACGATGACGGAATGATGAAAAAAGGAGTTATTGTCAGACAGCTTGTGCTCCCGGGACAATCCGATGAGGCAATGAAGATAACAGATCTTGTCTATCGTGAGTTCGGTGACTCGGTGTTCTTCAGCATTATGAGTCAGTTTACTCCCACCGAGTATCTTGACAGAGAGAGATTCCCCGAGCTTTGCCGTACTGTCACAGAAGAAGAATATGACAGAGTGGCAGAGCATGCGGCAGATATAGGAGTTACCCAAGGCTTTCTTCAAGAGGGTGAGGCGGCAAGCGACAGCTTTATTCCACCCTTTGATCTTGAAGGCGTTTAAAAATCAGAAAAATGGGCGGTCTCATTGAGACAGCCCATTTTTTTATTATATATTACAGTGCTACGATTAGACCGGCAACAAATACTACCAACGGTACGGAAGCCACGCAAAGGGCGGTGGCGGTACCGACTATCTGAGCGGCGTATTCCTGCTCAATATCGTACATTTCCGCAAACATTACGGTATTTGCGGCGGTGGGCAGGGCGGTCATTATAGCGGCTACATATACCATAGTGTCGGGGAGCTGGCAGAGCTTTGCAAGAAGAGTGATAATGATAGGGAATACCACCAGCTTAAGAACGGATACATAGTATACCGAAATACGGGTAAAGATCTTTTTAAAGGGTACCTTTGCAAGAAGCATACCGCAGAGGAATACCGACATAGGGGTACATACAGAGCCGATGGAGGACATACCGTCAACGATAAATTCGGGTACCGGAAGCTGGGATACATAGAGAATAAGACCGATAAAGCACGGTATAGTACCGAAGTTTATAACCATATTTTTCGGTTTGATCTTTATGTCATCACGTCCCCTACCAAGGATAACCATACCCCAGGTCCAGGTATATATATTGAAGGTCAGAACGTAAATGCTGGCGTAGAACAGACCTTGCGGTCCCATTACCGCTTCCATTACCGGGTAACCGAGAAAGCCGCAGTTTGCAAAAATAAGGGCAAATTCGCATATTTTTCTCTTGTCCTTGTGACTGAGAAAGCGGGTGGAAACAAATGCGAGAACAGAAAGAATACCGTGTGCAACAATTCCTATCAGAAAAACGATAGCACCGTTTTTCAGGTTTTCTACAGAATACGCGACCTTCATTTGAGAGCTGATGATCAGGAGCGGTTGAGCAACCTTTATAAGCAGATTTGATATCTGCTTTGAGGTGGTGTCGTTTACCCAGCCGAACTTCTTTGCCCCAAAGCCGACAAGAAGCATGGTGAACAACATTGCCACAACGTTTGATATTACCGATATATCTACAGTCATAAAAAACTATTCCTTTTCGGGATCATTTAAATTACAAGGATAATTTTAACATAACGGAAGTAAAAACACAATAGTAATTTTTCACAGTAGTTTAGAGATTATGTGTTAAAGTCTTATGAAAAAACCGTCTGTCATTATGACAGACGGTTTCTGTATTCAAATTATCTTGCAGATGCAAGTTTACTTAGCATAGTTATCAAAATAACCCTGAACAAATACGATGGGAGTACCCTTGTCACCACTACCGGAGGTAAGGTCACAGAGAGAACCGATAAGGTCGGTGAGACGGCGGGGAGTAGTACCCTGAGACTCCATAGAGCCTACAAGGTTGTCACCCTTTGCCTTGATATACTCTGATATAGCGGCTTTAAGCTCGTCACCGGACAGGTGAGCGAAGTTGTTATCCGCAAGGTACTTAAGCTTAACCTCATTGGGTGTACCATTAAGGCCGGGGGTGAATGCAGGGGAAACGATGGGGTCAGCAAGCTCCCAGATCTTTCCTACAGGATCCTTGAACGCACCGTCACCGTAAACCATAGCCTCAACGTTTTTGCCGGTCTTTTCCATCATATATGCGTTGATAGCATCAACGAAAGGCTGGCAGTCACGGGGGAAGAGCTTAACGGTTTCTTCGGTTGCCTTGTTGGAGCCGAGAAGACCGTACTCCTCGTTAAATCCGGAGTCACCGATAGGAGCATTCATAATATCGTCAAGGGTGCATACGCGGTTACCGCCTGCTGCCTTGAGAATACGCTTGGTACGTGCTCTGGTGTGAATGTCGCAGGCGAGAACGTCCTTGGTATAGTCAAGGATGACCTTAGCATTGTTAGCAAAGATAACCTCTGCCTCTGCGCCCTCCTCACGGATAAGGGAAGCATAGTAATCAACGTAGTCAACACCGGTAAAGGTGTGCTTGTTCTCACCGAAGATCTCTCTGTACTTTTCAAGAGAGAGCACATCGGAGTAGGGGTTAACTCCTGATGCATCAAGAGTATCAAGATCGATGAGGTGGTTACCAACCTCATCAGAGGGATAGCTGAGCATAAGAGTTACCTTCTTTGCACCACGGGCGATACCACGAAGGCAGATAGCAAAACGGTTACGGCTGGTGATGGGGAAAATAACACCGATATGACCGCCGCCAAGCTTGTTCTTAACGTCCTCAGCAATATTGTCAACAGTTGCGTAGTTACCCTGAGCGCGGGCAACAACTGCCTCGGTTACAGCAATGATGTCACGATCGCAGATCTCAAAGCCCTCAGCCTTGGAAGCTGCAAGGACAGACTCGCATACGATGGAAACAAGATCGTCTCCCTCGCGGATAATGGGTGCACGAATACCGCGGGATACGGTACCAACGGTTCTTTCCATTTTTATATACATCCTTTCAAAAAGAAATAATACAATACATTCGAAATACATTTTCCGAACAAGATTATAAAATATAATGGAAAAAAAAGCAAGAGAAAAAAGGTAAAAAATAGCTGCTATAAGTAAATACAATAACGTAAAATGAGATGCGACAGAGATTTTCTGTCGCATCTTATTTTATTCAGTATCAGCCTCCTTTATTCTTGTAAGAATAACTGTTATATCGTCACAGGCACCTCTGACCTCCTCAAATACGCCTGCAATCTTTTCCGCCATAATTTGCAGATTATCATCCCAGCTGTCTTCAATGAGGGACAACAGTAAGGAGCTGTCCTCAAAGTTCTGTACCACACCGTCACTGAGCATTATTATTACGTCTCCGACTTTGAGATCAAGAGATACCTCTTCTGTGTCGGGAGAGTCGAGGATGCCCAGCGGAAAGGTCTTTGACTCAATTTTAAAGAGCTTTCCGCTGCGCCGTACAAAAGAGGGGGCTGCACCGCATTTGTAAAAAATAGCGCTTGATCGCAGGAGGTCGATTCGACATATATCCACGGTGGATGACCCCTCCTCTCTTTCTCCCCTGAGAAACGCCGAAAGCATTCCGATCGATGCTTTTACACTGTTTCCCGATGTAAGCATTTTTGACAGTATCATAAGAGATAATCTTGACAGAGTAGCGGCATTTTTTCCGCTTCCCATACCGTCTGAGATAATAGAATAGGTATAGTCATATCTGGTTTCAAAAACAGAATGGCTGTCTCCGCTAATGTCGCTTCCGCCTTTTTTTCTTTCAGCAGCAGCACTTTCAGTAGTTATTGTTTTTCGGCTCTTCATAATAAGGTTGACGTTACTGCCATCAATTGAATAATCCGGTTCTGTCAACGGTTCACCAAGTGTGTTCTGTGCGATAGTGTGCAGAACAGAGGATGATATCTTTGTTCTGCCGAGCGAAATACCCGTGGCTACCACATGATGCCTCCTCTCGCCGTAAACACCTATTTTCTCTGCGGATAACTCAGAGCGATTAAGGGCATTCCTGAGCTTGTCCGACAACTCCGGTAAATAACTGTTCTCTTTTTCCTTTTCCTTGACGGCACTGTCAATAAGTCCTGCCATGGCATCAAGGTCAAGGGAAAATATTCTTGCGTTGTTAGATGACCTGCATCTGTTTATTAATTCTGCCGCACCTCTGTTACTGTCTTCTATTATGTTGCTCAAACGATAACAGCGGTGATGTATATGTTCGGGAAGATCGGATTTTTCTGCTCTACCCTTTGCATAGAGTATCACGGCAATGTTTTTTAACATGTCCAGAGTAGTATCCGTATCCTTTTCCCAGCATAATGGGTTCATACTGCATCTCACACAATATTTCTCACATATGTTACTGCACATGTGACGAAGCTCCTCGGTGGTGGGTTTGGATTTAGCTTCTGATATAGCTTTAAATGTTTCGGATACCGATGACAGAGTATCTGACAACTCAGTCAATCTGTCCTCACTATCAAATATTATTTCATTAAGTGTGGGAGGAGCTTCGGTATCGGACACCCCGTATGTAAATATTTTCAGCTTTGCCAGTACTCTGCTTTTGACTAAAGGTATTGTCAAGGCGCTTCCCACAGCAAACTCGGGGAGCAAACGGAACACCGCGGATACACCCTCTGAATAAATTCCGAACATTAAGGCCGATACTATTGATACAGACAGAGAAAATGAGTAGGAGTATTTCCAAAGCAGGGAGGAGAGAAGTCCTACCAGTCCGAACATAGGTGAGGCGATAGGATCAATGGCTATTCCCATAAGTACACCTATCAGTGCAGCCCTGAGTCCTCCGCCGATCTTTGATATGATAAGCGTTATCGCAAAAGAAAAGATAATATCAAGTCTCATAGCGGCGATTTGACTGCCGCTTAGAGTACATACGGCGGTAAACAGTATTGCCGCAACTCCTGCCTCGTAGTAGGGTGTTCCCTCGTTTCTTTTTGTAAACAGTCCTGAGTATAAGAATATAAGGAACGGTGTGAGAACAATAAGGAATATTGCTCCGAAAAGATCGTAATACAGAAACCCTCCGCTGATTATCCGCCATATACCAATACAAAAGGATGTGGCACAGCCAATACTCATTCGGAGATATATCTTTTCTGAGAAATATTTTTTCTCTCCAACAAGCCGAACAGGAAGCTCAAGACGTGACGGCACCTTTTGTCCCCGCCGCCGAACCGGTTTTCTCAGCCCCACCAGTTCTTCTTCCTCCGGAAGACACAGAAGATGGCATATAAGATATCTGAGGGTAAATATAACGGTGTATGCAAGCATGTGGGGCAGAACTTGTCCCCCGGATAAAAATGCTCCTGCGATACACCCTATATATGTATAGGGTACAAACTTACTTACGGCAGACAGATACGATATACCGAACGGAAAAGATGAGAATACCGACGAGGTGCATGCCGCCGCCGTTGAGAACAGTGATACCCCCACACCTTTGACAAACGTGAAAAGCCTCTCTTTGAAAAAGACCTTTTCCTCTTTTCCTCCTTTTACTGTAGCGGATATAATACGGTCAAATATTCCGCGGCCTTTGACGAGTACGTCAGAAATAATATTTTTTTCTTTTTCTTTCTGTGTCTGCATTTTGTCCTTCCTTTTTATTTTGTTTTCTTTGTGAGACTATTTTATTCCGGACACATCAAATAAACTGTCGGTAAAGGGAAGGAAAAAATAAGGCCTATTCTGCTCCAAAATGATGTAAAAAAATTGGGTGGGACGAAAAATAAAACAATAGTCGTACCGGCTATCGAAAGATGCTGACAAAAAAGAAAATTCAGGACAACTATTTGTCGTAACATTTTATTATGTAACCTTATGCCGATAATACTTCTCCCTTGATGAAAAATAATAAATTACAGTGCTTTATAAAGATAAAAGGACTGCAGAAATTCTGCAGTCCATTTATGATCGTTATTATTCTTTGTATAATATTTCACCGTTTAACATGTCATTGGCTGACATAATAATTGCATTCTCGGTTTGTCCGTCAATTATCATAGCCTCGATGTCGTCGGATGCGGTGTTCATCATGTTTTCAGAGGATATGTAGTTAACGTCTGCGGTGGTTTTGAGAGAAACAAAAGCCTTGCCTGATATACTGTCAAGGAAGAGCTTGTTACGGGAAACAGTAAGCTTTCTTACTCCGTCTGCGAAAATTCCGCTGTCCTTCACTGATGCAGCCTTTAATGTATTACCGATGACGGATACGTCTGTTTTACTTTCTGTATCCGAGCTGTCACCGATAAAAATTGCATTCATAAGCGTGTCGCCCTCAAAGAGGTTATCGCTTACGTTAACTGTAGAAAAACCGTTTGCAGTAACATGTATACCGTATGAGTCGCTTCCTCTGGGAGTAAAGTTCTTAATAATATTGCCTGTTACGATGAACAAGCTTCTTTCATCAAGCTTCTCTGTTATGCCGGTACATATAGCAGATGCACTTTCGCTACCGGTCATATCGGTTATGAAATTGTTTGAAATTATAACCGATCTCAGTTTGCTTCCCTCTGCAAAAATCCCACAAGCACCGTTTGCTTTAACTGTGTTATTTGATACGATCACCGAATCACCGGATTCTACCTTAACTCCGGAGGTCAGATTGTTAACTATTCTGTTGCCGAATATTCTGATATCCTCGGGGGTAGCATCGGATGAAACCAGTATACCCATACCGTTTTTATAGATATTACATTCAGAAACATCAGCTGCCTTTACGTAGCCTATTTCAATTCCTGCATTACTGTTGTCCTCAACGGTAGAGGAGGTTATAGAAACGATTTCGGCATATTCCGCAGATTCCTTTGCAATCGATATACCTGATGCAGTGAAGCCGGATACCTTTATGCTGTCGATCTGAACGTTTTTACAAGCGTCAAGATAGATTCCATAGACATTTTCCGAACTGTCGCCGGAGGGAGAATAGGAAAGCGACAGGTTTCTTATCTGCACGTTATCTGTTCCCTTTGAAAATCTAAGGACACTGAGAGGCTCTGATTTGCCCGTGTCTGTGTCGAGATACGTGAAGTTAAGTGCGGAGTTGTTTCCGTCTCCTTCGATTATTATATTACTCTTTTCAAAGGTTATGGGAGCTGTGATTTTATAGCTTCCTGCAGGAATGTAGAGCACACCGCCGTTTTGAAGTGCGGATACCGCATCTCTGATAGCGTATGTGTCATCGTTTTCACCGTCGCCTACTGCTCCGTAAGATAAAACGTTGGCGTAATTTACAGGATCGGGGGTGGTATACGGTACAATGGTGTAGCTGTTCCCGCTGTTGTCCTTTATAAGAAGACTTCCGTCCTCGTTTACCTCTGCGATAGTTCCGGCGGTCGGACTGTCTGAGCAGGAGACAAAGGATGCCATAATTACAAGTAGTATAGTCAGAGAAGCGAGATATCTTGTTTTTTTACCGGTCATTATAAGTCACATCCTTTCTGTCTCAGGCGGGAGCGTTGTTAAAGTAGTTACCGTAGGCAATTTGCTTTATTGCGTTTGCAGTTGCAAATTTAACGGTATTGTCGGGAGACCCTGCTATTACTGTGTTTCCGGTGAATATAAGCTGGTTGTCTGCAGGACCGAGAATGTTTATGACAGAATCGCCCTTATGTGTAATTGCATAGAATACATTGCCGCTGAAGGTTATGGTATCACCAACAAAAGCAAAAGCGTTTTCCCGTACTTCAAGTGCGGATATATTGTTTGCGGAAAAATCCAGAGAAAGCTTGGCGATTATCTTTTCCTCGGGAGCTATCATTTTGAAAATAGAGGAAGTCTTATCACACTCAATGGTATTCCCCGATATTTTTATATAATCGTCATTTGCGTATGAACCGCAGTAGAGGGAAACAGAACTGCTGCCCTCTTCCCCGATACCGAGACCGCGGATCAGATTATTTAAAATTGAGAAGCTATGTATCTTTCCGTCACTCTCTTTTGCAGTGGATCCGAAAGCAATTGCGTAGGCAGTAGTATTATTCTTGGCTTTCATATCGGTTATAACATTGCTGGTGACAGATACGTCGGAAACGGTGTCACCCATAGCACCGATTCCGCATATGCGGTTAGCCTTGCAGGTGTTTCCGTCAATTATGATGTTTTCTCCGGCCCTTACGTCAATACCGCCGAAATAATTGCAGTCAGACAAATTGCCGATGATAAGAAGATCATTTACGGTCGCATCGGAGGGTATATAACAACCGCTTCCAAACTCGGTATTTGACTCGATGCCGTTATACGTAAAAGTGTTAGAGAACACAGAGACCGTCTCAGCATGAGCTAAGAAAAGACCGGCTGTACCGTTATTGTGAAGAAAATTGTTCTCTATGAGTACTCCGGTGACAGCTGAGTCGGATGCTTTACCGATGGCTACTCCCGCACCGGGAAAGATGGAAACGTCAAGATCGGATATCTTGATATCAGTGCCGTTTTCTACATAGATACCACAGATTTCGCCTGTCTCAATCTGATCGACGGCGGATTTGTATTCTATAGCAAGCTCTTTTATTGTAATGTCAGAGGGAGAATCCTTTACTGTAAGGAAGCTTTCGGTACCGAAAGCAACATCCTTTGACATCTCTTTTTCATATATGATCTTGGAATTGCCCTTTTCGCCGTATATGGTCACATTACTGCGGTTTAAAGTAAGCGGCTTTTTTACAAGGTAACTACCGTAGGGGATATAAAGGGTACCGCCGTTTTCCATTGCGGCAAGAGCCTCTTCAAAGGCAGCTGTATCATCGTTGACTCCGTCACCGACAGCGCCATAATCCTTTACGTCAAACATCATTGCGAGGCTTCCTTTATCCTTATTGCCTGCATCTGTTCCTACGTATTTGTAGTAGTGTTCGTTTCCGTTTGAATCGATAACTGTAATTGTACCATTTCCGTTGACCGATGATATATAGCCGTTTGATGTGTCAGCACCGCAGGAAAAAAGCATGAGTAATGTCGTCATAACCGACATTATCAGTGCGATAGGTCTTATAAACTTTGAAGCTTTTGATTTCATCACTGTTCACCCTCGCTTTCTTTGACTATTATAATGTTATTTTCACGAATAACACATTTCGGAGGTCTTGTAAGGGAAATATTTATGGGTGATTGCTTGGATTTACTGATTACAGTATTTCCGGTAACTACTGTTACAGAGTCATCATTCTTGTTTACCAGAGTAACAGTTCTCATATCCTGGGAATTTATCTCTATCATATTATTGGTGAATATAAGAGAGTTGTAATACACTACTCTGATTGCAGGGTTGGGGTAGACTACCTCCTCCGCGTACATCTGGTTTCCGTCTATAATAAAGCTGATGTTTTGTCCGTTAAAGTCCTCTCCCAAGTCTATAAGGAAATATACTGTACCGCAATTTATGATATTATCCTTTATGGTTATTTTTCCGATCTCAAATGATGGATAACAACCTATAGCATATGCCCTGCCGTTTGAAAGACTGAAGTTATCTATAATGTTTCCTATTATTTGGTAATCGTAATATCTGCCGGATATACCGTCGTTGTCAGTGCCGATAGCGATACCGTATATCATATCATATAATGCGGTTTCATAATTCATATCACAGATGACATTGTTTTTAATTATGATATGGTTGGTACGGGGACCTTCAACGTATATTCCGTAAAGTCTGTTTCCTCGGCAGGTGTTACCCTCTATTACCGCGTTTTCTCCTGCGTGAAGATCTATGCCCTTACGGTAATTGTAATTTGCTTCATTGTTGAGTACTCTTATATTAATGGGGAGGGCGCCGCTATATCCGGCGGAGCCGTAACCGGTACCGCCATCCTTTTCGGAACCGTGGTATTCCATTATGTTGTTTTCAAGGAGAATACCGTCAACAAATCCGTATAGCACACCACCCACTCTGTTGTGGTGCAGATAACAGTCTCGTACGGTTATATCGGTTGCGTATGCACTGCCGCTTCCAGCTACGTATACACCGGTGTGATTAAAACCGTTTATCTCAACATTTTCAACAAGAACTTTGTGAGCCTCAAGGAAATAAATACAGTTGATCTGTCCAGAGTAACTCTGTCCCTCTTCCTCGAAAAATTCCCCATGATATTCCATATGAAGATCTCGTACGGTTATGTTGCTGATACCGGATTCGAGTCCGATAAGTGACTGATTCTCAAGAGGAGAACCGTCCTGGACCTTTGTATATACTATCTTCGTAGCATTTCCGTCACCTCTCAGTGTGACGTTATCCCCCGGAATACAGAGCTGATCTGTAACAAGATATGTACCACCGGGGAAATATACCGTACCGCCGTTGTCGACGACTGAGAGAGCCCTGCGGCATGCCTCGGTATCGTCGGTCACTCCGTCGCCTGTGGCACCAAAATCAAGAACGTTAAAGAATTTCTCTTTTTCCTTTTCGTTTATGGGTGCAGGGTCCTTTAGATAATTGACACGTACCTCTTTTTGATCGTAGGACACGGTCATGCTCTTTTCACCGATCTCGGTTATCTCCGGCAGATCTTCTCCACAGGAAAAAAGCATGAGCAATGCCGTCATAACCGATATTATCAGTGCGATAGGTTTTATAAACTTTGAAGCTTTTGATTTCATCACTGTTCACCCTCGCTTTCTTTGACTATTATAATGTTATTTTCACGAATAACACATTTCGGAGGTCTTGTAGCAGAAATATTTATAGGTGATTGCTTGGATTTACTGATTACAGTATTTCCGGTAACTACTGTTACAGAGTCATCATTCTTGTTTATCAGATTAACAGTTCTCATATCCTGGGAATTTATCTCTATCATATTGTTGGTAAACACAAGAGAGTTGTAATACTCTACTTTGACTGCAGAATTGGGGTAGACTACCTCCTCTGCGTACATCTGGTTTCCGTCTATAATAAAACTGACGTTTTGTCCGGAAAAGTCTTTTCCCAGATCGATAAGGTTATATACTGTGCCGCAATTTAAGATATTATCCTTTATGGTTATTTTTCCGTTTTCAAATGACGGATAACAACCTATTGCAAAGGCTCTGCCGTTTGAAAGACTGAAGTTCTCTACAATATTTCCTATTATCTGATAATCGTAATATCTGTCGGCGTAACCATCGTTGTCAGTGCCAATAGTGATACCGTATATCATATCGGCGTAAGCCGTTTCCAAAACCATATCACAGATGACATTGTTTTTTATTGTTATATGGTTGGTACGGGGACCCTCGACGTATATACCGTATAATTTGTTTCCACGACAGGTATTACCCTCTATTACTATGTTTTCTCCTGCGTGAACATCTATACCCTTGCGGTAATTGTAGTTTGCTTCATTATTAATAACTCTTGCGTTATAAGGATATGCAGCTTTAAGCCCGGCGCAACCGTAACCGGTACCACCGTCATCATCAGAACCGTGATACTCCATTACGTTGTTTTCGATAATTATACCGTCAACATATCCGTATTTCACACCGGCAACTCTGTTGTGATGCAGATAACAGTCTCGTACGGTTACGTCGGTAGCATAGGCACTGTTTTTCCCCGCTGCATGTACACCGGAACTGTTAAAACCGTTTATCTCAACGTTTTCAACAAGGACTCGGTGAGCCTCAAGGAAATAAATGCAGTTGATTTTACCCAAATAACTCTGTTCGTATCCTCCAAAAAATTCCCCGTGGTATTCCATATGAAGGTCTTTTACGGTTATGTTGCGGATACCGGGCTTAAATCCGATAAGTGACTGATCCTCAAGAGGAGAATCGTCCTGAACCCTTGTGTATACTATCTTCGTGGTATTTCCGTCACCTCTCAAAGTGATGTTATCACCCGGAATACAGAGCTGATCTGTAATAAGATATGTACCACCGGGAAAATATACAGTACCGCCGTTGTCGACGACTGCAAGAGCCCTGCGGCAGGCCTCGGTATCGTCGGTCACTCCGTCGCCTGCAGCACCAAAATCAAGAACGTTAAAGAATTTCTCTTTTCCCTTTTCATTTATGGGCGCCGGATCCCTCAGGTAATTGACGCGCACCTCTTTTTGGTCATAGGACACGGTTATACATTTTTCACCGATCTTGGTTATCTCCGGCATCTCTTCCCCGCAGGAGAGAAGGAATACTGACACTAAAAGTAAGGAGAATAATAAAAGGACAATGCGTGTCAGAGTGAATAGCTTATTTTTCATGACAGTAATCTTCCTTTTTCGGTGTTATAGCAGATTGATCTGTACAAAAAGCTTTATTTGTAAAAATCCCCCGGACTGTGTACAGGAAAATACATAATTATTCCAGTGACGTATCCGGGGGGATAAATTATTTTGCAGAGCTGGGTTTAGCACAGCCGGCAAGCTCAACCTCGCCGAGCTTCTTTACTTCGAAGCCATTTGCCTTGAATTCTTCGTAATTGAAGGCCTCAAGCTCATCATATGCAAGCTTGTGGAACTCATAGAAGTTGGGCCACCACTCGTAGCCGTCACCCATATTGTTCTCAAGGAAAAGATCCGCGATCTCAATACCCATGTTATGTCCGATGTAGTGACCGCCCATTGCAAGCACGTTTACATTGTTGCCGGTGATAGCACGGAGAGCTGCATGAGGACTCTCAACTACTGCGGCATGAACGTGGGGACACTTACTTGCGGCGATATGTATACCCATACCAGTACCGCAGAATATCATAGCACGCTCGAACTCACCCTCAGCAATTTTAGCGCCTACCTTGAGACCGATGCGATGGAACATTTCGGGGTTTTCCTCGTCCATAGTCTTAACACCGATATCGGTTACAGTCCAGCCTTTTCCGACAAGGTGCTCTACAATTGCATTCTTGAGAGCTACGCCTGCAATATCGGCTGCTACAAGAATCTGTTTATCTTTTATTGTTTTCATTTTTTCAGTCCTCCTATGTGGGTTTGTATCATGATTAAATATTATCATAAAATAGTCGGAATGTCAAACAAAATATACTGAAACAGTAGGTCTACGCTTCTGTTTTGTGACAAAATTGCCAAAAATAATTTCGGTTTTATGATTCTTTCGTAATCGGTAAAGCGAAAGCAGTTTTTGTGTGAATTTAATCAATAATTTTTGGTAATTATACCTTTTTTTATTTTATAATATATGATATAATTACAATGTATGATAAGATAGGGTGAGTATTAAGATATGCGTATCCTATGATAAAGAAAATAAACTACCTCACAATATAAAGGAGAAAAAATATGAACTACCGTCTTGGTATATATGAAAAGGCTATGCCGGCGGATCTTTCCTGGAAGGAAAGAATGGAGGCCGCAGGTAAAGCCGGATTTGACTTTGTCGAAATAAGCATTGACGAGACCGATGCGCGTCTTGAAAGACTTAAGAGTCCCATCTCCTTCCGCCGTGAGCTTCGCGCACTGGGCGAGGAGACAGGTACTCCTATCGAGACCATGTGCCTCAGCGGTCACCGTAAATATCCTATGGGAAGCAGTGATCCTGCTATTGAGGCTCGCTCTCTTGAGATAATGCAGGATGCGATCACTTTTGCAAAGGATGTTGGAATCAGAATAATCCAGCTTGCAGGATATGACGTTTATTATGACGAAACTCCTTCTCCCGAGACCAGAGCCAGATTTATAAGGAATCTTGCAAAGAGCGGTGTTATGGCAGCAGAGCACGGTATAATTCTTGCTCTTGAGACTATGGAGAACGATTTCTGCGACACAGCAACAAAGGCACTTGATTTTGTAAAGGCAGTAAATTCTCCTTTTGTAAAGATATATCCCGACGTAGGAAATATTCGCAACGGTACAGAGGACCCTCTCGGCGACCTCAAAAATGCTGAGGGTAATATCGTTGCCGCTCACCTCAAGGAGACAAAGGAAGGTATCTTCCGCGACCTCTTCTACGGAGAGGGCAGAGTGGATATGGAAGGCTCTGTCAATACCCTTTATTCTATGGGTGTTCGCCGCTACAATGCTGAATTCTGGCATGACGGCGGTGAGAACTGGAGAGAGAGGCTTTCGGCTGCAAACGATTATCTGAGAAAATATCTTGATAAGGAGGTTGGAGCAGAATGAGCCGTTACGTATGCGGTATAGACAATGGCGGTACTGCGGTAAAGTGTGCTCTGTTTGATCTTACCGGACGTGAGATCGCAGTAGTGTCCGCACCTACCCCTCTTTATAGTCCTAAGCCCGGCTTTGAGGAGCGCGATATGGACGTGCTCTGGGCGGCAAATGCTGACGTTATCCGCCGTTGCATAGAGAAGGCCGGTATAAATGGAGACGAGATCATCGGTGTAGGATGCACCGGTCACGGTAAGGGTCTTTATCCGGTAGCCGCTGACGGAACTCCGGTAAGATATGCTATCGCTTCTACCGACAGCCGTGCAGTACCCTATATCGAAAAGTGGGCACAGGACGGTACCTCTGATGCCCTTAACGAGCTTACTCTTCACCGTCCCATCGCATGTCAGCCTACGGCGCTTCTTGCTTGGCTTCGTGACAACGAGCCTGAGAGCTACAAGGCTATTCGCTGGGTCTTTGAGGCAAAGGATTATATCCGTTTCCGTCTTACAGGTGAAGCGAGAGCTGAGGCGACCGACTATTCCGGAAGCGGAATGATGAATCTTCGCGATCAGCAGTTTGATAAAAAGATATTTGATATAATCGGTATCCCCGAAATGTATAATTGCCTCCCGGCTCTTTGCAGTTCGGCTGAGCTGTGCGGCAGAGTATCTGCCGAGGCGGCAAAGGTGACCGGACTTAAAGAGGGAACTCCTGTCAGTGGCGGTATGTTTGATATAGATGCTTGTGCTATCGCTGCAGGCGTTACCGACGGTGATACTATCTGTATGGTGACCGGAACCTGGAGTATTAATGAATACGTGGCAGATGCCCCCGTTCTTGACGGTGGTAACCTTAACTCCCTTTACTGCATTCCCGGTAAGTATCTTATCGAGGAGAGCAGTGCTACCTCTGCAGGTAACCTTGAGTGGCTTGTTTCTCTTATGATGGAGAAGGAGGCAGAGGAGGCAAAGAAGGAGGGTGTTTCTGTATACAAGCTGATAGACGAAATGGTAGATGCTCTTCCCCCTGAGGAGAGTGATGTTATGTTCGTGCCTTTCCTCTACGGTACAAACTCTCCTGCGAGAAACCGTGCAGTTTTTGACGGACTGGATATGTCCCACGGAAAGGCTCATCTTCTCCGTGCGGTATTTGAGGGTGTTGCATTCTCTCATTATTATCATCTTAACCGCCTGCTTTCTGCGCGTACCGCTCCTTCGGCTATCCGTATGGTTGGCGGCGCGGCCAGATCTGCCGTATGGGCACAGATGTTTGCTGACGTGACCGGTATTCCGGTAGTTACCGTTACAGCTAAAGAACCGGGTGCTCTCGGTGCGGCTATGTCTTCCGCAGTAGCATCAGGACACTTTGCAGACTATAATGCTGCCGCAAAGGAAATGGTGGGCTTCAGAGAAACTATCTATCCCGATTCTGCACGTCATGTTATCTATCTCGAAAAGTATGAAAAGTATCTCCGTCTTATCGGAGCATAATAAAATATTTAGGACAGTAAAATAATCGCGCCGCTAAAGTGCGGCAGAATGGAGAAAAATATGTTGCTTGAAGCACTCAGAAAAACAGTTTGTGACGCTAACTGCCGTCTTCCCGAGCACGGTCTTGTAACCTTTACCTGGGGTAATGTAAGTGCCATCGATCGTGAGAGCGGCCTTGTGGTTATCAAGCCTTCCGGTGTTCCCTATGAGGATCTTACTCCCGAGAACATGGTTATTACCGATCTTGAGGGTAAGGTGGTCGAGGGTGATCTTCGCCCCTCCTCTGACCTTCCCACTCACCTTGAGATATACAAGGCATTCCCCGATGTTGGCGGTGTAGTACATACTCATTCCCGCTATGCAACCCTTTGGGCACAGTCCGGCAGAGAGATTCCTGCTTACGGTACTACTCATGCTGACTACTTCTACGGTCCGGTACCTTGTACCCGTCCCATGACCGCAGAGGAGATCCTTGGCGGATCATACGAGAAGGAGACCGGAACCGTTATCGTTGAGGCATTCAAGGATATCAAGGCTAAGGAAGTTCCCGGTGCACTCGTTTGCTCTCACGGTCCTTTCTCTTGGGGTAAGGATGCAGATCAGGCAGTATACCACGCGGTAGTTCTTGAGGAGGTTGCCGCAATGGCACTCTTCACCGAGCAGCTTGGCCGCAAGGAGCCTATGCAGAATGAGCTTCTTGAGGTTCACTATCAGCGTAAGCACGGAAAGAACGCATACTACGGTCAGAAGTAATAAATGAATATAAAAAACGGGCAGCTTCAAACACACGTTTGAAGCTGCCCTGTTTTTTATTAATCATTAAAGACCGGGGTTCTTTATTTTATAATGCTCTTTCATTTCGGTATGGTAGGGAAGGTCCATAATTTCACTTATGAAGCCCTCAACCTGCTCCATAGACTGAGCCCATTTATCCATAAGCACAAGCTCCTTGAGCAGATGCAGATCGCCGCTCTCATATGCCGCAAGCTCCATTTCAACGGGAGCAACACGGTCGCGGAGAATATGAGCGATCATATGCTTGGGAAGCGGCTTTGTAGTTATGGGATGTATACCGTCGGCACTGCAAAGTGCAGGTACCTCTACCTCAAAGTCTTCGGGAATACCGGGAACAAGCTGTCCCTTGTTGATGGTATTGATTATATGTACTCTCGGTATATTGCCTGCGATAGACTCCACGAGAGGGATAATAAGAACGTCCTCGCCTACGTTGGAAAGGAAATCGGTTACCTTAGCGTCAGGATCTTTGGACAGAGCAATAAAGTCATTTGCTGTCTTTTCAACGAGATCGAAATACCAGTTCCAACCATTTTCCGGATGGTACTCGGTGTATTCCTTCTCAAGCTCGTCGCTGGTATGATACCACCAGGGCCAAGATGCACCTGTCCAGCTAAGGGTGTCGCCGATACCAATTACTCCGTGCTTTTTGTAGAAATCAAGTCTCTTTTTAGAGAGAACGGAGGAAATATAGCAGGTCTTCCAGTATTCCTCGCCATGTTCCTCTATCCACTTGTCAAGAACAGGGAAGAAGGGCTCGCCCTTGATTCTTGCCTCGTTAAGCCATACAAAATGGTTTACACCCGGCATCTGGAAGGTAATGTCCTCTTTTTTATATCCCATAGCTTCTACCATATCGTAAGCATCTGCAAAACCGTGGCACAGACCGATGGTCTTTGCCTTGGGATATTTACGATGAAGCAGGGTAACGCCGGCAACCATGGGATTTTCAACCATAAGATGCCAAGCCTCGGGACAGTATTCGAGAATATCCTGTGTAAGCTCTTCCATAAAACGAAGCTGATAGAAGTTTATCCAGAAAGCCTCATCGTACATAACGTGATAGCTTCCGCCAAACTTAAAGCCCCATTTTTTCGCGATCTTAAAGCCTTCCTTGAGACGGCTGTGGGGAGCAGTCAGTGCAGTGCTTATTACAAAATCCGACCCCTTAAGTGACTCTACTCGGTCTGTGGTTTTGTCAAATGTAAGCTGACCGCCGATTTCTTTGTTATAACGCACACAAATATCATATATAGCATCAAGACGCGCTACATTTATATCCATTAAGCTTACGTGACAGTTACATAAAACCTTTGAACGACATAAATCTCTTATTACGCCCAGTGAGAAGCATCCGCTTCCCGCACCAATCAAGCTGATTTTGTAATACTTCATCATTGAAACCTCACTTTACTTTAGACTAAAATTATTTATTTGCCTCGAGATCTTCAAGCGCAGCAATTCTTACACAAAGGGTGAGTACCTTAGCTGCTGCCTTTACGTCTTTAAGAGAGGGGTAAGTTGGAGCAATACGAAGATTTCTGTCATAGGGATCGTGGCCGTAGGGGAAGGAAGCTCCGGCGTTTGTAAGGGTAACACCGACCTCTTTTGCCAGATTCCATACTCTCTTTGCGGAACCGGTGGTTACGTCAAGGCTGATAAAATATCCGCCCTTGGGCTCTGTCCAGCGAGCTACACCGGTATCGGCAAGATCCTCTCTGAGAGCGGTAAGAACCGCCTCAAACTTAGGTCTGATAATCTCTGCGTGGTGACGCATATGTCTGCGGACACCCTTGGCATTCTGGAAATATTTTACGTGTCTGAGCTGGTTGATCTTATCGTGACCGATTGTCTGTACCGATACGATCTTCTTTATCTGCTCCATATTCTTCTCGGAGGTAGCAAGGAGAGCTACACCGGAACCGGGGAAGCTGATCTTAGAGGTGGATGCAAAGTAAAGAATGTGATCGGTGGTACCGTATTCGTCAGCAAGATCGAATATGTTTGCAAGTTCAACCTTTTCATCGTAGAGATCGTGAACTGCGTACGCATTATCCCAGAAAATACGGAAGTCGGGAGCCTTGGGCTTAAGAGCCGCAAACTGACGGACTACCTCATCGGAGAAAACAGTTCCGGAGGGGTTAGAGTACTTGGGAACACACCAGATACCCTTGATCTGGGGATCGTTCTGAACGAGCTCACGGATAACGTCCATATCGGGGCCGTCTTCTCTGAGCTCAACAGGAATCATATCGATACCGAAGGTCTCACAGATTGCAAAGTGTCTGTCGTAACCGGGGGTCAGACAGATGAACTTGATAGCGCCCTGCTGTGACCAAGGGGTGTTGCCCTCGCCCATACCGTAGATCATAGCACGGGCAATGGTATCGTACATCATATTAAGGCTGGAGTTACCGCCGATAAATATTCTTTCGGGAGCAATACCGAGAAGCTCGGAGAACAGACGCTTTGCTTCGGGAAGTCCGTCAAGATTACCGTAGTTGCGGCAGTCAAATCCTGTCTCGGTAAAACAGTCATTACTGTGAGAGATTACACCAAGCATACCCATGGTAATGTCAAGCTGGTCTGCACCGGGCTTACCACGGGAAAGGTCAAGGGAAATTCCCTCATCTTTTATTTTGTTGTATTCAGCGTAGAGGGCATCAAGCTCAGCCTTACGCGCTGCATCGTCCAGAGAAAGATAGTTCATATACGGGAAAACTCCTGATTAAAATTGAATTTGTATTATTAGAATTCTGCACTTCCGGTAGTACGGGGATAAGCACAAACGTCTCTGATGTTACTGATACCGGTAACGTACATGATAAGACGCTCAAATCCGAGACCGAAGCCTGCGTGACGGGTACTTCCGTAACGGCGAAGGTCTGCGTACCACCAATAATCCTTGGGATCAAGACCGAAGCGGTTCATTGCTTCCTCAAGGAGCTCAAGTCTCTCCTCACGCTGGCTACCGCCGATAAGCTCACCAACACCGGGAACAAGCATATCCATAGCGGCAACGGTCTTACCGTCATCATTCTGACGCATATAGAATGCCTTGATATCGCGGGGGTAATCGGTTACGAACACGGGACGGCCGAAGATCTTCTCGGTAAGATATCTCTCGTGCTCGGTCTGGAGATCGATCCCCCATTTAACGGGATAATCGAATTTACAGCCGCTCTCTTCAAGAAGCTTGATAGCCTCTGTATAGGTTACGTGGCCGAACTTCTCGGTGACAAGATTGTTAAGTCTGTCAAGGAGAGTGTTATCAACGAATTTATTGAAGAACTCAAGCTCCTTCGGGCAGTTCTCCATAATGTAGCCTACAACGAACTTCATCATGTCCTCGGAGAGAGCCATGTCGTCATTCAGATCCGCAAATGCGATCTCAGGCTCTACCATCCAAAACTCAGCTGCGTGACGTGCGGTAAATGACTTCTCTGCACGGAAAGTGGGACCAAAGGTATAGGTCTTACCAAATGCCATTGCAAAGGTCTCTGCGGACAGCTGACCGGAAACGGTAAGGTTTGCGGAGCGGCAGAAGAAGTCCTCGGAAAAGTCTACTGCACCGTCCTCTGTTCTCGGAATGTTGTCGAGATCGAGAGTGGTGACTCTGAACATCTCACCTGCACCCTCACAGTCGGATGCGGTGATAAGGGGAGTCTGCGCATATACAAAGCCGCGGTCGTTAAAGAACTTGTGAATAGCGTATGCCGCTACAGAACGAACACGGAAAACAGCGGAGAACATGTTGGTACGGGGACGGAGATGCGCGATCTCACGAAGGAATTCAACGCTGTGACGCTTTTTCTGAAGGGGATAATCGGGGGTGGAGGGACCCTCTACCGCGATCTCCTCTGCGTGTATCTCAAGGGGCTGCTTTGCCTCGGGGGTAAGTACTACTTTACCGCGGATAACAAGAGCACAACCAACGTTCTGGTGGGCTATATCGTCATAGTTGGGAAGCTTAGATGACTCAAATACGATCTGAAGGGAAGTGAAGTAGCTTCCATCATTAAGCTCGATGAATCCGAATGCGTTACTTGCACGGATGGTACGTGCCCATCCTGCAACGGTTATTTCTTTTTCTGAATACACCTCAGGAGAAGTAAATATCTCTTTTACGGTAATTCTTTCCATTTATTAAAATCCTGACCTTTCTGCGTTTTCTTTGCTGAAAATGCAATTCTCGAAAACAAAAAATGCAAAAAAAGTAGTTAAGCACCCTATATTATATACTTAAACACAGGAAAAATCAATGTTTTTTTTGCATTTTTTGGGTTATTACAATTATTTGTTACAAGTTTAGAGATTTAAACTTGCAAAATAGAGTCTTTTTGTGCGATTTATTTCAGATATGTGTCGGGGCGTGCTTCAGCCATGTAATTATCGTGCTTAACTGAGTATGCGGAACCAACCGAGAACCAGAAAGCAATGAAGGGATCATCAAGGTCGAGGGTGGCAACAGCAGCGCCGCAGTCATCCATAGTACCTGCAATGATAACACCGTCAGCACCAACTATACGGCTCTGAGGCCAGGGAGAAGCCTTTGCGTGGTTTACACAGGAGATAACCATGGGAACACCGTTATCCTGAGCACGGGCGGTGGATTGCATATATCCGTCACCTGCGGTGGAGACAAATATTATCTCAGCACCGTTAAGAGTGAGCTGTCTTACCGATTCCGGGAAGAAATGGTCAAAGCAGATAGCAAAGCCGATCTTACCGAAGTCGGTCTCAAATACGGGATAGTCACGGCCGGGGGTAGTACCGGTGAGACACTCTCTGTAGGTAAGATGTACCTTTCTGTATTTTCCTGCAATGTTACCCTGACGGTCAATGAGGACGGAGGTGTTATAGTAGAATCCGTTCTCCTCCTCAGCCATATTGAACATTATGTAGCAGTTGTACTTTCTTGCCTTCTCGGAGAGAAGATTGGTGAGAGGACCGGGGATGGTCTGAGAAGCCTCGGGCTTTGACATACGAAGCTCACGGGTAGCAATAAACTCGGAGAATGCAATGATATCGGGGGAGAGTGCGCCGGCGTTATCAGCGGTGCGGAGGATCTTTGCTACTCTGTCCTCGTAGGTCTTGGCATCATCCACATAGGGATTGATGTAGGTGGTGGCAACCTTGACCTTACGGTGAACTACGGGGTCAGTCTCCTCGAACACAGGATTAAAGAAGGTTGCTTTACCGTTGTCGGTGTTCCAAAGAAGAAGCTCTACCGTTACCTGTACCGCATCCTTTTTGTAGCGCGCATCGATCTTGGGGGCGGTAATGTGCTTTGACATACGGAAGGTGTTCTTATCGAGCTTTTCCTCATTTATTGCATAGTCACAGCGAAGCATTTCACCGGTGTCATCCTGCCAAACAGCCATGGCTCTTACACAGGAACGCTGATACTCAATGCGCTCGGTCTTTATATCAAAGGAGAAATTGTAATCCATACCGGGGGTGACATCAAACGTACAGACCCATTTTCCTGCATCGCTGTACGCATTAGCCATAAGAGTAAGTTCAGTGTCGGATATGGTTGATACGGGTTTCTTGTTTTCAAAAGCAGCCCATACGCTCCATTTACCGGATGAGAAAGAAGGGATAATGTTTTTCATTTTATATTCTCCTTGTTAATGATTTTCCTCTTTGTGATTTGTCAGCTCAAGATAGTCTGCATTCAGAAAAGCATTTGCGGCAATGGTACTGTCTGTGGGAACATCCTCAAAGTCACCGCACTCGTCACAAGTAACCCTGATACAGTCATCAAAAATATCTATCGAGTAAGGACCGTTACCGCAGGAGCATTTTATATCACCTGCTTCCTGCAGATCCTTGATTACAAACATTACTATGTCATATATCTGCGGATCGGACAGAGGATCATCCTCGTCTTTATTTCCAGAAAAAACGTCAAGTGCGGAAATTCCGTTTTCCTCAAGCATTTCTTTAAGCTCTGCTTCGGTGCGGTCAAGCTCACCGGATACGTCAGCTTCTTTACCGATGAATCCCACGTCTATACCATAGATAGGACAGGGAAGGAGAAAAATATCTCTACCGAAAAACAGAGATTTTGAAACGGTAAACACATGTGGATTAGGACAAAATACGCAGGGAACGGTAAGACGTATATTACCGTCATTCTGAACATTTATATCCATGTGAGAGCCACCGCAGGAGCATTTAAGTTTAAACATGTTAGCGGAGAGGCTGAATACACCAACCATGCTCATTACTCCCGCTCCGCAAACCGGACAACGATATGCAATGGTTGTGTTTTTTGATTCGAGAACCATATTACTTCCTCTGGAAATTTATTTTAATATCATTATATTATATATCAGTATATTTTTACAATTATATCATTTTGTGACTTAATTGTCAAATCCTAAATAGAGAAATACTCTTGATATTTTAAACGCTTTGCTGTAAAATATATGGTGTTATTTAAACGATTCGCAAAAAATAAAATTTGCTTTCTTTTTTTGAGAGAGGAAAGGTAAGAAATGGCAAACATTTTTGACATATTTAAGCAAATAGAGAGTAAGAGAACCCCTGCGGGGCCACCTGAATATCTTGTTGTCGGACTTGGAAACCCCGGTGCAAAATATACTGCTACACGCCACAATATGGGATTTATTGCTATTGACTATATAGCGGAGAAGCTTGGTGTCAAGGTTATCCGATCTGCTCACAAGGCTCTTTGTGGTGAGGGTGAGATCGGCGGAGTAAAGGTTCTTTTCATGAAACCTCAGACCTTTATGAATCTTTCGGGTGAGGCGGTAGTATCTGCCGCAAATTTCTATAAAATCCCACCCGAGAAGATAATCGTTATATCCGACGACGTTGCTATTGCCGCGGGTAAGGTAAGAGTGCGTCCCAAGGGCAGCTCGGGAGGGCAGAACGGTCTTCGTAATATTACCGAGAAGCTGGGTACAGACGGATTCCCTCGTGTACGTGTAGGTGTTGGCGGCGACAGACCTGCAGGAATGGACATGGCAGATTTTGTTCTTGGTGTTCCGTCTTTGTCCGACAGAGAAGCGATAGATGTGGCTATGCCCAAGGTAATGAGAGCGGTAGAACTTATTTCCAAGGGTGACGTTGACCGCGCAATGAGCGAGACCAACGGTAAATAGTCAGATTTAATTAATTCAGAAAAATAAGATCCTCGAACACGGAATTCCGTGTTCGAGGATCTTTGTTTATAGACTCTTAATGCGTAAATATATTATTTAACAAGACCTATTTCTTCAAGGGGAATTCTTACAAAGCCTGCGGCAAACACCTCAGCATCTTCTGCTATTGTATAATCGCCTTTCTCAAATCCGGGGATAAAGGTATGGTCGGGATCCTGTATCTCGATACTGTTTTCATAGGTTCCGAGATTTTCTGTTACTGTACCGCGTCCGGTAAAGTAATCGGAGTCGTATGGGGTGGGGCTTGTCAGAACCGCAATATTGTTACGCACTGTAGAGTTTGCGGCGTTACAGGAAAGCATGGGGTCGTCTCTGTCCCCTGCATAATCATAGGTGTAAGGAATGATATCTCCGTATCCGGGGAAGGCATCAAGCC
>JAFYMF010000024.1 GCA_017556745.1 Clostridia bacterium
TGACCGTGAGGAGCTGGGGGACGACGGTCTTGTTATCAAGACGAAAGACCAAAAGCTGTTTCTTGTTGGCGGAGAGAAACGCGGTACCCTCTATGCTGTATACGAATTTCTTGAGAGTTACCTCGGATGCAGATTCTACACCAGGGACATTGAAAAGGTTCCGGAGCAGAAGACTTTATCTGTTTCGCATATAGAAGAAGATAAGCAGATCCCCGTATACTCATTTCGTGTTACCAGCAGCTATGCATTAAGAGAAGATGATATTGCCGCAAAAAGAAAACTGAACGGAAGACTTAAATATGCGGAGGAATACGGAAGTGATCAGCTTTGGGTACTTTCCGGAATTCACAGCTTTCAACATCTTGTGCCGGAGAAAGAGTACTATGCAGAGCATCCCGAATATTATTCCTGCAAGGGTGGACAGCCGTGTCTGACTAATCCCGAGGTGCTTGAGATCGCAATAGAAAACACGAGAAAATATCTCGAAGCAAAAAAGGATGACCCGCGTTACACCATTATGCCTGTGGCACAAAATGACAATGTGGAATATTGTAAATGTGAAAACTGTAAGGCACTTTATGATGCTGAAGAGTCATACGGAGCTGCAACCTTGCAGTTTGTTAACTCTGTTGCAACAGCACTCAAGGATGAATTTCCTGATATAACCTTTATGACACTGGCGTACCACTATTCAAGAAATCTTCCCAAGACAATAAGACCTGCTGAAAATGTTGCTGTAATACTTTGCTCTATCGAGGAGTGTTTTTCACATCCCATCGGTACACACGATGACTGGCTCAATACCCACGATGTTTACGTCAAAAACACATTCGAAAAGGATTTTGAGGATTGGGCGGCAGTTACCGATAACCTTTATATTTGGGATTACACTATAAATTATTCTACGAAATCTGCCTCACACCCAAATTTCAATGTCTTGCTGAAAAACGAACAGTTTTTTGCAGATCACAATGTTTTAGGCGTTTACGAAGAAAACTCAACGTCAATTGGTGCATACCCCGATTTTAATGAATTACGTTCTTATCTGATCTCAAAGATCTTGTGGAATCCTTATATGTCAGATGAAGAATATCAGTACCACATAAATGACTTCCTTGAGAATGTTTACGGTAAGGGATGGACGTACATCAGAGAGTACTTTGATTTTATACATGAGATCGGTGGAGAAAATTGCTTTGGTATTTGGGATTCTTTAACGGACAGATTTGGCATTGAGAAGATAACCAATGTAAATAATATGTCTGCATATCCCGAAGAGCTCACCATAGAGATGCTTCAGAACTATGAGGATGTGGACTGGACAAAGTACTGGAATTTCTTTGCGGACCTAGAAAAGACAAGTCTGATTGACGAGGGCTATCGGCTCTTTGGTCTGGCCTATGATATGGCAGAGACAGAAGAACAGAAAACCGCGATAGAAATGGCTGCACTTCAGGTTTATGTAAACGATTCTATCCACAGATCAATTTCAGCCGAATTCGGTAACGGTTCTATTAATCAGATAATAATAAACTTCTTCAGAGAGGATTCACACGGCCTTTCCACTCAGGAGAAGAATGCTTTGAGAAAAAAGGTAGTGGACTATGCCGGGGATCAGATGGATGCAAAATATATAGAGTTTAACAGAACCGTGTATGAGCTTTACTTAAAGCATGGACTGATCGACAAGGACCAGGAAATAGATTTACGTAATATTCCATCGCAGTGGTAATTAAATATCACTCGGAAAATATCAAAAAAACGGCGGAGAATCTTTGGTTCTCCGCCGTTTTGGTATTTATGTATATTATTCGGACTGAATGAGATAGTACATGGATCTGAAGTTATCTCCAAGCTTAAAGGAGAGAACACCGTCCTTGTACTCGGTGGGAATAGCACCTACGTAGAAGCCCTCTGAGTTAACTGACCAAACTCTGAGGTCGGGACAGTCGGTCTTGATCTTGATCTCGGACTTGATGACCTCGATCATAATGGGTGCGTGACCGTAGTCAAGCATCTTCTCGTCAGCGAATTTGGCATCCTGGTTGAACGCTCTTCCCACAGTGGTAAGAAGCATGTTCTTTGAGGATGAGATCTTCTCACCGTCAAGAGAGCTCATTGCGATTACCGCAAAGTCATTCTCACACTTAACGCTAAGACCGTCAAGCTCAAGCTCTCCGTTCTTACCAAGGAAACCGTATACACACTTGGTAAAGGGGGTGTCTATCGTACCGTAGTTCTTTTCCCAGCTGCGGTAAAGCTCACCTGTGTCGGAACGGACCTCACCTGCAGATTCGGGAACGAGAACCTCATTCTCCTTTACGTATCTGTCAGCACCGCTAACCTCGCGGTCAATGTCAGCAACGATCCTTGAAAGCTCACTTGAGCACTTGAATGCCTCGCCGGGAGAGGAAATAAGATCATCTACCTTTACGGCGATCTTGTTCTTAGCGGGAGAAACGTCACCGCGGCGGGTGATGATAGCCGCGTGATAGAAAAGGCCGAATTTAGCGGGGTCATTCCAGGTGGAGAAGATACCCTCTCTGTAGGATACACCGCCGATGGTCTGGGAGGAGCCTTCCTTACCGAGGATCTTCATGTTCTCAAGTCTGGTTCCGTATGCGTAGGTGTGGATAGTGTATCCTGCGTATCCTTGAAGGGCACCTACTGCGGCAAAATATATGGGGGATTCGGCTCGGAAGCTGTTGGGCCAGGGCATATCCCACTCTGAAATAAACAGAGGCTTGTCATCGAGGTGTGATTTGGGGAAGATGGCACTTCCGCAATCGTACATCTGAGTGATGCCGCGGTTCATACAGGACTTGTCAAACTCACCCCAGTGCCAGTCGTAAACGTAGTGGTGGTTGTCGATAAAGTCGGAATCAAAATGTGTTTTGGTACAAGCGGCGGAAAGATGCCAGTTGGTACCGGTTATCGGGATCTTTATACCGATCTTGCGGCAGTGTTCCGTCATCTCGCGGTAATACTCGGTCTGTACCTCCATCTTGTACTCAAGAAGAGGACCGGTCACCTTCTCGTTAAGGTCGCAGTTTTCAGCATCATATTCAAGACCCTTTTCATCAAGCCATGCTCTGAAGTTCTGACGGAATTCGCTGGAGTAGGGCTCTATCTCAAAGGGATACCATGAGAAGAAGTCACACTCGTTAACGATCTCAGCCATAACGAAAACAGGATCGTCCTTGTATGCAAGTCCGGTATAGGGGTTAACGTGGCACCAGATAGTCTCGAACATCTCCTTCTGGAGCTCGATGAGACGGCGATTACATGCGCAGTAGGGCTTTGCCGCATCCTTGAGACCGAGTACGTTTTCAACACCGTCGCCGTTCTTGAACTTGCGGTAGGTGTAGGTATCCATGTAGCAATAGATACCCTCGTTCTTCAGACAGTAGATATAGTAGTCGAGACGGTCCATGCTCTCAGGGTCGAGCTCACGGGTGTTCTCGATACGCTTACCCTTGGTAAATGCAAATATATTGGGTGTATCCCATTCGGCGTCAAGCTGATGGAATCTTACGATATTTACACCGAACTTAGCCAGACGCTTAGCAGACTTTTCTGCATAGTCGTGATCGGGGAAGTTAGCACCGCCGTTAAAGTTGGTACCCCAGAAACGGCCGACGGTTCCGTCCTCAAATTCAAAATGATCTCCTACTGCTTTTATAAAGCCGTGCTTACCTGCCGGTTTTTCGTTCTCAAAAACAAAACGGAGATCTATCGGCGCATCATCCGGATAGGCGGGAAAAGGAATGTATTCAGTCATAGTCGGACCTCTTTATCTGAATTTGTTATGTCTGTGGCTAAATTATATGATCTTTATACCGAGAATGGAGCAAAGATCGCGGAGAGCACCGGTGTGATCGCCGTATGCGATAAAGTAGTGCTGGCAAGCAACCTTGTCTGCAAAGTCCTCTACGTCCTCGAGAATGACTTCAAGACCGGGAAGCTGAGGCGCGGGCTGAGTCCATCCGCACTCCTCCCAACGTCTGGGAGCAACGCCGGTACCCTTTACCATGTGGAGGTAGTACTCACCGTCAGCATAAGCAAGACGGCACATAGTGAGCTCGCCGGGCTTTACCTTGGATACGTTGAGAATACCCTCGGAAAGCTCGCCGAATGCTGCGGGCATTACGGTAACCTCACCGTCAACGATCTCAGCGGGAACGAAGTCGGGAACGCCTGCGAGAACTCTGTCCTCAAAGAACTCATAGAACTCAAGATATGCCGCGCACTGACCGGTAAGGTGGCGGAGCATAAGCTGGGTGATCTCACCGAGAGCGTCGTTCTCGGGAACGGTGGAAAGGTGATCTACATCGGAGAGAAGCATAAAGATAGGTGCGGGGGGATAACCGAGAAGCTTCTTCATACCGTCAACGTCCTTAAGGGAGATAGACTCATATCCTCTCTCACGGCAAATATCTCTTACCGCAAGATAGTAACCTGCCGCACGCATCTGTGCCTCGCGGTTAGGCTCCTTGAGAAATTTCCACTGAGACATGTATTTGTTTATAACTTCTTCTTTTTCAGCATCTGTGAACTTCTCGTATCTCTGAGCAACCTCAAGCATTTCAAAGGATTCGATCTCGGGACCGATAACCTTTTTAAGGGAAGCACCGTCAAAGAGAGTGCCGTAGAGGTTCATGTCACGGTAGCCCATCATACCTGCCTTAGCGTGACGGAGCTCGGAAGCTGCGATAGCTGCACGGCAGTACTGTGCAACCTTCTTTGCGCCGGAGGGCTTGCCGATAATATCGTATACATACTTGAACCTGTAACCGAGATCAGCGAGAGTCTTGCGAAGACCGGTGGTACCTGCCTGATCCGCTGTGGTTACAAGACGTCCGTCGTCCTCATACCAGCCGCAAAGACCCCAGAGAACAACAGGGAGGTGACGGTAGTGCTCAGCTACCTTGATAACTGCGTGGGTGGGGATCCATCCTGCAATACAGAGGATGAGCGCATCAAATGGCTCTTTAGCAAGAGCATCTACAGCCTTAGTTATATCCTTTTCCTCATAGTCGTCTGCAACAGGGAAAACGGAAACAAGCTCAAGACCCTCTGCCTCAAGCTGCTCCTTTGCCAGAGAGCACTTTCTGATTATAACGTCGACGGGGGTATTTACCTCACCGAAGCCAACGAAACCTATTTTTTTCATTGCCATAAACCGCCTTTCCAATTATTTAATCTGTCATCAAGTTTATTAAATCTTTCATATGCCTCGGTGTAGTCATCACCGGAGGGAATGTAAACGAGATCTGTTTCTACCAGCTTATCTATCGCCTCTTCAATTGAGGAGAAAGCTCCTGCGCCAACACCTGCAAGGATAGCAGAACCGAGACAAGCAGTCTCTGTATTCTTGAGAGTGGTCAGAGTCTTGCCGGTAACGTCAGCCTTTATCTTACACCAAAGGGGACTCATTGCACCGCCGCCCATTATCTTTATGGTATCGTAGCCGTCACCCAGATACTCAAGATCATTTCTGAGCATAAAGGCAACCGATTCAAGTATACTTCTTGCAAAGTGACCGCGGCCGTGGGCGAGAGTCATACCGAAGAATACACCCTGAGCTGAGGGATTATAGTTAGGTATGGTTGAACCGCAGAGATAGGGAAGCATGGTAAGTCCTTCGCATCCTGGAGCAACTGCTTCAGCCAGCTGATCAAGCTCTCTGAAGGACACATCGGGGCAGAAGGTGTTTCTGTACCATTTAAGCGCCATTCCCGCAGTGGGTGACCAGAGAAGGAGACAGTACTTACCGTCTATTGCGTGATAGTGGCAGGGCACCTTTGACTCTGGGTTAAATGGGGGAAGCTTGTCTGTGACGGCACAGATAGCCATAATAGTACCGGTCATCTCGCTCATTTCGTTGTCGTGAACGATTCCCGCACCGATGGCACCTGCAATCTGGTCAAGTGCACCGCCGGAAACAGTGATGCCGTCCGGAGTTATACCGATACGCTGTCCGCTCTTAACAAGGCGGGGAAGATTCTCTCGGGTGATACCGATAAAGTCAAGCATCTCGTCCCACCAGTCGCCGGTGTTTATATCAAAATATATGGTAGAGGACTGTACTGTACCTTCGGAGGCAAATTCTCCTGAGAGCTTATATATAAGGTAGTCCTCAAGCATGAATACCTTTTTGGTTTTGCTGAATATCTCGGGCTCGTTGTTTTTTACCCAGAGAAGCTTTGAGGCGGGCCAGCCTGCGGTTATCTCCGGCTGTCCTGTTACCTCGTATACGAGTTTCGGACCGAATTTCTCTTCGATCGCCTTTGCCTCAGCCTCAGCACGGTTGTCAAGCCATACGATAGCACGGCGTACAGGGGTTCCGTTCTCGTCGGTGAGAATCATTGTCTCTCCCTGAGTATCGATGGCAAGAGCATCTATTTTTACTGTCTTCTGTATCTCGTCCATGGCCTGACGGCAGATGTTTACGTACTCGTCCGGCTCAAACTCGATAAAACCGTTCTCGGTTATGAGAGTGTAGTCCACAGTTGCCGAGGCAAGAAGCTTACCATTAGAATCAAAGGCCGCGGCCTTAAGTGATGTGGTACCTACGTCTATTCCAAGCAGGTTCATATATTCCCTCCGAAATTACACGTTAAGCTCGTTGCCGTCTGAGAGCATATCGGCATTGGCGGCAAGAATGGGATCAATGTAGTTCTTGATAAACTCAGCGGTCTGCTCGGGAGCACGACCAACATAGTTTGAGGGATCAAGGTGAGCCTTAAGCTCCTCAAGAGTCATACCAAATGCCTCATCGGTGGATATACGCTCAAGAAGATCGTTGTCACCGCCCTCTTCCTTAACGACCTTACCTGCGGCAACAGAGTGAACTCTGATGCGTTCGTGAAGATCCTGACGGTCTCCACCCTTCTTTACCGCATCCATCATAATGTTTTCGCTTGCCATGAAGGGAAGCTCACGCATAATGCGGGACTCGATAACCTTGGGATATACTACGATACCGTTGGTAACGTTTATATAAATGTTAAGAATAGCGTCTACCGCAAGGAAGCCCTCAGCCACAGACAGTCTCTTGTTTGCAGAGTCATCAAGGGTACGCTCAAACCACTGAGTTGCGTTTGTAAATGCCGCATTCTGCACATCGGTGATCACGTAGCGGGCAAGGGAGGAGATTCTCTCGCTTCTCATGGGATTACGCTTGTAGGGCATAGCAGAACTACCGATCTGATTCTTCTCAAAAGGCTCTTCCATTTCCTTGAAGGAGGAGAGAATACGCATGTCGTTGGAGAATTTGTACGCGCTCTGGGCAATGCCGGAAAGTACGGAAAGAACTCTGGTGTCAAACTTTCTTGAATATGTCTGACCGGATACGGGAACGGTCTTGGTAAAACCGAACTTTTCCTCAACGTATTTCTCGATACTCTTTATCTTCTCGCTGTCACCGGCAAAAAGGTCAACAAAGCTTGCCTGGGTACCGGTAGCACCCTTGGAGCCGAGAAGTGCAAGACTGTCGTATACATAGTCAAGATCCTCAAGATCGAGAAGAAGCTCGTAGAGCCAAAGAGTAGCGCGCTTGCCGACGGTGGTCAGCTGTGCGGGCTGGAGATGAGTATATCCCAGAGTGGGGAGATCCTTATATTTAAGAGCAAAATCTCTGAGGTTCTTTATGACCTTGAGGAGCTTACCGCGAACGATCTTAAGCGCATCACGCATGATGATCATATCGGTATTATCACCAACGTAACAGGAGGTTGCACCCAGATGGATGATAGCTCTTGCCTTGGGACAGCAGTCACCGTAGGTATGTACATGAGCCATTACGTCGTGGCGGAGCTTTTTCTCATAGTCAGCGGCCTTGTCGTAATCAATGTCTTCAATGTGAGCATTAAGCTCTTCTATCTGCTCCTCAGTAATGTCAAGACCCGCAAGTCTCTCTGCCTCGGCGAGAGCACACCAAAGGCGACGGAAGGTGCGGAATTTCATGTTGGAGGAGAAAAGATACTGCATTTCCGGACCGGCATATCTACCGGTAAGCGGACTCTCATATCTGTCGTAGTTCATAATTTATATCCTTCCTTGATAAAAATCTTTACATTTATATTACATTTTACCATAAGGGGAAATAATAGTCAATGACAAACCGATCGAAAAAGCTTCATTTATTCTTTTATACATATAACTTTACCGCGTTAAGGGGGTAAAGCGGTGTGCCAAATTTTGGCTTTGTGCATATTTAACAAAAACACTGGCTGTTTTTTTACACTGAATGATACAAAAAGTGAAAAACAGTTCTTGCAATAATAAAACATATCGGCTATAATGTATAGCAACAGGTCATTTGATACCCTGTTTATTGTGCATATTATGCATAAACGAATTTTATCTTCGAGAGGTAAATAAAATGGAAAAAGTATTAACTACAAACATAAGAAACGTTGCCCTTTTAGGTCATGGCGGCTGCGGTAAGACCACTCTTGCAGAGGCGATGCTGTATGCCGCGAGAGATATAGACAGAATCGGTAAGGTTAGCGACGGCAATACTGTCTGCGACTTTGATCCCGAAGAGATCAAACGCGGATTTTCCATTTCCACAGCGGTTGCTTCTACCATGTGGAAGACCATGAAGATCAATATAATCGACACTCCCGGTTACCTTGACTTCGTAGGTGAGACCTGTGAAGCACTTCGTGCGGCAGATGCGGCAGTTATTCTTGTTGACGGTCGTGCAGGTCTTGAGGTAGGTACCGAGATCGCATGGGACAATGCAAAGGCTGCAGGTGTTCCCAAGGCATTCTTCGTAAATAAGTGTGATGACAGCGAGGCTCGTTTCGGCCGCGTTTACAATGAGCTCAGAGAAAAGTTCGGTAATAATCTCTGTCCCCTTTTCGTTCCCGTTAACGAGGAAAGAGGTAAGGTTGTATTCGTAAACCTTCTTGATATGTCCGCATATACATACGATCAGAACGGTGCCCGTAAGGAAATCGAGATGACCGATGATTATATCGCTGTTGCAGATAAATATTATGCTCCTCTTTACGAGGCGATCGCTCAGACCAGTGATGAGCTTATGGAGAAGTTTTTCGCAGATGAAAAGATCACCCGTCAGGAAGCAATAAACGCTATTCACGACGGTATCATCACCGGTACCATTATCCCCGTATATTGCGGTGCTGCTACCAATATGTGGGGTGTATATAACCTGCTTGACTCTATCGCAGAGTCTTTCCCCCGTCACACCGCAAAGTCTACTGAGAAGATCGTTGACGGAGATGGCGAGAAGGATATCGAGATCAAGGTTGAGGGTGCTCCTTCTGTATTCGTATTCAAGACCGTTGCCGACCAGTTCGGTAAGCTGTCTATCTTCAAGGTAATGGCCGGTACTCTTAAGAAGGATACTCTTCTTCACAACCGTGTTACCGGTTCCGATGAGAAATTCTCTCACATATATATGCTCCGCGGTAAGAAGCAGATCGAGGTTGACGAGCTTTGCTGCGGTGATATCGGTATGACTTCCAAACTCTCCGATACCAATACCTGCGATACACTTACCGTAAGTGAGGATATTTGCTATGTTCCCACTAAATTCCCGAAGCCTTATATGAGCAGAGCGGTTTCCGGTGGTGCTAAGGGTGATGAGGATAAGATCGCTGCAGGTATTTCCAAACTTCTTGAAGAGGATCATACCCTTAAATTTGAAAATAACCCTGAGACCAAGCAGATGGTTCTCTACGGTATGAGTGACATTCACATGGATGTTGTTGTTTCCAAGCTTAAGAGCCGTTACGGTGTAACTGTTGAGCTTACAGAGCCTAAGATGGCTTACCGTGAGACTATCAAGGGCCGCGTTCAGGTTGAAGGAAAGCATAAGAAGCAGTCTGGCGGTAGTGGTCAGTATGGTCACGTTAAGATGACATTCTCACATGGTGAGGATGACGGTCTTACATTCACTCAGAGCGTTGTTGGCGGTAGCGTACCCAAGGGTTACTATCCTGCAGTTGAAAAGGGTCTTCTTGAGGCAATGCAGAAGGGTGTTCTTGCGGGCTATCCCGTAGTTAACCTTGCAGCTGACCTTTACGACGGTTCTTATCACGCAGTTGACTCTAACGAAATCTCCTTCAAGCTTGCAGCTAAGCTTGCATATAAGGAAGGTCTTTCCAAGGCTAACCCTATCCTTCTTGAGCCCATCGTTGAGCTTAAGGTTTCCGTACCCGAAAGCCTTGTAGGTGACGTAATCGGTGACCTTAACAAGCGCCGCGGCCGTGTTGGTGGTATGAATCCCGATCCTGAGAAGGACGGCAATACTATCGTTGAGGCTGAGGTACCGAAGGGCGAAATGTCCGACTATACCATTACTCTCCGTGCTATGACTCAGGGTCGCGGTAAGTTCGACTATGAGTTCGTACGTTACGAGGAAGTTCCCGGTAACATCGCTCAGAAGATCATCGCTGAGTCCAAGAACAACGACGACGACGAATAATAACGTCTGAGGAAAAATTTAATTAGTATAAATGGTCGGCTCATGACATTGAGCCGACCATTTTTTCTGTCTTTTACTTGATTTTGTCAGTGCGGTATGGTAATATGGTCGTATAGCAGAATGCTTGATATTGATTTTAAAGGAGAAATAAATGTCGTTTAATACGGTGTATCTTAAAAATCGAAAAAAAATACTTATCCTGAGCTTTATTGTAATGCTGATAGCTTCCGTTGCGGCAAGAGTGTTTAACTATATCTACAGCAGCACCTATACCGATATAATGTTCATGAATACTTATCTTCCTACCGCACTGTATTTTTTGTCCGGTGTGTTTGATATAATTCTTATGTTCGTGGCATTCGGAACAGTGATATACTATGCTGTTACATCCGGTGTGAAGAAGTCTGTTCTTCCGCTTATACTGGGTTCTGCAGCGACTCTTGTAAGCTATATTCTGATATTTGCCCTTAATTTATTTGAGTACGGAGACAGACTCATTGTGCCGGTTATCATAAAATATCTGGCGGCAAACTACATTTCTGAGATTCTGAGGCTTTTTGTCATTTGGGGTGTTGCACTCCTTATTGCAAAAATATCAGGCGCAGGTGATGGTAACTTCAGATAGGCTTTTCCCGGCCTTTCGCCTATGTCATCCGCATATACACTGTGCGCTCTTATCGCGACGGTAATTATACTTGTGGGTAAAGCACTGACTGAATTTGTAAATAACACTCTTCCGTTTTTTGCCGAATACAGTGATGTTACCGGTCAGGAGATATGGGTGATAACCCTGACATATATTCTTATCCTCGTCACCGCAGCAATAGGCTATTTAACGACCCACCTTACCGGAGTACTGATCTTCCGTTCAGTACTGAAAAACGGTAATGAAATACAGCAGTAATAAAAAAGAAAATTTTAAAAGGAGAATACACCATGCAGACCAAGATGTCTAAGACTATTACAAAGGATTTTGAACTCAAATATCTTATCTCCACCCCCGACGGCTTTGACAAGGAAAAGGAAAAGCTTCCCATGATCGTGTTCCTTCACGGTGCCGGCGAGAGAGGTGACAAGTGTACCGAGATGCTGTGTCACTCCATTCCCAAGATATTTATGTCAGGTCACGCGGCACCCTGTCCCGACCTCAGAGTAATTACCCTTTGCCCTCAGTGTCCCCAGGATATGATCTGGGATCCCCTCCTTCTTTTTGTTAAGGAACTTATCGATGAGGTAGCAGAGGAATATAATGTTGACCAGGACAGAATCAGCCTTACCGGTCTCTCCATGGGCGGCTTCGGTTCTTTCCAGCTTGCGGCTCTTTTCCCGGAGAGATTTTCCGCACTTGCAGTTTGCTGCGGCGGCGGTATGGAATGGAGAGCTCCCCGCGTTGTTGATATGCCCATAAGACTTTATCACGGTATTGTAGACAGTGTCGTTCCCGTAGAGAGAACTATTTCTCTTGAAAAGGCACTTAAGAGCTTTGGTAATACTCCCGAGACCTTCCTTTACGAGGGCGTCGACCATGACGTATGGGATATAGCATACGAGCAGACCGACTGTATAGAGTGGCTTGCATCTCAGGTAAGAAAGTAAATCGGGTTTATTATACATAGGGCATTATCAAGCCCGAAAAGGAGGAAAAAATGCAGACCTCTATGAAAACGACCGTCTCAAAGGAGATAGAGCTTAAATATCTTATCTCTACCCCCGACGGTTTTGACAGGGAAAAAGAGAAGCTCCCTATGATCGTGTTTCTTCACGGTGCCGGAGAATGCGGCAGTGACCCTGACGTGATGCTGTGCCACTCCATTCCCAAGATATTTAAGAATGGTCACGCGGCCACCTGTCCCGATCTCAGAGTTATTACACTCTGTCCTCAGTGTCCTGAGGATATGGTCTGGGATCCGATTCTTCTCCACGTTAAGGAGCTTATCAACAAGGTGATAAAGGAATATAACGTTGATGAAGACAGAGTCAGCCTCACAGGACTTTCAATGGGCGGCTTTGGCTCCTATCAGCTTGCTATACTCTTCCCGGAAATGTTTTCCGCACTTGCAGTTTGCTGCGGCGGAGGAATCGAGGGCTTGGCATGTTGCCTCGGAAAAATGCCGGTAAGACTGTATCACGGCCTTGACGACGATGATGTTCCGCCCATCAGAGCAATTTCTCTCGAGAAAGCCCTGAAGGATGCGGGTAATCCGCCGGAAATGTTTCTCTATGAGGGCGTCAGCCACAACGTGTGGAATATCGCATACGAGAAGACTGACTGTATAGAGTGGCTTGCTTCTCAGGTAAGAAAAATAAATAAAATTAAATAAAATCGTTTATATGTGTACCGGACAGGTCGTAACCGTCTTGTCGGGTGTGTAATTTTTACCGTTAATTTTATACGGAGTATAAACAAAAAAGACATAGATGGTAAGAAGTGATTTGCAAAGTTGAAGAGTCATTTGCGTTATTGACAAATTAACATTATAAAGTGTATAGTATTTGAAATTATCTATTTTAAATAGTTTGAAAAAAGTTATATTTGTGTACGAAAGGATTTTGCACTGCTATGAAAAAGACCAAACGATTTGTAGCGATCTTGCTTGCTTGTCTTTTCTGCGTTTCCGCATTTGTCGGGTGCTCGGGAGATACAGGAACAGATGTAGACGATACCACCGCGGCGGATACAACTGCCGTAGTAGAAGACGAGAAATGGCCTGAGGTAGAGGGTACCGTTATATACGTTGACGTAACTGCCGAAGAGGGCGGCGACGGCACAAAGGATAATCCCTTTAAGAACATTACAGAGGCACAGGCAAAGATCCGCGAGATGAAAGCAGGGGAGGGACTCCCCAAGGGCGGTATCACCGTGCTTCTTGCTTCCGGTGAATATTCCGTTGCAGACACCGTTACCTTTACAGCTGAGGATTCAGGTACTGCGGACAGTCCTATTACTTACATGTCTGCTAAAGAGCATAGAGCTGTATTTACCGGCGGTATCACACTTAATGCATCTGATTTTGAGCCTATCACCGATGAGGAAAAGGCAAAGCTTGTAGACGGTTCAGCTAAGGAAGCTGTACTTAAGTTAGATCTTACAAAATACGGAATTACTACTGAAAACCTCGGCATCCTTTCTGCTTATGGTACTGATTTAAAGGGCGGAAGTGCCGATGCTGGCAAGGCAGAGCTGTTTGTAAACGGTGAAAGGATGGAACTTTCCCGCTATCCCAATATAACTGCAGATGACAGTTTTATTCGTGTTGGTGACAATGATAATGTCACTGTGTTTACTGTTCAAGATGAGTATAAAGAAACTCTCAAGGAGAGAGCAAAACTCTGGCAAACCGAAGATGTTTATATATCCGCTTATCTTGGTTATGCCTGGGCTCACGGCGCTTATCCTGTAGAGACTTTAGACGTGGACACCTTGACCGTAACTATGGCTCAACAGAACTACTACGGTCTTGAAGACGGCGGCAGACTTTACTTCTTTAATGTTTTTGCAGAGACAGATGATCCCGGTGAATATTACATAGACCGTGATAATTGTGTTCTGTATCACTATCCCACAGAGGATTTTGAGACGGCTTCTCTTGTTATCTCTGTTTTTGACAAGCCGTTTATCGTCGGAACCGACCTTTCATACGTTACTTTCAGCGGTATTTATTTTACTGCGACCAAATCTGACGGCCTTGTTCTCTCGGGAGATAACATTATTGTAGACAACTGTAAAATCAGTGATATCTACAAGAACGGAATCGTGGTAAACGGATATGATATTACCATAAAGAACAGTGATATATATTGTCTCGGTAGGAGTGCGACTATTGTCAGCGGCGGAGACCTTGATACCCTTACTCCTTCAAATAACCTGATATATAACAATCGTATATACTCCTGGGGACAGCTGAACAGAACACACCAAAATGCTGTTACTATCCAGGGATGCGGTGTTACGGTATCCCATAATGAAATTTATGATGCCCCCCACCAGGCTATAACTTGGTCGGCACCTAATAATATAATTGAGTATAATGAGGTATACAATGTGTGCTTTGAGACCAGTGACTGCGGTGCTCTTTATGCAGGCCGCCGTCTTGATTGGTACGGCACAATTATCCGTTACAATTATATTCATGATATAGGCGGCTGGGAAACTGCTGCTGCCCATGCAATTTATTGGGATGACGGTCTGTCCGGACAGACGGCTTACGGTAATGTTATCGCCAACACTACTTCATACGGAATCCATGTCGGCGGCGGACGAGACAACGTTATCGAAAATAACCTTATCATCAACCCCGGAAATGCCTTTATCTATTATGATGACCGTGCACGCGGCGGTATTTATTCGGGAAATATCTGGGAGCATACTGTTGAAATGGCAGAGGTTCTTGCAGAGAAGCAGCTTCTTCCCGCGTGGGTGGAAAAAATCCCCGGATACGGTGATATAATCCCTTACGAGCAGGGATATAGCGGTGATGTTAACGACTTGAATCTGTCTTGTAACCCGGCTAATAATATTATTCGAAATAATATGTTATACGAAATGTCCGAGGGCTCTCACGAGGCATTGAAGTTTGCTTATCAGGTGTTCAATATGAGTACTGTGGAAAACAACTTGCTCTTTACCGATCTTGAACGCAAACAGGTTCCGAATTTCGATAACGGCGACTGTACCCTTGCTGATGATGCAGAGGCCTACAAGAACGGATTTGAAAAAATTCCTTTTGATGAGATCGGTCGTATAAAAGAGGACAAGTAATATTTTTTCAAAGAGTAGTAACAATTCAAAAGCACCGATGCGGGATCTTCTCCGCACCGGTGCTTTCGTTATTGGTTCACGAAAACCACCCGCTAAGCGGGTGGTTCCATAGAGGCTTTTGCCGTTGAGCAATCCCGCCGCAGCGGTAGGCTCCCCTGTGTAAGGGGAACTGTCAGCGGGACATTGCGAAGCTAATGTCCGGATGACTGAGGGAGTTTTTATATGTCTAATAGAATTATATAAAACAACGGAACAGACTCCTTCCACCACCGAAATCGGAAATCCGAATTCTTGTGGTCCCCCTCACTCA
>JAFYMF010000025.1 GCA_017556745.1 Clostridia bacterium
CGAGCGGAGCGAGTGACGGAAGGAGTCTGTCCCCCGTTCCTATGTTTCATATAGCTCTATTGTCTATACAAAAACTCCCTCACCCGACTGCGTCGGGAGCTCCCTCGAGAGGGAGCCTAACTTAATATATTACCATAGGAAAATTTTCGTTTTTGCATCAGCAAAACAGGTGGCGGAAGACACCTGAGGAAATTTTCACAGAACGGGCAGTCTTTGACTTAGTTTTTTTCGGTGCCTGTTCAGCTGTTTAATATTTAATTATGTATTTTATCCACAGAACCTCGGGAGGAGTGAATTGCCACGGTAATTCTACCCCTCCCCTAGGTTGTTTGGGAGTTAATTTTATATTTTATCCGTAGAACCCGGGACGGATCAATCCATACTACTTATATTTTAAATAACAAAAAGGCGGATCTTTGTGAAGTGAACCCCAAATAGTTCACAGAAAAGAAAAAGGCGCAAACACCTCTTATGGTATAATGGTACCATAGGAGGTGTTTTGTTATGGCAAAGAAAGGACAAAAGTTTAAGAGTTATTCAGAAGAAACTAAAGCAGAGGTTTTAAGGAAGTATCTTGAAGAATATATACCTTCAAGTGTATTGGAAGAAGAATACGGGATACCGCAAAAAACCATACGTAATTGGGCAAGTAAGTTGAAACAAGGGAAAAATGTTCTTGTAGATCATCGTCAATTCAGCTCCGGTAGACCTCCGAAAGATGAAAACAAAATAGATTACAAGGAACAGTATGAAATACTAAAAAAATACCAAGCCTTCCTCAAGGCACAACGAGAGAGAAAGTAATATTTATCAATATGCACATTGAAGAGTATTCTCTCGACAATATGTGTGAGGTGTTAGATATTTCGAAGAGAACATACTACAAATATCGTGCAGCGGAAGATAAAGATTACTACGACTATCTTTTGATCAAAGAAATATTTGATGAATCAAAAGGCACGTACGGTTATCGTAGGATTTGTGAAGGCTTGTTGGTTAAATATGGTGTAATATTTAATCACAAAAAGACGGTAAGAATCATGAAAAAGTATGGTTTAAAGCCAGAGTATATTAAACGTATCAGACCAAATGTTGCTTACAAAAGAATCGAAGACAATGTAAAGCCTAATCTGTTAAAGAGAAATTTCAGCGCAACCTCTCCCGATACGATCTGGGTAACAGATATTACATATCTTTCGTTCGGTAATAAGAGAGCGTATCTGTCCACTATTTTAGATCTATATGACAGAAAAATCGTTGCGCATCAGATATCGAAACGCAACGACATAAAATTAGTTATTGACACATTAAATCAAGCGATTGCTAAAACGAAGGACGTATCAAACCTTATCATTCACAGTGATCAAGGTTTTCAATATACGTCCTTCGAGTACAAAGCCGTATGCGAATCCAATGGGATTCAAATATCAATGAGTCGGAAAGGCACTCCGATCGATGATTCTCCCATTGAGAGCTTCCATAGCATACTTAAAAAGGAGACTTTGTATAACAATTATATCACATCTCTCGAAGAATATCTACTGTTGGTAGAAGATTGGTTGATTTTTTACAATACTTCGAGAATCAAAAACAGGAAGAGGTGATTTCCTCTCCCTGTCTTTGTTGCGCCTTTTTCTTTTCTGTGAACTATTTGGGGTTCACTTCATTGCGATCCGCCTTTAATTTTAGTTCTTAAGACTGTGTATCGGCGCGGGGATTCGGCCGCCGCGGGCGATAAACTTAGAGGGAGAATATTCGTTGAGCTTGATAACGGGTGCGTAACCCAGAAGACCGCCGAAGTCCACCACGTCACCGGGATGCTTGCCGTATGCGGGAATAACGCGGACGGCAGTAGTCTTGGTGTTTGCAACACCGATGGATATCTCGTCGGCGATGATGGCACTGATAACGTCGGCAGGGGTATCACCGTCGATAACTATCATATCAAGACCAACCGAGCAAACCGCGGTCATAGCCTCAAGCTTCTCGATAGAAAGCGCACCTCTCTCAACTGCAGAGATCATGCCTGCATCCTCAGAAACAGGAATAAATGCACCCGACAGACCGCCAACGTGTGAGGAAGCCATAACTCCACCCTTCTTGACCGCATCGTTAAGGAGTGCAAGTGCCGCAGTAGTACCGTGGGCACCGCATACCTCAAGCCCCATCTCCTCAAGGATGTGGGCAACAGAGTCACCGATAGCGGGGGTGGGTGCAAGGGACAGATCAACTATACCGAAAGGCACACCGAGGCGTCTTGATGCCTCAAAGGCAACGAGCTGACCTACACGTGTGATCTTAAATGCAGTCTTCTTAATAATATCGGCAAGGTGGCTAAAATCACAGTCACCGCCGCGGGCAATAGCGGAGGAAACGACACCGGGGCCGGAAACACCGACACTGACCACCGCATCAGGCTCACCCACACCGTGGAATGCACCTGCCATAAAGGGGTTATCCTCAGGCACGTTGGCAAACACCACGAATTTAGCACAGCCGATAGAGTTCTTATCCTTGGTGAGAAGGGCCGCTCTCTTAACGGTACGTCCCATCTCGGCAACGGCATCCATATTGATACCTGCCTTGGTGGTAGCTACGTTTACAGAAGAGCATACGAAATCGGTCTCGGCAAGAGCCTCGGGAATTACCGAGATAAGGTTGTTGTCAGCCTTTGTAGCACCCTTGTGAACGAGAGCACCAAAGCCGCCGATAAAGTTGATACCGAGAGTCTTTGCAGCACGGTCAAGAGCCTTAGCTGCTTTTATAAATCCGTCGGGAGAAAGTGCACCGCCGATAAGGGAGATGGGGGTAACCGATACTCTCTTGTTAACGATCGGCACACCATATTCCTTCTCGATGTCACAGCCCACCTTAACCAGATTCTCGGCGGTATGCGTTATCTTGTCGTATATTTTATCGCAGAGGCGGTTCTCGTCCTCAGATACGCAGTCAAGAAGAGAGATACCCATGGTTATCGTTCTGATATCCAGGTTCTCCTCGCGTATCATATTTATAGTTTCAAGAATGTCCTTGGTATTAATCATTTTACCGTAAAATCCTTCCTCGGGTTATATCTTGTGCATGGTGTTGAAGATATCCTCATGCATGGTATGGATATCAAGGCCGGACTCATCCCCAAGGCGGTTCATCTCGTCAACGAACTCAGAGAATGACATGGTAAGATTATCGATCTCAACCAGCATCATCATTGCGAAATACTCACGCATAACGCTCTGGGAAATGTCTACTATATTTCCGCCAAGCTCAGAACACTTGGTGCTGACCTTAGCGATAATTCCGGTAGTATCCTTACCGGTAACGGTGATAACAGCTTTCATTGAAGTACATCCTTTTTCTGTTTTTTTACTGTTTAGAGCATAATTATTCTTATGTGACAATTATATAACAAACTTGACAAAATGGCAATAGCGGAAAAGAAAAAAGAATGTTCTTTTGAAAATTCAGCGGTATTTTACAAAAAAAAGATTGAATTTGATAACAAAGTATGTTATAATAGGGCAAACTTATTTCACAAGCGAGGTATCACAATGAATAACGATTCCCCCAACTATGTGGAGCTGATAACTCCTCAAACCGCTAAAGGCGGCTTCAAAGTAGTTAAAACATTAGTTCTCATCTCTTTCTGGCTTCTCCCCGTTATCCTTTTCTTCCTTGTTGCTACTTGGGTACATATAGGTGTATCTCTTATCTGTGCGTTTGCATTCATCACAATTGCACAGATAGTTAAGCTTATCTTCTGGCCCTACCTTGACATCAGAGAGTACGAATACATGGTAGATAAGGGCGTTATGTACGCTAACTTCGTTAAGGGTAAGAAGAACCGTCTTGCTCAGTCCGGTAAGCGTGACCTTGATCGCTCCATCACCACCAAGCTTGCTGAGTTCAGAATTAAGGAATGTTCCCTTATCGCTCCTTATGAGGGTGAGTACAAGGAAAAGGCTGACAAGACCGCACACAAGATCGAGTGCTACAACGTTGGCAGCCCCGATGCATACTGTGCATTCTTCAAGAACGAGAAGGGTGAAGAGTCCGTTCTCATCTTCGAGGCGTTCAACCACTGTCTCAAGGTTCTCAGAAGCTTCAACCGTGAAGCTATCGTAATGAAGGAAATGCGTTTCTAATTCAGAAAACAGTTTTATATTTCAAAGGGCAGAGATTTTTCTCTGTCCTTTTTTTGTTTCTGCAAATATATCTAACCTCGTAGGGGCAGGCAGAATTACTACGGGAAAATTTTCGTTTTTGCATCAGCAAAACAGGTGACGAAAGGCATCTGAGAAAATTTTCGTAGAACGGACAATCTTTGATTTAGCTTTTTTCCGTGTCCGTTCAGCCTCCCTCTTGAGGGAGGTGGCACGAACGTAGTGAGTGACGGAAGGAGTCTGTCCCCCGTTCCTTTGTTTCATATAGCTCTATTGTCTATACAAAAACTCCCTCACCCGACTGCGTCGGGAGCTCCCTCGAGAGGGAG
>JAFYMF010000026.1 GCA_017556745.1 Clostridia bacterium
TAATTTGGCTATAACTCGGAAGATGTAGTAGCACCCTCTTACAAGAATTACTCGGTGTTAAAGTAACACCGTTTTGCTGGCGCAAAAACGTAATTCTTCCTCATCAGAGTTCTTGATATGAAAGACTGAGGGTGCGTATAATTTGGCTATAACTCGGAAGATGTAGTAGCACCCTCTTACAAGAATTACTCGGTGTTAAAGTAACACCGTTTTGCTGGCGCAAAAACGTAATTCTTCCTCAGAAAAAATTTTTTGGATATATAACCTCGTAGGGGAGGGGCTTGCTCCTCCCGAGGTTCTATGGGGAAAAATACAAAATTAACCCCGAGCAGCCTCTACAAACGACCTATTGTACCCATCGTGGAGGGAAAACAAAAACGGAGGATGATACTGTGACAGACGGAATACTTTTATCTCGCGTATCTCCTCGCGGTGACAAAGGAACTGAATTTGTATTTTTACCCGATGGAGGAGGGGAATTCTCCCTTCTCCTGTCGGATGAATTTTATCTTGACTGGTACTCAAGGGCGGGGGATATCATCACAGACGATGAATATCTCTTTCTGGAGGGGGAGGCGGAGTACTATTCAGCCTTCGGTGTGGCTGTCCGTCTTCTTGACTTTGGTGAGATGACCGCCGCAAGCCTTGTGAGAAAGCTTACACAAAGGGGTATAACCCGGGAGACGGCCATCCGTGTAAGCGAAAAATTTACCGAGATGTCTCTCATTGACGAGGAGAGATTTGCAAAACGTGCGGTAAAATATTATCTTGAAAAAAAGTGTCTCGGCCGTAGCCGCATTCTCTCAGAGCTCTACAAAAAAGGGTTCGGGCGGGAATATATAAACGCGGCCATGGAGGAAATATCCGATGAGGATGTTATCTTGGCATGCACAAAGCAGCTTGAAAAAAAGTTTGGCGGTACACTGCCAAAGGATCCTGCAGAAAGACGGCGTGCCGTTGCCGCCATGACTCGCCTCGGCTTTTCACCGTCTGAAGTAAGCCGTGCAGAAAAAGAAAATTATTAAATCAGATAATTCATTACCGGGAGGTAATTTATATATGAAAATCGCTTTTATTTCCCTCGGTTGTCCCAAGAATCAGCTTGATCTTGAGGTTATGGCCGCAACTCTTAAGGATAACGGACATACCCTTGTAAAAGAGGACATCGAGGCAGACGTTGTAATAGTTAACACCTGCGCTTTTATTGAAAGCGCACTTAAAGAGTCCATTGACAATATTCTTGACGTTGCGTGGCTGAAGAAAAACCGTAACTTAAAGGGTATCGTGGTTACTGGATGCATGGCGGAAAGATACCGTGATCAGATCTTCGGAGAGCTTCCCGAGGTTGATGCGGTGCTGGGTGTCGGTAGTATCGATGATATCTGTACCGCTGTTGAAAAGGTAGCCGCAGGTGAGAAATACTCTGCCTTCGGTGACAAGAACACCTCTCCCCTTGGAGGTAAGAGAGTTGTCTCCGCTCCCAAGTATTCCTCATACCTCAAGATAGCAGAGGGCTGTGACAACCACTGTACCTACTGCGTTATCCCCTCTATCAGAGGTAAGTATCGCTCAAGAGAAATGGACGATCTTATTGAGGAAGCAAAGGTACTTGAGAAGGAGGGTGTCAAGGAGCTTACACTTATAGCTCAAGATACCACCAGATACGGTCTCGATCTCTATGGAGAAAAGAAGCTTCCCGAACTTCTTCGCCGACTTGTTGACGAGACCGGTATAGAGTGGTTCAGAGTGCTCTACTGTTACCCCGAAGAGGTAACCGAGGAGCTGGCTGAGGTATTTAACTACAGCCCGAGGATCCTTCCTTACATTGATCTTCCTATCCAGCACATATCCGACAAGGTTCTTCGCCGCATGAACCGCCGCGGAGGTGAGGCGGCAGTCCGCCGTGCAGTAGCCCTTCTTCGTGAAAAGGTAAAGGATATCTCCATACGTACTACAATTATCGTAGGCTTCCCCGGTGAGACCGAGGAGGATGTTGAACAGCTCTGTGCCTTTGTAGATGAGGCAAAGTTCGACCGTCTTGGCGTGTTCACCTATTCCCCCGAGGAGGACACTCCCGCCGCTTCCTTTGACGATCAGATCGAAGAAGAGGAAAAAGTGTCAAGAATGGATTCTGTAATGCGCCGTCAGCTTGAGATAAGTGCGGCAAACAACGCAGAAAAGGTAGGAAAAACCATCAGAGTTCTCTGCGAGGACTATGACGTGGTAGCTGAGACCTACTTCGGAAGAAGTGAGGCCGATGCTCCCGAAATTGACGGCAAGGTATATTTCTCTTCAAAGAAAAAGGTCAGACCCGGTACGTTTGTTGATGTAAAGATCGAAGAAGCTATGGACTATGATCTTGTAGGTAAAGCAGTGTTCAGCTGATTTGAGAAAAGAGGAAATAATTATGATGAAGAAAATGAATTTACCAAATAAGCTTACAATTCTCAGAATTTTGCTTGTTCCGGTATGTATGATCCTTATTATGCTGCCGATCCCCTCTATGTTTCCCAATCTTGACGTGTGGCAGAGAATAATTGCCGCTGCCCTCTTCCTTCTCATATCTCTTACCGATATGCTTGACGGAATGATTGCCCGCAGAAAAAATCTCGTTACTAATTTCGGTAAATTTCTCGATCCCCTGGCCGATAAGTTTTTGGTTATAGGTGTTCTCATGGCGCTTTTCATCAAGAGCCGTGAGTTTGATCCCGTATTCCCGGTTGTTCTTGTGTTTGCAACCACGATTATAGTTATGCGAGAGCTGGCAGTAACTTCTCTGCGTCTTCTTGTGTCAAGTAGTTCAGGTGAGGTAATTGCGGCTAAGTGGCTTGGTAAAATAAAGACTGTTACCCAGATGGTCTGCATTATGACTATACTTCTTGAGCCTATCGTTTTAGGTGATTTCGGCAAGTATCATCTGCTCAGCTATCTGACAATAATATTAATGACCTTAATGACTGTTTGGTCGGGCTATGACTACATAAAGGGATACTGGAAATTCCTTGACAGCTCTGTCTGATAAAATCGAAAGGGAAAAAGAAAATGACTGATTCTGTAGTATATACTATTGCTCTCAAAAAGCTTCAGGAGGAAATGTCTCTTGAGATACTTACCGTCCCTGATGATTACGATGAGAGAATTATAGACCGTAATGAAGTAAACCGTCCCGGTATGCCCCTTGCAGGATTTTACGATCACTATGAAAAGGGACGTATTCAGATAATCGGTAAGGTGGAATCCCTTTATATTAATCAGCTTACCCCCGAGGATAGATCAAGAAGTCTTGAGGAGTTCTTTGCCAGTGATCCGGTAGCTGTGGTTATCAGTACCAATATTGAGCCGGCAGAAGGAATGGTGGAGCTTGCGACAAAGTATAAGGTGCCACTTCTTCGCACCCCCGAGAATACTTCTGAGTTCATGGCTCGTCTTATTGCATATCTTAACCTGGCTCTTGCTCCCAGAATAACAAGACACGGGGTTTTCGTTGAGGTATACGGCGAGGGTATCCTTATTCTCGGTGACAGCGGTATCGGTAAGAGTGAGACCGCGATCGAGCTGGTAAAGAGAGGTCACCGTCTTATTGCGGATGATGCGGTTGAGCTTAAAAGGGTGTCTGCAAAGACCCTTGTCGGCTCCGCGCCCGAGATCATCCGTCACTATGTTGAGCTTCGCGGTATCGGTATTATCGACGTCCGCCGTCTTTTCGGTATGGGTTCGGTAAAGGACACCGAGAAGGTAGACCTTATTATCAATCTTGAGCCATGGGTACAGGGAAAAATGTACGACCGCCTTGGCATGGACGAAGAATATACCGAGCTTCTCGGTATCAAGATACCCTCTATTATCATTCCCGTTCGTCCCGGCCGTAACCTTGCGGTAATTCTTGAGATCGCTGCAATGAACAACCGTCAGAAGCGTATGGGTTACAATACTGCGGTTGAGTTTAACAAGAAGCTTATGGGTCAGTACGATGACAGCGAAAGATAATCTTAAACATGTAGAAATATATACCGACGGTGCATGCAGCGGTAACCCCGGTCCCGGTGGCTGGGGTGCTGTGCTTGTATACGCAGGCAGGGAAAAGGAGCTGTCCGGCGGTGCGGCGGATACCACCAACAACCGCATGGAGCTGACAGCGGTAATATCTGCACTTTCTTCACTTAAGGAGCGTTGTCGGGTAACCCTTACCACCGATTCAAAATACGTCTGCGACGGAATAAATCAGGGGTGGGCAAAGGGTTGGCGTGTACGCGGCTGGAAGAAGGCCGACAAGTCCCCGGCACTTAACCCCGACCTGTGGGGGAAGCTTCTGGATCTATGCGATGAGCAGGATGTAACTTTCCTTTGGATAAAGGGACACGCAGGCCACGAATACAACGAACGGTGCGACCGCCTTGCGGTAGCAGAAACATTAAAGTATAAAAAGTGATCCTCGCAAAATGCGAGATAAAGACAAAAAGTAAAAACGGGAGACGCTGAAAATGATAAAAATACTTCACTTTGCCGACGTTCATCTTGACAGTCCATTTTCACTTTGCGACGTTAGACAAAGCGAACAGAGAAGGAACGAGCTCAGAGCGGCTTTCACCTCGGTAATGGCATATGTTCGCACAAGCGGAATTAAATATGTGCTTATCCCGGGCGATCTCTTTGATTACGGTTACGTTTCAAAGGAGACCGTTGATATTGTGCGCCGTGAATTTGAGGTAAATCCCGGAACTCGCTTTATAATTGCTCCCGGTAATCACGATCCCTATTCCTCGGAGTCGGTGTATGCCAAGGTTGAGTTCCCGGATAACGTATATATTTTCGATTCAAGTAAGCTTAGTGCCATTGAGTTTCCCGATGACGGAATAGATATTTACGGATACGCTTTCACCTCTCCTTACCTTGATAGCTGTCCCTTTGCGGGACAGAGGGTGCTTCACCCTGAGAGAATAAATATTCTTGTAGGTCACGGTGATACAGCCTCTGCTATATCTAGATACTGTCCTATTTCCGAGAGAGATATCGTATCGTTTGGTGCGGACTATACCGCTCTTGGCCACATACACAATACAGACGGACTTCATACCCCCGACGGAGGAGGAATATACGCGTATTCCGGTTGTCTTGAGGGCAGAAGCTTTGACGAGTGCGGTCACAAGGGTGCGATAATTATTGAGGCGGGGGTTGACGGCGACAGCGGTGAAAAGAAGATCGTTCCTCATCCGTACCGTTTTTCAAGAAGGCGTTACGCCATTGAGAATGTGGATATAACCGGAGCGGCTGACGAAAACGAGGTCTCCACCCTTATCCGCGCAAGGATCGCAGAGAAAAAGTACGGAGATGAGACTATTCTCAGAATAGTACTTACCGGTACTACCTCACCTCATCTTGTATCCGATCTTTCGGTAGTGAAGGCGGCACTTCCTCCTCTTTACGCCGCTGAGATACTTGACAGAGCACTCCCCATATTTGACGATGAATATTTAAAAAACGATATAACCATAAGAGGAGAATTCTACAGAGCCATGCTTCCTAAGCTCACTGAGGGAAGTCAGAGGGAGCGGGAGATTGCGGCATGGGCACTCAGATACGGACTTTCTGCCCTTGCAGGGGAGAATATCATTGATTTTTAGTTTGACGGAGGAAAACAGATGTTTATTAAATCAATACATATAGATTCCTTCGGCGGACTGTCGGGAAAGGACTTTGACTTTTCCCGTGCTCTTAACATAATCGAGGGAAATAACGAGTCGGGTAAATCCACCCTGCTCTCATTTATAAAATTTATTCTTTACGGCGCACAGAACAAGGCACAGGACGGATTTTCCGTTCCCGAGAGAAAGCTGTATATATCCTGGAGGGACGGACGTGCGGCAGGTAATATGACTCTTGATCTCGGCGGTAAAGAATACCGTATTGAGCGTGAGCTTGTACTTACTGCCCGTACCGACAGTACAGATAATATCAGAGAGACATTCAGAGAGCATATTGCGGTCATTCGCACCGAGGACGGCTCTGTGGTATTTTCCGGTAAAAGCCCGGGAGAGGAATTTTTCGGAGTTCCTGAAAGTGTATTTACTTCTACCGCCCTTGTTGGGCAGGTATCCGGAACCTATGTAAACGGCAGTAGCATCAGTTCTTCAATTGAGAATCTGCTGTTTTCCGCTGACGAGTCGGTCAACACCGAAAAAGCTATCGCAAGGCTGGAGGATGCCAGAAGAAAGCTGCTTCATAAATCAAGACGTGGTGGAGACATATATGAGCTTGAATGCGAGCGTTCAGCTCTGAGAACAAAGATCTCTGAGACCAGAAGCACGGCAGGGGAGATGCGTACCCTTGAAAACAGCGCGGAGGACTGCAGAGCAAAGCTGAAGAAAAACTCAGAGAGAAGTGCCGAGCTTGAAAAGCTTTACGTTACAGGTGAAGCATTCTCCGCATCAAAGCGGTTTGACATAGTGCACGCACATGAGAAAAAGCTCAAAGACATCAGCGAAAGACTCAGCACTATGGTAGGGGGAGATGAGAAGGACGAGGAGACCCTTATCAATCTCAGAGCCCGTACTAAGGACTATAAGGCAACTCAGGAGAATGCGGCGGCAGCGGCGGCAAAGCTTGAGAGTATGACTCGGGAAGGTTTTTCCACCGAGTCGGATGAGTACGTTAAAGAGATATACCGCATGGGCGGGCGTGACACGGCAGAATATGAGTTTGACCGTCACTGCAAGAAGAGAAAGAGCCGTCTTGCGGTGGCTGTGGTATTTCTTATATTTGCAATTCTCGGCGGCGGACTGGGCGCGGCGGCATTCTTTATAGACCCAATGATAGCCTACGGAATTTTTGCCGGTTCATTTATATTACTTATTATCAGCATTACATCTTTTATCAGCCGCGCAGGTCATTCCCGCTATATAAGACGGGCACTTGATCTTGTAGGCGCAGGCCGTCCCCAGGAGTATTCCGACGGACTTGACAATCTCTTTGAGCTTGAGAAGATAAAGGAAAATCAGCGCAACGAGATCGCCGAGGCAAGGATGTCTCTTGAATATGCAAAAGAGAGAATGAACGATGCCGCAAAGGCACTTGCAACCGTTCTCACTGCCGCGGGCATTTCCGCTGAGGATTATTCCCCCGATCGGCTTGCGCATACAGAGGCAGAACTTGAGAGAAATATAAGTGAGAGAAAATCTCTCATTACCGATTTTGAGAGACACAGTGCCGCTCTTGAAACTGCGCACGAGCAGGTCAAGGATTATGACGAGGATGAGATCAGACGTACCCTTATGGACGCAGATCTCGATGCTCTTTCAAAAGTAAATCCCACAGCGCTCCGAAGAGAGAGAGAGTTTCTTATCTCATCTACTGCCGCTCTTACCGAGAAGCTGGCAGATACCGAGAAACAGCTTGCTTCTCTTTCCGCCGTAAACGGGGATCCCGCCGAAATGATACGCCGAGTAGAGGAGCTTGACTCTAAGATAGAAGATCTTACAGTCCGTCATGATGCATATACTCTTGCCTCAGAGATGCTTACCCGTGCAGGAGAGAATCTGAGAACCGGACTTTCCCCCAAGCTGAATTCTGCTGCATGTGAGATGATGGGTGAGCTGTCCGGCGGCAAGTACAAGAATCTCGGAATAGACCCTGAGCTTTCCATGTCCATTTTCTCCGGAGGTATGACACGTGAGACCGATTATCTCAGTTCCGGAACAAGAGACTTGACATATATAGCCCTGAGACTTTCTCTGATGGAGCTGCTCTATCAGAATGAAATGCCTCCGGTATTCTTTGATGAGAGCTTTGCCCGACTTGACGATGACCGTCTCGGCTATGCCCTCAGCCTTCTTGACAGAATGGCAAGAGAAAAGAACCGTCAGGTACTCATCTTTACCTGTCAGAAGAGAGAGGCAATTCTTGCCAGTGCAGGTGCAAACAAGATAACCCTTTCCTAAAGGAAGTGTAACTAATGAAAATATTATCTATCGGAAACAGCTTTTCTACCGATGCTCAGAGATGGCTCCACGGTATTTCTCTCGCTGAGGGCGGGGAAGAGATCGAGTGTGTCAATCTCTATATCGGTGGATGCAGTTTGCTCCGTCACCATAAAAATCTGGTAGAGAACAGATGCGATTATGATTATGAGCGCAACGGTATACATACAATAGTAAAGGTGTCTCTTGAGGAGGTGCTTTCCTCCGGAGTATACCACGCGGTCACCTTTCAGCAGACCAGCCGTACCTCAGGTATCACAAGAAGCTATTTCCCATATATAACAGATCTTGACAGATATGTAAGAGAAAAACAGCCCCATGCAAGACGTCTTTTCCATCAGACCTGGGCATACGAGATTGATTCTACCCACAGGGCATTTGAGTATTACGCTCATAATACCGATGAGATGACAAGACGTATTATAGATTCCACCGAAACGGTAGCTTTTCTGCTTGATCAGGAGCTTATCAGATGCGGTGAGTTCATCGATTATCTTCGCAAAAACATCTCTGTCTTTGACTACCGAAACGGTGGACTTTCGTTAAACCGCGACGGATATCACCTCACAAAGAATTACGGCCGCTTTGCCGTAGGAGCAATGTGGTACGCATCTCTTACCGGCAACTGTCCCGTGAACGCAGAGGGCTTTATCGACTTCGCTCTCAAGAACGGTGACGAAAACGTATCTTTTGAGCTTGAAAAGGTAGAAATTATCCTTTCTGCACTCAGAGAATTTCTTTCTCTTGAGGAGAGGGAAATGCCCAGGTGATAACAGGGCACCCAAAATTATAAAGAGACCGAAAATCATATTAACAAGGAGATTATAATTGCCTTGAGTTCAGATCCCGCAAAGCTCATCATTGATCTCGTCAAAACGGAAAAGGAATATATTCGTCTCAGAGATGCTGTAAAAAGCGAGGGCCATACCGGAAAGACGGCGGTTCTGCCCCATATTGTAAACGGACTGTCGGACGGTGCGGCAGATGCGGTTACCGCGGCGCTGGTCAGCGACCTTGAGAGTCGTACACCCGGAGCACCGGTGCTTTGTATAGTGTCAGATGAAAATGCCGCCCGCCGCCTCTCGGGTTATCTTAACCGAACAGGTGTGGCCACCGCGGCTTTCCCTGCACGAGATCTTAATTTCTATAACATTACAGCCTCCCATGAGTTTGAGCATGAGAGGCTTTCCGTGTTGTATTCTATACTGACCGGCCAGTGCCGATGCGTTGTGGCATCTCCCGATGCGGCGCTTTCCTATACCGTACCCGAGGAGGTACTGCTTGACGGCTCCTTTACACTGTCTGTGGGTGACGAGATGCCGATAGATAAGTTATGCAGCATCCTTGTCCGCGGCGGTTACAGCCGTGTTGACCTTATTGAGGGTCCAGGACAGTTTGCTCTGCGCGGCGGTATTATTGATATATATTCCCCTGCCTCTCCCCCTTTCAGAGCAGAATTTTTCGGGGATGAGACGGACAGAATAGGTATTCTTGATCCTGCTACTCAGCGAGTTACCGAAAATATTGATAAAGTAACCGTCATCCCTGCACGAGAGGTTGTTCCCGATGAGGTGGGTGCGGAGAAGATAAGAGAAGCTATTCGCCGACGTCTTGCAGGGGATATCTCTCCTGAGGCGGCAGAGGACCTCAGAGGCGAGCTTGCCGCACTTGATGCGGCGGGAAGCGGTGCCGTCGACTTTGCTGATAAATACATTTCCCTGATCTATCCCGAGAGAAGATGTCTGCTTGACTATATCGGCAGTGATGCCCTTATAATAACACGGGACACCGCGGCGGTTGAGGAAAGGCTTACTGCTGCAGAGTGGCACGTATCGGGAAACGTGGAAAATCTTCTTAAGGAGGGACTTATATCCCCCCCATTTGCTGAGTATTCAAAGGACTCAGCCGATCTTGAAAAATACAGAGTATCCTGTCATAACGTAATGCTGGATACCTTTACCCGCGCGGCATCCGGTGTCAGAACGGGCGGTATATATACCTTCCGTTCAAAGCAAACGGTGTCATACTGCGATAAATATAATCTGCTGACCGAGGATCTGAAAAATTATATCTCCTTTGGCTGGCGGGTTATCGTGTATGCTGAGGGGGAGGCAGGTGCCTCCGCTATAACCAGATCTCTTACGGACGATGGCTTTACCGCAGTAAAGGGTATTTCTGAGAATGATAAAGGAGAGCAAGCGTTTCCTCCCCCCGGTGTTATATCGGTACTTCCCTCAGAGGAGTCTACCGCAGGATATGAAATGCAGGGATGCCGTCTTGCGATACTGTCAGTACTTCCCGACGGAAGCTACAGACGGGCAAAGAAAAGAAGACTTTACGATAAAAATAAGAAAAACGCAGGTGAGAGAATACTCTCCTATGCGGATCTTTCAGAGGGAGATTTCGTAGTACACCCGGCTTACGGTATCGGCCGATATGACGGAATGGAGAATCTTACCGTTGCAGGAGTGTCAAGGGATTATATCCGAATTTCCTACGCGGGGACAGACAGCCTTTTCCTGCCGGCTGATCAGCTTGGTAATATTTCAAAATATATCGGTGCCCATTCCGATGACGGACTTGTAAAGCTGTCAAAGATGGGTGGTGCCGAGTGGAAGAGTACTTCTCAGAGGGCAAAGGCGGCTACAAAAAAGATGGCGGCAGAGCTTATCAAGCTTTATGCACAGCGCCGCCGTACTCCCGGTTTTGCTTTCCCACCCGATGATGACCTTTGCCGTGAGTTTAACGATTCCTTTGAATATGAGGAGACTGACGGACAGCTTCTGGCAGAAAAGGAGATCAAGACGGATATGGAGGCGTCATATCCCATGGATCGTCTTCTCTGCGGTGACGTTGGTTACGGAAAGACAGAGGTTGCTCTTCGCGCCGCCATGAAGTGTATTCTTTCAGGCAAACAGGTTGCTCTTCTTGTTCCTACAACCATACTTGCATATCAGCATCTCACCACTGCCGAGAGCCGAATGAGACCCTTTTCGGTAAAGGTAGATATGCTGTCAAGATTCCGCTCTCCTACAGAGCAGGCTGAGATAATCAGACGTGTCAGACGGGGAGATGTAGATCTTCTTATCGGTACGCACAGACTTCTCTCTCAGGATATTGTCTTTAAGGATCTTGGACTCCTTATAATTGACGAGGAGCAGCGCTTCGGTGTAGCGCAAAAGGAGAAGATCAAGCAGTTCTCAGGTAATGTTGACGTGCTTACCCTTTCAGCGACACCCATACCGAGAACCCTTAATATGGCAATGAGCGGTATCAGGGACATGTCCCTTCTTGATGAGGCACCGGGGGAGAGAACTCCGGTACAGACATACGTGCTTGAGCATGACGATATAATCATTGCCGAGGCTATCAGACGTGAGCTGAGACGTGGCGGTCAGGTATTCTATCTCTATAACAGGGTTGAGACCATCGAGCGCTGTGCCGCAAAGGTAGCCGCCGCGGTTCCCGATGCGAGAATAGCCATTGCCCACGGAAAAATGGATAAGGATCAGCTGGAGGATATCTGGCAGGCACTTCTCACCGGAGAGATCGACGTCCTTATCTCCACAACAATAATTGAAACAGGTGTTGACGTACCTAACGCAAATACCCTTATAATTGAGCATGCTGACAGGCTTGGTCTTGCCCAGCTTCATCAGATAAGGGGTCGAGTTGGCAGAAGCCACAGACGAGCTTATGCATATCTTACCTATCAGAGAGGAAAGGCACTTTCCGAGATCGCGGAAAAGAGACTTGGCGCCATAAGAGAGTATACAGAATTCGGTGCCGGCTTTAAGATAGCGCTCCGTGACCTTGAGATACGCGGTGCCGGAAACATTCTCGGTGCCGAACAGCACGGACATCTTGATGCTGTAGGTTACGATATGTATATCAAGCTTCTCAATGAGGCGATTTTGGAAGAAAAGGGAGAAGCACCAAAGAAGAGAACGGAATGCAAGCTGGATATGCCGATCAACGCATTCCTGTCAGACAGCTATGTGCCTACCTCATCCCAGAGAATGGAGATGTACAAGAAGATCGCTACCATCGAAACGGAGGAGGACTGCGACGACGTATGCGACGAGCTGTGCGACCGTTTTGGAGAATTGCCCCGAGAGGCATTTGCTCTTTGCAGATTTGCACTTCTTCGTGCTCTCGGTGAAAAGGCAGGCTTCACCTCCATCTCTGCAAGAGACGGTGAAGCGATCGTGGTACCCGGAGAGGTGCTTCCTCAGGTGTGGCTTGAGCTTCACGGAGATTTCCCCAAGATAAAGGTCACTATGTTGCCCTCCCCGAGAGTTGTTTTCCGTCCTTCAAAACCGTCGGCTATCACTGATGGACTTATAGACCTTGCAAAAAAATATATTGAGCTCAGAGACAGAGATGCCGCAGACAGCTCGTCAAATAAAGCTTAAACAGAGTAAAAAATTCGCCGCAAGGCGAAAAAGGAGTCAAAGCATGAAAAAGTTTCTTAAATTAACCGCAGTACTGACAGTATTATCTTTGCTTCTTTGTTTTTTCGCAGGCTGTTCTTCAGCCCCCGTCGCAATGAAATATAACGGTACCACTCTGACAACTAATATGTATTCCTTTTTTCTGTCGAGAATGAAGGCACAGGTTCTCTACAATTATAACAGCGGACAGGATAACGAGTCGTTCTGGACACAGGTGCTTGATGAGAATACAGGAGACACCTTTGCGGATTTCTTTACCGATATTGTTGTAGACAACATAAAGATCAATGTTATTTGCGCTGAGCTTTTTGATGAATACGGTCTTTCTCTTTCAAAGGACGTGTATCAGTCTATTGACAATGATATCACGAAGCTTATTGACGAGTACTATAGCCGTGCGGAATTTAATCTGACTGCTGCACAGTACGGTGTTAACGATAAGATCCTTCGTGATATATACGTAATGGAGGCAGAGATCAAGGCAGCGTACAGCTATCTTTTCGGTGAGGGCGGAATACAGGCAGTGACCGACGAAGAGAGGGAGACACATTACAGAGACAACTATATGCATATAAAAACCCTCTTTATAAATACAAGCTATAATCCTATTACCGATGAAAACGGAAACAATCTCTATGATGAATCAGGATATCTGAAGAGGGAGAATAAGACCGAGGAGGAGATCGCGGCTGCAAAGGCTAAGGCAGAGGCAGTTAAGACTCTTCTTGAAGCGGGAGAGGATTTTGAAGCTCTTATCAAAGAATATTCCGACGATACTGATGTGAACGAAGCGTATCCCGACGGTTTCTATTTTACCTCGGGTACTGCATATTACGGTAATGTTATAGAGGTTGCAGGAAAGCTTGGCGATGGCGAATGGGGAATTGCTGAAAGCGAATACGGTGTACACTTTGTGCTTAAGCTTCCTCTTGAAGACAAGGCATACGAAGATAAGAAGTATGAAGAGTTCTTCAGAGAAATGGACAGCGAAATAACAAATGTCAAATTCGACAAGATAGTAAACGAAAGACTTGACGATGTTTGGGTAAACGAGGAAGAAATATCTAAGTATTCCATAATTACCTATCCTCAGAATCTTGATATGTAAATCCGAAGTGCAAAAATTACCCTTGACCGAATGCTCAAAATGGGGTATAATTAACATGAATATATGTCGTTATATGTAACTATAACGTGAATTTCAGCAAAACGGATCGATAAATTATTCCGAAAGGAAGGTTATACGGTAAAATGAAAAGTAAATTTACTGCTCTGGCCCTGGTTATTCTGCTTCTTATTCCCACAGGCGTTGCGGTAGGCAGTTATTTTATGACCAACATTGCGCCACTCAGTGCAGGAATCATTGATACCATCGGTATATCGGATATTGACGGTACATCTTTTATTCTCAAAAAAGAGGATGCATCTCCTGTAGCTGCAGATATGTTTGCGGCAATAATTGATGCAAACAGCAGATCTGAGATAGCAGTCGGCGGTCTTCCTGAGCCGCTTCAGGGTACAAAGTTTTATGCTTTATCCTTCCACGGACTTGAGAAGACACTTAATTACCAGTATTATTTCAAGGCAAATTCTGCCGATGCATATTTCTGTGACGATAAGGGAATAGCATACAAGCTTCCGACAGACTTTGTAAACAAGTTCCATTCAAGCGACTATGCCATCAGCCTTTATGAAACTGCTCATGCTCCGGTACTGAATGTAGCGGGTAAGTACACAGTTGCGGCAGATACTATGTCCTGGCAGTACAAGCTTACTGACGGTCAGTTCTCCGACAAGAGTATTATTCCTACCGAGACCACGGCAGGTGACTACTTTATTGACGGAAGGATCTCTCTTGATTTTACATATCAACCCGATGTGATTAACGTAAAGATCACAGACGGAAATACTGTTGTGTTCGATAACGAGTATTCAAAGATGACCGATCTCTCCTTTGATAAAGAGACTACCGTTAAGGTAGAGCTTTCGGCATCCTGGTACAAAGACGATGTACGTAATTATTACGGAGAGGCAAAATATACCTTTAACGCTGATATCCCCGCACCTGCTGACTTTGCTATAAACAAGGCAAAGATCGAGCCCGGTGATTTTATACTGGTCAGTGTTTCCAATGTTTACGATCTTTCAAAGGTGCAGTTCAGCTGTGAGCCTTCCATACAGTATACTCCCAAGTTCTTCCTTGACGGTACTACCGCAAGAGCACTTGTTCCCGTCAGCTACGAGCTTGACGGCGGTAACTACAGTATGACTATGAGCTACGGTGCCGAGAGCAAGACCATTGACGTAACGGTTGAGGATAAGACCTTCAAGCGTGTGCCGATGAATATATCTAAGGCTACAGAGAAGGCTACCAGAACCGATGCGACTCTTGCCGCATTTGAGGAAACTTTGAAGCCTATAGTTACCGATAAGGTAAGCTCTACACTGTATTTTAAGGACGGCGGAAAATTCTATGACTATACCGTTGATACCAAGGGCTTTGCCATTGCTATCGGTATCGGTCACACTAAGGTAATATCCGATACAGGTACAAGCTACAGACATAACGGTGTAGACTTTAAGGTTACCACAGGCAAGGATGTTGCCGCAGTAATGGACGGTGAGGTAGTATTCGTCGGTGAGACTACTCTTTCCGGTAATCTTGTAGTTATTGAGCACGGTCTCGGTCTCAAGAGCTGGTATGCTCACCTTGGTAATATGACTGTCAAGGTTGGTGACAAGGTAAAGAAGGGTGATAATATCGCGGTAACCGGCAATACCGGATTTACCAACGGTACTACACTCCACCTTGGACTCAGTGTATATGACGTTCCGGTAAGTATATATCCCCTTTGGGAGAACGAGGGTCTTACTGTAGTAGATCCTAAGTAAAGAGATAATATAATAAAGGGGTTGCCGCGGCAACCCCTTTGCTAACGTAAAAAGGTATTTCTTCTATAGTAAGACTCCCTCAAGAGTACTTTTTTGAAAACCAAAACCGCTTTATGAAAGGGTTTTATATGATAAATAATAACGAAAAGATAAAACGTCCCGAGCTTCTGTCCCCTGCCGGTTCCCCCGAGGCACTTGAGGCGGCAATAGAGGGAGGAGCAGATGCGGTATATCTGGGGCTCAGTGCCTTCGGTGCCAGAGCCTATGCCAAAAATTTTGACGATACCGCATTCAGAGAGGCGGCATCTCTCGCACACGCTTACGGTGTCAAGGTGTATATAACTCTTAATACTCTTATATATGATAGGGAACGTACCGATTGGCTCAGACTTGCTCACCGCGCGGCCGAGGATGGAGCGGATGCGGTCATCACTGCAGACATCGGTGCGGCTACCCTTGCGAGAAAATATATCCCTCAGCTTCCTCTCCACGTCAGCACTCAGGCAACGGGACACAATGTTGAGGCGGCGCGGTTTTTTGAATCTCTCGGCTTTACCCGTATGGTAATAGCCCGCGAGCTTCCTCGGGATGAAATAAAAACTATCTGCCGTGAATCGCCTATCGAGATAGAGCAGTTTGTTCACGGAGCACTTTGTGTATCTGTATCCGGACAGTGCCTGATGAGCTCAGTCATCGGCGGCAGAAGCGGAAACCGCGGCGAGTGTGCTCAACCCTGCAGATTGCCATACGGCGGAAAGTATCCCCTTAGCTTAAAGGATCTTTCTCTTGCGGAGCATATTCCCGAGATCATTCGTTCCGGTGTAGCCTCCCTTAAAATAGAGGGAAGAATGAAGGCTCCCGAATATGTTTACGGTGTAACCTCCCTTTACAGAAAGCTTATCGACGATGACAGATCTGCAACACAGGATGAAGTCAGAGAACTTGCCGATCTGTTTTCTCGCGGCGGTAAATTTACCGACGGATATTATACCGGTAAGATCGGTCATGCCATGCTTGGGGTAAGAGGAGACGATGATAAAGAACGGTCAAGAGGGAAGTCCGATTTTCCGGGGCTTACCCGCAAGATCGATATAGACATGACCGCTGTTTTGAAATTAGGATGCCCTGCAGCTCTTACCGTGAAAGGTGTTGACGGCAGAGCGGTTACCGTAACGGGTGCAGAGTGCCAGATGGCAAGGACCGCACCCATCGATAAGGAAACGGTGTTGCGTTCTGTTTCAAAGCTCGGTAATACCCCATACAGACTGAGAAACGGCGAGGTTCAGCTCGACTCGGGAGTAATGCTTCCGGTGTCCGCCCTCAATGCCCTGCGTAGAGATGGAATAGAGGCGTTTTCCACCCCCGAGAGAAAGGAAATTTCTCCTCTTCCCACAAAGATAGAGTTCAGTGACACCGACTCGGTAAAGCGAAAAGAAAATGTGGCGGTATTTGCTTCACCCGGCGGAATACCGCAGTCCGCCCACAGCTTTTTCGATATGATATTTCTTCCGCTCTTGTCCTACGACGGCTCGGTAAAGGGAGTCATCATGCCCCCTGTTATCTTCCCGGGTGAATGGGATACAGTAGAAGCAAATCTTGTAAGAGCCAAGGAGCTTGGTGCAGAGGCGGTAATGATAGAAAATCCCTCACAGCTTGAGAGGATAAAGAAATACGGCTTTGAAATATACGGCGGCACGAGACTGAACGTCACCTCCTCTGACAGTGCCGCGTTCTGGCTGTCATCGGGTGTATCGGCAGTGTCACTTTCTTACGAGGTTAAATTGCCGCAGGCAAGAGATATAAAGGGAAGAACCCTTGTGCCGGTATACGGCAGAAGCACTCTTATGCTCACCGAGAAGTGTGTACTCAGAGAGCTTGGGGGATGCAGTAATGGAAAGTGCTCCGGAAAAGGAGAGCTTCGAGACAGAATGGGAGCAAAATTCCCGGTGGTTCCGCTTCCGCCTTTCCCGAAAAATCCCACAGATCATAACCATAGAAGCGAGATATTCAACAGTCTGCCAACTTATATGGGAGACAGAGGGGATGAGCTTCGCCGCTACGGAATAGAGGGAAAGCTGTTCGTCTTCACCGTTGAGGGCAAAAATGAGGCGGCAGATATAATAGAAATGTACAAAAATGGCAGTGCTGCACCGTTCCCTGTGCGAAGAATATAAAAATATACTTGACAAAAACAAAAGAGCTATGATATAATGAACATACCTCTTTGGAGAGGGCTTTTTTGTGTTGGTCTTTTGCGCCAATAGTCCGACATTTGCCCTTATATAAACGAGGGAGGCAAACACAAACAGAAGGCTTATGTACCCCCGAGGGGAACGGCCTATTCTGAATCTAAAACGGAGGTGCCGATAAATGAGAGATAAGATCACACTTGCATGCACTGAGTGTAAGCAGAGAAACTACGATACCAAGAAAAACAAGAAAAACGATCCCGAAAGACTTGAGATGAACAAGTACTGCAGATTCTGCCGTAAGCATACTCTGCACAGAGAGACCAAGTAATAAAGGGTCAGATTTTTTAGAGAGGAACCGGTATTTATAATGGCAGAACAGAAAAAAGAAGCCACCAAGGCAGGCGTAGAAAAGCCCGCAAAAAAGGACAAGCCCGGTCTGTTTAAGAGAATCGCTAAGTTTTTCCGTGATTACAAGAGCGAAATGAAGAAGATCGTTTGGGCAGGTCCCAAGGTAACTCTTCAGAGATCCGTTTTCGTTGCGGTAGTCGTGGTCTTAGCCGGTGCGGTCATTGGCGTACTTGACGTAATATTCAGTCAGACCATAATGATGCTTGCTAAGCTGCTTTGATTTGAGAGATTATGAGCGATATCAATGAAATGAATGACGGCCTGAGATGGTATGTGGCGCACACTTATTCGGGCTACGAAAACAAGGTTAAGGCGAATATCGAGAAGATAGTCGAGAACCGAGGCCTCGGTGATGTTATTCAGGACGTGGTTATCCCTGTGGAAACAGTTGTGGAGACCGACGGTGAAACATCAAAAGAGGTGGAGAGCAAACTTTTCCCGAGCTACGTTCTTATTAAGATGGTAATGACAGATGCTACATGGCACGTGGTGAGAAATATCACCGGCGTTACCGGATTCGTAGGACCCGGCTCACGTCCGACTCCTCTTTCCGATGAGGAAGTAGAGGCGTTGGCAGTTGAAACACGCACTACCATTCAGAGTATTTCTGTTGGTGACAGTGTCGAGATCGTCGACAGTCCCTTCGCAGGATTCTCAGGTATGGTTTCGGATATTTCCGAGGATGGCAGCGAGATCACCGTTGTGGTCAAGACTGCTCAGCGTGATATGCCTATTAAGCTTGAGGCAAAAAATGTCAGGCGTAAAGCCGACTGATTCCATGTCAGTCGCAACCGCGTAAATACGCGGTTTAGTGGGAGGGAAAAAATTTACTTAAATTTCCCGATGATTACCACATTTCGGAGGTGTTTTTAAAATGGCAAAGAAAATAATGGGTTACATTAAGCTTCAGATCCCCGCCGGAAAGGCTACCCCGCAGCCGCCTATCGGTCCTGCACTCGGTCAGTACGGTGTGCCGATCCCTGTTTTCACTAAGGAATTCAATGACAGAACCAAGAACGATATCGGACTTATCATCCCTGTAGTTATCACTGTATACGCAGACCGTTCTTTCTCTTTCATTACCAAGACTCCGCCTGCAGCAGTTCTTATTAAGAAGGCTTGCGGCATCGAGACTGCTTCCGGCAAGCCTAACAGCCAGAAGGTTGCAGAGCTTACTATGGATCAGGTTAGAAAGATCGCAGAGACCAAAATGCCCGACCTCAATGCTTCTTCCGTTGAAGCAGCCATGAGCATGATCGCCGGTACCGCGCGTAGCATGGGCATCACTGTGAAGGAATAAGGGGGAGAGCTATAATGAAATTCGGTAAGAAATATTCTGACAGCGCAAAGCTGATCGATAAAAAGAGACTTTACGACGCAGACGAGGCACTTGACCTTGTATGCCAGACTTCCAAGGCGAAGTTCGATGAGACCATCGAGATTCACGTTCGTCTTGGCGTTGACAGCCGTCACGCAGACCAGCAGGTTCGTGGCGCAGTTGTACTCCCCAACGGAACCGGTAAGACCGTTCGTACCCTCGTATTTGCAAGAGGCGACAAGGCTAAGGACGCTGAGGCTGCAGGTGCTGACTATGTAGGTGCTGAGGATATGGTTGAGAAGATCCAGAAGGAGAACTGGTTCGAGTTCGACGTTGTAATCGCTACTCCCGACATGATGGGCGTTATCGGCCGTCTCGGTAAGGTGCTCGGTCCTAAGGGACTTATGCCCAACCCCAAGGCTGGTACTGTAACCATGGATGTTGCTCGTGCAGTAAACGAGGCTAAGGCAGGTAAGATCGAGTACCGTCTTGACAAGACCAACATCATCCACTGCCCCATCGGTAAGGCTTCCTTCGGTAAGGAGAAGCTCGCTGAGAACTTCAATACTCTTATGGGTGCAATCGTTAAGGCTAAGCCCGCAGCTGCAAAGGGTCAGTATATCAAGAGCTGTGTAGTTGCTTCTACTATGGGCCCTGGTATCAGAGTAAACGGCGCTAAGCTTGGTTAATTTAACAATAAATAGAAAAACCAATACGGATTTCCGTATTGGTTTTTTTGTTTTTAAAAATCACATGCTAAGAGGATAGATCAATATAGACTTTTGCGGATGGTATCATGTTCTTCGAAAACATCAAAGAACACTTCTGAACGCAACTGCCCGACCAAGGATACGTATACTGCTCAGCTCCTCACCCATAAAACGCATAGGGCGGTAAGCTGGATTCTCTGCAAAGAGGGAAAGAACACCGTTCTCTTTGTCATAGTATACCCTCTTGAGAGTAGCTTCCTCTCCGATAAGCACTGCGGCTATCTCTCCGTCATCCACCATATCCTGACGGCGGATGTATACTATGTCACCGTCTGCGATTCTTGCGCCGATCATACTGTCACCCTTTGCCTCAAGGCAAAAGTCTGCATCTACTCCGGGAAAAGTGTCTATATATGCACCGTGCTCTTCTTCGGCAAACACAGGTTGACCGCAGGCGATCCTGCCAAGAAGGGGAACACGAAGATTGTTTTTTTCTTCTGCTTCCTTGCCGGTAAGCAAATAAGTAGGGGATACTTCGAGAGCATCGGCATATTTTATCAGCATAGCGTGACTGATACCGCGCTCTCCTTTTTCTGCCTTGGAGATCGCGCTTCTGCCGTCGTAACCTACTTTGAGAGCAAGCTCCTCTTGGCTCATCCCTCTCTCGATTCTTAGTTTACGCAATCTTTCATGGACGGTCATAGCAGCCTCCTTGATATTTCGACAATTTTCGTTTCTATTCTATCACAGTGATTTGAAAATGTCAATCCATTATGGGGACAAACAAATAATTTTCCAAAAAAATGTTGACATAACGGCAATAATCTGTTATATTATCACTGTAGATGAATGAGATAAACAAGATCTTTTCCGTCACCGCAACTTAAAAATAACAAAAGGGACACTCCGCGACAAAATGTGCTTTACCTGTCGCGCTTTTGTTTAGGCTTTTGTCCCCATTGTGGCAACAAAGCTGAGTTTGCGAAAAAATTAAGAGAAAGAAGGGAAAGAATGTATATTCCCGATAATGAAGATCTGTTTATGATAAGCGATCATAAAAGGGCTTGTGAGGAGAGAAAGCTGCCCCGTTGTTCTGTCTGTCACGATCCGATAACCGAAGATTTTTACTACTGTATAAAGGGGATGTCTATCTGCAGTGACTGCCTTGACAGGAATTTCCGCGTTCTCTGCGACTGATATCGGAAATATTGTACCCATATAATTAAAGAAAGGAAAATAAAGATGGCTGAAAGAAGAATGTTTTCAAGAAAGATAATCAACTCGGACAGATTTACCGATCTGCCATTTTCCGCACAAACTCTGTACTTTCATCTTGGCATGGAGGCTGATGATGATGGATTACTTAATAATGCAAACAGAATAAGACGTGTTATCTGCGCAGGGGAAGCCGATCTTCAGCTTCTTGAAAAAAACGGATATATAATAATTTTTGAAAGCGGTATTGTTGCAATTCGCCACTGGAAGATACATAATCTTATAAAAGGGGATAGATATAAGCCAAGTATATTTATTCCCGAGAAGGATCAGCTGACCCTTGAGGATAATGTTTATACCATTGTTTGATGATGAAACAACACGGCTCCGCTTGGGTTCCAAATGTACTCCCCAGGTAAGGTTAGTTTAATACAGTTTAGTATAGTGTAGTATAATATAGTATAGTCAAGGGGCTGATAAATGTGGAAAACTTGAAAGTTATCCACAATTGGGGTGAGTAAAACATGTGGATAAGTGGATAAACAGCTGTTTTGTGGAAAACTTTATCCATTATCATTATAAGGAGGATTTTTAATGGAACAGCGATGCTGGTTAAATCTTATAGAGAAAAAATGTCCTGTTTGCGGAAAGACGTTTGTACCTGCAGTATTTCACGTTTACTATCGTGGGGAGGACGTAATGTGCAGTTGGAGCTGCTTAAATGAATACGGAAGAAGAAAAGAGACCTTCCGACGCAGGCGGGAAAAGAGTCTTTGATGGAGTGGATAGTATATGAGCGAATATTCCGCCGCTTTTGCAAAATGTCCCTTTTACGGAAGAGACGATAAAGAAAAAATATACTGTAACGAGGGGGTATGGACGGACAGCTTTATGCACATGGTTTTTTTAAGGCCTACCCGCAAACGAGACTACAAGAAAAAATACTGTGATAATATTTACGAGCAGTGTCCTATATACTGTGCTTTACTTATTAAATATCAGGACGAGTAATGCGGTACTCTCTTTTTATAAGGGAGAAGCAGTGCAGAGCAAAGGCTGAAGCACAGATCATTAGAAGAGGAAGGATGGTATAAGCATATCTTTCACTTGGAATAAAACATAGCTGGAGCAAAGTAAGCAGAGACACATATATCGATATAAATCTGATTCGCCCAAAAACTACCGAGAAGACCACCGCCATCCAGCCTGTAACTACCGAAAAATAGTGGACAAACGGCAGATACAGATTATGGTATCGCGGCGAGATGGGGCCGGGCAGATAATACCAGATATTAAAAAATATATATTTGAACTTTCCTACGGTGTACCACAGGAAATATTTTATCGGTTCGGAGGAAAACCCGTTTTTTATTCTGCTCAGGGCTTCGCTAAACTCCTTGTCAGGGGGGATATAATACCCATCCGGTATCTGCATATCTGGGAAAGTACCGAAAAGCAGCGGGTTTCCGCTGCCTTGTGACAGTATAATAAATTCTCCCAGCACCGTTATATTTCTTATCCACCAAGGCAGCATTACCGCACAGCCACAGATAAGAAAAACTGCTGATTCGGTGAGGATAAGACGTCGCTGGTCTCGCTTACCTCTCGCCTGAACAAGCTTATATATATAAGGAAAGAGAGCAAGGGGCAGGACGGTGGGGCGGATAAGTACCGAAAGGGAAAAGAGAATACCACACAGTCCCGAGAGGAGAAACCGCCCTTTGAGTTTTTCTCTCGGGTAACTGTAAGAGATGAGATCAAGTGAAATAAGCTGAAAGTAAAAATAGAGAAGAAAGAAAAAAAGATATAGACATTCGGTAAGAATACAGAGAGAACTCATAATAAAAGGCGGATATACCGCTACGAGAAGTCCCGACAGTATGCCGGTGTTTCTTGACATGATTTGCTTTCCGATGAGAGCAGAAATAACAGAGGTAAAAGCACCGAGAATACACTGAGTGATCTGTATAACTGTCATTCCTCCGCTATCCCCAAACATCCAAAGAAAAAAAGCAAGAAACAACGGATATCCGGGGGTGACGTATGCATTCGGTGAATCGGAAAGATAACCGTACCCATGACCGGATACAATTCTGCGTGCCATATTTAAATAGTTTTCCCCATCGTCCATAAGAGGGTATTCCACATTAAAAATAAAATGAAGTCTCAGAAAAAGAGCAAGGAGGAATATTATTACAAAAAATAATTTATCGTTATTTTTTGTTCTGCCTTTTGTGTCTCTGAGCTTCATACAGTGTCACCTCACGATTAAAAGGAATATTTTCCCGACTTCACGGTATTATTGCCGAAGAAAAACAATAGTATTCGGGAGAAAATAAAAAAAGCCCCCACGGGGCAGGGGAAAACAGTCATAAAAATGGAAGTGACCCTCGATCATCGGCTTATCTCCGTAGATCGAGGGTCACTTCCACTGATTCTTGATATCTAACATCTTTTGTTATCCTCTCTTTCTATTGTCTGCCTTTTTACTTCAGTCGTCCTATCATACTAAAACACACTAACACTTCTTCTCAACGCGAGAAACACATCCGTTCACCGTAGGGCTCGTCAGTAAAAGGCGAAGCTGTTTTCCTATGACACTAAGAACGGCACTCAAGTTTCGCGGGATAATGTTTTGTCATCGGACTCACCAGAAACCCGATAATCTATATTTATGCGTTACACCGCCGTGGTTTTCCCGAACTTTTAACTGAGGCTTTTTTGACTTAATGTCGGCAGTTAGTTGTACATTGGCCTGTACCTTCCTTTCCTGTGACTACAGTATATCATATTATTTTTCTTTTTGCAATTGACAAATTGTGAAAAGAATACAATTATTTTTTGTGCAACACGCAGAAATTGTGCAATATGTCGTTTTAGGTGTTTACAAGCGGGTGGGTTTTGTGATAGAATAATTTTATGGTGTTCTGAATGTGCATGAAATGTAGCGGAAACTCGGAAGTAGTAGTGGCACATTCTTATAAGAATTACTCGGTGTTAAAAAAACACCGTTTTGCTAACGCAAAAACGTAATTCTTCCTTATGTGTGTGCAATGTAGCAGAAACTCGGAAGTAGTAGTGGCACATTCTTAATGTGCGTGTAATGTAGCGGAAACTCGGAAGTAGTAGTGGTACATTCTTATAAGAATTACTCGGTGTTTAAAAAACACCGTTTTGCTAACGCAAAAACGTAATTCTTCCTTAGGAAGGTTTCTTCTCGGGCAAAGAGGAGAAAAATATATAATCATATCTAAACGACCTGCGGGGGAATGAGCGGGCACCGAAAATGCTAAATCAATGTCTTCTTGTTCTAAGAAAAAAACATACCCGTAGGGGAGGAGCAAGCCCCTCCCCTACCGCTTTGAGCGTATTTTTGAAAACATATATAGATCTCGTAGGGGCGACCTTGGGTCGCCCGTTTTAATTATACCTTTATCGCTCTGTAATCGGGCGAACGCAGTTCGCCCCTACAGGTGTGATGGGTTCTGTGGAATAAAATCCGGAATTAACCCCTAAACAATCCCTACGCATTTGATCGCATTTTGAGAATATATAAAACAAAGGAATAAACTCCTTCCGTCAAAACCTATGGTTTTGCCACCTCCCTCGGTGAGGGAGACTTACGCATAGACGACTCCCCCCACGGTGTTTTTTGTTTGTATAATTATCTGAGATCTCAGGCAAGAGCCGACAAGATCTCCACCGCGTCGTTTTCTCTGATGGGACTGCAATATTCGGATATGTATTCTGCTGCAGGGGCCTCTCTTCTTTCTCCGCCGTACTCACATATAAATGAATATTTTCCCCCCGATTCGTCAAGGATGAGATACACGGCAGAACTACGTGTGTCCCGGTACAGAGAGCTTCTGCCCGGATACCCCATTCTCCTCAGTGCCGAACAAAAACTGATAAGGGCTGTCATACCGTCACGGAAGCAATATATCCCCTGACTTCGGCAAACTCGGGCAGTGGGGGTCGGTGCGGATTCCTTTTTTCTTCTGTCGCTGATAGCGGCAGGCAGAACGTTTACGAACATTTCACAGCCTCCCTCTCTTGACGGATATACCTGTATGCAGATTCGTTTTCCCAGCAGATCTACTCCGCTTTGACATTTTACTTCCTCAAGAATCGACCTCAGTGCTATACGTGTGTCGCTGCTGTCGTAGTCTATAGATTCACAGCTGATGTCAAGCCGCTTCATATCGTTCTTTGTGAGCATGAGCTTCAGCTTGGAGTCACTTATAACTATCATATCCATAAATAAAAGAATCCCCCCTGACGGATAACAGACGTTTACTACTATCTATTATAATCCGCAGGGGGGATTTTTGTAACCCCTTAATTTTTGGTAATTACTCTTCAGTGGATAATCTGAGAATATTAAAGGAATTTTCTGTAACAAAGCTGTCGTAATTGTATATGGCTACAACGTGAGAAATGCCGCATTCCTTTATAAGGTCACTTACTGAGCTCTTGTAATAACGGAGGTCTATGATCTCAAGATCAAAGTGGCGGGCAAGAAAAGGAACCATTGCGTGAGCAAAGCTGTCCTTGATTATCAGCATCTTCTCTCTCGGCTGGCTCTCTCCGTGCCCATAGCCGAGGGTTACAGTTACTCTGCCGTTGTTACCCGAGAGAAACGCGGCATATTTGTCCTTTTTATCAAGGTAGCTTTCATTATAAAAGCCGTCGAATGCCGTTTCCTCTTTGTTTTCAAGCACGGTAGTAAAGAGATCATCACCGTCGTAACGGAAAAATTGCATCTCGTCGGGGGAGATCCATTTCATACCTGCCTTAGACCAGGCGGTACCGTAAAATTCACTCGAAACGGTAGATATCGTAAAGTCATCAAGGGAATAGGGAGTTATCCCAAAGGATTTTACCAGCTCACAGTATCCGTAATAGGCACCGAGAGTGGTCCAGTGGTGGTCGGTACGGTAGTAGAGATATTCACCCTCGGCTATACCGGGGACAAGGGTATCAAAAAGGTCGATATATTTTGCTACAGAGAGTCCTCCTGAAATCGCCTGTCTCGTTTCCTCTGTGTATATGAGAGGGGAGGGGGACGATATAAACGGTGTAAACACGTCAGCTGATCTGGGTGCCGCAACGGCGGTAAAGTCTGCCCCGAGACTCTCTGCTACTTTAGCAAAGCTGATGAGAACATCGGTATTTTTCTTCACGGTCTCCTCTGAGAATGATGCCGGAAGCTCCGCGAGACGGCCGCCATCACCGACTATTATCGAATTGTTCTCACGGCCGCCAAGACCAAGAACCACCGCGGCCTTCAGCCCCACAAAGCTATCTCTGAGTGGGAACTGATCTGCATAATATTTTGCTATCTCCGAGGTATATTTACCGGAGATAAGCCTGTCGGCAAACTTGCCGGGGGAGGAAATAGACGGTGTACCTTGAAGTACACGGTTCTCTTCCTCGGAGAAATCCTTATCGGGAATAATGAAGAACGCCACGGAAAGTCCGAAGACTATCGTAAGAAACAGTGCGATAAGGGCAATATCCGATCTTCTTGTCTTTCCCGAAAGATTCTTTTGTATTGAAAGCAGACTGCTTTGATCGAGCAGTCGATCCTGCTCTTTTATTTGTCCTTTTACCATTCATCCGTCTCCTTTCACTAAAATCTGAAATACAGGAATGGATTGTATGTGCTGTCAACAAGGAAGGCAATACAAACCACTGCAAGAGCCGCCGCCACCGCACTGCCGATCCATCTGAACGAAGAGGACTTTTCGTAGAGTATCCAGAAGATCTTTTTTGGCATGGGTGTGGATGCCAGCACCAGAATAATGATAAACGGAAGATTGCGAAGAAGCTGATAGAGGAACTCGCCGCCGTACAATCCTGCACCTGCACCGTTGCCGAACATATTACCGAGATAAATGAATCCCGCGCCGATATCCTCAGAAACGAAGAGCAGCCAGCCGATGATGATAAAGAACAGGGAGTAAATATGTCCTATCGCTCTCGGGACACGGGAAAGCACCTTTCCCATAAATGCTTTCTCAAGGGAGAGGAGTACAAAGTAATACAGACCCCAGAGAATATAGTTCCAGCTTGCGCCGTGCCAGAAACCGGTACAAAGCCACACAACAAGGAGATTTCTGTAGGTGGCAAGAGCTCCGTTTCTGTTACCTCCGAGAGGGATATACAGATATTCCCTGAACCAGGAGGAGAGGGAAATGTGCCATCTTCTCCAGAAATCGGTGATACTGCGGGAAATATACGGATAGTTAAAGTTCTCAAGGAAGGTGAATCCAAGCATCTTACCGAGACCTATCGCCATATCGGAATATCCCGAGAAATCAAAGTAAAGCTGGAAGGAGTAGAAGATTATTCCCAGCCACGCGCCGAACACTGTTCTTTCGTCCTGAGGTATGGCAGAAAAATAATCCCACATAGCACCTGCGGTATTGGCGAGAAGCACCTTCTTTGAGAGACCGGCGATAAGTGTTCTTAAGCCCGAAGCAAAGAGGGTTACGTTATGCTCTCTTTCTCTGAGCTGATCGTCAACATCTTTATATCTGACTATAGGGCCGGCAATAAGCTGAGGGAAAAGAGTTACGTATGCACCGAAGGACGCAAGGCTCTTTTGTACCCTTGCATCACCGCGGTACACGTCGATAACGTAAGACAGTGCCTGAAAAGTATAAAAGGATATACCTATGGGAAGAGTCAATCCCAGAGGCTCGAGTGAAGATAACCCGGGGATCAGACGAAGATTTTCTATAAAGAAATCGTAATACTTGAAAAAACCTAAGATGAGCAGATTGATTATAACCGTAACGGCTACGACCAGCTTACCTTTTTGTCGGTTTTTCTCAAGAATATAGCCTGCCGCATAGTCGATGACGATGGTACCTGCCATAAGAAAAACGTACAGAGGTTCCCCCCAGCCGTAAAACAGGAGGCTTACTGCAAGGAGAACGAGATTTCTTATTTTAAGAGGAACGGCAAAGTAAATTATCAGTACTACCGGCAGATAGAGGAAAAGAAATTCCAGACTTGAAAAGACCATAGCTTCTCCTTAGAGGGCGTATGAAATATGATGCAAAATGAGATCAAAGCTGTGCGAGAGCCTTGTAACTGTCCTTGAGATCGCTGTAAAGCTTATTGTAGAGGGGATAAACACGGGAGTATTTGTCGCAGTTCTCTGCTATGGGAGAAATGCTGGTAGTCTCGTGGATAAGGGATTCAGCCGCACCTCTGACAGACTCGTATACACCTGCACCGACGCCTGCAAGGATAGCAACGCCGAGAGCACCGCCCTCACGGGATGAGTTCTGAGCTACTCTTACACCGAAGGCATCAGCCATCATCTGTCTCCAAAGCTTGCTGTTTCCGCCGCCGCCGGAGGCAAACACGAAGTCGGGGGAGGTACCAAGCTCTCTGATAATATTCATGCAGTCAAGAAGGCTGAAGGTAACGCCCTCCATTACTGCGCGGAGCATATCTGCACGACCGTGCATAGCGGAGAGACCGAAGAATACACCTCTTGCGTCTGAATCGAGGTGGGGAGTTCTCTCTCCCATAAGATAGGGGAGATAGATAAGAGAATTTGCACCTGCGGGAACAGAGGAGCAGATATCGTCAAGAACCTTATTTGCGTTCTGTGAGAGGAGAGCTGCGGTATTCTGAACGTCCGTGAAGAAGTTGTCGCGGAGCCACTTGAAGGAAAGTCCCGCGCCCTGAGTAACTCCCATTATGTGCCATGCGCCGGGAACGGCATGGCAAAGGGTGTGGACTCTGCCCTTGGGATCTATCTGAGGAGTGTCGGTGTGAGCAAACACAACACCGGAAGTACCGATGGTTGCGGAAACGATTCCCTCGCGGACGATACCGTTACCGACCGCACTTGCCGCCTGGTCACCTGCACCGCCTACTACCACCACAGAGGTGGAAAGACCGGTCATCTCAGCAACGGCAGGGGTAAGCTTACCTGTAACCTCAGCGGACTCGTATACACGGCCGAGAAGGGAGATGTCTATACCAAGCTTGTCACATACATAGGGGGACCACTTGCGTCCGGGAACGTCAAGAAGCTGCATACCGGAGGCATCAGACACCTCGGTTGCGAACTCGCCGGTAAGACGGTAGCGGATGTAGTCCTTGGGAAGCATTATCTTTTTGCAGCGGGCAAAGTTCTCAGGCTCGTTCTTCTTTACCCACATGATCTTTGCGGCGGTAAAGCCGGTGAGCGCAGGGTTAGCGGTGATCTCGATAAGCTTATCTGCTCCAACCAGATTGGTTATGTCAGAGGCTTCTGCCGCAGTACGCTGGTCGCACCAGATAATAGAACGGCGGATGACTCTGTCTGCCTCGTCAAGCATAACGAGACCGTGCATCTGTCCCGAAAGACCGATACCGAGAACCTCATCCTTCTTTGCGCCTGCCTTTGCTACGATAGAACGGATAGCATCAACTGTGGCCTTCCACCAATCTTCGGGATCCTGCTCAGCCCAGCCGTTTTTAGGCTGATAGAGGGGATATTCTATAAGCTCGTCTGCAACTGTATTGCCTACCACATCGAAGAGAACTGCTTTAGTACCGGACGTACCGATATCTACACCTATAAGATACTGCATATTATTTCTCCTTTTATTTTACTTTTATTATTTGTCAAATAAACATACTTACCTTATTTTACTATATATAATGAAATAAGTAAAGAAAAATAAACAGATTTGAAAAAAATCGGTAGAATTTTAATTATTTTTGAACAATATATTGACAATCGTTCATAATTATGATACAATTAAGACATGAAAAAATGATATTTGTCAGAAGTGTAACACCTTGGTGTTACACTTGAGTGTTACACTTGAGTGTTACACCTGAGTGTTACACTTGAGTGTCATATCGCTTGAAGGAGGGAGAAAAAATGAAAAAGCTGCTTTTGGTATTCATAGCTGTTTTGTCATTTTTAGCTCTCCTTAATTGTTTGCTCTTTATACGCGACTTTACCGCTCAGGGTCCTGTGAGCGGTATTAATCCTCAAACCGGCGATTATCTTAATCTGGCGATATATGCCTCCTTTGGTGTGCTTGCACTTCTGGTCGTTTTTCTGGCTGTTACCGCAAAATCAAAAAGGTAATAAAAATGTAAATAAAAAGTCACTTGACACCCTCGTCGGATCAAGTGACTTTTTTATTGGTTCACGAAAACCACCCGCTAAGCGGGTGGTTCCATAGAGGCTTTTGCCGTTAAGCAATCCCGCCGCAGCGGTAGGCTCCCCTGTGTAAGGGGAGCTGTCAGCGGGACATTGCGAAGCTAATGTCCGGATGACTGAGGGAGTTTTTATATGTCTAATAGAATTATATAAAACAACGGAACAGACTCCTTCCACCACCGAAATCGGAAATCCGAATTCTTGTGGTCCCCCTCACTCA
>JAFYMF010000006.1 GCA_017556745.1 Clostridia bacterium
ACATCGGAAACATTCACAAGTACGCCCGTAACGAGGACGTGCCGGAGCATACGATGTTCGTTATCACAACCGACGGACAGGAAAACGCAAGCCACCGTTACACAAGCGCGCAGGTCAAGAAGATGATAGAGCGACAGAAGGCGAAATACGGATGGGAGTTCTTGTTCATCGGAGCAAACATTGATGCCGTTGAGACTGCCGCGCGGTACGGAATCAGCAAAGACAGAGCCGTGAACTATAATGCCGACGGAGAGGGCACGCAGATCCTGTATGAGTCGGTTGCGAAAGCTGTTTGTTGTGTCAGAGAAGGCGTAGATATCGGTTCTGATTGGAGCGAAGAGATCAACGCTGACTATCAAAAGCGCGGAAAGAGATCTAAGAAATAATTAACGTAATACGATATTAGCCGCTATCAAAGCGTGATTACCACGCCGCGATAGCGGCTTTTCTTTTTGCAAATTTTTAGAAGTGTGTCGGGTTTTAGGAGTTTCGTTGGCTACCAATTAGAGGGGCTTCGTGCCAGAATGGCGCGAAGTTTGAAAAAGGTTGCCCTTTTTAGCTTGTTTCGGCGGCTACTACTTGGAGAAGATTTTTTCGTCCATTCTTCGAAAAAGTCAATAACGAATAGTAGAGGGATGAAAACAATCTGTGAATTTTATCGAAATGGGGTGTATTTTTGCCGTTTTCGCTGGCTACCAATTGAGGGGACTTTTTCGGAAGACAAGTTTTAACGCTAATAGTAATATGAGTACTACCCCCATAATCTTCGAAAGTATAAACTTTTTGTAAAATCGCAAAATTTTAGGTTAATTTTTGTCAAAAAAGTTTCCAACTAATAAGTAGAGGAATATGCAAATAATTTGTGAATTTTGAAAAAATATGGTAGTCAAATTGCAAAAAAGTAAGCAACGAATAGTAGAAAACAAAAAACTGCTCGTCAACCTTATAAATAATGCTGTTTCGCCGGCTACTACTTAGGAGGACTTTATTTTTAAGAATTTTTGGCTCAAACGATAAAAAAGTTCCCAACTAATAAGTGGGAGCATATGCAAACAATTTGTAAATTCAGCAAAAATACGTTGCTCAAATCGCAAAAAAGTAAGCAACGTATAGTGAAGGGGTATAAAATCAGTGTTTTCGCCGCCTACCACTTAGAGGGATATTTATTTCATGAAAATCGTTTGTATTTTTACAAAAAAGTTCCCAATTAAATATTGGAGGATGTGATGGGTTTCGCTCGTTCGCATCGGCTACAACTTGAAGGCATTAAAAACTTTTCGATTATTTTCAAGATTCTGTGATAGTGAAAAGTATGAAGTTGTATTTTTCAAAAGTATGTGACAGTGAAAAATGGAGGGTTGTCTTTTTGCTGATTTCGCTGGCTACTACATAGAGGGTCTTTTAATTTCTCACGCAAAATTCTTTGAAAAAGTCAGCAACGAATAGTGGGAGGATGAAAACAATTTATGAATTTTTGCAAAAAGTGGCGGATTTTAGCCATTCTCGCTGCCTACCTATTGAGGGGATATTTTTATCGCAGGACAAATTTAGCGATTTCGATTCGGTACATAAGTGAGAGACACTTGCAGGAAAGCAAGAACATTAACCTCGTGCCAAGATGACACGAAGCGAAAAAGAGAGTGGTATGGGTCAAATTGACCCATACCAAAACGAAAATCCTCCATACATAGTGCATATGCACACCGCCTAAGATCACGCCGCAAATCTTCACGGAAGGAGGCTGAACATAGTCTGTGGTATGGTCAAGGGCAAGAACGAGGGGATAAGTGGATTCGCCACCTTACGGTATAGGGCTCTGTCCTATACTGTAACAAGCATAGCAAACGTGGCTACGCCCGCTTGCCCGTCTTTGCTTCGGCGCAAAGACATTTTAGGGAGGCATCCCTAATACCCTCGGAAATCACAACACAGGAGGACGATATTATCGAAAACAAAAAGAAAGAAGAAGTGATCCGCTTCAAAACAACGACGGATCATAAAGCAAAAATCGAACGTGCCGCCGAGAAGCGCGGCATTACGGTATCGGAGTACCTTCGCCAATCGGTCAATTCCAAGTTGAGCCGAGAACGACCAATGGATTGGTATCCGACTATTGAACGGCTTGAAGCTATCTGCGCGGGAGCAGACGGCGAAACGCGAGAGGCGCTGATCACTCTTATCCGTTCACTCTACAAGGGAGGCGCGTAATGGCAGTAACGTCAATATGGGCGGTGCATCGGTCGATCAAGGATGCGCTTGATTATGCTGCAAATCCCGAAAAGACCGAGAACCCAAATGAAGAAGATCTCCGTCGCTTGATGGATTACGCCGAAAATCCCGACAAGACGGAACAGCGGTATCTGATCAGCGGTGTCAACTGCCTACCCGAACTTGCCTATGAACGTATGATGGAGACCAAGCGGCGATACGGCAAGTATGGCGGTATTGTAGCCTATCACGGCTATATGAGTTTCAAGCCCGGTGAGGTCACACCCGAGCAATGCCACGCGCTCGGAGTGGAGCTTGCCAAGCGGTTGTGGGGCGACAAGTATGAGGTGTTGGTCGCAAGTCATAGAGACCACGAGCATCTGCATAACCACTTTATTCTGAATAGCGTTAGCTTCAAGGACGGCGAGAAGTTTCACTGTCCGCCGTACTATCACGACATGGTTATGGCTCCTGCATCGGATAAGCTCAGTCTTGAATACAGCCTTTCGATCATTCAAAACCCGCAAAGAAAACGCGCGCCATACGTCGCGTATATGGCTGAGAAAAAAGGTAAGCCGTCTCACAGAACCCTCTTGAAGATGGACATTGACGATGCTATCGCGGATTGTATGTTGCCTACTCATTTACAGTTTGCTTTGGCAAGGCGTGGTTACACCTATCTGCGCGGGAAGGAGTACAAGCATCCTTGCGTAATAGCAAAAGGATGGAAAAGACCTGTCCGAATAGATAGTCTCGGAGAACGCTATACCGCAGAAGCAATCGAGAAGCGCATATTGTCAAAACGAGGACTACGCGACTTGTACCGCCCTCAATATCCACCTCTTTATGAGATTTGGAAACGCCGTAAGGGATACGATCAACACAACACGGTGGAGCTTATCTTTATGATCGTGCTTGAACTGTTTGGCATCGACACAAGCTGTAAGCCGATGAATGTTGAGAATTATCAAGAACCGCTATCTCCCGCCATGCGCCAAGAGCAGATTTATTTAGAGCGTTATATGGAAACGGTCAATCTCATCAACCGCAACAATCTCGGTACTACCGAAGAAGTGCAGGAGTTCATCAACGACAAAGAAGCGGAAATGGCTATGTTATTGTCAGCGCGTAACAAGGTCGATAACCGACGTCGTAGAGCCACAACAGAAGCGGAGAAGGACAAATGCTCCATTAAGCGTAAGGCGATATCAAAAGAACTCAAGGCGCTTCGCCACGATATTAACTTGGCTAAGGGCATATTCCCAATGATCGAAAACCTAAAAGAAAAGCTCCGTATTGAAATGGAGCAAGAACAAGAAATGTTCCCGAGAGAAACGGGAGCGAAACCCCAACCTAAAATTAAAAGAAATGAGGACAGAAACAGATGATAAACCCTTTTGAAAACGTACACGGACACCGAAACGAGACGACCTGCGCATATGCGCTGACCAACATTTACCCGATGGAAAACCATCCCTTTAAGGTCAAGGACGATGAGGATATGGCGGCTCTTGTAGAGAGCATTCGTCAGTACGGAGTGCTTAATCCCATTATCGTCCGCAAAAGACAGACGGGCGGCGGTTATGAGATCGTATCCGGACACAGACGATATGAGGCTTGCAAGAGGCTCAACAAGTTTGACATTCCCGTCATCGTCCGCGATCTTACCGACGAAGAAGCTATTCTTACAATGGTAGATGCCAACCTTCAGCGAGAAAGAATACTCCCATCGGAGAAAGCCTTCGCCTACAAGATGAAAATGGACGTTCTGCGCCATCAAGGAAGTTCGTGCCAAGATGGCACGAAGCGCTCGGATGAAACTCTTGCCGAAAGCACAGACGATAGTGCCCGTCAGATTCAGAGATATATCCGCTTGACCTATCTTATCCCCGAGCTTTTGAAGATGGTGGACGAGGGTATCGTTCCGCTTACGGCAGGCGTGAACTATTCCTATATGCGCCAATTCGAGCAGTTGTCGGTATGGATGATGCTTATGGACAAGTCTATGTCGATCACGACGGATAAGACAGAAGAAATGAAGAATGCAAGTAAAACCAAGGAGCTTAACGAGGAAGATATTCGCGGATATTTCAAATGTAACGCCACCGAGTCGAAAGAAAAAGCGCCCAAGAAGCAGAGCGTGAAGTTTGCCTTTGACGAGATCTCGGACTTCTTTACCGATATGAAGCCGAAGGAGGTTAAGGACAAGATCATTGAGATTCTGTTCGCTTGGTACGACTCGCAGAAGAACCAAATAGTGGATGAAAACGGAGGTGAATCTTATTGATCAAAGGAACTGACAGAAATATACCTCTTTCTGAGCTGCATCCATTTAAGGATCATCCTTACAAGGTAGAGGACAATATGGAGATGGATGCGCTGTGCGAGAGCATCGGCAAAAGCGGTCTATTATCTCCCATTATCGTTCGACCTCGTGATGAAGGCGGTTATGAGATCATCTCGGGACACCGCCGCGTTAGAGCCTATCAGCGCCTCGGTATTAGCGAGATACCGTCTGCCGTCTGTGATATGACCGACGAAGAAGCAATCGTCGCAATGGTCGATGCTAACCTCCACAGAGATCATATCCTACCATCTGAAAAAGCCTTCGCCTACAAAATGAAGCTCGATGCTATCAAACGCCAAGGTGAGCGCACCGATCTGACTTCTGCCCAATTTGGGCAGAGGTTGACCTCGGTGGAAAAGATCGCCGCCGAGAGTGATGAAAGCAAATCCCAAGTGCAGAGGTATATCTGCCTCACGCGTCTTGTTCCCGAACTTCTTCAAATGGTGGATGACGGAAGAATCGCACTCACTCCTGCGGTAGAGCTTTCAAAACTTCATCGCCTCACTCAAAAGCTCATCTATGAGATCTGCGATATGGATGACCTTACGCCGTCCTACTCGCAGACTGTCCGTATGCGAAAGCTTGCCGACGAGGGCGCACTTGGTGAGGATGCTATTCGTGAGATCATGAGCGAGGAGAAAGCTAATCAGCGGGAGCGCATCGTGATCTATATGGACGATATACGTCAGTATTATCCCCGTAATATGCTCCCGAAGGATATTGTCGCCGACATTAAAAATCTCCTCCATAAGCGCCGTTTGGAACAAATGCGCAGAAAGGAGAATCGAGATGCGAGGTAAGAAGAAATACGGATGGCTCAGCGGACTTATCTCAAATGTACTTGGAGGCACAAGAGAGTATAACTTCAACAACGTCACCTATATCGTCGAGCCGCGCTTTCAATCAATTGATTCCGATGATGCCAAGATGCCCCAAGAAAAGTTTGCAAGAATTATCGAAAAGTCTGCGGCACATTTGCAAGTTGCTCCCGACAGTGATAAAATAGAGGCAGAATATGTTTTGGACTCTGCCGGAGAGGAGGAATATGCAGACCAAAACCAAACAGAATAAAGAACCAATGGGAATCACCGCCTTGTATTGCCGTCTCTCTCGTGACGATGGTGGTGATGGTGATAGTAACTCGGTGGCGAATCAGAAAAAGCTTCTCGCTAAATATGCGAAGGAACACGGCTTCACCAACACCAAGTTTTATGTGGACGACGGATATACGGGAACAAACTTCAATCGCCCCGGCTTTCAGCAGATGCTTGAGGATATGGAAATGGGATATATCTCGACGATCATCGTCAAGGATTCATCCCGTTTCGGACGAAACTACCTCGAAGTCGGTCAGTACACAGATTATTATTTTCCCGAGCACAATATCCGCTTCATTGCTATCAACGATTGCATCGACAGCGACAACGGAGAGGACGATTTCAGTGCGTTCCGAAACGTCATGAACGAGATGTATGCCAAAGATATCAGCCGCAAGGTTAGAAGCTCTCATCGCCTCAGAGGTAATGCGGGCGAACCGCTTTCCCAACCGCCATACGGATATATGAAATCCCCGGATAACAAAAAGAAGTGGATCATAGACGAGGAAGCGGCAAAGGTGGTACGGCAGATCTTTCAGTGGTGCATTGAGGGAAAAGGCAATGAAACTATCGCCCGTCTGTTGCAAGAAAGCGAGGTTTTAATACCGATGGCTTATTGGCAAAGCAAGGGACTTGGGCGCGGCGGAAAGAAAACGCAACCGAACCCGTACAAATGGTGTAAGACCACCATTGCCAAGATTCTCGCACAGCAGGAGTATTGCGGTGACGTTATCAATTTTAAGACCTATTCAAAGTCCTTCCGTAACAAAAAGCGAATTGATAACCCCGAGGAAAATTGGGCGATCTTCAAGGACGTGCACGAACCTATCATTGACCGTGAGACCTTTGAAATGGTGCAGGAGCTTGTAGCAAAAACAAAACGCCGCGCTCCCAAGAAGGAGAACGGCGAGAAAAATATGTTCTGCGGCTTGCTCTATTGCGCCGATTGCGGAAGTCCCTTGTGGTTCAATGTCAATCACCCGAATAAAGCCATTCAATACTTCAACTGCTCCAACTACCGAGCTAATCGCGGCACTTGCCCATCAACCCATTATATCCGCGCCGACTCAATCGAGCAGGTGGTGATCGCAGAGCTGCAAACCATCGCGCGTTTCCTTGACGAGGAAGAGGAAGCATTTGCTACCTTACTTGAAACCAAGACCAACAAGGATATAGCCGCCGAACAAAAGCTTGCCGAGTCCTCACTTGCCACCGCAAGAGCGAGAGTGAAAGAGCTCGAACGCTTATATGAAAAGGTCTATGAGGACAACGTAAACGGCAAGGTTACGGACGAATGGTTCATGAAGCTCTCCCATAAGTACGACGTTGAGCTTGTCGAAACCAAGAATAACATTCTGTTCTTGAAAGAGAAGCTTGACGGTCTTGAGGAAAAGCGAAAGTCCAAGGATAATTTCCTCAAAGCAGTGCGAAGCTTTATGGAGATGAAAACGCTCAATCCGGTGATCCTGCGCGAGCTTGTTGAAAAGATCGAGGTTTATCAGATCGAGGGAACGGGCAAGAACCGCACACAGAGAGTTGTTATCCATTACCGCTTCGTTGGTTGTCTGCAGATTCCCGAATGGCACAGAAAGCGTAAGGTCACCCTTGAGAGCAGACAAGGCGTTGCGGTGAACTATCTGCCCACCACGGCATAACAAAAGAAAAAGAGCAGAAAATCTGCTCCAAACAATCAATTATAGGCAAAAAAGTATCGAGTGTTCATCACTTTCGTTATGAACACTCGATATGGTGCGGGTGACAGGACTTGAACCTGCACGAATAAACACAAGATCCTAAATCTTGCGCGTCTGCCAATTCCGCCACACCCGCAATTTTGATATATGTTCGAATGAACACAAGCCCTGATACAGGGCTTGTGTTCATTATTGTACCATTATTTTTCAATGTTGTCAAGCAGATATCCGAGTTTCATCCACTGTATTACTTCTTTTCCCTGTTCGACTTCGATGTTGTCCTCTGTCCACATAGTTCCATCTTCACAAGCTGACTTGTTTTCTGCTGAAAGTGCCTGCGGACAATTAGAAAACGCCATATAGAGATCACCGCGGATACTTATCGTTTCGTGTTCAACAAAACCGTACTTTGAGAAAAGATCCAGTATCACTTCACCATTATATACGAATTTCAGCGCATTTCTGAAGTTGTGCATGCGCGGGAAGTTCTTTGTTGATTTATCGCTTTTATAGTTATAGATGAACAACGGCTTGCCGTAATATTCGATTATATCATGACGTGACTGTACACCGTCTTCATAAATCTTTGTGGTCCAGGTCTTTCCGTTATCTTTAGATACAGTATATCCTGCATGATTTGTACCGTGATCGTCAGGGGCGGAGCGAAATGCTCCAAAGATTCCTTCAGCATTTACAAAATATCTGAACTCGTAGTTCTGCTTTTCAGGACAGATAGCAAAGGGTATCAGAATGTTATCATTTATCTTACAAAGTACAGCATAGGAATAGTCGTAATAGTTAAGAGTGACTGCAGTGTAGAACTCTCCGTTGTACGATGAAACCTTGTTTACTATTGGTGACCAATCACTTTTTATGCCGTATCCCTTACCGGTTACATACTTACAGTATGTTGCCGCGTTAAGACGCTCGTCTCCCTCGTCGGTACGGAAAAACACCTCTGTTCGGGGGGAAAGGGTGTCTGCTGAAAAGTCGTAGTCTCTATAGAATACAGCGGTGTAGTCTCCGCTTCCTTGGGGGGCGGTTGCCGGTCTTGAATGATCGGTAAATACAATACGGACTTTCTTGTCACCTATCACATAGATAGCGTTGCAGAGCAGACCTCTTGACCTACCCTCCAGTACTTCTATTTTGCGGTGGCGTACGTTATGAGGCTGAGAAGGAGAGAATACGGTAAGACATATACGTCCGCCGGTTTCACCGTAGTGCTTGGCAATTCCGCTATGATATGAGACGAAAACAAGACCGTTTCCTTTGTCGTATGCTATAGCAGAGCCGCACGCCGATGTTTCTTCCAGTCCATTATTTATCTGTGTCATATCCATTCCGTCGTAGATCATAACTTTTACCCCTACAATTCTTTGGTTTATTTGTTTATTTCAATGTCACATTCTATAATCATATTAATGATTATTCTTACCGCGCGGAAAAACTCGTCAAGTACGATACATTCGTCTCGTCCGTGCTCCCCTCCGTGTCCCTCGGGCATCTCAAGCATTTTGTCACTTCCGTCGGGTGAGGGTGCCTTTATTCCCAAAGAGAAAGCATTTTTCAGGTGTCTGGCATAGGTACCGCCGGACAGAATATGTGCATGCTTATTAAGACCTGTGATCTCGTTATATATAGATTCCATTATTTCTGGAATGCGGCTGTTCTTGTCTATTGAAAATCCGGGAGAGTTGGTAATCTCTGCTATACTCCATCCATTCTCGGCGAGAGTACTGTTGAGACGTGCCTCAAGATCTTCTGCCCCAAAAGATGCTCCGTAACGGATATCTATGCTTATCCTAAGCTTGCCGTCATTTACCTTTACCATGCCGTTTGCGGCAGAGAGAGGGCCGAAATCACTGTCGTCGTGCTGTATTCCAAGACCTTCTCCGTAGTAGCAGGAGAAGAACTTTGCAACGGAAGCCAGAATTTTTCTGTCATTGCCGGAAAGGGAAGGGCAGTCAGAGAGAAGCTCGGCGACCTTGGCGGCGGCATTTACAGATCCTTTTGGATAAGCGGCATGTTTAGCAACTCCGAGCGCTCTGAGAGAGAGGTTGCCGTTTTCGTCTTTTCCGAGAGAAAACTTATCGTTACCGTTTATCTTATTTTTAATTTCTGACTCGAGTGCAGGGGAATATTTAATGGTTACATCAACCTTGTCAAGTATTATGTTAAAGGCGGAGCCACCCTTGAAATCTATAATATCTGACAGGTTGGACGTGCTTTCCGCCCACGCGTGAACAATACCCTTTTCACCGATACTGCAAGGAAAGTCGGCATCGGGGATAATGGACAGTGTGGGCATTTCTTCGTTTTCAATAAAAGCGTCTATATCCTGCATTCCGGTTTCCTCGTTTGAACCGAGGAAAGCAAGAAGAGTGCTCTTTATCGGGATATTACATTCTCTGAGCGCCCTCATTGCACAAAGAGCGGCGATTATGCCGGATTTGTTATCTGCCGAACCGCGGCCGATGAGAGTACCATCCTTGACAATGGGAGAAAAAGGCTCGGTAAAAATCCATCCGTCGCCTGCAGGGACAACATCGGAGTGACCGAAAAGTCCAATGGTTTTTTCTCCTCTTTCCCATTTTGCAAGACCGTATTTACCGTCACAAGCTATCTTGGTATCAAATCCGTCAGCACGGAAAAGCTCTGCCGATGCTCTGAGAGCACGAAGACACTCTACACCGAAGGGGGCGCCGGGGAGAGGTTCTCCCTCAACTGACGGTATTCTTATCAGTTCCATCCACTCTTCAACTATTTTGTCTCGGTTGGCATCAAGCCAGGCAGTTATTTTTTTATCGTATTCTCTGTTTATCATCAGACAGTCTTCCTCTTTTCTTTGTGTATTCGCAGGGTGAACACTGTCTCATCAGAATAATATGGGACAATGTTATATAGAAGAAAATCAAAGCAGTTCAAAATATTTTTTCAGAACTCTTTCTGTTCTTCTGCAGACAACCTCAAGCTCCTCTTTAGTGGTCTCACCGTTAATGTATGAGAACATAAGAGCTCCGTCTATTGCGGTTTCTCTGTTGTGCAGAGGGAAGTATTCTTCCATAAGAAATGCTGCATATTTCTGAAGACGGAATTCACCTACCAAACGGTATTCTGCGGAGATGGTATCTACCGCTACAGAGTAACGGTCCTTTATTGCACTGATAATGGAGGAACGCTCATTTTTCTCAGCAAAGACGATAGTGTGGCATGGGGTAACACCGCGGTTGTTTTCGGTGGAGCCGTGGCTGTCGGTAGAGCCGACGATGGGGTGAATACGTCCCTGACGGTATTCATCGTAGTAAAGCGCTGTTTGTATACCGTTTTGGTGGAAGTACATCTCTCCGCCAAGCACCTCAAATGCATCAAATGGATGCTCCTTCATCATGTGTGCGGTAAATGCTTCGGGTATCTGGAAAAGTGTCGGACGCCAGTATGGATGAGCAAAAATTGCAAGGCCGTCGGCTTCTCTGATCTTATCAAATGCCCACAGACAGGATGCATACCACAGAGGTTCTACACCCTCGGGAAGGGGATTGTCTCCAGAGGTAAGCTTTTCTACGATGGCATCTAGCTCTTTTTTGTATTCCTCTTTTGTACATCCGTCGGGAATCACAACGTCACTGCTGAGTCTGCGCATATCGGGGTGCTTTCTTGCGTCATTGTATTTGTCATCTGTGATAAGTGAGTTTACAGAGTATAGACCACCCGCATTTACTATGTGTACTTCGTTATAGGGAAGGTGAACTTCCTCGCCGGGGAGGATGTTGAGGGATATGTTTGTATCCTGATATGCTCTTATAGCATCAAGAGATGGCTGATAATAGTGATGGTCTGTGATAACAATAAAGTCATATCCGATCTTTCTGTAGTTGGCACATACAATATCGGGAGCCTCGCCGCCGTCGGAACAGCAAGTATGTACGTGAAGATCTCCTTTAAGAGGATAACGGCAAGCAAGATCGTGTTCAAGTGCGTAAACAGATAACTCTACTTGACTGTCGTTGCTTGAATCGAAAACGCGTACCAGATATTCTCCCTCAGATTCAGCTTTATATGTGAATTTAAGCTCACCGTTTTCGTTGGGGGTGATGTTTCCGTAACTGGTAACGTTTCCTGCGTAAAATGCGTGGTGGGGATCTCCCATGCCCAAGTGATTAACGCGGATGGTATATTCTCCTTTAAATTCAGAGTGTTTTCCCATGGATTTTACGGTGATAGTAATATCACGCTCTATCGGAAATACCTTGGGAAAGATATCATAATCGTATAGCATATTTCTCATTTTAAAATCTCCTATTCAGTGACAAACAGTATCACACACTGTTTGAAATGCGTGTTAAACTTAATATATATTTTTTTTAACGTGAAGTCAAGGCTTTATCACAATATCGAATAAAAAAGTAAGATCTGTAATGTGTGACAAGTCAAATAATTTACAAATTTACTATTGAATTAAATACTGATTTGTATTAAGATATTATTATCTATATTTGTGCCTATTTGGGAGTGTGTGTATTGTTCGGCTACATCAGACCACTTGTACCTGAATTAAAAGTAAGTGAATATGAATACTATAAAGGTGTGTACTGTGGACTTTGCCGTTCTCTTGGTAAAAATACCGGATGCGCCTCTCGTTTTGCTCTGAATTACGACTTGGTATTTCTGGCACTTGTGCGTATGGCTGTTCTTGGAGAGGAGTATTCTTTCCGTCACCATCGGTGTGCCGTGCATCCACTTAAAAAGCGGCCGTCACTTGATGAATGCCGTACCCTGTCCTTTTGCGCTTATGCTACCTCTATGTTCACTGCGATGAAAATAAAGGATAATATGGCGGATAGCCGCGGATTTGACCGTATAGGTGCGACTCTTGCTGTCCCTTACGGTAAGTATCTCGGCAGACGTGCGAAAAAGATTGATGACATTTCGGCAAGGGTTACGGAGATTATGACAGAGCTCAGTTCCCTTGAAAAAGAAAACTGTCCGTCAGTTGACCGCCCGGCTGATGCTTTTGGCCGTGCACTAGCCTTGATATGCAGCGGTGATACAGATGAGGAGACATCACCGGAATATCGTATCTGTTACGATATCGGATATCATCTCGGTAGATTCATATATATTGCCGATGCGGCAGATGACTACGAGGATGATAAAAAGAACGGCAGTTATAATCCGCTTGTTGCCTTGTATGCTGACGGGCTTTCCGAGGCGGTGAAGAAGAATCTTTATGAGGTGCTTCTTCTTGAAGCAAGAGATGTGTGCGCTTCTGCTTCACTTCTTGATTACACTAAATGCAGAAAAGTAGAGAGCATTATAAAGAATATTATTGAACTGGGGATGCCTGCGGCTGCTTGCCGAATACTTGGCATTGACCCTACAGGAGATATCGATAAATGAAAGATCCATATTCGGTCCTCGGCATTTCGCCTACGGCCACAGACGAAGAAATAAAGAAAACATACCGTGAACTTGCTCGTAAGTATCATCCCGACAGTTATCAGGGCAGTCCCCTTGCAGATCTTGCATCAGAGAAGATGAAGGAGATCAATGAGGCATACGATACCATTCAGAAACAGCGTGCCGCAGGTAACAGCGGTTCATATCAGAATGGTTCATCGTATGATGGCGGAAGCTATAGCAGCAGCAATGGCAGACAAAGTTCATTTGCTGAGGTTCGCCGTATGATCAATGGCGGACAGTATACCGCGGCGGAGAATATTCTTGATTCAACTCCCTCAGCGGGACGTGACGCGGAATGGAACTTCCTTAAGGGTTGTATATGCCTTCAGAGGGGTTGGTATGCAGATGCGCAGCGATATATTGAAACTGCCTGCTACATGGATCCTAATAACATGGAATACCGTATCGCAAGGGAACGTATCTCCGGAAGTGCCGCCGGTTTCGGGCGCGCTTATCGCACCAGTACATCAAACGGCGGTTGTTCTACATGTGATATCTGTAGCGGTCTTATGTGTGCAGACTGTCTTTGTGAGTGCTGTGGCGGTGACTGTATATCCTGTTGCTGAAGGGAGAAAAATAAATTGAAAAAGACTAAGAAGATCGCCACCTCAGCAGTGCTTTGTGCAATGAGCGTAATAATACTGTATTTTGGTGCGGTCATAGATGTTATGTTCCTTACCATGGCGGCAGTATGTGCTATCGTGGTGGTGTACGCGGTTATCGAGATCAGGGGATCGTATCCTTGGTTGATATACGCCGCTACCTCGATTCTGTCAATGCTTCTTTTGCCGAATAAATTGCCGGCCATTACCTATCTTGTTTTTTCAGGTATATATCCTATAATCAAGTCGTATGCAGAGCGGCTTCCGCTTATATTTGCATGGATGATAAAGATTTTGCTCTTTAACCTTTCCCTTACTGCTCTGGTGTATGTCAGCACGGGTATAATTGGGCTTGAGGATCTTACCTTTGGCTTTTCTCCGGCGGTGTACGTTGCGGGTAATCTCATATTCTTACTGTTTGATTACGTGCTTACCAAGCTTATAACACTGTATATGTTAAAGCTCAGATCACGCTTTAAGAAGTCCGCCCATTTTAACTATTGACTTGACAAAGAGAGTTTCACTATAGTATAATTATTATATATTAATATGGCGTTCTGTCCCTTGGAGGACGTGCGCAGGACACTGAAAGGATCACATTCCGTCATGGTAAAAAGTATGACGGCCTTCGGCCGCGCTAAAGAAACTATCGGAAACAAGGAAATTACCGTAGAGATTAAGTCTGTAAACAGCAGATATTTTGACTGCTCGGTAAGACTGCCCCGTCTTTACAGCTTTCTTGAGGATAAAATAAAGACCCATTTGACACAGAGCGGTATCGCAAGAGGTAAGGTCGAGGTGGGCGTTATGGTTGATCTTACCGCCGCATCCGGTGTTACCGTTGATCTTGACGTGCCTTATACCGAATCATATATAGCCGCACTCAAGCGCCTTTCTGCAGAGTACGGTCTCAGGGATGACATTTCTGTTATGACTGTAGCTCAAAACAGAGATATTTTCTCTGTACAGAAGCCTGAGGAGGATGCCGAAAAGGACTGGGCTGATATAAAGACTGTTCTGGATCTTGCTCTTGAGGGTTACAATGCTCAGAAAGCGGCGGAGGGTGAGCGCCTTGAGAAGGATATCCGTCAGAAGATACTTAATATCAAGGAGATTGCAGGTGAGATAGCTCTTGCCTCAGACCGCGAGATCGCCGCATACCGCGGTAAGATGGAACAGCGTATAAAGAATATGCTTGACGGTCTCGGTGTCGAGATAGAGGAGAGCAGAATACTTACCGAGTGCGCTATCTTCGCAGATAAGGTAGCTATCGATGAGGAGCTTGTTCGTCTTGACAGCCATTTCCATTCTTTTGAGGAAATCATGGCTTCAGGCGAGCCGGTAGGAAGAAAGCTTGATTTCCTTCTTCAGGAGATCAATCGCGAGTCCAATACCATTGGTTCCAAGGTATGTGACTCTGATATTGCACGTAGAGTAGTGGATATCAAGAGCGAGCTTGAGAAAATACGTGAACAGATACAGAATATAGAATAACGATATAGACCGAATATCGGTATCAGAGAGAAAAAGAAAATGAAATTTATCAATATTGGTTTCGGAAACATGGTGGCGGCTGAAAGAATAGTTGCCCTTGTTAGCCCCGACTCATCACCTATCAAGCGACTTATTTCAGATGCCAAGGATGATGGCAGGGTCATTGACGTAACCTGCGGAAGACGTACCCGTTCGGTTATCGTCACTGACAGCGAGCACGTTATCCTTTCCGCAATTCAGGCAGAAACCATCTCCAATCGTCTTCTTGATGACGATGCTGATACAGATGACGAGGCAGGAAGCGAGGAAGAAGATGACTGACAATAAAGGAAAGCTCATAGTGATATCCGGTCCCGCAGGGAGTGGAAAGGGTACGGTAGTCAAGGAGATTCTTGCACTTGATGACCGTTATTCTCTCTCGGTATCGGCAACTACTCGCACCACACGCCCCGGTGAGCTTCACGGAAGAGAATATTACTTTATCTCACGTGATGAGTTTGAGACTCGGCTTGCGGCAGGACGTATGCTTGAATACAACGTATACTGCGACGAGTATTACGGTACACCGCTGGACGAGATGGAGGCGGCACTTAGTGAGGGTAAGTATTTTATCCTTGAGATAGAGGTAAACGGTGCATCTCGTGTCAGAGAACTTTACCCCGAAGCGCTTCTCATAATGGTAACTCCCCCCGATTACGATACCCTTGAGGCGAGGTTGCGCGGCAGAGGAACCGAAACGGAAGATGTTATACAGAGAAGACTTGCAACATCAAGAGATGAGCTTGCTCGTTTGTCTATGTTTGATCACATCCTCGTCAACGAGGACGGTAAGTTCCACGATCTCGCTGAAACTATCGTGTCTATCGTGGACGGTACACCCCACGACGAAAGCAAAGTGGAGAACAACCCCAGTTTTGCAGAAAAATTTTTCGGTAACAAATAATCTTCCGCACGTCGGATATTAAGTGAAAGGAATAAACAACATGATCTACCCTTCAATAGATGAACTTTCTAAAGGCGGTAAGTACAACCGTTATATGCTTGTTATCGCTACCGCAAAGTGTGCCCGCATGGTAACCGACGAATACGTTACTCAGAGAGAAGAAGCAGAGCGACTTATCGCAAACAAAGAAACAGATAAGAGCCTTTCTTCCATGATACGCCGCGAGTACAGAGACGAAAAGGCAGTAAAAAATGCTATCAACAGACTTACCAGCGGTGAGTATCGCGTAGTTGAAGAGAGCGTTCCTGAGATAGAGAGTGACGTCACCGTAAACGACTGACAGTCTGATACGGAAGATTTGTGTTCCCACAAAAACGAGAAAGGACGGCTGAGGCCGCGCATAAAAGATGCAGAGTACATCAGTATTTGTACGGCTGCTTGACGCGCCGTACTCTCTCGACGTTCCATATAGCTATACTATACCGGAGCACCTGGCTGACGAGATAAGGACCGGTGTATTTGTTACTGTTCCGTTTGGCGGCGGTAACAGACGGCGTGCGGCGGTAGTTGTCGGATTTTCAGACAAAACGGAACATGTATCTGAGAACGGTAAAATAATAAAACTAAAGCCCGTACTGTCGGTAACTCAGGAGCGATATGCCCTGAGCGATGAGCAGCTCGGGCTATGCTCATTTATATGCTCGACAACGCTGTGTTCATTTGGCGATGCGGTTCATGCTATACTGCCGTCTGCCGCTATGTCATCTCTTGTTGAGTTTTACTTGGCGGAGGAAAAAGTCCCACGTTCCGACAGCGGTATAGAGAGCGAGATATATGCCTATGTTAAACGTAATTACGGCGTTACCGCGGCAGATATAAAAAAGGAATTCGGTACCGATGCCCTGGATATTATCACAGGACTTAAGAAACGTGGATATATCCGTTCCGACTTCAGGGTGAACGGACCGAAGAATGATAAATACGTAAAATATTACTCCCTTGCTATAGGTGAGGAAGAAGCATCTCTTATGGCGTCGGGCGAGTCAAAGCGGCTCCGTACCTCTAAACAGCGTGCCATAGTAGGGCATCTTCTGAATTACGGAAGAGTAGACGGAGATACATTACAGAGACAGTTGTCTGTAACCTCTGCACAAATAAAGAATCTTTGCGAAAAAGAGATAATCAGAGAAGAAAAGGTAGAGGAATACAGAGATCCCTATCTTATGAAAAAGTCCGGGAAAAGGGAGGAGAATATCCTCAGCTCGGAACAGGGTCGGGCGTACGCAGAGCTTGATGAGCTGTATTCCTCAAATGAGGCGCGTGCCGCATTGCTTTACGGTGTTACCGGAAGCGGCAAGACCCGGGTTATCAAGGCAATGGTCGACAGAGTGCTGAGTGACGGCAGACAGGTGATAATTCTTGTGCCGGAGATATCCCTTACTCCTCAGACTGTAGATATCTTTTGCGGTTATTACGGAGACAGAGTTACTGTTATTCACTCGTCACTTTCGGCAGGTGAACGGTACGATGCATATAAACGTATAGCAGATGGCAAGAGTGACGTTGTAATAGGAACTCGCAGTGCGGTGTTTGCACCGCTTGACCGTCTTGGTATGATCGTAATAGACGAGGAGCAGGAACACACATATAAATCAGACTCAAACCCTAAGTACCACGCAAGAGATATTGCAAGATACAGAGCGGTAAAGCATAATGCACTTATGCTTTTGGCATCAGCCACACCGAGTATAGAGAGCTTTTACAGAGCAAAGACAGGAAAGTATAAGCTTGTTACTTTAAAAAATCGATACGGTGATGCTGTACTGCCCTCAGTTGAGATAGTTAATATGTGCCGCGAGAGCGCAGGGGGCAATTTATCACCCATGAGCGAGACTCTGATGGGTGCGGTAGCAGAGGCAAAGGACAATGGCAGACAGTCGATACTGTTTCTTAACCGAAGAGGATACAGTCACTTTGCGATGTGCCGCATGTGCGGTGAGGTTGTAGAGTGTCCGCACTGTAGCGTTTCTCTTACTTACCATACAAAAAAAGGTACCAAGGTAGCAAACAACGATATTTTGTCCCGTGCAAAAAACGGATATCTCGTCTGTCATTACTGCGGTTACAGACGTGAGGTACCTACACTGTGTCCCTCCTGCGGCTCGGAGCATATCGCTTTTCTTGGGTACGGTACTCAAAAGATAGAGAATGACCTTTCGGATATATTTAAGAGCTCATCCATACTTCGTATGGATAATGATACAACCCAGAGCAAGTTTGCCTACGAGGATATTCTCGGCAGCTTCAGAAACAAAGAGGCAGATATACTTCTCGGCACTCAGATGGTAACTAAGGGACACGATTTCCCGGAGGTTACCGTGGTTGGTGTTCTTGATGCTGACAGTACACTGCATCTTGATGATTACAGGGCAGGGGAGAAAACCTTTTCTCTTATAACTCAGGTTGTTGGTAGGGCAGGCAGAGGTAAATATCCGGGACGTGCTATAATACAGACCCATATGCCTGACAATGAGACTATACGTCTCGCGGCAGATCAGGACTATGAGGCATTTTACGAAAAAGAAATACTTTTGCGTAAAAATTATCTTTTCCCGCCATTTTGCGATATAGTGTTACTTACAGCAACAGCAGATGACGAGATCGAACTTGGTAACGGTATGATAAGGCTTTCTGAGGGGATAAATGCCATGGTGACAGAGGAATACGCAGATACACCGATAGTTGCCTTCGGACCCTTTGAGGCACCGATATATAAGCTTGACGGCAGATACAGAATGAGAATGGTATTTAAATGTAAGCTGAATGCCAGATCAAGAGAGCTTTTCTCACGCGTTCTCCGTCAACTGTCACATGAAATTTCAAGCAAAATAACTCTCTCGCTGGATACTAATCCATCGGGGATCTGATATTAGATTTTATTTAGGAGAAAGATTATGGCTATACTCAATATACTCAAAGAGGGCGATCCTGTCCTTCGTAAAAGATCTCGCGAGGTAGAGGAGATTACCCCCAGAATAAAGACTCTTATAGACGATATGGTAGAGACTCTTCACCGTGCCAACGGGTGCGGACTTGCCGCGCCTCAGGTAGGTATACTTCGTCGTGTGGTGATTGTTGAAACCGAGCCCGGTGTTATCTACAAGATGATCAATCCTGAGATAATTGCTATGTCCGGTAATCAGGAAGAGGCAGAGGGTTGTCTCTCTATCCCCGGCAAGTGGGGAATAACCAAGCGTCCTGCTAAGGTAACCGTAAGAGCTACCGGCATCGACGGCAGAAAATTTGAGATTACCGGAGAAGGACTCCTCGCAAGAGCCTTCTGCCACGAGCTTGATCATCTTGACGGAAAGCTCTTTACTGACTGTACTGTCAGAATGCTTGATCCTGATGAGGTAGAATAAAGTGAAAATACTTTTTATGGGTACGCCGGATTTTGCGGCGGAGATACTTAAGGTGTTAAATGAGAGGGAAGAGGTCGCAGCGGTATTTACCCAGCCCGGTAAACCCAAGGGTAGGGGCCACAATATTGTACCAAGTGTTGTAGAGCAGCTTGCCACAGAGCTTGGTATACCCTGCTATACTCCCGCTACTCTTCGTGACGGAAGTGCTCTTGAGCTTATCCGTGAGATAGATCCCGAACTTTCTGTAGTAGTAGCTTACGGTAAGATACTTCCCACCGATATACTTGACTGTCCTAAATACGGCTCTGTCAATATCCACGCGTCTCTTCTCCCCCGCTGGAGAGGTGCCGCTCCTATTCAGCGGTCAATTATAGCAGGTGACAAGGAGACCGGTGTTACAACCATGATGATGGATGCCGGACTTGATACCGGTGATATGCTTGTTACCGAGAGGGTGGATATCCTCCCCGATGATGACTTCGGTACTCTCCACGATAAGCTGGTCGAGGCAGGAATCAAAGCGATACTTGAAACGATAGAAAGAATTAAGAACGGTACTCTTGTGAGGACTCCTCAGCCTGCGGATGGAGTCACCTATGCCGAAAAAATAGAAAAGGCTGATGCCATAATAGATTTTGCGGCTTCTAGAGAGGAGCTGCTGAATAAGATAAGGGGGCTTTCTCCCTTCCCTATGGCAGTAACCAAGCTTAATGGTAAGCTTCTTAAAATAGCATCTGCCGCGGCCTCCGATAAGAAAACTTCAGCCGTACCGGGCACGGTTATATCAAGCGGTAAGGACGGTATATTTGTTGCTGTTTCTGACGGTGTTATTGAACTTAAAGAAGTGGTTCCCGAGGGTAAGAGAAAGATGAGTGCTGATGAATTTGCCCGCGGTCACAGCAGACTTGAGGGAGAGGTACTTTCATGGCAGTAAAAGGAAAGGTCAATGTAAGAGATGCTATCGTCAATTCTCTTATGCGTACCACAAGTGGCTCTAAGTTTTCAAACCTGGAGCTTGATTCTGCTTTGAAGAAATACGACCTGTCACAGAAGGACAGAGCACTTTTTACCGCGATATATTATGGTGTAATTGAAAGACGGCTTACTCTTGACAAAATAATAGGTAAGCTTTCTTCACGATCTATAGAAAAAATTGACCCGCGTACTCTTGAGATACTCAGAGTGGCACTGTATCAGCTTCGTTTTATGGATAGAATTCCGGCTCACGCGGCTGTGTCAAGCGCGGTTGACCTCACACACAAGGGTGGAACCGATTCCTTCGTTAATGCGGTGCTCAGAGCTTATCTTCGTGATCCCGATGTGTTTGAGGGCGAGAAGATGGGTTTTAGCGGTTCTGAATTGTTGTCATATAAATATTCTGTACCTGTATGGCTTATTGAAAGCTGGACAAAGGATTACGGGTTTCAAACTGCCGAGAAAATCGCAGCAGAGTCCTGCTCCCGTCCTACCGTAACACTGAGGGTCAATACCATTACTTCCTCGAGAGAGGATATCTGCCGTGAGCTTGTCGCGTCAGGAATAGAGTATGAGTTGGTAGACGGATGTGACAGTGCGGTTAAGCTTCTTTCATCCTGTCCTCTTGAGGAAATAGCGCCTCTTACGGACGGTAGAGCCTATGTACAGGATATGGCATCTCAATATGCATCTGCGGTTCTTGATCCGGTACCGGGCGAAACAGTATTTGACGTATGTGCCTGTCCGGGCGGAAAGAGCTTTTCCGCCGCCATGCACATGGAGAACAAGGGACGTGTTCTTTCATTTGATCTGCATCGCAGTAAGCTTTCCCTTATTGATAAGGGAGCAGAAAAGCTTGGAATAAATATTATAGAAACCTTTGAGAGGGACGGCAGAGTGTTCGCAGAGGAATACGATGGTATTGCTGACAGAATAATTTGCGACGTGCCTTGTTCGGGACTTGGTGTTATATCAAAGAAGCCGGAGATCAGATATAAGGATCCCGGTGAACTTAGCCGTCTTCCTGAGATACAGAGTGCCATTCTCGAGAACTGTTCGCGGTATCTCAAGATAGGTGGAATTCTTGTATACTCCACCTGTACAATTAGCCGTGCTGAGAACGATGACGTCTACGATAGGTTTATCTCATCTACCGACTGCTTTGAAGCTGTTGATTTCGAGGTGGGAGGTCACTGTTCTGCAGGGGGAAAACTGACTCTTTTCCCATTTGACGGAACAGACGGATTTTTTATTTCAAAAATAAAACGTGTAAAATAGGATAGAATATGGGCAAAACAGATATACTCGGATTACTTCCGGATGAGCTTTCGGATTTCCTCGTCTCTATAGGAGAGCCGAAATACCGTGGAGCACAGCTTTACGGTTGGCTTATGAAGGGCAGAGAATTCGAAGAAATGACCAACCTTCCGCGCTCTCTCAGAGAAAAACTCTCTGAACATGCTGAACTCAGACTTCCCAAGGTGGAAAAAAAGCTTGTGTCTGCTATTGACGGAACTGTAAAATATCTCTTTAAGTTAATAGACGGAGAATGTGTCGAGAGTGTCGTAATGCGTTATGAACACGGTATCTCAATATGTATATCCTCAGAGGTTGGGTGTCCCATGGGATGTGTATTCTGTGCTTCAACCATCGGCGGCAAGGTACGAAATCTTACAGCCTCTGAGATGCTTGGACAGATAATAGTCGCATCACGTGATATAGATGAGCGAATATCAAATGTGGTCATGATGGGAATTGGCGAGCCTCTTGATAACTATGATAATACCATAAGGTTCTTAAAACTTGTAAATGAGGAAAAGGGGCTTAACATAGGTTACAGACATATATCTCTGTCTACTTGTGGGGTAGTGCCAATGATAGACAGACTCAGAGAGGAAAATCTGCCTATAACTCTGTCTATCTCCCTTCATGCGGCAGAGGACGAGGCTCGTTCTGCTATTATGCCTATAAACAGAAAATATCCTCTTTCAGAGCTCATGACTGCCTGCAGAAGATATTTTGATGACAGTGGCAGACGTATATCCTTTGAATACACTCTTATCAGAGGTAAGAATGATTCCGAGCGGGATGCGGATACTCTTATCCGCCTGCTCAAAAAATATTTTACTGATAAGGGTAAGCTTGTTCCCCTTCATGTAAATCTTATTCCTGTCAACGAGGTAAAGGGGAGGGACTTTTCCCGCTCGGACAAAGCGGCAGTAGAAAAATTTTCAGGAATTCTTAATTCTAAAGGGGTTAACGCTACTGTGAGACGTCGTCTCGGAGCGGATATAAACGCCTCTTGCGGACAGCTCAGACGAGAGTCACGTAGCTGACAGAAAATGAATTTAACATATATTCTTTAAATGTTAATATATTTTTATTATAATGTAATTTGGTAGAAAGTATTTTATCCGTGTCGGACAGCTTGTTCGGCACGAGTCTCTCGGAAAGGAGACGGTCGGGTTGTCCGACCGCCGGTATGCTTCAACATGATTACCTATTTCGGAAAAAGTGATATCGGAAAGAAACGTAGTAATAATCAGGACACCTTTGAGATAAGAGATCTTTCCTCGGGTGTTTTTATTGCTGTGGTTTGCGACGGAATGGGCGGTGCCCATGGCGGTAAGGAAGCCTCTACAACGGCATCATCTGTGTTTGTTTCCTGCATAGAAGAAAAGATGAAATATGCCGAACTTGACGGAGCAAACTCCCTTACCGGTGCTGATGTTTCAAAAATTCTGACTGCTGCCGCATCTGCTGCTAATGATGCTGTGTATCAGAGGGCAAAAGAGAACGAAGCACTCAGTGGAATGGGTACAACTTTGGTTGCAGTACTGGTTTACGACGGATGTCTGTATACAGCAAACATAGGCGACAGCCGTGTATATGTTGCCGATAAGGATCATATAGAGCAGGTCACCCATGATCATTCATATGTTCAGTATCTTGTTGATATGGGTGTAATGACCGAAGAGGAAGCAAAAATTGCTCCTAACAGAAATATAATTACCCGTGCAGTGGGAATAGAAAAGGATGTTGAAACTGATGTATCGACTGTGTCTGTTTCCGCTGATAAGGCCGGTGAAACAATGGTCTTGATTTGTTCCGACGGTTTATCAGGACCTCTCGAAGAAGCGGAGATACACGGTATCCTCACAAACAGTGATGAAATAGAGAAACAAACAGAAGCACTTATTGCCGCCGCAAACGAAAAGAGCGGAAGCGATAATATCACTGCAGTACTCATCAAACCATTCGCTTAAAGTGATAAAGATTTTTCTGTAAAAAACAATAGGAGATTCGGGTACACAGTGCCCGACGAAAATATAATGGATGCTTTTTCAAAATATATCGGTCTTACCTTTGATAATAGGTATAAGATAGTAAAGATCATAGGCGTCGGCGGAATGGCAGTGGTATTTGAGGCTACTGATCTTATTCAGAAGAGAAAAGTAGCAGTCAAGATGCTCAGAGACGAGTTTTCGAAGGACATTCAGTCGGTAAAGCGTTTTATTAACGAGTCCAAAGCTGTATCAATGCTTTCCCACCCTAACATAGTAAAAATTTACGATGTATCTGTTAAGGAAGATCTTAAATACATTGTAATGGAGCATATAAACGGAATAACCCTGAAGAATTATATGGATCAGAAGGGTACCTTGTCGGTAAGAGAGACCTTTGCTTTTACCGAGCAGATACTCAAGGCTCTTGATCATGCTCATTCAAAGGGTATAATACACAGGGATATAAAGCCCCACAACATTATGCTTCTCGAAAACGGAATAATCAAGGTTACCGATTTCGGAATAGCTAAGCTGCCCAACGCTGAGACGGTGACAATGACCGATAAAGCTATAGGTACAGTATATTATATCAGTCCGGAGCAGGCAAGCGGTAAAAAGATAGATCAACGAAGCGACCTTTATTCCCTTGGTGTACTTATGTACGAGATGTTGGCGGGTAAACTTCCTTTTGTGGCGGACAGCCCTGTATCTGTTGCTCTTAAACAGATCAACGATACTGCGGAACCCATACGAAACATCAATCCCCGTATTCCTCGTAGCCTTGAGCAGGTGGTAGAGTATACTATGGAAAAGGATCCCGAGCTCCGTTTTCAGAATGCGGGACAGATGCTTAAATTTCTTCTCAAGGTAAAGGCTAATCCTAATATTGTATTCAAGAGCAATCCCAACAAGACCAAGGACAAGGAAGAATGTTCAAGCGGATCAATGTTCCCGATAATAATGGGAGTTGCTTCAGCTTTTCTTTTGGTGCTTATAACTACAGGTGCTATTATCATATCGAACCTTCTTCAGGCTGAAAATGATAGTAATGCCGCCCATGAAATAGAGATCATCTCGGTTCAGGGACAGCTTTACACCGAAGAGCTTAAAAATAAACTTGAAGAGGAAAATTATAACGTTATAGAAAAATACGAATATAACGAAAAGGCACCTCAGAATCAGATAATCAGTCAGAATCCACTTCCGGGCGAGACAAGAAAGCTGGCTAACTCAAAGGAAAAATGTGATATAACAATAACGATCAGTAACGGTACCAAGACCTTTATGATTGAGGACTATAAGATACAGGATTATCGCGAGGTACAGAACCGTATCAAAAGCTTGGGTGTCAGAGTAAAGATAGAGAAGCAGTACCATGATACTATTCTTATGGATTATGTTATAGAGACCAATCCGCCTGCCGGAACTCTTGTTAAGAGCAGTATGGATACCGTGGTAACTATATATGTTAGCCAGGGACAGAAAATAGAATATGTTATGGTGCCTGATTTCGTCGGAAAGACCGAAGGAGAGGCAATGGCATTATTGATAGAGTCTCAGCTTGCTCTTGGAAAAACAAACTATAGAAAGTCTCAGAAGCCGGTCGGTACTATTCTTGAGCAGAGTCTTACTCCCGCATCAAGCGTTGTTAAGGGGATTACCTCTGTTGACTTCGTAATAAGCGGCGGTCCTGACTACAAGGAATAACAAAAAGAGAAAAACTTATATGGTTGAAAAGAACGGAATCATAATAAAGGGAGTGGGCGGTCTTTATACCGTCCTCATTCCCGATGAGGGAATATATATTCCCTCAAGAGCAAGAGGAATATTCAGACATAAGGATATTACCCCACAGGTAGGGGACCGAGTTGCTGTTGAATACGATGACAGTAAAGATGTTCCGTCTGACGGTGTAATAAACGATATACTTGACCGCAGAAATGTACTTATCCGTCCGCCGATAGCTAATCTTGATACTCTTTTCGTAGTATTATCGGTTTCAAAACCGGTAACCATTACCGAGACAGCAGATAAGCTTATCGCTGCGGCCGAGCATTACAGTACAGAGCCGATAATCATTATAACCAAGAAGAATCTTGATCCCGATGAGGCATCACGTCTTGAAGGAATATACAAAAAAGCAGGTTTTACTGTTTTTCTTACCGACAGTCATGACGGAGAGGGAATAGACGAGGTTCGTGACTACATCATCGGTACTGCAGGTAACGGTATATCTGCCTTTGCCGGTGCGTCAGGAGCAGGAAAGACCACTATCTTTAATACCCTTTTCCCGGGACTGACTCTGAAAACAGGAACAGTCAGTCACAAGACCGGACGCGGACGACATACCACCCGTGCGGTAGAGCTTTATCCGCTCAGGGAGCTTGGGTATCCCGATTCCCCGGGATTTCTTGCAGATACTCCGGGGTTCAGTGCTTTGGATTTCCTGCATTTTGACTTTTTTGAGCTTGACGAGCTCCCCCTTAATTTCAGGGAATTTAACCGTTATATAGGGGAATGTAAATATAAAAAATGTACCCATCTTTGTGAGGACGGGTGCAGTATAGTAAAGGCGGTAGAAAGCGGAGATATATCCCTTAGCCGCCATGACAGCTACAGAGCGATGTATGCGGAACTTAAACAGAGGAAGCCATGGGAGAGAAAAAACTAAAAAAAGCATATATATATACCGGTGGCGAAAGTTACGGTGCTCTGTTGCCAATTCCACCCTGTGATGCTTTAATCATTGCCGCTGACAGTGGCTACGATCTTGCCGACGGTTGCGGTGTTATTCCAAGTCTGTTGGTCGGAGACATGGATTCCATTGAATCAAAGTATATCCCCGACACGGTAGAGATTATAAAGGTAAAGGCAGAGAAGGACGAGACCGATACTATGCTTGCCGTCGACCTGGCACTTTCTCGCGGTGCTGAGGAAATATATATTTTCGGCGGACTTGGCGGCAGAGTAGATCACGGACTGTCTAATATATATCTTCTTGAATATATCCATTCGAGAGGGGCTGTGGGATATATTTCTGACGGAAAAAACTGTGTCAGATATCTGCGTAACGGAAGTATGAAAATTCACTGTGACAGTTATAAATACTTTTCTCTCATAAGCCTTGATGCGGTATCTTACGGAGTTACCGTGGATGGCGGCAAGTATCCTCTTTGTGGGGCAGAGCTCAGACGAGAGAGACAGTATGCTGTCAGTAACGAGTTTTTATCTGAGACAGATGATGTAACCGTTAATGTAGAAAACGGTACGCTTCTTGTAATAACCCATCACTGCTGAACAAAAAAACAGAGATAGCATATACTTAAAACGAGAAACTATAAGCAAGGTAAGGAAGGGTATGTGCTATGAAAATAGTTGTGGTAAAATCACCGAAGCTGCTGATTCCTTTTTTGAGGCGGCTCTTCGGAATTTCAAAAGGTTGAAAAATCCGCCGTATCTTTTGCTTAAGATACGGCGGATTTTTATTATAATATTTTTTCTGCTTCGTCGTTTAGAATTACCGGATCAGCTCGTCCCTTGGATATAGCCATTGCTCGTCCGATAATGCTCTTAATTGCGGCTTTTTTGCCATTTTTGTAGTCACTGACAGCTTTCGGCAACTCTTTTACTGCAGTGTCAAGCAGCTCCCTGATTTTTTCTTTGTCCCGAATCATACCGAGGTTATCGCGAGTGACAATTTCGGCAGGTGACATTCCATCCTCTGCGGTACAGCGGGAGATAAGTAACTTTGCGGTACCGTTGTTTATTTCCCCCGCACTTAAAAGGTCTGTTATCTCCGCAAGATGAGATGGAGAAACGATCGGTTCATTTTCACCTAACTTCGGAAGTATCTCACCGATAAACAGATTTGTAAGTGTTTTTTTGTTTTGGGTAAGTGTTACAGCGGTATTATAATATTCGGATGCCGCAGGGGACTCGGCAATAAGCTCGGCATCGTCTTGTGACAGAGAATACTCGCTGCAGTATCTTGCAATTTTTGCATCCGGCAGTTCAGGAAGTGTGGCGGCGAGAGAACAAATAAGCTCGTCACTGACTGTCAGACGGGGAAGGTCGGGGTCAGCAAAGAAACGGTAATCTCTCTGCCCCTCTTTACTTCTCATAGAAAAGGTTTTTCCCGAATTTTCGTCGTATCGCCTGGTCTCGCGAACTATCTCACCACCTGCGAGAATAGTGTCTACCTGTCGCTTGAATTCATATTCTACCGCACGTCCTGCATGATTTATGGAATTAAGGTTTTTTATCTCGGTTCGCGTGGTAAAGGAAGTATCCCCGACCTCTCTTACCGAAACATTTATATCTGCACGCATTGAACCTTCATTCATTTTGCAGTCGGATACCCCTGTTGAGACTAATATGGTTCTCAGCTTTCTGAGATAGCTTTTTACTTCCTCAGCAGTATGCATACAGGGACGTGATACTATCTCGATAAGGGGTACTCCCGCGCGGTTAAAATCTATTAATGTTTCACCGTCGCGGTGTATCAGCTTGCCGGCATCCTCCTCTATGTGTATTCTTTCAATACCTATATTCAGAAGTTGTCCGTCTTCATCTGTTATGTTAAGATGACCGTCGTAAAGAAGAGGAATATCATACTGAGATATTTGATACCCCTTAGGCAGGTCGGGATAGAAGTAATTCTTTCTGTCATGTCCCGAGGATTTATTTACAGTACAGTTTAGGGCAAGACCTGCAGTTATAGCATATTCAACTACCTTTCGGTTTAATGTAGGCAGTGCGCCGGGCATACCTGTACATACAGGACAGGTGTGACTGTTAGCTTCACCACCGTAGGCGGTAGAGCAGGAGCAGAATATCTTACTGGCAGTACTGAGCTCACAGTGAACTTCAAGCCCTATTACCGCCTCATATCCCTTATATATCATTCTCACACCGCCTTTCACTATTTTTTATCTCATTTTCAAGAGCATAGGCAGATTGGTATACTGTTAATTCCTCTCGGAATCTGCCGATTATCTCAATGCCTATCTGAAGACCGGTACTCGCATCCTTGCATACAGGCATACTTATGGCGGGCAGTCCTGCGAGACTTGCATAAACAGTAAAGATATCTTCGGAATATCTTGCAGACGGTTCTGTCTTGTACTTTCCGATGTGGTATGGAAGACCGGGAGATACAGGAGTAATTATTACATCGCAAGCAGAAAATAATTTGTCAAAATCTTGTTTGATAGCTTCTCTTGTGAACAATGCCTTTTTGTAGTATCTGTCAGACATCTCTCGTGAGAGAAGAAATGTGCCAAGTAATATTCTTCTCTTTACCTCATCCCCGAAACCAATACTTCTGCTTTTTTTGTAAAGCTCATCAATAGACAGACAATCCTCTGCTCTTGTGCCAAAACGTATCCCGTCATATCTTGCCAGATTGGAGGATGCCTCAGCACTTGAGATTGCGTAGTAAGCGGCAAGGGTAAGGGCAGGGTCGGGAAGTTCAATGTCAATGATTTTACATCCCATACCCGAGAACAAATTTATCGCCGACATAACGGCATTTTTTATCTTTTTGTCAGTGTGGGACTCGATAAGGGAGAAAGGAATACCTATTCGCATTCCCTTAACTGAACCGTTTTCAATTTTATCGACTACAGTCTCAGCGCATCCTCTCATGGAGGTAGAATCTTTAGGGTCATGTCCGGCTATTGCGTCGTATACAGCAGCATTTGATATAACGTCTCGTGTTATAGGGCCAACCGTATCAAGAGATGATGCAAAGGCAATAAGTCCGTATCTTGATACCCGTCCGTAGCTTGGCTTCATTCCCACAACACCGCAGTAAGAGGCAGGCTGACGGATGGATCCTCCGGTATCACTGCCAAGGGCATAAGGGACAAGACCGGATGCAACTGCAGCGGCACTGCCGCCCGAGCTTCCGCCCGGGACTCTTGCTGTATCAAGAGGATTTTTGGTAATCCCAAAGGCAGAGTTTTCGCATGATGATCCCATTCCAAATTCGTCCATATTTGTCTTGCCGATAATAACTGCTCCATGTTTCTTCAGCTTCATTACCGCCTCTGCACTGTAAGGCGGAACAAAATTTTGAAGAAGCCTTGACGCGCAGGTGGTTTTTATCCCCTCGGTACATAGATTATCCTTTATTGCTACGGGAATTCCGACAAGTGGATGAAGCTTTTCCGAAGATGATGACAAAATATCTTCATCGATCCATGATGCTGTTTTTATTGCTGATTCTTCAGATACGGTAATAAAAGCACCAAGCTCGTGATCTTTTTCTTTTATTTTTTTTATATAGTTCTCTGTCAACTCAAGGGATGATATTTCTCTCTTATGGATGAGCTGAGACAACTCTTTTAATGTCATAGATGTATATTCCATTCTGGTTTCCTCACTCAACCGTTCTCGGCACACGGATGTAACCGTCGGTGTGCTCCGGGGCGGATGACAAAAAACTTTCTGCCTCACAGTAGGGCAGTGCAATATCCTCTCTCATAACAGTGTCTTCTTCGCACTCTGTTATAGCTTCGGCGGTAGAAACAGAGTCAAGAGGACTCAGAATATTAAGAAGACCTTCTATATCGCGCACAAGCTCATCGTCTGCCTCGGGCGGCATAAGCATAGAAAATTCACATAATTCTTCTATCATATCTTTATCTATTTTTAAAGGTTCTTTTTCTTTCATATTATCCTCGTATGTACATATTCCGTATATATACTGTCGCCCCACTGCTCCGCAAAACGGATCAGAGGGGCGATGATTATTTACGGCGGTCAAGATAGTTCTGGAGTATGATCTCGGCAGACAGAGTATCCACAGCGGCCTTTCTCTTTTTGCCTCGGGTATCGGTAAGGTTCATTATTCTGTGGGCGGCGGCGGTTGTAAGCCTCTCATCAAGAAGTTCAACCGGAAGTCCGGAAACAGTTTTTAATTCCTCGGCGAATTCTCTTGCGTGCGCACCTCTGTCGCCCTCGGTACCGTTCATGTTTATGGGGAGACCTACAACGAAAAGGGTTACATCATGTTTTTTACCCTCCTCGGCAACAAGACGGGCAGTGGTTTTAAGGTCCTTACATCTTATAGAGCCGGCACCTGAAGCGAGAAAACCCGTGGGGTCGGATACAGAAAGACCGGTACGTACATCACCGAAATCCACACCCATTATTCTTCCTTTAATTTCAGACATTACTTCCTCCGTTGATGAATACGTTGACTTCATTTACAGACGGTATTGAATCTATACCGCCCTTTTTGGAAATTACAAGAGAAGCTACTGCGCTGGCATACTTAACTGCATATACTGTATCCGCGGATGCGGTATATTGCCATGCAAGTGCGGCAGAAAATGCATCTCCTGCAGCAGTCATATCTACAATCTCACTGTTGTATGTGGGGATTATCTTATAATATGTGTTGTCATAAATGAAAGCTCCTCGTGTACCAAGCTTTATAACGTAGTGATTTGCCTTTACTATGGATGAAAGAGCAAGAGATGCTTTCAAACAGTTATCTGCAGATGTAGGCTCTATTCCGGTAATATCCTCTGCTTTCTTTGCATCAGTTATAAATATATCCACCGGACCGTATTTTGCGATCTGATCTATAGCCGCATTTGATACCGCAGGGGAAGAATCAACGACTATCGGGATATTTTGCTTTTTTGCAAATTTTACGGCAGTCCCTACAGAGACAGCGGGAACGTCAAGCTGAAGGAAAACTGAATCGGGATACGTGGTGAAAGCTTCCTCTGTCTCCTCTGCAGTGAGGGTGGCAGAGGCACCGGGAAAACGAATACGTCGCATACCCCCGGATTCTTCACTTACCACAATGGCAAAATCGGTGGGGCGGGAGCGGGACGGCGTAAGGAAACGTGTGTCGATCCCATAACGCATAAAGGACTGCTTCAGTCTTGCCCCCTCGGTATCATTTCCGGTTTTACCACAGAATAGAGTGTCAGCACCAAGCCGTGAAAAGGTGACGGCGGCCACAGCACCGCATCCGCCGGGACGGTATTCTCTTTTTCCACTGTCAAGGAGCTCTTCTCCTTTTTCGGGGAACCTTGATACGTCAAGACAAAAATCAGCCTGAACAGATCCGATTACAAGAATACGCGGTTTCATTTAGCGCCACCTCCATACATTTATACATCTCAATTATAACGCATAACAAAAAAATAATCAATATGGTATTTTACAGAATGCGACAGCTTTTTTCTTTATTCTGCTTCCGTAGACGGCATTTCACCTACTTCCCTTTCGGTACTGTCCTCAGCTCCGCCGTATATTCTAAAAAAACAGTTGTCGTTTACCTGAGCATTACTGTCATATTTCGCTCCTTCAATATGCAGATATTTTGCCGATGCAAATTGGTACGTGCTTAGCTTTCTGTCAAGGGCATCGTTGGTATGTGCTGATACCAAATAGTCGTCACGAGTGATTCCGGTAACGAGAAGAGTGTGATATAGATCTCCGCCGGCATCGGCAAGCTGTACTACGTCACCCGGAAGTAAATCAATGGATGATACTTCACTGCAGTACGGTCCTATACCTCTGTTGTTTATCATAAAATCATAAAAGAATTCTACACCTGTCCATGCAGGACTTCTGTCATTTATCGATCTGTAATACCAACCGTAATCAGGTGTGAAATTCATTTCACAGCATCCTGCGTAAATACACTGGGACACGAAGTTGGTACAGTCTCCGCCAAATCCTTTAAAGTCGAAGAAAAGGGGATTTCTTGACAGAGCCCATCTTTTTGCATAGGCTACGGCAAATTCTCTGTTATATTCCTTTGTCAGAAGCATGTAACCCTCCGAAAAAATAGTATTTAGTAAAATAATATGCGCCCCCACTTTTTTAGGTGAGGGCGCATATAAAATATTACTTTTTGGAGTCGATATCAGCGTTTTTCTCGCTGCTTTCCTTTTTTAGATCATCAACGGTAATGCTGACTGAGTGCTTGATAGGTTTCCATTCAACCTTCTTAAAGAGAGCACATATACCGATAGGAACGTAGGTAAACAGGAATATTGGGAAAGTAAAGGTATATTTTATCTTTTCTGCTTTCGTTGCACCTATATTGTTCCACTCGGTTATTACAGTAACAAGACCGAAGGAGTAGATGAACAGATAGAAGATAAACAGGAAGAGTAGTGACTGCAGGCACACTGCTGCTACAGGCCACATACCCGCACCGAGAAGGAATGCGTTTACTACCTTAATACCGAAACAAATAAGGGTGGTAGCAGTAACAAAGATAGCTGGGAAAATTGTCATAAGAATATCGTAACAGGAGAAGCTACCCTTGGTAACGGCAGTGGTAAACAGCTTCCAACCATAGTGCCAAACTACCTGATAGAAACCCTTTGCCCAGCGCATTCTTTGACGCCACGACTGGACAAATGATACAGGCTGCTCATCATAGAGCACAGCACGTGCGCTGTAACCGATCTTCTCACCCTTGATAACACTTGCAGCTGTAAACTGTATGTCCTCGGTAAGAAGGTGGTAAGGCCAACCGTTATTCTCTTCAACTATATCACGGCGGATAAGGAATCCGGTACCTGATATTGCACAGCTTGTTCCAAGCTGCATTCTTGCATTATTAAGATACTCTGCCTCGCGGAGGAACCACAGGGAATATCCGGCTGATATCCAGTTTGAACCGTAATTCTTGGAGTTACGGTAACTGGTTATAACTCTGTATCCCTTGTTGAAGGTGCGGTTCATCTGGTATACGTAGTCGGGGTCCAAAAGATTGTCCGCATCGAGAATGATATATCCCTCGCAGAAATCGTCTGTTTTGAGGAGATCTGTGAAGAGGTAGTTCAGCGCATATCCCTTACCGACTTCTTTGTCGTTAAACCTTTCGTATACGATAGCCCCCATATTGCGGCATATCTCAGCGGTACTGTCGGTACAGTTATCAGCGATAACGTATACACGGATAAGCTCCCCCGGATAATTTTGCTTGTGAATACTGTCTATCAGATGACCGATGACAGATTCCTCATTTCTTGCGGAGATAACTATGCCAAAACGGTGAAGCTCCCCTACATCAGCAGTTTCCGGCTTCGCTCTTTTTCCCACGAAGAGCATGTAGAGAATATAAACTATTTGATAAGAATAACACAACGTCATAAACAGGAAAAGAGCGATCTCTATTACTTGTATCGCAAACATAATCGATTACGCTGCCTTTCTGCATTCAGTAATGCATTTATATGTCATAACCAATTCATTATACAATATAGTGAATGCATTGTCAAGGTGTGAAAAATTAAGAACGAGTTAATTATAGGTCGATTTATGGCGTGTGAGGTAATTTATAATTCAATTACGTCACCCAGACACAGAGAGTAGATAAGTAACCTGTCAACCTTACGTTCCATTATCTCTTCTATTGCCTTTTTGTAGTAACTGAGCTGTCGGCCGTGGCGGCTTTTGAGACAAGCCTCAGCGGAACTGCGGTATGATAGCTGGCTTTTGGTAAGTCTGTCGGTCTTATAGTCTACAAGGATCAACTCGTCTGTTTTTGAAATAAAGAAACAGTCGATAACACCCTGAACAAGCAGCTTTTCCGAGTTTAGCTTTTCCTTTTGCACTTCATCTTCGGTAAACAAAGAAGAATCAAAGAAAATATTAAACCGTTGTTCACGCCATATCTCTTTTGCATCCATCATCTCTTTGAAAAGTGGTGAATCAACAAAACGTGATATCTCGTCACGTCGAACCAGATCGCGCATTTCCCCGGTAAGAAATCCAAGGGACACCAAACGATGGAGCTCGTTATCCACCCCATTGTCCCGGAGGTTCTCAAAGTCACAGAACTGCATGAAAACATGAGTTGCTGTTCCCGATTCTGCGGCGAAACCGCTTTCTCCTCCAAGGAACTGAGGAAGAGAAGCAAGGGCAGGAATATCGCTTTCCGTGTCAGAGTAATCTGTCTCAGTCTCCGCATCAAGCATGTCGGGATAGAGACGTGAGACCGATACTTTGGCAGGAAGATTTTTCAGGTGATCGTATCTGTAACCTGACGATAATCTGTCCTTTAGAATACTTATCACACGAGCCGTCTCGCTTGGATCAGGAGTAACATCATTATTCCTCTGATCTTCGTCACTGTTGTTTCTATCATTATTTCCGTGGGTATATACCGATATTCTGAAGCATTCGTCAGCATTGCGTATGCCTTTTTCACTGTGGTATAGCTTGACTGCGGGAAGAACGGTATCTATATAACTGTTAAGGTGAAGAATACTGTATTTGTCAAGGAATTTGGCATCAAGTTCTGCCGTGTCAAGTCGTTTCTCCGGGTCGGATACGGTCGCTGTAACAAACAGCCTTTCTCTTGCGCGGGTGAATGCAACGTAGAGAATACGAAGCTCCTCCTCACGCGCCTTCTTTTTCATGCGGTTTACTACAGCTCGGTGAGCTTGAGTATCCGCAACGGCAAAGTGGTCTTTTATTCTTAGCTTCATAGCTATGCCAAGATCAATGTCAAATACCATTGACGATCTTGTATCAAGATCGGAATATCGTTTTCCGCATCCAACCACAAAGCAAATCGGGAACTCAAGTCCCTTTGAGGAGTGTATAGACATTATCTTAACGGCGTTGTCCTTACCGTCACCAAATTCCGGAGAGGATACCTTGGCATCAGTTTCAATAAGTCCGTTCACGTAGTTTATAAAGCTGTAAAGACCTCTGTATCCCCCTGCTTCGTATTCTCTTGCATACTCATGCAGAGCCAGCAGATTTGCACGTCGTTCGGTATAGAAGCCTCCGTCATGTCCCATTTCGAGGAGTGCCATTATACCGCACTCGCGGTAAAGCCGCCATATCAGTCTGTCAGCGGTTGAGCCCTCGGACATTCTGCGGTATTTTTTTAGCTCCGACAAAAGAAAACTTACTTTTTCCCTTAATTCCGGGTCTTCACCTGCCTCTGAATATTCGACAAGAGAATCGAACAGGGATATTCCTTTTTGAGATACGGTATTGCGTATTCTTACAGTGTCGTCCAGAGTAAAGGCAAATACCGGTGACATCATAACACCAAGTAGGTGAACGTCCTGCCTGGGGTTATCTATGGCAGTAAGAAGACATAGCATTAGTAATATTTCGGGGTTTTCAAAAAGCTGCTTGCGTTCCTTGTTCTGCACCGGAATACTGTAGGTGGTCAGAGCTTCTTCGTATTTTATGGCGTAATCTTTTATCCCTCGGGTGATTATAGCTATATCTCCGGGGAGGATCGGTGTTCCGTCCGATTTTACTCCGTTTGTCAGAAGTTCCCTTATCTTTTGGGCAACGCAGACTGCTTCCGGAAGATGTCCATTGTCGTAACTTATATCTTCTTCCCCTTCGGCGTCACCGTCAATAAGGAGGATCTCTACGGTTTCCCGTGAGGTATCACCGCCGTTTTTTGCACAAACCAATCTGTCACTGTCTCGATAATCCATGGATTCGCCGGCCTTTTTCCACAGTGTATCGAAAACTGCGTTTGAAAAGTCGATTACACTTCTGTCAGAACGGAAATTCTCGCTCATGAAAATAACCCGTCCATGGTCATCGGTGTCCGAAAAACGACGTCTGTAGTCAGCAAAGATATCCGGCATAGCACCTCTAAAACCGTAGATACTCTGTTTAATATCTCCAACCATAAATCTGTTGTCTTTCTTCGAGACCGCTGAGAATATCTTGTCCTGCAGGGCATTTACATCCTGATACTCGTCAATGTATATTTCGTCAAAACCTTCTGCCAGTGATTTCGCAAGCTCGCTTTTCTCACCATTTTCAAGGTACAGAAGACTGTGTGCCATATATTCCATATCTGAGTAATCGATAGCACTGAGTCTGCGTTTTGCCTCGCCGTATCTTCTGTAATATTCGTTTATAAAGCCGTTTGCCGCGTAGCATATATCGGCACTTCGTGCGCAGTCACAGCGAAAAGCTTCGGCACTTCCGTAAAAGAACGGGATTATTCGTTCCTTCATCTGTTTTTTAAAACGATCTCTAAGCTCTCTGTATTCGTCACATTCCGGTGATCTGAGCTCTGCTTTGACCGACGGTATCTTTTCATATACTGCGCCGTTTACCACTGTTCTTGCAGCGTCAAACCCTTTTTTGATTGACTCAAGTATTTCATCAATTAAAGCAAGGTCACCTTTGATAGGTGTTAAGTATTTCTTTTCGTAATCGTCTCCGCTGGTAAAAATATTTCTGTAGTGAAGAAATATTTCTCTGTAGTATCGGCAGAATTCGATCAGTTCTTCTTTTATCTCTTCTCCATAGGGGTTATCACCTGAAAATGGATCTGTTTTTGCCGCAAGTAAGTATACGTCTCCGGAATGGGAGAAATAACTGTCCTTATCAAGAAGACTTGAAAGCTTGCCGGTGATGTTCAGGAAAAGCTCAATTATTGCGTTGTCATCTCTGTCGTCACCTGAAGAAAAGCAATCTCTGAATTCTGTGAATGAAACGGGGGAGGATGGATTTATTCTGTCCCACTCAGTTTCATAACAGTCCGAGATGAGTTGATCCATAGTGTTTCTTTTAAGGATCTTTTCTTCCGCATCGTCAAGAGTACGGAACTTAGCGGGAAGTCCTACCTTATCAAAGTTGGGACGAATTATATCAAGACAAAAGCTGTGTATGGTACATATCTTAGCACTTTCAAGAAGATACAGCTGACGGCGCAATGCAGGGGCCTCAGCAGATGCCGCTTCAAGTGCCTTTTCTATTCTTTCCTTTAACTCTGCTACCGCTGCACGGGTAAAGGTAACTATAAGCATACGGGATATATCCCCACGTCCTGAGAGCAGGGCGGTGATTATTCTTCGGGTAAGTGTTGCGGTCTTTCCGGAGCCTGCCGCCGCAGATACTAAGAGAGAGGTACCTGTGGTTTCAATGGCCTCTATTTGTGCATCAGTCCATTTTACGCTTGCCATATCAGAGATACCTCCTTTTTACACATTTCTGTTTCTGCGGCAGATCGGGTACATATCACAGTACGCACATCTGGGGCTGTTTTTACCGTTTGAGAACACTGTTTTCGGCTTTGCATCAGCGGCACCGCTTTTGATCTCTTCACCGATGTTTGTAACGGTCTCTTTTATAGATGAGAATAACTGGCCGAATTTTTCAAGAGAAGCAATGTTTGTTTCGGATGCAAAAGAAATACCGTCTTTTTTTAACTTGACAGGAATAAATCTTCCCTCAAGCTCCTTGTCCATGGCTCTCAGTATCTCATGATCGTCAAGAAACAGTCCGGAACGCTTTATCGCATCCTGTTCTCTTGTTTCAAGTGAGTCGATATCCTCACTTGAATTGAGATTTATCTTAGGCGGTCTCGCTTCAAAATATAGGATTCCTGCGGGTACTACCGTATCTGACCCAAGCTGGGAGAGAAGTTCTTTCGACGGTGATTTCCACACAGAGAACAAATACAGAAGAAGCTGAAGATTGATCCCGTCGGCAACGTCAGAGAGGGAAAAATCCTTTTTACCTGTTTTATAGTCAACTATTCTGATATAAGCCTTTCCGTCCTTAGTATAGCTGTCTATTCGGTCCGCAATGCCGGAAAGAGATATGCTTGAGCCGTCTGACAAGCCAAATGAGAGGGCAGGTGATTCGCTTGACATACCGAAACGGTATTCAAAGAACTTCGGTGAAAAGTCTGACTGGGCAAATTCCTCTCTCAGCTCACGTACCAGAAGTGTCGCTGTGGCTTTTAATCGAGAGAACAACCCGGCTATCCTTGCGGATGACAGCTTTTCCTTTGGGCAGATCTTGGTTATATATTCTTCAACTACCTCGTCTATCTCCTCACCTGTGTTCAGTGCGCGCTCAAGAATACCGTGCATAAGTGTGCCCACGTCAGCGCGGTCAAATGCCTTCCGCTTAGGGTCAAGACCGAGTACATAATTACAGTAGTATGAGAACTTGCAGGAGATAAATGTTTCAAGTCTTGACTGGGTAAGGGACATTTTGTGGGGGAACAAGGCTTTTGCGGTATCTTCATCTATAGAACAGTCCTCAAGTACAAGAGGATAGTCCCTTCCAAGTATTTTTATTATTCTGTCATCTGAAAGAACTTCTTTTATTGCGGCGGATATGGCTGAAGTCTCAGAAAGAGACGGAAGCATATCTCTCATCTCCTCAGGACTGTAGAGCAGATCAAGAATTGATTCGGGTGCTCTGTCAGCTGAGAGGGAGGGAAACATCTTAAGTACATTTTCAATACCGATAGAGGGGGATGATCCGCCCGATGGAGATACTGTATATGAAAGGGTAAGACTCTGTGTGGGAAGCGCGGCTGCTCTCTGGAAATAAAAAAGTTCGTCGGAAAGGTATTCCTCTCGGTTACCTCTCATAACTATACCGCATCCCTCAAGGCTTACCTTTTCGTCATCTGAGAAAATACTGTTGCCCACTACCGCCGCAGGGAACACACCTCTTTCACATCCTATGAGATAAGCTGTTTTGATACCTCTTGCGCGAAGTGCGGATGCAGAACCTACTGTCACGGCATCAGCACTTTGCGGTATAGTGCCTACAGAGCTTTCTCCAAGGATAAGAGAAAGCAAGGTTGTAAGTTCCGCTATATCTACCTGTCTGTCGCCGCATACTGCGTTGAGTCTGTCAAGAGCATCGACTATAATGTTCCAAAGCTGTGCGTTTTCCGACGCCTCTCTGAGACGCCCCTCCTCACGGTCAGTCTCTATGCGTTTTTCAAGAGCACCTCGCATATCTACCGCCGTTAGAAATTCAAATATTCCGCGGCAGGCATCCTTTACAGCAGGGCGGTGAGAAAGACTTTCCCAAAGGGCAAGAAGCGGCAGGCGTATCTTATCCTTGGATTCGTTAAGCCGTGAAAGAAGCAGAGCATCCTGTTCTGTCATTTCCTCCCTCAGTCCTGCGGGGTTCATTGACCATCCTATATCTCCGTAAAATCCTGAACCGCTTATATTCCATTTTTCACTGTAAAGAGAGAGCTCGTCACATCTGTCCTGATCAAGCCCTGCGAGAGAGGTTTTGATATATGTGAGCAGATCCTCACGTTTCCAGCCGAAACGCAATACAGATAAAGCACAGAAGATCATCTTTACCGGAGCCTTTGACATAATGTCCGAACGCCGAGACATGAAGAATGGAATGGCAAATTTGTCGAGCATTGCATCAATAATGCCCTCGTAGCTGCCAATATCTCTGGCGATTATTGCTATTTCCTTGTACCTGAGACCTTCTTCCGACACAAGACGGCAGATGTCCGCGGCTATCCTTTCAGCTTCGAAATATTTATCTGTTGACTCAATGAGCTTTATTCCCTCGGGTTCTTTTTCGTATACCGCACCGCTATTAAGCCAGATATTATCGTTTAAGAATTTCAGTGCATCAACTGATTCTAGGCAACTTTCTTCAAGGAACATCTCTTTGTATTCAGAGGATGATCTTCTTGCCATTGCGCGAAGAAGGGAAGCGGTCTTATAGCTTTTTTTGTACTGTGGGGAGGCAGGAATATTTTCTTCCAGTCCTCCACTGTCACATGTAAGGGAAACTGTACATTTATCCGCTTGTCTTATCACGGAATTTATTACCGAAAGCTGAGGGGAGGTAAAGTCAGTAAAAGAGTCTATGTATACCTGTGTACCACGGAAAAAGTCTTTTTCTTCCAGTACAGCGGCAAGCTTGGTAACGTCATCCCCGGGAGCTGTACCGACGGATTCAGAAAGACCGCGGTATACCGAGGTTATGAGAGCAAGATCTCTGAGCTTTCCGCCAAGGACAGGGTCTGAGTTTTCTGCAGCCTCGCTTAACATTTCGGGTGTAATACCGTTTAGTCTCAGCTCATCTGTTGCAGATAACATGAGAGAAATAAAGGAACTGTCAGACGGTACCGATCGCATAGATGACAGCTCACCTATCTCGGAAAGTGTTCTCCACATAAGGCAGGCGCGCATTCCTGCCGTAAGATATTTATGTGATATGCCGCCGTACTTTCTCAGTGCTCGGTTAGCAAGGCGAGTGAAATTAAGTACCTCAAAGTGCAGCTGTGCGGACGGAGGCAGAAAGGAGGTGAATTCCGACTCGACGTCAAGAGCCGCCTGTTCCGGCACAATGAGAAAAACGGTTTTCTTATCCTCTATATCTTTTTTTATCATTTCCCGAATAACGGAAGATTTTCCACTGCCGGGAATACCTAAAATAAGCTCAAGCATTCTGCTCCCCCTTTCTATCAATTATTTCTATGTTTCTTATAACTGTTTCTCTTTTCCTCCAGGAGTATGCCCTTGCGGCAAAGTCACTGTCGGACATTTCTTCGATGATATTTCGGCTCAGATAAGGGATTCTCTCCTCTCTGAAAAATCCGATCTTTGTTTCCGCTATGTTTTTGTTGTATGGACATACACTTTGGCAAATATCGCATCCCCAGACAGAGCCGGTTTTTATTATCAGATTTTCTTCGTCTTTAGTGAGAACACCTTTTTTCTGGGTTATGGCTGACAGACATCCTGTAGTCTTACTGTCCATATCTCCGGGACAAGCTCGTCTGCATGCACCGCAGTGAATACATTCTGTTTTGTCTGTTACCTTATCGAATATACCGAATTTACTGCAAGGCATATCTGTATATATTCCACCGATAAAAAGATAACTGCCGAGTATAGGGGAGATAAACAGACCGTTGTCCCCCATCATACCAAGTCCGGCCTTTACTGCAGCATCTACCTCGTTTATCGGAGCGTTATCTGCGGCTGATCTGAATACATATTCCGGATAGTCCAGAGAGAGTGTGGCGGTCAGTCTTTCGCCAAGATAAGAAAAATACAGGTGATAGTCCCTTGGAACAGCATATATAGAGAGATTTTTTTCTTCACCCGATACGTAGTAGGGGATGAGGATAATAAGCGCGCTTCCGTTTTCATCTATCCCCATTTGTGTAAGCTTACGGTTATATATTATTTTCGTTTCTCGGAGAGGGATGGGCGCGAAAAAGTCTATTCCTTCTGATGACAGCAGATCTTTATATGTGTAACTCATTTTCTCCCCTCCTCAACATTTTATTTTATAAAATAAGTATATCAAAAAAATGTTCAAAACACAACAGTAACGGGTAAGTAAAAAAACAAGATGAGGAAAAATAGATCAATCCTCTTTTCAAGACGAGAGTTTTGTGGTATAATGTATATAGGGTAATTTTGGTATATGAGATCGGTTGCCCAAATAACATTCGGAGGGATTGTCCCAATGGCTGAAAAGACCCGTAAAAAGGTTGAATATAATGATCAGAGTATATCTATGCTTAAAGGTGCTGACAGAGTCAGACTTCGTCCCGCGGTAATATTCGGTTCGGACGGACTTGAGGGTTGTGAGCATTCGTTCTTTGAGATTCTTTCCAACTCTGTTGACGAGGCAAGAGAGGGATACGGAGACGTCATAGATATAACTGTATTTTCCGACAATTCCATACAGATAGAGGACCACGGCCGAGGTGTACCCATGGGGTACAATGAGGCTGAGGGCAGATATAACTGGGAACTTATATATTGCGAGCTCTATGCAGGCGGTAAGTATAATAATAACGAGGAGTCCGCATACGAGTACTCTCTCGGTCTCAACGGCCTTGGTGCCTGTGCTACCCAGTACAGTTCCGCGTTCATGCACGTTTATTCCTATGACGGACAGAACTGCTCCGAGATGCATTTTGAGAAGGGCGAGCCGAAGAGTGAGCTTACCGTTACACCTTTGCGCAAAAAACGTACCGGTACGGTGGTACACTGGCTTCCCGACCTTGAGGTGTTCACCGATATAAATATTCCCTACGACTTTTTTACCGAGCTTCTCCGCCGTCAGTCGGTAGTTAACGCGGGAATAAAATTTGCCCTTCATTATGAAGACGAAAACGGCGACTTTATTGATACCGAGTACGAATATAAGAACGGTATAATTGACTATATCACCGAGCAGGCAGGGGAGAAGACTCTTACTCCTCCGGTATACTGGGAAAAGGAGACCAGAGGCCGCGACCGTGACGATAAGGATGATTACAAGCTGAAGATGCAGGTAGCATTCTGTGCCTCAAACAGTGTTAAGATGCTTGAGTATTATCACAACTCCAGCCATCTGGAGCACGGCGGTTCTCCCGACAGAGCGGTAAAGACCGCCTTCGTATTTGCCCTTGACAAATATATGAAGGCTACCGGTAAGTATAATAAAAACGAGTCCAAGATCACATTCGTTGACGTTGAGGACTGTCTTGTACTTGTTACCAATAGCTATTCCACTCAGACCTCATACGCAAACCAGACCAAAAAGGCGATAACCAATACCTTTATAGCCGAGGCAATGACCGCATTCCTCAAGGAACAGCTTGAGATCTTCTTTGCGGAAAATCCCATGGCGGCAGAGGCTTTTGCAAATCAGGTACTGATAAATAAAAGAAGCCGTGAGCGTGCGGAGAGCACACGAATAGACATTAAGAAGAAGCTGGTCGGCACAATGGACATAACCAACCGTGTTGAGAAATTCGTTGGATGCCGAAGCCGCGATCCCGAGCTTTGCGAACTTTATATTGTTGAGGGTGATTCTGCGCTTACCTCGGTCAAGTTGGCAAGAAATGCCGATTTCCAGGCGGTTATACCGGTAAGAGGTAAAACCCTTAACTGTCTCAAGTGCGGCTATGACAGGATCTTTAAGAGCGATATTATCGTTGATTTGCTCCGCGTTATCGGATGCGGCGTTGAGATAAACGGAAAGATAAAGGGCGATCTTGCTGCCTTTGATCTTGATGCACTCCGCTGGTCAAAGATAATCCTTTGTACCGATGCGGACGAGGACGGCTTCCAGATCCGTACTCTTCTTCTCACTATGTTTTATAGGCTTCTTCCTACCCTTATCAAGGAGGGAAGAATATATATAGCGGAATCTCCTTTGTTTGAAATAACCGCAAAGGATGAAACTCTTTTTGCCTATAACGAGTTTGAAAAGGCAGAGATAACCAAACGTCTTGAATCTGAGGGTAAAAAGTATACTCTTCAGCGATCCAAGGGACTTGGTGAGAACGAACCCGAAATGATGAAGCTTACCACCATGGATCCCGCAACCCGACGTCTTATCAGGATCAATCCCTGTGATGCGGAGGCGACCGACAGAATATTCGATATCCTTCTTGGCGACAACCTTCCCGCAAGAAAAGACTTTATTGCAGAGCACGGCAGTGAGTACGTTGCCGCGGCAGATATATAAATCAGAAAAAATGCCGTACATGACCTTAACTTAATCAAAGTCCCAAAAGAACAGATATCCCCCGCCAATCTCGTTTGAGAATGGCGGGGGTGTCTTTTTGTTTCGTAAAATGCTTATTTCTTATTTTCGTCCATCAGTTTCTTTGCGCGTTCGATGTATTCCTTGAATCTTTCTTCATTGCGTACCGGGTTGAACCATTCCCAGCCGCGCGGCGCTGTCATGCCGTAGTACATATTATCCGCACTCGGGTGGAACAGATAATCATAATCGAGCGGTTCTCTTGTTCCGTCGGGAAGTTCAATGACACCTTTACCTTTAATCAACTTGATGCCGCCGTAGATCAAAGGATTGCCAATCTCCAGGGCCTCGCCGTCAGGAATCTCTGCCCATTTCGGATAGAGTTCAAACGCGCGTTCAAGATAGCAGTATCCTTCCTCTTTGGTTTCGGGTGTATCGCATCCGAACAGTGCACACGCAGCAGCAAAATGCGCACGCCAGTATCGACCAAGCCATGCACGCGGGATCTCTCCGCCTTCTGCCAGAAATTCTACCATGCGGATATGGTACTTGCCCCATTCCGCTGCTTTTTCGGGCGCCGCCCAGTTGCGGTTGTCCCTGCCGAGGAAATGGCACAGGATGCGGAAGTTATTCACATCATGACGCAGGCGGCTTTCGTTGTGCTTCCCCTGATCCCAGAGCTGTTCTTCGATATGTTCATCCTGAATCGCTCCATACTGGGTAATCGGCGGCGGAAGATTGCGGATACCGGTCGCATCCTTGAAAATGACAATATTGTCGTCATCATCCGCCACATAGGTGTATTCCACACCGCCGACAAATCCGTCCGTCAGATCAAGCGCATCGTATCTGCGTACAAGTCCGTCTGCCATTGGCATGAATCCATCACCTGTGCCTGCGTAGGAAGTCAGCTCATAGACTGCTGTTCTCGCACCTTCGCAGTATTCGTTTTCCGTGCGGACGATACCGATGCCATCGGCAAAATAGTATACCTTCTTACCGCCGCGGTAGGCAAGACCGTCCTTCAAGCCTTCAATCTCCATCGATAGCTTTAGGCAGTTTTCAAATGTACCAGCTTTTGTGGTAATGCTTCCTCCATCCTCGCAGGTGATACGTGTTCTGACCGCATCTCCGTAATGATCATATTCCACCGTCGGAGCCGCACCGATTCTCCATTCGTCCGACCAGATGCAGTTTGCCGCATCCTGCAGAATGCCGTAAATATCGTTGTAAAGAAGCGGTGTATCAGGCTCTCCCATGCCGCCAATGCTCTTGAGTTCAAACGACCAACGGTGATTGTGTGTAAAACTAAGCCTGCCATTTTTTTCGTATATGGCATATTTTGAAAAGGAATTCCAGTGTCCTGTATAACCACTGTCGGGTGTTTCCCCGCCAATGATCCGTCGGGCAACGGATACTGCGGCTTTTGTGTGTGCCTTTTCCATGGGCGTTTGTGCCAACGCTTCCACCTTTTCAAGCGGAACGGAAATATCACCAAGTTTCCCTTCGCCATTTTCGTAGATCCAGTATTCGTTACGGATCTCTTGAATCATATCAATCCAACTATTCTTATCATAACGGAATCGCTCTGCGAAATCTCTGGATGCAAGCATTACCGTCTCATCATCCGCGTGGGTAACGGTAATGACAAGCTCAGAAACAAGAGCGTCATGATCGTACGTGTCCGCGTATTCCCACGTGTTGCCGGCCGCCAACGGAAGCAGTCCTTTTCCGCTGACGATTTTATAGGACTTTAGCAGCCGTACGTCGGTCAGGTCATCTACCGTGCGCTCGTATTTTACAATGCCGACACCGGATTTGTACCAGACCTTGTTAACACAGTAACCGCTGTATTCAGCAAACAAACTGGTAATCCAAAGCTGACAGCCATCAAAAATGCCGCAGGGAGCTTCTACCGTTTCACCGGATGCGGCAAAGGTTAGTGTTGTACCGTCAGTACCTATCTTCGTCTCACCCACTGTCATCGTTTCATCAAAGAACCGGCCGTCACAGCGGGAGATGTTGTAAAAAAGATCAGGAAGCTGTCTGTCAATGGAGTTCATATAACCTTCGCTGTACGATTCCTGCTTCCAGTGTCGCAGACTACCGTTAATTCTGCGTAGTTCATCGGCTGAAGCATTGTTCAGATACCGTTTACTGTTCTTATCGCGGTATCCCTCTTCCATCTTTTTTTCCACATCGCGTGCATATACCGTTAGCGCATAGTATCTGTCTGCCGGTGTGAGAAGCGACTGTACCTTGTCAAATGCAGCCCAGCCGTTCTCCGTCTGTCCGTCACGGAAATACTGATACCCCAGCCAGAACCATTCTCTTGCCAACGTACGTGTAAGCCCCGTTTTTTGGAGAAGTGGGATCTGCTTGTCGCGAATGAAGTCGATCTTCGCACTGCCCCAGACTTTGCTGTCCTCACGTGTGACGATAAATTCCATTACGTCATCGTTTTTACCCTTGATTGCCGCATCACGTATTCTTGCAAACAAAGCGTCGTTTTTATCACCCGGTAGCCACCACCAGCCTCGCATCAGCACATCTGCCAGTGCGTGATATTTGCTGTCTGATTCAGGCAGCTCTTCCACGTCACGAAGGACATCTTTGTATATGATCTCAAAGCCGCTTTTGTCGTTTTTCAGCTGCCAAAGCTTGAGTTCTTCAACCTTTTTCATGACTCTTTGTACCAACGTGTCATAATATGTTTCGTTCATTGCACAAAGCTCCTTTCTTATTCGCTTTCTGCCATCATGGAGCTGCCGTTTGACGGTTCCCTCGGAAATGCGCATTCTATCCGCGATCTCCGCAACGGAAAGACCCTCGAAATAGTGGAGTTGAATGATGTTTCCCACCTTTTCCGGTAACTCCGCAAGACTTTTATAGAGCTCCTCTTTTTCCTCGGAGAATTCATACAGCTTGGCTGGGTTTGTTTTCGGGTCATCTGCGATATCGGCGTTTTTAAGCAGATCGAAATCAATGAAACTGCGGTATCTCATAACTGTGTTCAGTGCACAGTTTTTTGCAATACGGCAAACCCATGCGCCGAATTTGTCCGTCTGCTTGAGTGTATTCAGCTTTATCCATGCGGTAACAAACGCATCCTGTGTAACGTCCTCTGCCATGAAGCGACTGCGGGTGATCTGCATTGCCGATGCGATGACAGCGTTCTGATAACGAAGTACCAGCTTTTCAAAAGCTGATTGATCTCCTGCCAACGTCAGCATGACCAATGTTTCATCGGTATAATTGTGATTTTGCAATATGCATTCTCCTTTCGCAATCCTATGAAAATTTTCATTTTTTTAAGCGCTTGCCTTATAGACACAAATCAGAAAAAAAGGTTGTGCTGATTTCAAAAAAAAAATTGAAAAAATTCTGTACGGTAAAGTCAAAGAATGTAAGCAAGTCTTTACAGAGCTTTGACACCAAGATAAAAACCGCAAATCTGCTGATCTGCGGTTTCACTTAATGTCACTAAGGTTTTTACTTAATAAAATCCGAAATATACGTTATTTTACCGTTATCTACTTCTACTTCTGCACCAATTGGTAGTATAGCGGTTACTATAGCGTGTCCGAAGCTGTTACACTTGACTATCGGGAAGGAATATTCTTTTGTGTAGTCAAGCACCCAGTCCTCGACCTGGGGATATTCTACACCGTCCTTTTGTAAACCGTGATTGTATCCGATAATTATACCGTTTATCTTATCAAAAACTCCGTTTTGCTTATACTGTGTGAGAAGATACTGACATTTATTGTGGGGACAGGATAGATTTTCAAGTGCAAGAACTACGCCGTTCATGTCGGGAATAAAGTCAGTGCCGAAAAGATGGGTTATTGTATTCATATTCGTACCGATAAGAGTACCGTGCATCTTACCCTCGCGTACAACCGTCATTTCGCAGTTTTTAAAACTGTCAACATTCGCATTCATAACAGCATCTATGAAGATAGAATACTGTCCGTTTTCGCATTTTTCACCACCGAAGTCAAGGAAGTTAGGACCGCTGAAGCTTACAAGTCCGGATTTTTTATAAAGAGCTACAAGAAGTGCGGTTACATTACTGTATCCCATGACTATCTTGGGGTGTTTTTTTATCTCCTCATAGTCAAGTAAGTCAAGGAAAGTGTTACAAGTGTCTCCGCCTGTGATGCAAATAATAGCCTTGACCTCGTCGTCAAGGAACATGTTCATCATATCTTCTGCCTTTTGGTAACGTGTTCCTACACTTCCGTGGTCATCCTCAAAAATGTGGTTGCCTCTTTTTATCTTAAAGCCTTGCTCCGTCAGAAAACGCTCTGCCGCGTAAAAAGTATCAATACCGTCACCGGTAATACTGTTTGACACACCGGTAACTCCGATAGTGTCGCCGAATTTCAGCTTTTTTGCTAACATTTTATTGTCCTCCTTTTTCGGGGACGGGACGACGCTTTGCGGTGTAGTCTACTGCAGATATTTTTATTACACTTACTACCGCGGCCATTCTGTCCTCAAAATTAAAATCCTTACCGGTCTGCGTTTTCATAAGTATTGACAGTGCCTTTTTCTTTTCTTCCATGTCATCGATTATCTCAGCATTTCCTTTACCCATAAGAGATGTATATGCGGTGCCGTACTGACATGCGTAGTTACCCTCAAATGCGGTTATATCACATTCCATTGCGAAGAATACCTTTGGATTTTCTCTCAGTACATCAAGCTTTCTGCCCTTGGTTGCACCGTGAAGATACAGAGTGATTTTTCCATTTTCCATGGTATATCCGTAATTCATCGGTACTACATACGGCTCGTCCCCATCAATCATACCAATATGTACGATCATTGCTCTGTCGAGTATCTTTTTGATTTCGCTTATATTGGTGATCTCAAGCTCACGTCTGGTTATTCCTCGCTTCATCACTCGACACCGTCCTTTGTATATTCCTTTACGTATTCACTTACCGATCTTGTCATCTCGCGGGAAAAATCGGAATTATATTTTCTTTCACAGAATGCTTTTAACTTCACAGGGTAATTTTCTTCACCCATGGAGTATTTTAACATACCTCTGAGATATTCACTGTCCATTTCGGGATAACCGTTTTCCGATACGATATATTTAAGATCGGCACGATGAGGTTTTTCTCTTTCTTTTTGTTTTTCAGTGGGATAACCGAATACCAGCATAGCCGCAGGGAAAACGTAGTCGGGCAGTTCCAGAATATCTTTCTGTACCTCACGGTTTTCCATGATATCACCAATATAACAAGAACCTATGCCCAGACTGTGAGCCGCTACAACTGCATTCTGTGCGGCTATATTTGCATCGCTTACGGAAATGAAAAGATCACCGAGGCCAATATCTCTCGGCTCGCATCCACCGTCGCAAAAGGCTTTGTACCATTTGAGGGGATCGGCACAGAATATCATAACCATTTTAGCCTTTTCTATAAAGGGTTGATGGTCGCAGGACTCGGCAAGTCTTGCCTTTTTCTCGGCAGATGTCACGTCGATAATAGTATATAACTGCTGATTCCCCGCAGTGGGTGCTTCGGTCGCCGCTCTGAGTATCAGCTCCTTGTCTTCAGGTGATATCTCTTTATCTTCAAATACCCGTACCGATTTTCTTTCAAACAACTGTTTTATCGTTTCGTTCATTTTTATCTCCCGATATTTCAGACGGCATTTTTGTGCCATCCTTTTTCTGTATTCGTTCTATCAGACGCATAATGATGGGTCGGTTGTATCTCTGTACTACTATGAACTGTCCGTCAAAGAGCATTGCCAAAGCAGCAGTTATAACGAAGGCCGGCCAGCATCCCCACAAAAGGATGAACGCAAGGCTGGCTATCGAAATTATCTCATTTATCCAGTGGTCTCTCTCTGATTTTGCCATAGTAACGGCGAGCTGCCGGGGAGTGCGGCTTTTAAAATCGTATGATGCCGGGTCAAAGGTAAGCACCTTGTCCTTCCATTTTCGCACCATAAGGAACTTGTAGAGTCTGTCTTCAAAGATCCTCTTGCGGTAAAATCCGCCGTTTGGATCGATGGGTATTCGTTTTGCTATCTCACCGAACAGTATCCGCAGACCGAAATGATAAAGTATCATAAATGAGGTGATGCCCACCCACAAAATGACGTCATTTCCTGCGGCCTTACTGTAATAAAGGAAAAAGCAAACTGCCGTAGTAAGAGCGGTCACTATCATCGTTCCGTACATGAATAAAGCCGGACCGCTGAGCTTAGTTCTTTTCATAGCTGTGTCCTTTTATGTATTATTCATCGGCACTGTCTGCAAGTGCGCGATAGTCTTCCACGCGGTAAAGATCTTTCAGTACTTCTATCGCATTTTGATATTCATTGGGTTTACCCGAGAAACTGTCTGTCTTCTGAAGCCTGAACCCAAGGGAGTGATAGAGCAGTATTGCTTTATAGCTGTGGGGCTGTGTGTGGAGATAAACTGTGTCAATTCCTTTTTTTGCGAATATATTCATTACCGCAACCGCAAGTGCTCGGCCGAGACCGTTTCCTCGGTGATTTCGGTCAACTACAAGCCACTGCAGTGCGGCGGTGATTTTTCCGTCCTGCTCCTTTACTTCGGCAATACATGAACCTATTGCCTCACCGCTCGGCGAAAGAAGAAACAATATGTTTTCGTATGGCAAAACTCCACCGAGATAACTGCCGCAAAAACGTCTTTCCGCCGCTTCCGACGTATCAAAATCACCGATAGCTACCTCAAGGCGTGCCCAGTCTTTTTCTCTGCCTTCGGTATATGGGACTATACTGTAACCATCGGGAAGAACAACCTCTCTTTTGGTATAGCCACGGCATTTCATTATTATATGGTAAAAGGGAATAGCATTCTCAGACATACGGTTGACTCCCATCTTAATTTATTTCAGCGATGACTCTGCAGGGAAGACCGCTGATCCCCGTACAGTTTAACGGATAGGTGTGAATGACAGCATCCCCACCTTCATTTCTTGTCCTACCTATAATTCACCAGATAAACGGAATGAGTCTGTATTTTACTTTTTCTTTATATTCGGCGTATCCGTTGAGCTCGTGTGTCAGCACCTTTTCCTCGTTTAGTATCCGTATAACGATTACAAGCGGATAAAAGGCAAATGGGATAAGACCGAAGTACGAGCCGAGAATTATCGGCATCGGCAAAAACATAAACAGAGTTGCAAGATACATGGGATGTCTGACAATTCCGTACGTACCGGTGGAGATTACCTTTTGTCCCTCCTGTACCTCAATTGTGCGGGATAGGTATGCATTTTCTGCCATAACTTTTGCATATAGCCCATAGCCGAAAAGAAAGAGAAGTGATGCGGTTACCGTTCCCCACATAGGAATCTGAGACCACGCGAATCTGTGGTCAAGTGCACTTACAATAAATCCCGCGGGGAAGATAAGGCCGGAGAGGGTAAGAACACCCTTTTGAGTACTTTCTTTTTCCCTTCCGTTAAGTCGCTTTTTCAGCAGCTCCGGGGATTTTATTAAAAGTACTATTCCCATTATCAGCATGGGGATAAAGAGAAGAGACAAGAACAACCATCCTCCGGGATATGAAAAACCACCTGCAGGCAGAAATAAAAGTATACCGATGGCAACGAGCCCCACCGTGAATTTTACCAGTGCACTGAGCATCAATTTCATTCTTATTCTCCTCGATGATATAAATGCGTAAAGGTAAATCAAGTTCCCCTATTTTAAAAACAGGGGAACTTGAAAATTACTTATACTGTGTAACGGCTGATTATCTCGTTTTGCGCGTTAGAATTAAGCTGAACGAACTGAATACTGAAACCACCGATTCTGACGATAAGGTTACCGTGACGTTCTGGATGCTCCTTTGCATCCAGCAGATCCTCAAGATTAGCTGTGGTTATCTGTGCCATCTGACCGCCGGTCATCAGATAATCCTTCATGGTTGCAGCAACACTTGCTCGGAGCTCAGGGGTGGAGAGCAGCTTCTGGGTGAGAACAACGTTAAGAGTGGTTCCGCCTACACCCTTTTCAAGAGGAAGCTTTGCTACAGAGCGGAGCATAGCGGAAACACCGCTCTTATCGGCACCCGGACGAGGACCGATAGAGTTACCGAGAGGCTCACCCTTAAAGCGTCCGTCAGGAAGAGCACCGGTTGAACGTCCAAGACTTATACCGCCGCCAAGAAGGGAACAAGCACCGGTGAAAACATCACCGCGTACAGACTTGTATTTTGCGATTTCGTCCCAGAACAGGTTAAGAACACGTACTGCCATAGCATCGGCATCTTCATTGTCGTTACCGAACTTGGGAGCCATGTTGAGAAGCATCTGGCGCTCTTTTTCATATCCCTCAAAATTAGCATCAAGTGCGGCAATGAGGGTTTCCTTGGAAATCTTCTTCTCGTCGAATACCAGTTTCTTAATAGCTACAAGTGAGTCGGAGGCTGCCGCAAGACCTGCGGTCTCGACTACACCGAAGTTGTATATAGGTCCGCCTGCATCGTGGGGAATACCCTTTTCAAGACATCCGTCTGTAAATATACCCTTAACCAGCTTTGCGTGGTTTGCGGCGCGGATCTCCTGACCTTTATTACAGAGATCAACAAACTTCTCGGTATGGAACTTTATAACAGACTCAAATGCCGCAAAGAGATCCTCGAAGGTCTCATACTCCACAAAATCAGGGATCTTCGGTTCAGGCATTACATAGTCTGAATTGGTGCATTTTCCGCCGTGAATAGCATATTCAAGGGCACGAACGATATTGAACACACCGTCCTCACAACCGAAGTTACTTTTTCCGGGAATTTCTATTTCCTGACATCCAAGCATGGAGTAGTCACGCGCATCCTCAAGAGTAACGCCGATTCTTGTGAGTGCGGGAACAACGTTCTCGTCACTTACAACAGTGGGGTCGGACATACCCTCGGACCAGATAGTGGTAATGAGATCAAGGAGCTCATCGGGTGAATCCTTGTGAATACGTACAGATATTCTGGGGTGAGTATCATGTATGGTTCTGATGGTCTGAAGCATCAGATAGGTAACGTCATTGGTAGAGTCCTCTCCGGTCTTGGGATTAACTCCGGAGATGGTTATATTGTGAGAACCGTTTTCCCATACCTTGAGGATAAGGGATACGATAGAATCTTCCGGAGAAACAACGTCACCGTTTTCAACTGACTTCTTATAATACGGGTAGAGATACTGGTCGGCACGACCGATACAGTCAACCCAGTCCCAAAGACAGAGTGCCCAGGTAAGCTGAACTGCCTGATAGAGTGTTTCGGGCTTTTTATGTGCAACAAATGCACAGTTATCGGCAATCTTCTCATAGTATGTCTTCTGCAGAGTATCCTGTTCTTCCTCTGCAAGGCGGCGAGCCTCGTCAGCATATGCCTCGAGCCAAGCGGACATACCGCGAACGATTATGCGGTATGCCTCGTAGGTATTCTGGGTTTCATCGTCCTGTGAATTGATAACGGCATACTTGTTGATCTTCTCTATCATTCCATCAAGACCGTTATCAAGAAGGGTGTAGTAATTTGGAACGGTGTGACCCTGATAACCGCCTGCGGAATACAGGGAATCATTATCAACATGCTGGTAGAATTCTTTTCCGTATATCTTTTCACCGTGATCGTCAATGTGATTCATGTCAAGAGGGGTCATTCTTGCATGCAGTGCCAATCCCTCTTCCTTGGTGAGCCCGAATTTTTCAGGGGAATACTTATATGGGAAAGGACCCTTTATACCCCATGAAAAATGCTCAAGACTCTGATAGATCGGACGGGTGATACCGACGATGGCTTCATTCTTGAATATCATCTTGGGTGTAACCATCCAGCTTTCTACAATAGAATTCGCAAGATTGATCACATAAGGTGTACCGGTATTTTTTGTGAATATTTCGCGGAAGGGATCAAGGTCGTTCGTAGATGCAGGACTGACAGCAGTGTCCTCTCTGTCACGGTTTTCGTGAAGACGGGGGAGAACTTCATTATATGTCTCATTTATTCTTGTGGAAAAAACAAGTTTTTCCTCTGTGGATTTGTAATTTTTCATTGTACACCTCCTGGGGATGTTTACTTTTTGTCTGTTCCTGGTGTTACTTTAGGCGGAGTAACGGCTGATTATTTCGTCCTGAGATGTCTCATTAAGCTGAACGAACTGTATACTGAAACCGCCTATTCTGACGATGAGGTTTCCGTGACGCTCGGGATGTACCTTCGCATCAAGCAGATCCTCAAGATTAGCTGTAGTTATCTGTGCCATCTGACCGCCGTTCATAAGATAGTCCTTTACGGTAGCGGCTACATTCTTACGGAGCTCAGGGGTAGATAACAATCTTTGGGTGAGAACCACATTAAGAGTGGTTCCTCCTACACCCTTTTCAAGGGGAAGCTTTGCTACAGAGCGGAGCATAGCGGAAACACCGCTCTTATCAGCACCGGGACGGGGGCCCATGGAGTTACCGAGGGGTTCTCCCTTAAAACGTCCGTCGGGAAGAGCGCTTGTGGACCAGCCGTATCTTATGCCCTCCTCAAGAAGAGAACATGCACCGGTAAATACGTCTCCTCTTACAGATTTATATTTTGCTATCTCATCCCAGAAAAGGTTAAGAACCTTTACTGCCATTTCATCTGCTTCGTCATTGTCATTTCCGAACTTGGGAGCCATGTTGAGAAGCATCTGGCGCTCCTTCTCATATCCCTCGAAGTTAGCTGCCATAGCCGCGGCGAGGGTTTCCTTGGATATCTTCTTCTCCTCAAATACAAGCTTTTTGATTGCCACGAGAGAGTCTGAAACAGCCGAGATACCCGCAGTCTCGATAACACCGTAGTTATATATAGGACCGCCGCAGTCGTGGGGGATACCCTTTTCAAGACAACCGTCTGTGAATATACCCTTAACCAACTTTGCGTGGTTTGCGCCGCGAATTTCCTGACCAAGATTACAGAGGGTTATGAAATGCTCTGTATAGTATGATAAAAGTTTTGCGAAGGTGTCGTACAGCTCGTCAAATGACTCATATTCTGTAAGATATTTTGCCGCGGGAGCCGCCTCACCACCAAGAATAAAGTCGTATTTAGGACTCTTTCCTGCGTAAAGTGCGTATTCGAATACTGCGGCAACGTTAAAGGATCCGTCCTCGCAACCGAAGTTACTCTTTCCGGGAATTTCAATTTCCTGGCAACCAAGCATGGTATAGTCGCGTGCATCTTCTATCGGAACACCGATCCTCATAAGTGCCGGAATAACATTCTCGTCACTTACAACAGTAGGGTCAGACATTCCCTCAGACCAGATCTTGGTAATAAGCTCCATAATACAGTCGGGAGTTTCCTTGTGGATTCTCACCGATACTCTGGGGTGAGTATCGTGTATGGTACGGATGGTCTGAAGTATGAGGTAAGTCAGATCGTTTGATGCATCACTGCCGTCAACGGGCTTTACACCTGCAATGGTAATATTATGAACTCCGTTTTCCCATGTCTTGAGAATAAGAGAGGTTATCGATTCTTCGGGAGACACTACGTCACCGTTTTTCATTGAGTATTCGTAGTAGGGGAGCAGATACTGGTCTGTACGGCCGATGCAGTCAACCCAGTCCCAAAGGCTGAGTGTCCATACCAGCTGAACTGCTTGGTAGAGAGTCACAGGTTTCTTGTGCGCAACAAATGCGCAGTTGTCGGCTATATCTGTATAGTATTTTTTCTGTGTCTCGTCACTTTCCCCAGAGGCAAGGCGAAGTGCTTCATCAGCGTATGCTTCAAGCCAAGCAGACATGCCACGAATGATTATGCGGTATGCCTCGTAGGTGTTCTGAGTTTCATCGTCCTGTGCATTGATAGCGGCATACTTGTCGATCTTTTCCATCATTCCGTCAAGGCCGTTATCAAGGAGAGTGTAGTAGTTGGGAACGGTGTGCCCCTGATATCCGCCTGCGGTGAACAGTCCGTCTCCCCATGTGCGGTCAAAGCCTCGTTCACCGAAAATCTCGATTCCTTTTTTGCCTATATGATGACCGCCAAGAGGCTCCATGCGGCGGGTAAGCTCATTCGCTTCTTCCTGAGAAAGTCCGAATTCATCGGGATGATCCTGAGCATGCTCTGCATTGAGTATACCCCATGAAAAGTGCTCTTTTACGGCATAATCAGGTCGGGTAATTCCTACTATTGCTTCATTTTTGAATATGAGTTTTGGAGTTATCATCCATGAATGTACTATTGCGTGTGCAAGAGTGGTAACGTACGGTTCATTCTTACGGAGGATAAAGGTTTCTACAAACGGATTCTTGCCGTTTGTATCGACTGGACTGGTTTCTGTTCCCTCTCTGTCGCGGTTGCCTTTTACCCGTGTAAGCACCTCTTCGTAGGTGTTTTTTATTCTATCTGTAAAAATCAGTTTTTCTTCAGTACTTTTGTAGTTGTTCATTGTGTAACCTCCATGTTTGGGGGAAATGTTAACATCTTAGCTTATAATACAGCTTTTTCCTGATATTTTTTCTATGGTCTCACAGTAAGAAAGCATGATATCCTTTTGTGGTACTTCTGTATCAAAAAGTTCTGTGATACCAAGCTTCTCTGCTTTGGTTTTACCGAGACGGTGGAAGGGCTCAAGATGTATAGCTTTAACTGAGGAATGCTCTCCTGCCGTTTTTGCAATACCTGTTATGTGTTCGTCAGTTTGATTTTGCCCCGGAACAATGGGACAACGCAGTGTGACGTTGGCATCAAGAGAATCAAGAAGAGAAAGATTGTTAAGTATTACTGTGCTTGGTACACCGCAAAGACGACGATGCTCTTCATCTCCTGTTGCCTTATAATCGTAATAGAAATAGTCGGTGTATTTTGCTACATTGGCAATGACTTCCTTTGAAGCATAGCCGCTGGTCTCAATACATGTGTTTATTCCTTTTTCTCGGGCGGCCCTAAGTAGTGCGACAGCAAAATCCCCTTGGTATAACGGTTCTCCGCCGGAAAGGGTGATTCCGCCTCCGCTTTCTCGGTAAAGACTTTCGTCACGCATGACTTCGTTCATTATTTCGTCCACAGTCATTTCCTTGCCTGCAAGGGAAAGGGAACCGGTTGGACAACCGTCGGCACACTTACCGCAACCCTCACACACTGCGCGGTTATATCCGTGCATTCCGTCTTGGATGAGATGTCCGTTAGAACAGATACAGGAACATTCTCCGCACCCAATACATCTTGTGGGATCGAACATTATTTGAGGCTTTTTTTCAAGTCCCTCCGGGTTGTGACACCATATGCATCTGAGTGGACATCCTTTGAAAAAAACTACCGTTCTCACTCCCGGACCGTCAAACAAAGAGAAACGCTGAATATTAAATATAGTACCTGTCATAGATCCTCCCTGTGCCGGTGGCAAGAAATAAAAATGGTAAGAAGGTAATATCCTTCTATTATAAATTTACCATAGTTTACAGTACAATTCAAGAGAATTTTACAAAAAATATTTATATAAATATAACAATTTTTCCCCACAAATATCAGAGCGATTTATTGTTTCGAATCACCTATAAAAATATGTGCTGTTTAGGTGATATGAAGCATAATTTAATAGAAGAAAATTTCTGTTAATGCAGAAAATATTCCCATCTGAAAGGCATGATATATTTCTCAAAAAGTTTTTTTATGATAATCAATGGCTGATATTAACGGTAAAAACAGTGCCTTGATAAAAAACAGTAAAAGCGGAGCAAAATACTCCGCTTTTACTGTATGACAAATTTTTTACAGCTTAACACTTTATAGAAGAGAAAGTTCTTTACAAAAACGGCTGTCTACAATTCGGTATGCCGGACGTTCATTATTTCGGTACCTTTCGCTGTGGTGTATCGGTGGCATACCGATTTTTTTGTATTCATTTAAGTAAATTTCCCATTCCTCTATCGTAAACTCTGTATTTACAGAAGCAAGCATTTGTTCTGCTGTTTTTAAATATTCGGCAAATTTCTCCTTTGCATCCCCCTCTACCTTAAAGGATGCCTCAAACATACTGAACAACCATTCGATCGGCAAATCTTTGGCTTTCCAGGCAGAAAGATTAACACGGCATACATTATCTGAAATTTGCTCGTACAAATCTCCGCTTTTGGGGGTAATCTCAGAATATTCCTTCATCAAATAATTTCGAGCTTTCTCAATGTCTGTCAGCAGATGCTCTGCACCGTGAGCCGCTTGATAGCAAAGCTTCACTACGTCCTGGGGCTGCATGGAGGGATGCTTTTTTAGTTGCTCGGTAAGATATGTTTTAAAACCCATATTAATACTATCCTTACTGCATTATGCTTGACGCTGATCAGCTGAAGAAGGTAGCGGTATCAATTTTTTGATAACCGCCAAAGCTGGACGGATATGCAAAAATTTCTTCTGCTATTTCACATCCAAGGAACATTTTACAAATTTCGTTTGCCTTTTCAGTAATGTCGATATCCTCGAACAAATCGGGATAGACGGTTTTGGCAACAAACCAGGTGTTGATCAAAGCAATCTCATAATTTGTGTAGTACGCATTGTAAGCCATCTGAAGATACACTTCCCCCTCATTCCAAGCCTTACAGGTATCAAACATGGTGTTGTCATCCCGGTACAGAGGAATAATGTTCTTGACGGCGGCGGCGTCTATGATCATAATATCGATCTTATCGCCCAGATCAACGAATTTTTCAGCTTCAATTGATTGAATGTCGGGGGAGGCCAGTTCTGAAACAGCATTCTTTACATTGGCGATTTCAAACGGAATATAGTTCTGTGCTGTCATCAGATGGTTTGTTGTTCCCCAGTTACCAAGACCGCAGATGTAAACGGAAGGCTTGTCTTCCTCGGAAACGGGTTTTGTACGGGATGTGATTTCAGTAGCTTCTTTCTCGATGAAGGTAATCAGTCGGGTGGCTTTTTCTTCTTTATCAAAGATTGTTCCGAGTAATGACATAGAACTTAAGAAAGAATTATCAAACACACCGTTTTTACCGGATCTTAAAGTAATGACAGGAACACCGATCTGTTCCTGAAGAGCATTTGCTTTCTCTACGTCTTCGTATTCGGAAATAACGATATCTGGGTTACAGGAGAGGATCTTCTCAGCTTCGGCAGTCTGAGCCATGGGACCTCCAACACCGCAGGAGGGTAACTTACTGAAAGCATCACTGTATGCAATCAGATAAGGACGGGCAACAGAGTCAAACATCTTTGGCCTCTCGGCAAGTGTGATATTATCAATATCTTCTACAGCACACAGCAGATCGGTACTGCCGATATAGCTGTACATCCGAAGTGCGCCGGCACCGATACATACAACTCTCTTGTAACTGCCGGGGGTAATGGTGACCTCTCGGCCAATCATATCTGTGACAGTGATCGATCCTAAAGAGTCTGATTTCTCGTCACTTTTATTACTGCAGGCGCACAGTGAGAGTATTGTGACAAGTACCATTAGCAGTGCTGAAATTTTCTTCATATACATTTACCGGTTCCTCCAATAATAATTTTTTGGTTTTCGATCTTGGCAATTCTGACATTTACGTCAAATGTTTCTTTGATCGAAATTTCATTTACAGCATCTGCTCCTCCGCTGTGACATATCACACCGCTTTTCAGAAAGAAAAATTTATCTCCAAAGGACAATGCTTGATTCAGATCGTGAATGGAGCTGAGAATGGCGATGTTTTTCTCGCGCGCCAGTTTTTTTGCTTCCTCGATGATGAGTCCCTCATTGGCAATATCCAGGTTTCCTGTAGGCTCGTCAAATATCAACAGCTTCGGCTCTTGCGCCATGGCACGGGCGATGGCAACCTTTTGCCTTTCGCCGCCGGAAAGCTGTTCTACGGAACGCATGGCATAACTTTCAAGGTTCATATCAGCAAGTATTCTCTCAACGGCTTCATAGTCTGCCGTACTTGCCTTTATGCCAAAATAGGATATTCTACCCATAAGCACGGAATCAAATACAGTCAATGCACCGAAGTGAATGTTTTGTGGAACATAGGCAATAAGTCGTGCTCTTTCCTGCCTTTTCATTTTCAGCAGATCTTTTCCGTTAAGATAGATAGTCCCACCCTTAGGGGACAGGATCCCCAAGATGTTTTTTAGAAGTGTTGTTTTGCCCGAGCCGTTCTTACCCAGCAGAATGCCGACCTCTCCGGCATTAAGCTCAAGATTAATATCCTTTAAAATCGGCGGTGTACGTTTGCTGTAACGGAAGGAAAGATTATCTATTCTTATCATGGATGATTCTCCTTCCGGGAAAAAATGACAGCGATAAAGAACGGCGCACCAAGCAGGGATGTGATTGCACCTACCGGCAGTGCAGAACCGTTACCGATACTCCGCGACAGTGTATCTGCCATGAGAAGCAGCATACTTCCGCTTATTGCCGACATAGGCACGGTAAAACGGTGATCATGTCCGAGCAATTTCTTGGTTATATGGGGACAGATAATTCCCACAAAACCGATAACTCCCAAAAAGGAAACACACACGGCGGTGATCACAGAGGCAATCAGCATGGAGAAAAATCTCAGCATATCTACGTTAACTCCCATACTCCGAGCAGTTGCCTCACCGCTCAGCAGAACATTAAAACGCCAGGACATGGTCTGAAAGAAGATTGTTCCGATGGCGACAACGACAAGCATGATGACGACCGTTTTGTAGGAGGCTCTCCCAAGATCTCCGAAGCTCCAGACTACTGCGGCTGAGAGACCTACGTCTGTTGCGTAATACTGAAGTATGGTAGTCGCTGCCGTCCATACAGAACCTACTGCAATTCCGGCAAGTACTACAACATTCGGCGAGAATGCCCGAATCTTACACAAACTCAAAATCAGCAGAATGGATGCAGTAGAGAAGAGAAAAGCCATCAGACTTGTGGAATAGGGATTTGTACCTACAGTGTAGCTTGTCAAATTATTGCCGGTGGACAGAAAACCACCTGCAAAGGCAATAATGGAAAGATTAGCACCGAATACAGCCGCATTGGATACACCAAGTGTTGATGGGGATGCCATAGAGTTATTCAGCGTTGTCTGCATGATCAGACCGGAGACGGAAAGTCCTGCTCCGGCAATAATAGCCGCCAGTACTCTTGGAATGCGGATCTTCCAGATAATCCGTTCATGACCGTCTGTACCGTTTAGCATCAGCGCATTCAGTGCTTCTCCGATCGTCATATCTGACGAACCGACAAACATACATACAGCGGCCATTATAATCATCGCTGTAAGTATAATTAGAATCAGAACGATCGATTTTCTGTTTTTTCTTTTAATTTCTACCTGAGTATTCATCTTTCGAATATATAAAAAGGCTGCTATACCCATCTTCTGACAGATAACGACAGCCTTCATGACCTTTATTATAGTTATATATTTGCAGGACAAAACGTATCGGCTTCTGCCGATTTAAGCCGAGTAGGCTCGGCTGTACCAGAGTGTATTATAACATGAATTGTGTGTGTTTTCAAGATTTCTTTGAAAGTATTTCCCGAATCTTTATGATACAGTCATCGATAATTGCAGATGTGTTGATTCTGTCAACTCCGGCGATGTAATTACAGCACAAGTTCATTGGTAAGAGAATACGTACAGCGGTACTTTGTCCTACTGCCAGAGCCATATTTGGTGTAATTTCCCCCCACAGAGAATCGGCAATTACAATACCTATCGGGCCAATAATAATGTCTGCGGTGCGGCAACCGACTATAACGGCATTTTCCCCTGTTGCGGTACGGTCAGCTCCTGCTTTCAGCATTGCTTGTGTGGCAAGTGCATTAGTACCTACAGCTGTTATGGTGTGTTCGGAAAATGATTTTTTTATATTCTCTACAAGCTGGCGGCCAACCCCGCCGCCTTGCCCATCTATGATCAAAATATTCATATTCTTCTCCTTTTCGGTTTACCGTGTTTGCCGGAGTGATTACTCCGGAGTGATTACTCCGGAGTGTTTACGCACAAATGTGTTATCTTACACTGACCTTTGACAGTAAACATACCGACTCCACATGCCCGGTCCCGGGGAACATATCTACCGGTGTTACAGAGCTTGTATCATATCCAAGTTCTCTGAGAATTACGATATCTCTTGCAAGTGTATCGGGATTACAGGATATATATACTATACGTTCCGGTGCGTGCTGAGCTACCGCGGTAAGCAGTTCTCTTGTACAACCCTTTCTCGGAGGGTCAAGGATAATAACAGATGCGTAAAAATCATCACCGAGCGCACGCTTTGCCGCAGAGAAGAGTCCTTCTCCGTCAGCGGCGTCAGCCACCGTGAACTGTGCGTTTGTAATTCCGTTTTTACCGGCGTTGTATCTCGCGTTTTCTATTGCATCGGGAACAATGTCTACACCGAACAGACGTTTTACCCTGTGCGCCATCGAAAGGCCTATGGTTCCTGCTCCGCAGAATAGGTCAAGGAGTGTTTCTTCTCCCGAGAGTCCTGCCTTGTCTGCGGCAATGGAATACAGCTTTTCTGCCACATTTCTGTTTACCTGATAAAATGATGCAGGAGAAAGCCTGAGATTAAGACCGCACATGGTGTCTTCAAGATATTCTGCTCCCCACAGGGTACGATAAGAATCGCCCAAAATAACATTGGTATTTCTTGTGTTTGTATTTACCGAAATGCCGGATATCTCAGGCACTGCATCGGTAAAATGTTTTACAAAACCATCTTCATCAGGCAGTTTATTTCCGTTTATTACCACGCACATAGAAATACTCTCGGTTTGTGAGGTGCGCAGATACAAATGACGTACAAGCCCTGTGCCACTGTTTTCGTCGTACACTGATATGGAATTGTTCTTCACATAGTCGCGAAACAAAAGGGAGATACGTGTGAATATCTCAGGGAGCTGCAGGCAGTCGTCAATGTCTATAACGTCGTGGGATTTCTGTGAGAAAAAGCCGATGTTTATATTACCGTCCTTGTCTTTTGACAGAGGATACTGTGCCTTATTTCTATATCTGTCGGATTTTGTGTCTGTTACGGTTTCCTCTACCGAAATGTCGCTGATGCCTGCACGGCGCAGAGAGGATATAACGGTGTTTCTCTTTATCTCAAGCTCGTAGTCGCGGGAAATATTTCTGTATATACATCCGCCGCATCTTTTGTGGTAACGGCAATTTCTTTCCGTGGTTCTGTAGGGCGACGGGGAGAGTATTTCCTCTATTCTGGCAACGGCATAGCTTTTTGTCACCTTGATTATCTTACCGATGACGGTGTCCCCTGTAACTCCACCGGGGACAAAAACAGCGAAGCCGTCCGAATGGGCGACTCCGTTGCCTAAATTATTCATATCTTCTATTTTCAACTCTATGAGAGTGTTTTTCTTCATCATAAATTAAAGAGAGCGGCGCGAGCCCTTTCCTTTTCTTCTTTACGGCGAGCGAGGAATGAAGCCATTCTTTCCTCGTCTGCGTTTATTATAAGCTCCTCGGGGAAATTTCTTTCCTCAAGCATCTTAATAACATGTGAGAATTTTCCGATACGTTCGGTATCGTGTGCATCACTGGTCACGACACACTCTATCTCCATTTCCTTACAGAGATCCATTATTTTACCGCAGGATTCGAACTTTTCGTATCCAAGCATAGACCAGTTGTTGAACTCAATAAGTTTTCTGTTTTCCTTGACAGCCTTAAGCACAGGGATGGGGTCGTAATTATATCTCAGATCTCTTGCTATGTGGCCGAGACAGTCAACACCGGGATTCTCAGCAGAAGCTACAAGAGATTCGGTATAGTCGGGATATTTATATTTTATTGCCGCTTCGTGAAGGCTGGCAATTACGAAATCCAATCTGAGTAGGTCGGTGGCGGCAAAATCAAGACCACCTTTTAAGTCTCTGATATCTGCTTCTACTCCGGCGAGGAAGGTAATATCTTCATATTTGCGTCGTCTGTTCCCCATGTAAAAGCTTACCGGAGTACCTTTGTCATGCATGGGTCCGTGATTTGTGGTTGCAAAGAATTTAATACCCTTTTCTTTTGCTGTCGCGACCTCTTCGTCAATAGATGAATAGGCGTGGTCACAGTATTCATTTGAGTGTGTATGAAGCTCTGCTATTATTTTCAAGGGACTATACCTTCCTTACAGTTAAATTTAATTTGGTCGATAGCAGCCCCGAGGTTGGGACTGCTATCGACCGTTGATCTTGAGTTTTATTTATAGAAAATTACTGCTGTTTGCTGTTCTTAATCTCTTTTCCAAGCTGGAGCTTCTTGATAAGAACAAGAAGGGATATGAGAAGAACAACTGCGATGGGGAATACCACGAACCAGTTCTGAACAAAACCTGCAAGGAGATAGCAAACGAAGGATACTCCCGCTACAAGCATTGCGTAAGGAATCTGGGTGGAAACGTGGTTGATGTGGTTAGACTGTGCACCTGCGGATGCCATGATAGTGGTATCGGAGATGGGGGAGATGTGGTCACCGCATACCGCACCTGCAAGACAAGCGGAGATCGAGATAACAAGGAGAGTGCTGTCGGCAGGAAGAACGGGAACGATGATGGGAAGAAGGATGCCGAAAGTACCCCAAGATGTACCGGTTGCAAATGCAAGACCGAGAGCGATGGCAAATACCATAGCGGGAAGAAGCTGAGTTACCCAAGCAGCACCGGATGAAGTTGCAGCCTCAAGAAGTCCCTCTACGTAAACGTCAGCACCGAGAAGGTTGGTGAGACCGCCGAGAGTCCAAGCAAAGGTCAGAATGAGGATCGCGGGAACCATAGCGGAAAAGCCCTTGGGGAAAGATTCCATAAACTCTCTGAAAGAGAGAACACGGCGGGGAATGTAGAGGATGAAAGTAAGGATAAGCGCCGCGACAGAACCGTAAACAAGGCCGAGAGATGCATCGCAGTTAGCAAATGCATCAATAAAGCTCTCACCTGCGAAGAAACCGCCGGTGTAAACCATACCGATAATGCAGCAAACGATAAGAAGAACAACGGGGAGAACAAGATCTATGATCTTTCCGCGCGCAGAAACAACAGTCTCTTCAGCGTTCTCATAAGGACGGTCGGGAGTTGTATAAAGGTCACCGTTTTCAGCATTGTCCTCATGCTTCTTCATTGAACCGAAGTCGAGCTTGAGAATACAGATAGTGATGATCATTATGATAGTAAGGAGTGCGTAGAAATTGAAGGGAATGGAACGGATGAAAAGAGAGAGACCGTCCTCGCCCTCAACAACACCGGTAACTGCTGCTGCCCAGCTTGAAATGGGAGCAATGATACAGATAGGTGCTGCGGTAGCATCGATAATATATGCAAGCTTAGCACGGGATATCTTAAACTTATCGGTAACGGGACGCATAACACTACCCACGGTGAGACAATTGAAGTAGTCATCGATGAATATGAGAGCACCGAGACCGAAGGTGGCAAGCTGAGCTCCACGCTTGGACTTGATCTTGGTTGCAGCCCACTTACCGTATGCGGCAGATCCGCCCGCACGGTTCATAAGAGTAACCATAACGCCGAGAACTACAAGGAAAATAAGAATACCTACATTCCAGGAGTCTGAGAGCTTTGCGATCATACCGCCGGTAGCAGCACCGTCAGAGCCGGTTGCGCCAACAAACAGGGTCTTGATAGTACCTTCAAAATTAAAGTTCGCATAGAAGAGTGCGCCTGCAAGCATACCGATGAACAGAGATGAGTAAACCTCCTTGGTGATAAGTGCAAGAGCAATAGCGATAATAGGGGGAACAAGTGCCCAGAATGTAGCATACATATTACTGGGGTTTGTAATTTCGTGATCAAATTCAAGATTAAGACGTGCCGCGTCAACGTTAAACTCATTTGACTGATCGTGGTTGATGAACTCAATGGCGTAACCCTCGGAGAGTGAATCTGCCGCAGCAGATATATCGTACGCGTCGAAATCATAGTCACGGGTAAGGAACTTAATGGTGGGATGCTCGCCGTCACCGGAGATGGTGATCATGGAAGAGGTGGGATCGTTTTTAACGTTCTTTTTGTACTCTTCGATCTTGCTTTCATCAGTGACGTCGATAAGCTCGATTTCCTTAACAGGCTCACCTGCAGCCTCTGATGCTTCATGGGCAAGATCACTGAAATAAAGGTGCAGTGATGCTGCTGCGGTGCTTATATCGTCTCTTTCATTGACGAGATAACATACACCTGTACGTGTAGGTGCTTCAGCACTGCTTTCTGCGTTGATAAACAGAGACATACATGCGGTCAACACCAGAACGACAAGCATAACCGCGAGAATTTTTCTTCCGCGTTGTGTCTTCATGTGATTTTCCTCCAAAGTATATTTATTATGGTAATACACTAAAATAAGGATATCATAAAAGGACGAGTTTTGTCAATATTTTTGGGAAAGTTTGTCCGATTTACACATATGATTTACCTGCAAATTATGTATGCGATAGGCAGACAAGAAAAATCCCCCTTCCGCTTAGGGAAAGGGGACTGATTTTAAGTTATTTTTTCAGCGCCTTAAGATATTCTGCGGGGTCAGACATTTTGCCGTTAAGAAATACCTCGAAATGAAGGTGAGGCTCGTCCGCCGACTCAATAATTGCACTTTCGCCTACCGCTGCAATTATCTGTCCCTCGCTGACAGATGCTCCGGGAGTTACGCCTGTGGGGATGTCGGGTGAAAGATTTTTATATACTGTCATCATTCCACCCCTGTGCTCGATGGACATGCAGTGTCCCATGAGCGGATCTTCCCATATTTCCTTGACCTTTCCGTCGGCGGCCGCAAATACGGCAGAACCAACAGTTGCGGCTATGTCTATACCGGTGTGGGTACGGTAGTCGTTCATGGTAAGGGAATATACCAGAACCTCGGTACTGTGTGACTTTGAGAGAGTACCGTGTGCCGGGGCAACAAAGTTTTCAGGGGGGACATCTGCCGGCTCGGCTGCTGTCGGAGCTGATGTGGTCACGGGGGGAGAGGTGTCCTTGGGCGCCGTGGTTACAGGTGGAATCCTTGTGGTATCCGGAACTTTTTGTGTAACTTCGTTTCTTTCATCGGTCACCACCGGAGGACGCTCGGTGTTTTTTTCATTTCTTCTTGCGGATATGAACACTACTAAGGTTGCAAGTATAAGCAATACCGCAAGTGCGATGACATACACCGTTCTGCCGGACAATTTGTTTTTCTGTAGCTGCATAATATACTCGAACTTCCTTTCTCTTTCTTTTGCTGTGTTTGTCTCTTATATTCTTGCCATTTTGGTTTGTTTTATTCGATGAAAAGATAGAAAAGGTTGATTTTACATCTTCAATATGGTAGAATAAATAAAAGCTTATTTAAGGAGGTTCTGAAAATGGGCAAGGTTATTATTCTTCCCGAGACCAGCGAGAAACCTATTACTCTCATCGGATCAAGAGCAGGGTATTGTTGGGGTGCCGATGTATCGGACAATGAAAAGAATTACAAAAGGGGTCTTGACTGTATCGAGTCAAACCACGGCAGAACCCTTGAATACGTTAATGTAGAGATGGTGCTTGACGGCTATTCCGCAAGAGTTATCAGAGAGTGGTATACCCATATCGGTGGCGCTCCTACCCGTCTTCAGGCAAGTACCAGATACATAAATTATGCTGATTTCGAATACGTGACCCCGAAGAAGATCGAGGCAAATCCCGAGGCAAAAGCGATATATGACTCTATTATGGAGAAGATATCTGAGGTCGGACGTGAGCTTGAGGCTCTGGGCATACCAAGAGAGGACAGCGCAATGATTCTTCCTCTTGGTATGACGACTAAGATCGTTGACAGACGTAATCTTCGTAACCTCATTGATATGTCACGTCAGCGTATGTGCACCAGAGCTTACTGGGAATACAGAGAACTGTTTTCCGATATCTGTAAGGCACTGAGTGAATATTCCGAGGAGTGGAAACAGATTATCGATAGTCAGATGATGCCAAAGTGTGAGCTTCTCGGATATTGTCCCGAGAGATACTGCTGCGGCAGAAAACCCAAGAAAAATCAGGAATAAAAAATAAGCGTCACAGCTTGTGCTGTGGCGCTTACTTTTTTATTCGATGAAATATCCACCCTGCTTTGCTCGCATAATAAGCTTTTTCGAAGCGAGGGATGAGAATTTTTTGTTTATCCTAAAAACAAGGGTCATGACTGACCTCGGATCTTCCTTCCCAAAGCATGCTTCAGCTACGGTGTGTGCCGGAAGCGGGATTGTGGAGCTGATGATACATTTCAGTATACGCATCTCGCTTTTTGAAAATGTTACTGTTTTACCGTTATGCTCGGCAAATGCACATGATATGTGGACGGCCGCACCACCAGAAAAGAGAAGGCTATTTTCGGTGTGTGACATGGTTTTTATAAAAGAAATGAGTTCAGATGGGTTTCTTGCGTGCCCATCACTAAATGGCGGTATATCCCCATCCCCAAATGTATAGACCGTCAAATCGTCCATCATGTTTTTCAGCTTTGCCGCCGAACGTGATACTGCCGCAGATACATAGGAAAGCTCATCTTCTGTTATGCTTTCCCTACATCGTATTATAGCCGGAATATCTGCTGAGCGCAGGATGTCCGCAACCGCAGGTGCACCGTCAAGGTCAGTGATCAGGATCATTTCTTGCCACCGTGTTTCTTACCGGAAAATTTATTTACGTTCTTACCGGTTCCCTTGCCGCCGTTTTTTGGCTTGCTCTTGGCCCAACCTGCAGGCTTTTTACTTCCGGTGAACTTTTTCTGAGGCGGAGGTTTTTTACTGTTTTCAGGCTTGGAGGCACTGTGTTTGGACGGTTGAGCTTGGCCGCCTCTGTAAACACCTTGCTTTTCCGGTTTTACGAGACAGTCGGCAGAAAAACCGATCAGATCCTCCCGCCCGAGACGTTTAAGTGCAGTACGTACCTTGTCTCGGTTCTCGGGTCTGCCCCATTGGAGCAGAGCCCTCTGAAGCTGCTTTTCTTCATAATCTGCAACATATATTTTCTTACCGGTAAAAGGATCGATACCGGTATAAAACATAACGGTGGATGCGGTTCCGGGTGTGGGATAGAAATCTTGAACCTGCTCAGGGGAATAACCGTTTTCTTTAAGCTCGAGTGCCAACTCAAGAGCATCCGAGAGGGTTGAACCGGGGTGACTTGACATAAGGTATGGAACCATATACTGTTCTTTACCGCATTCACGTGTCAGCTCAAAGAAACGCTTTCTGAATTTCTTATATACCGAGAAATCCGGCTTTCCCATGGCGGAAAGCACGTGTGCTGAGCAATGCTCGGGTGCTACCTTCAGCTGACCGCTTACGTGATTGCGTACAAGTGTTCTGAAGAATGTTTCGTCCTTGTCTGCCATAACATAATCGAATCTGACACCGGAGCGAACGAAGACCTTCTTTACCCGATCAAGCTTTGAGATATCTTCAAGCAGTTTAGTGTATTCAGTGTGATCGACCTCAAGATTTTTGCATGGTGTGGGGGCGAGACACCTTTTATTTGCACATACGCCGTGCTCAAGTTGTTTTTTACAGGCGGGATAGCGGAAGTTCGCTGTAGGACCGCCCACATCGTTTATATATCCCTTGAAGTCAGGGAAGGTTGTGAGGAGCTTAGCTTCCTCGATTACCGATTCAGCACTTCTCGATCTTACTGTTCTTCCCTGGTGGAATGCCAGTGCGCAGAAGTTACATCCGCCAAAGCATCCGCGGTTGTGGGTTATAGAAAAACGAACCTCGGTTATCGCAGGTACACCACCATCCTTTTCGTAGGATGGGTGGTAGGTACGCATGTAGGGCAGGGAGTAGACTTTATCCAGCTCCTCCCTTTCAAGAGGCGGCATGGGGGGATTCTGTACGATCATCTTATCCCCATAGTATTCAAGGACAGCACGGCCGCTGACAGAGTCGTTTTCTTTGTATTGAAGGGCAAATGCTTTTGCGTACTCAGCTTTATCTTCCTTAAGACGATCGTAATCGAAGCCTGCGGCAACAGGAAAGTGTACAGTGTCCTCTTTTGAACACATGTATACAGTTCCGCGCACGTCCCGTATCTTTTTAACAGGAATGCCACGGTCGAGAAGCTCTGCTATACGTCTGAGAATATTTTCTCCCATTCCGTAGGTAAGGATATCCGCACGGGAATCCACGAGAATACTTCTGCGTACCTTGTCACTCCAGTAATCGTAATGAGCAAGGCGGCGAAGTGAAGCCTCAAGACCTCCGATGATTATCGGCACGTCTCCGTATGCTTCTCTTATTCTGTTACAGTATACGATGGTAGCTCTGTCGGGACGTAACCCCATTTTTCCGCCGGGAGAATAAAAGTCCATTGATCTTTTTCTTTTTGCGGCGGTATAGTGTGCTACCATTGAGTCTATATTTCCTCCGGTGACGAGGAAACCGAGACGTGGACGACCGTATTCGCGAAATGCTTCGGCACTCCTGTAGTCAGGCTGTGAAAGTATCGCAACGCGAAATCCCGCGTCCTCAAGTACGCGGGATATTATCGCAACACCGAAGCTGGGATGATCAACATAGGCATCGCCCGTTACGTAGACGAAGTCGGGACGGTCCCACCCTCTGTCCTCCGCCTCGAGGCGGGAGAGGGGAAGAAAAGCTTTCGGTTTTTCTATCATAATATTATTTTCCGTTCAGAATCAATTAAAAGGACTGAAGTTGGGGTGAGCTTTACCATTTGAGCCGCAAGCTCTTATCTTCTCGATACAGAGTGCTTCTACAGCCTCTCTTGCGGGACCGAGATACTTCTTGGGGTCTATCATGTTCGCATCCTCAAGTGCGGCGCGGATTGCCTTGGTAGCGGCAGCACGAAGCTCTGTTGCAATGTTTACTTTTGTAATACCGAGAGAGATACACTTTTTGACCTGCTCGTCGGCGATGCCGGATGCACCGTGAAGCACTAAGGGAGCATCAACGATATCTCTAATCTGGGAGAGACGTTCAAAGTCAAGCTTGGGTTCACCTTTATAGAAACCGTGTGCGGTTCCGATAGCTACAGCAAGGTAATCTATACCGGTATAAGCGGCAAAGGTACGTGCTTCCTCAACGTCGGTGTATGCAAGAACGCCTGCACCTGCACCGTCCTCTTTTCCTCCAAGAGTTCCAAGCTCAGCCTCAATTGTTACACCGTAGTCGTGAGCAAGTGTTGCAAGACGGCGGGTATTCTCGGCATTCTCGCTGTAGGAAAGCTTGGAGCCGTCGTACATTACCGAGGTATACCCTTCTTTCATTGCAGCAACAACGTCATCGGGATTCTCGCAGTGGTCGAGGTGAAGAGCAACGGGTATTGTTGTTCTCAGTGCCATAGAGCGTACCATCGCTACCATCATGGGAAGAGTAATGTAACGCACTGTGGGAGATGTGGTCTGTATCATAACAGGGGAGTTTTCTTTTTCTGCGGCGGTGATTATAGCCTGAACCATCTCAAGGTTTTCGGCGTTGAATGCAGGAACTGCGTATCCACCCTTCTGAGCGGCAAGCAGCATTTCTTTTGCGTTAACAAAGGACATTTTTATGTTTTCTCCCTTAAAAGTCTTTATTTGTTTTCGTTTTCGTGGATCAGCTTTTCTACATTCTCGGGGGATATATCACCCTCCATCGGGCCAAATCCGTTTATGCCCCAAGCAGAGGCGGCGGTTGCACGCTGTGCACATTCTTTGAGGGGACGACCCTCGCAAAGGCCGGCTACCATCGCAGCATCGAAGCAGTCTCCTGCACCGGTGGTATCAAGAACCTCTATGGGATAAACACCCATAGTGAAATCTTCGCTTCTTGATACGATTCTGCAGCCTTTCTTACCGTCTTTGATGGCAACTACGTCTAAAGCGGGATTCTTAAATACTTTTTCGAGAGCCACGTCAACAGAATCGGTCTCTGTGAGCATAAGTAGCTCGCCTACACCGGGAAGAAGCACTGAGGTGTTCTCAAGAACCTCTGCGATAACACTTCTCGATGAGTCGTCGCGAAGGAGCTCCGGACGAATGTTGGGGTCGAAGGAGATTTTTGCACCGGCGGAGATAAACTTTCTCGCGGTCTTAAGTATCTCACTGCCCATAGTGGGGGATGCTGAGAGAGAACATCCGCATATATGCAGGTACTGTGCGCCTGCCTCACAGCCGTCTTCGGGAGCGTATATCTCACCGCATGCGGCATTGCCGATGTGGAATATGAATTTACGTGATCCGTCTTCAAAATAGGTAACGAAAGCACATCCGGTGGAAACCTTATTGCTTACTGCAACGTGGGATATATCTACCCCGTCTTTTTCAAGTCTTTCGGTCAAACAACGGCCGAAATCGTCGTCACCTACAGCGCCGATGATACCGGTGTCAAGTCCGAGTCTTGCGGCACAGTCAATAAATATAGCGGGAGCACCGCTGGGGAAGGGACCCCTGAAATAACCGGGCTCGTTTAACGGCACACCGGTGGTGGGTCTCATTATCTCGACGAGAAGCTCGCCGATAGTCCATATACGAGGCATTTTCCTTTTCTCCGTTTCTTTGACTTATGCAAATGCTTTTCTCAGGAAAGCTACGGACTCAGCGATCATTCTGTCCATTCCTTCCTCGTCTGCGTTGCCGGAGAGGTCGCGCCATACCTTTATATCAGAACCGACGGATCCGCCTGCCTTCATAAAGGGCTCCATTACTACCATACCGTCAAAGCCGATATCCTTAAGAGCCGCACCGATAGCGGTCCAATCAAGGTGGCCCATACCGGGAAGCTTACGGTTACCCTCACCTACGTGGAGGTGAGCAAGCCACTCTCCGGTAGCACGGATAGCTGCAGGGAGATCATCCTCCTCGATATTCATGTGGAAGGTGTCAAGGAGAACCTTAACACTCTTGCGGTTAACGTCGCGGCAGAACTGAACGCCTTCAGCTGCATCTGTAAGAAGAAGAGTCTCAAAGCGGTTGAGAACCTCAAGTGCGATGGTGATACCAAGACGGTCAGCTTCATCGCCGACCTTCTGCATACCCTCAACAGCTCTCTTCCAAAGTCCCTCTTTATCGAGATCCTTAAAGTCATAGGGCCAGCAGTTGTAAAGAGCACCGATAAGGATCTTACAATCGATCTTAACCATCTGGTGCATAATATCACAAAGGAACTTAACGCCTGCCTCACGGATAGCGGGATCAGCGGAGGAAACATCTTTGTCCTTAGGAGGGCCAAGATTTGCGGAAATCTCAAGACCAAGCTCTGTTGCGGTAGCCTTGAGTTCAGCAAGCTGAGCATCACTCATGTTGAGAAGGTCACCTGCACCAACCTCAAGAACGTCAAAGCCGGCTTTCTTTGCCTTTTTGGCAAGAGCACAGTAGTCAGCACCCCAATCACGTACCCAATATGCGTAAAGAGTTCCGAATTTCATAACTTTATTCTTCCTTTCAAGAAAAGAAAATTAACATTTTATCTGCCATTAATTATATATCTCGTACCGAAAAAAGTCAAGAAATTTGTTCCGTAGGCTTGTTCCCACAACAAAAACATTTTGAAATATTCTTGACAAACAGTAACTATTTTGCTAATATAGTTGGGATTTTTTAAAAAAGTACCGTAATTCAATATATGTTTTACGGTGGGAATTACTGGGGAGATTTATGTTAGATAGATATTTTGTTCCGGATTATCTTGTTAGCAGTTACAGAGAGCTTACTCCGGAATTTTTTGAATGTATAGGCGCTAAGGTTCTTATCACAGAAACCGACGGTGTTTTGTCGGATTTTGGTGTGAATGCTCCGGATGTACAGGTCAGAGAATGGCTTGACGGCCTTTCAAAACGAAGGATACGAGTGGTTATCGTATCAAACCGCGATGCAGAAGCAGTCAGCCGATATAGCCATAACTTGCCCATACCTGCCTACGCAGATGCGAAGAAGCCGTCTACAACAGCCATAAGTACAGTCATGAGAATGTTTGGTAGTGATCCGGGTAACACGGTGTTGCTTGGCGGAAGATTTCTGGTTGATGTTTTTGCGGGTAACCGTCTGGGTCTTACTACCGTTGCCATTGATCCCGCAGCTCGGAAAAATGACAGTCGATCCGCTGTTGAGAGGGCTGTAGAGAAAAAATACGCAGAAATATACAAATCAAGAAAAAACAGAGGGTGTGCCGAGTTCTGATCTTTCGGGAATTTTTTCGAAAAAAGAAAGGCACTCCTTTTTTTTGTTGGGTAATTTTTGCACAATGGAATTTTGCGTAACGCATTTTATTGACACAAAATTGCTTTTGTGTTATAATTCAAAGTGATTTATTATGTCATTTTTAAGTTATAATTAATATGATCTTATACATCTATATTTAAAACACAGAAAGGGAGCGGAATCAGATAGTGAAAGATCTCAAGGGAAGAAAAGCGAGAATGCTTCTCGTATATCCCGACTATACCGACCGGGACTGTACAAATAAGACAAGTGGCGGTAACTACAGTGAGGGACTTGCCTCTATTTCCGCCGTTTTGAAAGAAGGCGGACATACCGTAGGCCTTCTTCATCTCCTCAATCTTCATACTGAAGAATCATATAAGAAAAAGCTTGCCGATGCGGGAGAATACGATATAATCGGATTTTCAGTGCGTACTACCGCTTTTCCGGATGCACAGCTCTATATAAAGTGGACAAAGGAAGTTTACCCCGATGCATTTATTATCTGCGGCAGTTACCATGTTACATTGGTGCCGGAGGAAGTGCTTGCGGTAGACGGTGTTGATTGTGTTTGCGTTGGCGACGGTGAGTATGCGGAGCTTGAGCTCTGTGACAAAATGAGTGCAGGTGAGGATTACACGAATATCGAGAGCCTGTATTTTAAAATGCCCGACGGTTCTTTTAAAAAGAATCCCATCCGCCCGCTTTTTGCGGATCTTGACCGCCTGCCAATTCCCGATTTTGACCTTTTTGATTTTGATAATCTTGAATCATCAAAGGTAGGAACAGCAATTGTCGTTGTCAGCCGAGGATGTTTTTATAACTGTACCTACTGCGGTAACGGTAACTTCAGAAAGGTATATCCAAACAAGAAAATATATGCGCGTTTCCGTTCCCCGGAGAATGCGATACTCTATTTGAAGACTCTTATCTCAAAGCACCCATATATAAAATTCATCAATTTCAGAGATGCGATCTTCAATATGTTCCCGGAGTGGTTTGACAAGTTTATCGAGCTTTATAAAAAGGAGATCGGTCTTCCCTGTACCGGTAATATCCGTTTCGACATACTTACCGAGGAAACGGTAAAGAAAATGAAGGAGTGCGGATTTTATACCGTTGATATGGGACTTGAAAGCGGAGATCAAGAGATGCGCTTTAAGTATCTTCGCCGCTATCAGACTGATGAGATGATTCTCCGTTGTTCAGAGTGGTTCCATAAGTACGGTATCCCACAGCTTACCTATAATATAATCGGTCTTCCTCATGAGGATATTCATAAGGCACTGAAGACTATCAAGCTCAATGCCAGAATGAAGAGTGACCGTGTTATCCCTAACATCTTTTATCCTTATGAGGGTACGCCGCTTTATGAGATATCAAAAGAGGCAGGTTTTATTCCTGAGGGTGATTTCACACAGCGCAGGGTTCCTCTCGTTCAGCCTCAGTTCCCCGAGGAAGAGGTTCTGTTTATCGAGGCATATTTCATGCATTTTGTTCGTAGATACAAGTGGGCGTATGCGATGCCGAAATGGCTTGGCAGGCCCTATGAAAAATTTCTTGACGTGAGAGTTACAGGCAGATTCGTTCCCCACAAGTTCTTGGTTTGGCTTCACGATTGCTTTGCGGCGGTTAGAAATAAACTTAAGGATTTCCTCGTTCACAATCTCCCCGGAATATACGTGAAACTGAGAATGCTAAAACACAGAAAGAAAGCAAAAAACACTACCAAAGAAAAAAGTAAGGAGTCATAGCGTGAAAAATAACTCAGTGACTCACCCGAGTCACGGTTATCACACATGCAAATTCAAATTTAAAATTGGTCTCTCCCACATTTTTGTTCGCAAAAACGAATGCGTTTGAATTTGCCTGAATTTTTGTGCCGTCACATGGCGGTGGAATGGAGGATAAAATGGCACATATTATTGATCAAGACAAGTGTATAAGCTGCGGCACCTGTGATATGGAGTGTCCGTTCGGTGCTATACTCATAAGTGACATGGGTAAATTCAGTATTGACGAAGAAAAGTGTACCGATTGCGATAAATGTGCAAAGGCTTGTCCCGTTGATGCCGCAAAAAAGGATTAAATTGCCATAAGACTCATTTATGTAACTACTGTATCTTGACAAGAACGGTAGAATAAGTTATACTTTTAAAAAGTGATCTTCTTATTGCAGTGCATACAGTGGAGATTATATGAAAAATAAATTTACAAATTTTAGGAGGAAAACCATATGGCAAAACGTATTATTTCTATGTTCATCGTAGTTGTAATGCTTCTTTCTTTCGTTGCCTGCTCCGGTGGCGGTGACGATACAACCAAGAAAGACGATACTACAGCGGTAAATCCCGTTGACACAACTAACGCCGGAATAGAATATGAAGAAGATGACCTTCCGGCAACCCTGAACTTTGGCGGTCAGGAAGTTACAATCCTCGTAAGTGAAGAAAAAGACGGCAGTGGGCTTCACAACGGAGAGATAATAGCCGATGAACTTACCAGTGACGTTATCAACGACTCTGTTTATAACAGAGAACGTTACGTTGAGGATCGTCTCGGCGTAGAGATCACCGCTGCTAAGGTTGAGCAGGATAGTTACAAGAAGGAATTCGATAAGGCAATCAACTCCGATGATGATATTTACCAGATCGCTGCGGCAAAAACCGTATGGTTTGCTCCCAATGTGTTTGATAATAATCTCATTGACCTTTATACCGTAGATTATCTTGATCTCGATAAACCTTGGTGGTCGGAGTATTTTACCGAGCAGGCTGAGGTAAAGGATAAACTTTATCTTGCAACCGGTTCTCTCTCCCTTTCTCTTACCAGATTCCTCTTCGTTATGTTCTACAATAAGAACTTTGCAGAGAATTACTCAACTGAATATCCCGAGCTTTCAGATCTTTACACTATCGTTAATGACGGTGACTGGACTTATGACAAGTTCTACAGCCTCAGCAGTGAGATCTATGAGAACGTTAACGGTAACAATGACAGAGATGAAGAGGA
>JAFYMF010000027.1 GCA_017556745.1 Clostridia bacterium
GTCTCCCGAGACCACCGCACCTCCCGAGACCACCGCGCCTCCCGAGACGACTGCGCCTCCCGAGACCACCGCACCTCCCGAGACCACCGCGCCTCCCGAGACGACTGCGCCTCCCGAGACGACTGCGCCTCCCGAGACCACCGTACCTCCCGAGACCACCGCACCCCCCGAGACTACCGTACCCCCCGTGGACGTTACTCCCGAGCCCGTTGATGAGTATTCTGCAGGACCTTTCGTAGCGGAGGTTTACGATCCTTCTGTAAATAACGACTCTATTTCCGTTTACGGAGCTTCCTTTTCAGATAATTCCAGCGGCGTTATCTTCGGTAAGTGTGCAGTAGGTGCTACCGTAACTGTAAAGCTTTCGAACGGTGAGTACACCGTTCAGTCCGAGGGCGGACGATTTGCAGTACGTATCAAACCCGACGGACTTAATATTAATGCGGTTCTTACTCAATCATATAACGGTACACAGATCGGTAGCTCTCTGTCGTGGAGCGGCAAGGTAAAAGTTCAAGGACGCGGAGAAGAGGGTTTCGATGCCGTTATAGGCTACGGTAACCAGGGATTCTTTGAGAAGATGCTTCCCGATTTTACACATACGAATCTTCTTGATGAAAAGACAGCAAACACCGTTGCCAAGCGTGTTGCTGACAGAATAAAAAAGATCAATGCGTTTTCCAAGGGCTGCGAGATGATATTCCTTATCGCTCCCTCCGTTATAACCACGTACCCCGAGCTTGTTCCCGAAGAGATTGCAGTTCAGGGCGAAGGCCAGTCCAGGCTTGATCAGATGATAGAAATACTTGAGGGTGCGGGTGCTAAGGTCATAGACGTAAGAGATACCTTTGAGAAGCATAAGAACGATGCTCTTCCTCTTTATTATAATTTTGACAGCCACTGGAGCGAGTACGGTGCATATCTGGCTTACGTAGAGCTCTTTAACTACATTTCCGAGAAGTATCCCGCGGCAGCACCGAGAAAGTTCAGTGAGTTTAACTGGACGTTCAACTACTCTAAGCTTGGTGATATGCTCTATTACTTCTGTATTGACAATGGGGATAATGTAGCAGAGTATGCAGTTCGCAGAACAAGGAACTTTAAGACCTCTTCTGTAATAGAAGCGATCCAAACGTACAAAAGGTCTGATGCCATGGCATTCAGAGCTTACAGCTATGAGGTTGTCAACGGTAAGACGTATAATACCGACAGGGAGGAGCTTCCAAATTTATACGTCTTCCGCAATTCATACGGTACTCAGATGTTCGATCTTATTCCCGAACGGGGAAATACCACCGTTATGAATGCATGCTTCGGATATAGCTTCAACCTTGCAAGCATCACCAAGATCAATCCCAATTACGTGATCTACATTGTTTCCGAGTGGGATATCCACGAGCTTATCAATAACTGATTGCCTGTATGAAAATCAGCATAAGGCCTTGCCCTTATGCTGATTTTATGTTATTATTTCTTTGCAGAGAAAAAGGATAGGAGAGGTACCGGATGAAAAGATTAATATTCCACGTTGACGTGAACAGTGCCTTTCTGTCCTGGGAAGCTGTGAAGCGGGTCAAAGAGGGAGGGGAGGATATCCGCCTTATCCCGTCAATTATAGGAGGGGACAGAGAGTCACGCCGCGGGGTGGTGCTTGCCAAGTCTGTTCCTGCAAAAAAATTCGGTATCAAGACAGGTGAACCTGTTGCCGCGGCACTTCGCAAATGTCCGAATCTTTATATTGCTGATGTGGATCACGATTTATATGACGTATGCTCAGAGGCATTTGCCTCTATGTGTAAAAAATACGCTCCTGTAACAGAGCAGTTCTCGGTGGATGAGTGCTTTCTTGACATGAGCGGAACTTCACTTATATACCCCGATCCTATTGCTACCGCATATGAGCTGAAGAACCGTATGCGCGACGAGCTCGGTTTTACCGTCAATATCGGAATATCCGACTGTAAGGTTCTTGCCAAGATGGCAAGCGACTTTGAAAAGCCCGACAAGGTACATACTCTTTTTAGGAATGAGATAGAGGAGAAGATGTGGCCTCTGCCGGTAGGTGATCTGTTTACCGTAGGGGCGGCTACCGCGGCGCGGCTGACGGGGGTCAATATCAAGACTATAGGCGATCTTGCAAGAACGGATATTTCGGTCCTCAGATCTATTCTCGGGGACAAAATGGGGGAGCATCTTTATCGATACGCAAACGGTATAGATGAATCCGAGGTAAGCAGTGAGCCGGAACAGGCAAAGTGCTATAACATTTCCACCACGTTGCCCCATGACATTACAGAATTATATGAAGCGGAAAAAGTGCTTTTTGAACTTACCGACAGTGTTTCCTCCCGCTTGCGCCAAGACGGTGCGAAGACTGCCTGTGTGTCTGTGACGATAAGAGGAAATGACTTTAAGGACAGATCTCACCAGAGAAAGCTGGCAGAGCCCACAGATATTACCCTTGAGATTTTTGAGGTCACAAAGTCGCTTATAAAAGAGCTGTGGAAAGGGAAGCTTCCCCTGCGGCTTATCGGTGTATCTCTGATGGGGATCACTCGTGATGAGCCGATTCAGCTTGATCTTTTTACTGACGTGAAACGGGAAAAGGAACGTATGGTTGACAAGACTCTCGACAGTATCAGGGAGAGATTCGGTACCGCGTCAATAATGCGTGCCGCATCATACCGCAGTGGCGGTAAGGATGAGGATAACACACCGGGCTCTCACAGGAAAAAGAAGCTTGAATAGATGTTTTTTAAGGACAGAGGGTAAAATCTCTGTCCTTTTTTCATTTGGAACTATAAAAATTAAGATTGAAAAGCAATATGTTTGATGCTATAATGTAAAAAAACGTGAGAGGATAAGATCATGCCGAATTTTCAGATAAATCAAGATTTAACTTATAACATATCTCCTGTCGCTGAGAAAAATACATTTCTTAATATGCCTGTTGAAAACGCGGCTCTTCCGAAATACGAAGAAATATCACATTTGCTTCCCACACCCGTTTGGGACGGTCATGCTGATACAATTGATTGCTATAATTATGCATGGCGTACAGCTTTCGGTAATCTCAGACAGTCAAATGCTGACGCTAATTTTGTTTCTAATTTTATAGATACAGCGTTTAACGGATATCTTTTTATGTGGGATTCCTCCTTTATAGTTATGTTTGGAAAATATGGGGATCGCGCATTCAATTTCCAGAAAACGCTGGATAATTTTTATTCACATCAGCATCTGGACGGTTTTATTTGCCGTGAATTATGTGAGCATGAGCCGGGGGAGCAATTTTCAAGACATGATCCCTCCTCAACGGGACCGAATATTCTCGGCTGGTCAGAGTGGGAGTATTATTGCCAAACGGGAGACATATGCCGACTCGAAAAGGTTTTTGATCCGCTTCTTGCATATCATCTGTGGCTTAAGGAATACAGAACGTGGCGCGACGGTACATACTGGTCAACCGGGTGGGGATGTGGAATGGATAACCAGCCTCGCCACGAGAAAGGATACAATGTTACCTTTTCACACGGTCACATGGTTTGGGTAGATGCCTGTATTCAGCAGGTTCTTTCTGCAAAGACACTTATAAAAATCGCAGAAGTGATCGGCCGTTCTGGCGAAAACGAAGTATCCGTTCTCAAAAAGGAGGTCGAAGATCTCACATCTGTGATAAATGAGAAGCTTTGGCACGATGAGGATGCTTTTTACTATGATCTCTGGAAAAACGGTGAGCTCAACAGAGTAAAATCAGTGGGAGCATATTGGGCACTTCTTGCGGATATCATACCCAAAGAAAAGATTGACAGATTCGTCTCTCACCTTGATAATGAAAAGGAGTTCAAACGTCCGTGTCGTGTTCCAGCACTCTCGGCAGATCATCCCCAATATAAAAATGATGGAGACTATTGGTGTGGCGGTGTGTGGGCACCTACAAATTATATGGTTCTCAAGGGACTTGAGAAAAACGGATATAACGGCCTCGCCCACGATATCGCAAAAAATTGCCTTGAAAATGTAGTAGCTGTATTCAAAAGGGATCAAACCCTTTATGAAAACTACGCTCCGGAGGGCGCTGACAAAGGAAATCCGGCAGAAATAGATTTCGTCGGATGGTCGGGACTTTTCCCGATAAGCATAATGTTTGAGTACGTTTTCGGAATTCACTCGTATGCAAGGGAAGAGAAGATAGTGTGGGACGTCCGTTTGACAGAGAAGCACGGTGTTAAAAATTATCCGTTTAACGATCTTTCAGTAGATCTTATTTGCGAGGAGAGAGAGACGGAAGACGATGAGCCTGTCGTTACCGCTCTCTGCGATAAGCCCATCGAAATAGAGATCCGCTACGGAAACAAATCCAAAATTATTCACGCATCTGCGAGGGATTAACTAAAACGGCTGAGAAACAGTTTGCGGTTATCTGTAATTACATCAGACTCTGCAACTTTTACACCGGTTCTCAAGTAGGCATCTCCGACAAAAAGAAAAGACACGCAAATGTGTGTCTTCCATAAAGCAGGTTTTGCCTGCCGATAGAAAATCATCTTCGTAGGGGCGTTCTGTGAACGCCCGCGGGCGAACGCAGTTCGCCCCTACGGAAAAGGACAGAGAATGTGAAATTTCTCTGCCCTTTTTTACACGTCTTGTCTTGCAAGGTTATAGTGTGTTACACCTTTTTGGTGTACTGTCGGGCGGTAATGAGCCTCCCTTTACACAAGCCTTTGGTTTGTGCGCCCCCGAAAGCCTGTCTGCTTTTCCTGACAAGCACTGCTTTTGTGGGTACAAAGGCGGTACATATATTCGTAAGGTCGACTAATTCATAAATTTATGATATAATAATAAAAATTCAATTTCAAGCTCGAACCGAAATCAACTCTTTACGACTATATAGGTGAACGTTCAAAAGCATTCCGGAAAGCAGGTAAATTTATGA
>JAFYMF010000028.1 GCA_017556745.1 Clostridia bacterium
ACCGGAGGTATCCTTGCCATCATATTCCTTGTCACTTACAACTAACGGAGAGATTCCGGGTGTTACTTTGGACATATTGAGGGACAGACTGTAAGCAGCATTTTCTACGTCTGTCGGAGCCTTATGCGGGATAACTATAACACAGTTGTATTCACCGCTCTCAAAGATTGTAAGTGAGGTTTCATTTGGAATAATATCAGTTGAAAGCGTTTCACTATTTGGGTTACTCGTGCTATCTGTTGAACATGATGTGATCAGCAAAATGATAGTGATAATACTCAATAAACACAAAAGATAAAGTCTAAGTTTGTTTGTCATTTTTACCATTTTTATCACCTCTCAATTATGCTTATTTGGACTAATTTACTTTTTAATTATATCAATAACACAAAAATGTGTCAATAGTGATATGGAAAAAGTTCATATATACACAAAGAAATAATGTAATTATTGTGCGTTTTGACAAGAGTTTACGAAAAAGCAAAAAACAAGGGGCTGTCTTGGTAAGACAGCCCCGGTTGTAGTAGAACAGATTGTGATCTTTTTGTATGTATAATTCTGTATTTCCTAGTATAAAGATGTTGTTCTCTTGTCGATTTAATCAGCTTTTGTTACATTATCATACGGAAGCGGAATAGTAACTACACTTTCTCCTGCAACGTACATTTCCTTGAGAGAGGTTCCTTCTTCTCTGAAGAAGTATTCGTTGATAGGACGCTTGCTTACCGGTCCTCCGTCCTCGATTCCTCTGTCATAATAATCGAAAAGTCCAACAGGCCAGAAGAGAATTTGAGGATCTACCAGTTCATAGAATTTAGTGTCGGCACCACCGTAACCGTGATGTACTACCTGCAGAAAATCGGATTTCAGACTTTCTCCGTAAATATCTATGATAGAGGCAGTTTCTTCTACCGCACTGTCACCGGGGAAGAGGAGAGACTGACCGGCAACTGTTGCCCGAATAATGAGGGAAGTATTGTTAATTTTAGTACCGCTGAACGGAAGGTACAAATCGGGTGTGGAATAAATCGTAAAGTCTACGTCTGCAAGATGGAGTACCTGACCCGGCTGAGCTTTATATATTTTGGTACCGTTTTCCTTGTGCTTAGCCATAAGTTCATTTGCCATTATTCTCGCTTCTGCAATATCGAAAAATGAGTCATCGGGAATGTTATACACGATTCTTTCAATATTTATACCACCGTTATCTTCCAGTTCAGATATCCTTAGGAGAGCTCCCCAGTGATCATCGTGTGGGTGTGTAATAAACCATGCCGCAACTGTGATTTCACTTGGATCTTCAGCAAGATCATGCAGAGTGTTTAATAGTATTTCAGGCATTTTTTTTGTGTCGTGACCGCCGTCAATAATGGCAAATCGCCCATCAGCAAGTTTGAAAATATAGCTCATACCGTTTTGTTTACCTGCACCTTCAACGCCCAATTGTGTGACGGACGTGGAACAGACTTTGGTATATACGTTTTCTTCTTCAAGCTCGGGTAAAGGGAAATCGTCTGCCGGAACCATAATAAGACGGGATTGCTTTATGTTTCCGAGATGCACAAATGTAGCGTTATATCCGTCAAACTTTACTGTGGTGAAAAGATTGTTCCCAATTTGATTTTCGCTGTATATTTTTCCGCCTGCTGCTTTTGTTTTCTCGATATATGCTTTATAGTCTTCCGCTGAGGTGCTTTTGATTATCTTCATGGAAGATCCGTCACCGCAAGGAATGTTCTTGTCAACGTATCCGCCGTCATATATTTCAATGACGCTCATTGCTTCATCGAGTGTCTCGGAGATGTTCCAGCTTTCGTCTATTGTTATAGATGATACTGCGGTGCTGCCAACGATTTCTTTTGCCTTTTCAATGAAATAAGAAGCACTCTTACTGTCATTAATCAGAACCTGAAACTTATTGCCGATAAGCTGTGCATATACAGTTCCGTATTTAGAATTAACAAAAGTCTCTTCTGTGCCTTTTATGGTGGTTTCTCCGATGAGTATCATATTATCACCGGATGTGTCCTTGCCCTCGTACTCCTTGTCGCTTACAATTGACGGAGATATACCGGAGGTTGCTTTGGACATATTGAGAGCCAGGCTGAGAGCGGTATTTTCTACGTCTGCCGGAGCCCTGTGGGGAATAACTATAACACAGTTATATTGACCGTTTTCAAATATTGTAAGAGAAGTTTGTTCAGTAACATTAATGGAAGTGTCATCACCAATTAGTTCATCTGAATTATTTGTTGAACATGATATCGCTAATAAAATTATGGTCAAAACTGCTAACAACACTAAAAAACTTTTTGTCACTTTGATCATATTTCCCTCCGATGTATGCTGTAATTTGTGTATCTTGCCTTTTGATTTTAACAAGTAAACTAAAATATGTCAATAGAATTATATAAAAAATGCGTAAAAAATTGAACAGGGATAGAGAATACGTGAATATAATTTACATAAATATTTATAAAAACATAGGGGGGCAACATGTTTTCATTGTTTTCCGTTTTTTGTGATTTTCTTTGTGTTCTTCTTGGTGTATCCTTTGGCAGTAATTTTCCGCCTCCGCTTTCAGCAAAAGAAGAGAAAGAACATTTTCTGAGAGCAAGAAAAGGAGATGATAGATCAAGGGGGATTTTGATTGAACACAATCTGCGCCTCGTGGTACACCTGGTGAGAAAATATTATGCGGGGTATCAATCATCTGACGACCTTGTTTCTATCGGATGTATCGGACTTATCAAAGCAATAGACTCCTTTGATGTGACAGCAGGCTCCAGATTTGCTACCTATGGAGCAAAATGTATACAAAATGAAATACTGATGTATTTCAGAGCGAGAAAAAAATTATCTCAGGAGGTATCGATAAACGAGACTATAGACATCGATAATAACGGAAATCCACTTACATATATCGATATTATTTGCTGCGACGATACCATAGCCGATGACCTTGATATAAAGATAAAAACAGGAAAGGCGCTGAAATATATCGGCCGTGATCTCAGTGACAGAGAAAGAGAGATCATAGTGATGAGATATGGTTTGAACGGAGCAGCTCCGCTTCCGCAGAGGGAGGTGGCTGAGCATCTCGGAATATCCAGATCATACGTTAGCAGAATAGAAAAATCAGCACTTGAAAAGCTACGTAACATATTCTGAACAGAGAAATTATGAACGGATTGTAAAACTTAAAAAAAGTCTTCAATTGTCGAAAAAATATGGTATAATTACATACTGAAGAAAACTAAAAAAATCTTTAGATTAGGAGTAAAAAAATGGCACTTGTTACAATGAGAGAAATGCTTAAAGAAGCAAGAGCACACAAGTACGCTATTGGCGCATTTGAGTTCTGGTCATACGATTCCGCGTATGCTGTAACCGCTGCAGCTAAGTCCCTTGGTGTTCCTGCTATTCTTCAGGTAGGTCCCTACGAAAAAGATTTTATGGACGGTTATAAGAACGCAGTTGCTATGGCAAAGATGGCGTCCGAGTACTTTGATCTTCCTGTTGCAATCCACCTTGACCATGCAGAGGAGTATGACGAGGTTGTTGAGGCTCTTGAGGCCGGCTTTACCTCTGTTATGATCGATGCATCCAAGTATGATTTTGATAAGAACGTAGAGCTCACCTGTAAGGTAGTAGAGAAGGCTAAGGAATACGGTGCATCCGTTGAGGCTGAGATCGGTAAGCTTGCAGGAAACGAGGGTAATATCCAGAACGAAGAGGATGAGCAGACTGATCCTCAGATGGCCCTTGAGTTTGTTCGTCAGACCGGCATCGACTGCCTTGCAGTTGCTATCGGTACCGCTCATGGCTTCTACACTCGTCCCCCCAAGATCAACATCGACCGTCTTCGTGAGATCGCTGCTCTCGTAGACATTCCCCTTGTTCTTCACGGCGGCTCCGGTACTCCCGAGGATAAGGTTGCAGAGGCTTGCATTAACGGTATTGCAAAGGTTAATATCTGTACCGAGTTCATCGCCGCTTACGGCGCAGGCTATAACGGTCAGAATACCGAGGGCTTCAAGTACAACGTTAATACTCTCTTCCGTGAGGGTAGAAATGCTGGTAGTGCTCTCGCAAAGAAGAAGATGGAACTCTTCCTTTCCGGAAGAATATAATCCGTCTGCCTATAATTGAATTTCATTTCGGAATATTTTTCGAAGTGACTTATAATTATCCGAAAAACAAAGAAAGGATAACAGCATTACGCTGTAGGTTTTTGTAATGGCAAACAGAGAACTTATCGACAAACTGTATAAAGACATATGGGATATTCCGCTTATAGATAAGCATACCCATCTTGATGCATCTCACCTTGCTGCACGTGGTCTTCACGATATCCTCCTTTATCACATGGTTATCAGTGAGCTTTACGGTGCAGGCTGTCCCGACGGCGCTCGTCTTTCCGAGAATCCTACCGAGGAAGAGGCTATTTACCGTCTTGAGAGAGCTATTCCTTACGTTAAGTATATCCGTAACACCAGCCTTTACTGGTGCGTTCGTATAATCCTTAAGGAGCTCTATGACTGGGATGAGGAGCTTGACGAGACCAACTGGCGTCGTTGCCACGAGCACATCAAGTCCTTCGGCTGTGGCAAGGAGCGTGCTAAGGAGATCGCTGACAAGGCTAACATCAAGAAGAGCAGTACCGAGCTTTGGAGAGGCTACGACGGAGAGTGCGACGATATGCTTTACTACTCTCTTGAGTGGGCATTCTTCTGCCGCGACCAGTGGGGTCTTAACGATGCTCCCCTTCTTGAGCTTGAGCATGCTTGGAACGAAGATATCCCCGGTCCTCCCCTTCCTATCGGTGTAGTACCGGAGCGCGACTGTAACTACGAGAAGAAGATCAAGACTATCGAGGACGTTTACGCTGCTCTTGAGCACTATGTTGCTCACGTTCCTTACGACAAGGTATTCTCTCATGCATCTCACTTCTCTACCACTATCAACTATCACGATGTTACCGAAGAGGATATGATCAAGGCTCTTGCTAACCGTGCTAACGCAGGTGACTGGGAGCGTGATATCTATGCTAACTTCCTTAACGACTACTTCCTTCGTAAGATGTCCGAGATCAAGAAGGAGACCGGTAATGAGATCATTATCCAGTACTCCCTTGCTGCAGAACCCCTTCCTTTCGAGAGTGGTTCCTACATGCATCCCGAGACTATCTTCCAGCTTGCTAACATAATCCACAAGTACAGTGATCTTAAGTTCGAGATCCACATGGCAAGTGCACATTCCAACCAGGCTTGGTGTACTGTTTGCCGTGAGCTTCCCAACGTTCAGCTTGAGGGATTCTGGTGGCACAACTTCTTCCCCGAATACATTAAGAAGATCATGGGCGAGCGTATGGATATGGTTTCCACCAATCATCAGGGCGGTTTCTTCACCGATGCTTACTGTATGGATTGGTGCTATGGTAAGGCTCGTCTTATCAAGATGCTTTACGCAGAGTGCGCAGCTGAGAGAATTGAGCGCGGTCAGTACGACTACGATACTGCTGTTGAGGTTGTTCGTCAGATCATTGATGTTGACCACGATTATTTCGACTTCAGCAAGAGAGGCATTAAGAAATAAGAGTTTCGATTATGGAAAAAAGATTTGATATACTCGCAGCGGGTTTGATGGTATATGACATACTTGTATCTCCCGTTGACGAAAATCTTTTCACCGTTGATACCACACACCTTGACTCTATCGCCTTCAAGACCGGTGGAGATGCCCTTAACGTTGCGATAGACGCGGCACGCCTTGGTGTCAAGGTATGTCTTGGCGGAGTTGTCGGTGATGATGCCCCCGGTAAGTATCTTATCGAGCAGGCAGAGGCGGCAGGTATTGATGCTTCAGGAGTACACATCTCCGAGAAGAATCAGAGCTCTGTCAGTGTAGTTCTTTGTCGTCCCGACGGTCAGAGACATTTTGCCTACTATGGTAAGGCAAATAATGAGTTTGACGGTACCGCTATCACCGATGAACTTCTTTCAGATACCAAATTGCTGTATATAGGTAGCATGATGAGTTTGAAAGGACTTGAATACGGTCCTCTTGCCGAGCTTTTTGCACGTGCAAAGAAAGCCGGAGCTCTGACTGCAATGGACGCTACTTGGCCTAGTGACGGTATTTGGCTTCCCAAGATTGAGGCGGCGCTTCCTTACTGTGATATCTTCGTTCCCAGCTTTGATGAGGCGAAGGAGCTTTGCGGTACTGAAGATCCTCGTGAGATCGTTGCATTCCTTCATTCCAAGGGTGTTAAGATCGCCGGTGTTAAACTTGGTAAAAAGGGTGTGTTCATTGAGGATTTCGAGCTTCCTGCATTCAATTGTGATAACGTTGTTGATACCACAGGTGCAGGCGATGCATTTATGGGCGGTTTTGTTACCGGTATTGCTACCGGCAGAAGCATTTACGACTCAGCTCTTCTCGGCAGTGCTGTTTCCAACTGCTGTATCCGTGAGATTGGTGCAGTAAGCGGAGCACCCGATATGACCAGAGCCGAAAGCGTTATCGAAATGTTCAAAAACGGTACACTCAAGTAATCTATTGATTAATACAGCCGCAGTGCACTGCACTGCGGCTGTGTTTTTATGCTTCTTGACTTAACTGATGCTATATGGTATAATCATGTGTAATTTATGAAAGGGAAGGACACGGCATTGTCGTGTCGGTTGCTGGTATGTTTAAGAGAGCGATTGCAGTTCTTTTATGTATGATTTTCATACTTGGTTCTTTATCTTCATGTAGCGGTACAGAAGAGGAATATTACTACACTGAAACTGAAGAAGGAATAGTTCTTCTTTTCTACAAGGGTGATGCTCTTGAGGTTATTGTTCCCTCGGAGATTAACGGAAAACCTGTTATAGAGATCGGTTCAGATTGTTTCCTTCGTAAGAATATGACTTCTATCACTATTCCCGAGGGTGTCAAGGTAATTAACTCCTTTGCATTCAAAATGTGTACGGGACTTACCGATATAACAATTCCAAAATCTGTTGAGCATATAGGTATTCATGCCTTTGATAACACTACATGGTACAAAAATCAGAAAGAAACCTTTGTAATCGTTGGTTCAGGCTCTCTTGTTAAGTATAACGGTGTATCAGAAACTGTTATTATTCCGGAAAACGTAACTGATATTGCGTGTGAATTTGGCGGCGGAAGTGTAAAGGTTTCCTCTATCACTATTCCTGACGGTGTTAAATATATTGCAGGAAATGCGTTTGTAGGTACTACATGGAGACGTTCTCTCAAGGATGAGTTTGCTATTGTCGGTGACGGTATACTTATTAAGTATACGGGAGAAGGCGGAGATATTACTATTCCCGAGGGAGTAAAATCTATATCGGGTGCCTTCTATGACAGTAGTAAAGTAACGTCTGTTAAATTTCCATCTACTCTTGAAAGAATTGAAAGCTATTCATTTGCGTGTACCAGTGGACAGGTTTTTGCAGAAAATGGTAATGTTGAGCCTGCAAAGATATCCAAGCTTAAATCACTTGAAATTCCAAACAGCGTTAAGCATATAGGCATGAGTGCATTCTATAACTGCAGTGCACTTGAAAGTGTTACTATCTCAGAGAATGTTTATAGCATTAATCCCCTTACATTTGCTTTCTGTGATAAGCTTAGCTCTGTTTCTATGTCTGATAAAGTAGCGGCAGTAACATCACTTGCTTTTGGTCAGACAAGTTCTCTTAAGAATGTTACGTTAAGTAAGAGTTTGATCTTTATAGGCGATGCGGTGTTTTTCGCAAGTGGTCTTGAAAGTGTAGTTCTTCCAGAGGGATGTAAATACATTGCGGGCAGTGCGTTTGCACAATGTGCTTCACTCGGTGTCGCCACTATTCCCAAGAGTGTTGATACTGTGATCGTAAACGCTTTTGTTGGTTGCTCTAAATATCTTGTAATTGTCGGTAAAGCAGGTTCCGCAGCAAAGGAATTTGCAGACAGTAACGGATACGATTTTAAAAAACAGTAAATTATATAAAAACACGGTAATGAAGTGATGTTTTAAAGATTTTACTTCATTACCGTGTTTTTTTGTTTAGTCAAACTTGTTTTTGCTTATATAAGCGGGTTCGGGACTTACGTCAAAGGTTACACCGGATTCTATTCTTGTACGTTTTCCGTTGAATACAACGATATCCTTAGCAGTTGAAACAAAACCGGAGGGTTCGATTAACCACAAACGGAAAGACATATCGTGACCGTCATGAAGTCCACGGCGGTGACCTTTTTTCCAGAAAGGAATATAAATTGCCTTCTTTTCACCCGGAGCTAGATCTATCTTGAGGTCAGTCCAGTCCAAAGTTGCAGTACGTGGAGTTATACGGAGAGTACAGTCTTTGAGGTTAAGATCATTGTACTGGTTCCAAAGCTCAATTGTACATCCGTCCCCGTCATCCTCTTCAAACCATTCGATCTCATCCGGGAACCAAACAGGGCAAAGAAGATTCCTGAGTACCCAGAAATTAGGTTTTGGAATAAGTTCTGGAGTCATAACACCCCAGTCACAGTCCTCAGAAAGAACAGTCCAACTGAACGGATGACCGTAACTAATGCTTGAGCCGCCTGAGATCCATGGGAAATAGGTACCGCCAAGGCAGGATTCTTCATGTCTCATGAATCCCCATTCTCTCTTGAAACGATCATAAAATGATTTCATCTGGGTGGTATCCCGCGAATATTTACGTGGTTCATCATCAATAACAGAACATATATCTGTCGAGAAAAGTGCATCAGGGCAGGAGTTGAATAGACAGTACTCACTAGAGAACCATGTACCGTTCCAACCTCTTTCAAGTGCTTCTTCTCTGGTATTGGTCTCCATTGTGGGGGTCCAGGATTTTGGGTTTTCAATCTTTCCTTCGCTCAGAAATTTCTTGATTGGAACGAATGAGTAGTGAGTGTCCGCTACATCACCTATTCGAAGCTCAAGGACACCGTCTATCTTTGATGCCGGACCGGGGGGTGGGAACATTGTAACACCCTTAGGATCTAAATGCTTAACAAAGCGCTCATAAGTATTCATATGGAACCATGCCATGTCCGCGACCTCGTCAGACTCGGGGATGTTTTCATTTCCTATAGCCCAGATCATTATAGAGGGGTGATTTCTGTCGCGGCATACACCTGCTTCAAGACGCATAAGCGCGGGTCCTACCCATTCCGGTTTGTGAATGTAATATGTACCCCAGTCTATGGGAAGTTCTTGTATGAGATAAAATCCCATCTCGTCACAAAGCTCTGTCAGGCATCTGGGACCCATATAGTGGGTACGGATACAGTTGACATTAGCCATTTTCATAAGCTCAAGATTGCGTCTGAGCCAATCCTTTGGAGTGTGAAGACCGTGTTGAGGATGATGTGAAAGATGGTTTACACCACGGAATTTTACTGGATTTCCGTTAAGGTATGCACGGCAGTCTTTGAAGTCAAGACGTCGGAAACCGGTTTTGAAACTGTATTTTTCACACTCTGCTCCGAGAACTGAATGTGTAAGTTCTACTAAGTAGAGATGTGGGTGCTCGTCATTCCAAAGTAAAGGATTATTTACTTTTACAGATATCGGTAACTCAAACTTCTGACCTGCAGAGAGCTCGAAAGGGAAGGATGCTTCAGTTACAAGAGTATTATCGGGCGCATATACCTTTACGAGCGCAGTACCTATCTGTTTCTTCTTGCTTGAATTTGTTATTCTCGCATATCCTTCAAGTTTTCCGCTCTTTAAAGATTCGTCCAAGAACGATGGCAGATAGTAATCTTCAATGTGGCATTTTTCTTTTGCAAAAAGGTAAACAGGCTGAGATATACCTCCGAAATCAGTGGAATGTCTCGGCATGTCCAACATTATGTAAGGGTGATTTCGGTAAAGTCTGATGGCGACAGTGGCAGCCTTACCTGCTTTAACATATTTGGTAATATTTCGGCATATCGGAGTTAAACCGCTGGCGTGGTCGGCAACAAGAGTACCGTTTATATAGATACGACCTGCGGGATATATAGCATCACAGTTAATAAAAATCTCCTTATTTGCCCATTCGCACGGAATGTAAACGGTACGTCTGATAACCGCACCATCCTCAGGGTTAACGTGATTCATCCTCACACGGTCCCAGTTGGGAATATCCTCCGGATCAACGTTGGGATCAAGTGAAAAAAGCTTTCCGGGTTGGACAGCTTTATCCCATGACATTTCTGAAATCCTGGGTGAAGCAAGCTTTTCTTCTGCCACAGAAAAAGGCCATTTTTTTATTGCCCATTCGCCGGAAAGATCTATGATGTTGTTTTCTGGCAAACTGTGGGGGAAAACAGGGGTGATGTTGGTACGCCATTCACCGTTACAGTGTACCGATTCAAAGGATGCTGTTGCGGATAATTGATCGTTAATAATAGCATCTGACAGGATCTTTTGTTCAGATGTGTATTTCATAACAATTTTTGTAATAGTCCCACAATATAGGATATTACTCTCCTTCATTCATAGTTGTATACAAAGCAATTTAATAAAAAATTCTATTACTTTTCAGGTTATTGTATCATGGTTTGATTTTTAAGTCAATATATAAGCGGAATTTACACCATTAAAGATTAGTTAACTCATGATTTATATAACAAAATGACATAGAAAAGGAAAATAAAAGTGGCTGTCTGCATCAGAGACAGCCACTTTCGTTTTTAGATTTTAGTTTGATTTCTTCTTGTTAATATAAGCGGGCTCAGGACTTACGTCAAAGGTGACGCCTGCTTCGATTCTTGTTCTGTTACCGTTAAATATAGTTACGTCCTTGGAGGTTGAAACGAAACCATCAGGCTCTATTAACCACAGGCGGAATGATACGTCATGGCCTTTAAGCAAAGCCTTACGATCACCATTGTCCCAGAAGGGAATGGTAACTACTTTCTTTTCACCGGGAGCAAGGTTTATCTTTACATCGGTCCAAGCGAGAGTGGCATTACAAGGTGTTATACGAATTGTACATTCATTAAGATTGCGGTCGTTATACTGATTCCAAAGTTCAAACGTACAACCCTCGTCACCCTCAAACCATTCGATCTCGTCCGGGAACCAAACAGGAGTGAGAAGGTTTCTAAGTACCCAGAAATTGGGTTTGGGAAGGAGTTCAGGAGTCATAACGCCCCAGTCACAGTCCTCGGAAAGAACAGTCCAGCTGAAGGGGTGGCCGAGAGAAAGACTTGAACCGCCGGACATCCAGGGGAAGTAAGTTCCGCCAAGACAGGTCTCCTCGTGTCTCATAAAGCCCCATTCTCTCTTGAGACGATCGTAGAATACCTTGATCTGAGGAGTATCCTTAGGATAGTCCTTGTCCTCGTCATCTATTATAGAACATCTGTTGGGCGAGAAGATTATGTCGGGATATGCACTGAACAGGCAATATTCGCTAGAGAACCAGGTTCCGCTCCAGCCACGCTTGAGGGCATCTTCTCTGGTATTGATCTCCATTGAGGGCGTCCATGACTTGGGATTTTCTACCTTTCCTTCCTTAAGGAACTTCTTTATCGGAACAAAGGAATAGTGTATATCCGCAACATCTCCTACACGAAGCTCAAGGATACCCTCGATCTTGGATGCAGGACCTGGAGGCGGGAACATGGTAACACCCTTGGGATCAAGACGCTTAACAAAGCGCTCGTACATTGCAAGGTGGAACCACCCGGTATCAGCAACCTCATCGGACTCAGGCATGTTCTCGTTACCGATAGCCCAAATCATAATTGAGGGATGATTTCTATCACGGCAAACACCTGCGTGAAGACGCATAAGAGCGGGACCTGCCCACTCGGGATCGTGAATGTAGTGAGTACCCCAGTCTATGGGGAGCTCCTGGACAAGGTAAAAGCCCATTTCATCACAAAGATCAGCCAGATATCTGGGACCCATGTAGTGTGTACGAATACAGTTGACGTTAGCCAGCTTCATAAGCTCAAGGTTACGTCTGAGCCAGTCCTTAGGAGTGTGGAGACCGTGTTTCGGATGGTGAGAAAGATGGTTTACACCGCGGAACTTAACGGGATTGCCGTTGAGGTAAGCACGGCTGTCCTTGAATTCGAAACGGCGGAATCCGGTTCTGAATGAGTATTTTTCTTCTGAAATGCCGGGAGCGGAAACTGTAAGCTCAACACGATAAAGATGAGGATGCTCATCATTCCAAAGAAGAGGTTTATTTACTTTAACGGTAATCGGAAGCTCAAGCTTCTGACCTGCCGCAACCTCATAAGGGAAGGATGCCTCGGTAACGAAGGAATTGTCGGGACCGTATATCTTTACGGAAATGGACCCCTTCTGTTTTTTCTTTGCTTTATTACAGAGTCTTACATATCCTTCTATCTTACCGTTCTTAAGCGATTCATCGAGGTGGGAGGGGAGGTAATAGTCTTCTACATGGCACTTTTCCTTTGCGAAGATATATACCGGCTGAGCCATTCCACCGAAATCGGTAGAGTGCCTCGGCATATCCATCATTATGTGGGGATGGTTACGGTAGAGTCTTGCTGCAACGGTGGCGGGTTTTCCTGCTTTAACAAGAGCAGTAATATTACGGCATACCGGTGTAAGACCACTTGCATGATCTGCAACGAGAGTACCGTTTATGTAAATACGTCCGCCGGGATATATGGAATCACAGTCAACGAATATTTCCTTGTTTTTCCATTCCTCCGGGATCATAACGGTACGTCTGATAACTGCACCGTCATCGGGACTTAAATGGAGTGTCTTTATTCTGTCCCATTCCGGTATCGTTACGGGGTCAACATTAGGATCGAGAGCAAACAGCTTGCCGGGCTGAACTGCTTTTTCCCATGACGCATCGGATATTCTGGGAGAGGCTAACTTCTCTTCAGTTGAGGTGAAGGGCCATTTTTTTACTGCCCATTCACCGGACAGGTCGATGATATTGTTTTCCGGAAGGCTGTGCGGGAAAACAGGTGTAATGTCTGTACGCCAGTTACCGTCACAGTGGACGGACTCAAATGATTCTGTTGCAGACAGCTGTTCTTCGATTATAGCGTCTGACAGAAGCTTATACTCATGTGTAAATTCCATAGCAAATTTTGTGAAGTTTCCGCAATGGGAAACAGCACACTCCTGTGTTATCAAAGTTCTTTGAAAGAATAGCCTGTGATGACCTCTTTCTTTGGGGTCATTGTATCATAATTAACTTTTTAAGTCAATAAAAATCGTGATTTATAATGTCAAAAGTCTATTACTTTTATTGTTTATATATTTAATCGTTTTATAGCAGATGTTACGGACGGAACAGGTTTAAAGCAGATGTTGAATAGATACCAAAAAGTGGTTATCTTGTTTATGAGATAACCACTTTTGTTTTTAGCTTTCTGCTTTTAGACTGATTTTTTCTTGCTGATGTATGCAGGTTCGGGACTTACGTCAAAGGTGGCACCTGATTCAATTCTTGTTCTGTTACCGTTAAATATTGTAATGTCCTTTGTTGTTGAAACGAATCCATTAGGATCTATCAGTGACAAGCGGAATAATACCTCATGTCCTTTAAGCAAAGCCCTGCGATCGCCATCGTCCCAGAAAGGAACGGCGATCATTTTTCTTTCACCTGGGGCGAGATTTATGCTTATGTCTGTCCAGTAAAATGTGGAGTTTACCGGAGAGATACGGACTGTACACTCATTAAGATTAATATCGTTGTATTGATTCCAAAGCTCAAAGGTAATACCGTCATCACCTTCAAACCACTCGATCTCATCCGGGAACCATACAGGAGTAAGGAGGTTTCTGAGAACCCAGAAATTCGGCTTTGGAAGGAGCTCGGGAGTCATTACACCCCAGTCACAGTCCTCGGAAAGAACAGTCCAGCTGAAGGGATGACCAAGAGAGAAACTTGAACCGCCGGACATCCAAGGGAAATAAGCACCGCCGAGACAACTTTCTTCGTGTCTCATAAAGCCCCATTCTCTTTTGAGACGGTCATAGAATACCTTGATCTGAGGGGTATCCTTTGGATATTTTGTGTGTTCATCATCAATCATAGAACAGTGGTTGGGCGAGAAGATTATATCAGGGAGTGCGCTGAATGCCATGTATTCGGACGAGAACCACGTTCCGTTCCAACCGCGTGCAAGAGCATCCTCTTTTGTATTTACCTCCGTGGTAGCTTCCCAGGAAACAGGGGTCTCTACCTGGCCGTCACGAAGGAAAACCTTTGCAGGAGTAAGTGAATAATGAATATCTGCAACGTCACCGACGCGAAGCTCAAAGATACCTTCGATCTTAGTTGCCGGACCGGGAGGTGGGAACATAGTAATGCCGTTTGGATCAAGCCGCTTAACAAATCGATCGTACATATTGAGATGCATCCAACCGTTTTCTGCAACAGCATCAGATTCCGGCATATTTTCGTTTCCTATGGACCAGATCATTATTGATGGGTGATTTCTGTCACGACACACACCTGCGTGAAGACGCATAAGTGCGGGTCCCACCCATTCAGGGTTATGAATGTAGTTGGTACCCCAGTCTATCGGAAGCTCTTGGAGGAGATAAATTCCCATTTCGTCGCACAACTCGGCGAGATATCTCGGACCCATATAGTGTGTGCGGATACAGTTGACATTGGCCAACTTCATCAGTTCAAAATTGCGTCTCAGCCAGTCCTTCGGAGTATGGAGACCGTGCTGCGGATGGTGTGTAAGATGGTTTACACCGCGGAACTTAATGGGATTACCGTTGAGATAGGGACGGCAATTCTTAAATTCAAAACGGCGGAAGCCGGTTCTGAATATATATTTTTCTTCATCAGCGCCGCAGGATGAAACGGTGAGTTCAACACGGTAAAGGTGAGGGTGCTCATCGTTCCACAGCAAGGGTTTATTTACCTTCACGGAAATAGGAAGTTCAAGTTTTTGTCCCGCTTTGATATCATATGAAAATGATTTTTCGGTTACAAAGGCATTATCGGGAGCATATATTTTTACCTTTGCAACACCCGTCTGTTTCTTCTTCGACGCGTTAAAGAATCTTGCATATCCTTCAACCATACCTGTTTTAAGCGTCTCGTCAAGCACGGATGGAAGATAATAATCCTCAATATGACACTTTTCCTTGGCGAAAAGATATACAGGTTGAGGCATGCCACCAAAATCGGTAGAGTGTCTCGGCATATCCATCATAATGTAAGGGTGATTACGGTAAAGTCTTACTGCAACAGTAACAGGTTTTCCGGCTTTAACGTATGGGGTAATGTTACGGCATACGGGGGTAAGACCGCTTTGATGATCAACAACGAGAGTACCGTTGACATAGACACGGCCTGCAGGGTATATTGCGTCACAATTAACAAAGATTTCTTTGCCTGACCACTCCTTGGGAAGGGTGATAGTACGTCTTATCACAGCACCGTCATCCTGATCGATGTGACACATTCTTACACGATCCCAACGGTCTGTTGCTGCGGGCTCTACATTAGGGTTATGTGCGAACAGTTTACCCGGTTGTACTGCTTTTTCCCATGTTGTATCAGGTGCCTTAGGTGATGCAAGTTTTTCCTCGGCAGATGAAAAAGGCCATCTTTTTACCGACCATTCACCGGAAAGATCGATGATGTTATTTTCCGGAAGACTGTGGGGAAAAACAGGGGTGATGTTTGTGCGCCACTCACCGTTACGGTGAACAGACTCAAATGTCTCTGTGGCAGCCAACTGTTGCTCGATAACTGTGTCCGACAGAAGTATGTGTTCATGTTTGAATTCCATGGCAGATATTGTGATGCTATCCCGGATGATAGCTTCACGCTCCCTTATTTTTGATTGTTTTCATAAAAGTTAAGTTTGCGTAGGAGTTCTTTTGCTTTGAGTCATTGTATCATAATGTGTTTTTTGAGTCAATAAAAATGCATAAATAAACCCACATGTGATGCAAAAACGTCTTTACTATATATAATATGTAATTATATATATAAAAATACATAAAAGTTTAGTTGAATAACTTGATTTCAGTGCAATAATATGCTATAGTGTGGGAAACAAGGAAAAAAGGAGAAAACGATGAGAATTTGTATAACCGAATTCGGTGCCATAGCCGATGGTGTTACTAAATGCACGGAGGCGATAAACAAGGCTATTACTTGTGTTGCCGAAGCCGGTGGTGGATACGTTACGGTTCCTTCGGGAGAGTTTGTTAGTGGTACAATAGAGCTGAAGAGCAATGTGTATCTTGAACTTGATCCGGGTGCCGTTATCCTCGGAAGTATGGAAAAGGGAGATTTCCACGGAGGAACAAAAAGACACAAGGGTTCCACTCTCATTCTCGGTCAGGATATACATAACTGTGGTGTAATCGGAAAGGGTACTCTTAACCTTCGCCGTGATAAGATCGGATATACCAAAGAACACGGACGTCCCAGCATAATAGTTTTTATTGACTGTCATGATATTATGGTAAAGGGAATATCTCTTATCAAGACAGGATTCTTCACGATATATTCGGTAAATAATACCAATGCTACATTTGACTCGCTTACACTCGATACTTCAGGATGTGAGAACGGTGACGGAATAGATTTCTCCGGATCAAGAAATGTTACAATATCGAACTGTAATATTAAGGCTGGCGACGATGCTATTGGACTCAAGACCCATTGGCCCGATGCTCCTTGCGAGAATTTTACAATTACAAACTGTAATCTCAGTTCAAATTGGGCAGGTGTGCGTATTGGTCCCGAGACCTGCGGTGATATGCTTAATATCTCGATATCAAACTGTGTATTTAATGACTGCAGTGATGGTATAAAGATACAACTTTGCGAGAACTACCGTATGGAGGATCTTACCTTCAGTAACCTTAACATGGTCAACGTTCTCCGAGCAGTGTTTATGACCTCAAATTCTTGTCCCATGAGCTCACAAAGTACAGGAGTAAGACCGAACCCCGGTGTGTTCAAAAGAGTGCTTATGAGCAATATAATAGCCCATATGGGACGCCGTCCTCAACCGGGGTGGTTTGAGAGTCAATTTGTTATGATAGGGTTGCCCGAAGCACCTATTGAAGATATTATGATGAGCAATATTCATGTAGTGGCTCCGGGCGGTGGAACTGTTGACAAGGGCGAGGGTGTGCGAGTACCCGAGCTTATAAATAACGGTAACTACCCGGACCTGCTTTTCGAATTTCCTCAGTTCCCGTGTTCCGCGATGTATATCAAGAATGCGGCTCGCATAAGAATGTCAAACTGTGTGTTTGAAATTGTCAATTCCGATGAAAGACCTGCCATTGTAGCGGAAAATGTTGACGGAATGCGTTTGTACAATTCCGTTTCATACAATACGTCAGGACTTCTCAGACACTACAGAATAAATAATCTTAAGACTATTGAATGTGAGGGAGAAATAACCACGTTGTCTCCTGAATTTGCTGCATCATGGGACGACTTTAGAGAAAAGTCTCTTGAGGAAGAGGCAAGAATAATCGAAAATGCCAAGGTTTACGATGCAGGTAAAAAGGGAGAGCCTGTCCTTGAAACAGTAATGCCGGAAAAAGGGATGACATCCCAGACAGTAGCATATGAGTACAGTGATGGGCGTATATACCTTCTCACTCAAAAGGTTAACGGATCTCCCACAATAAAAGTAAACGGTAAGGAGATCGTGCATTGGGACAGGGAAGCTATCCATAGCGGATATAACTTCGGAATCCGTATGGGATTTGAACTTACGGAATACCTTATCCAGGGCAAGAATGAGATAGAGATCAGTCTTCAAAACGGAATGTTTGGCGCAAAGGGTATATCTCTTTACGCAGTCAGATAAAAGCGCAGTGTAAGACAAAGGAGGTTTAAATGAGACTCTCGATACTTGATTGCGGTGCAATTGCCGATGGTGTAACAAAAAGTACCGATGCAATCAATGATGCTATAAATAAGGTGAACGAAGCCGGCGGCGGATATGTTATCTTCCCTCCAGGTGAATATGTTTCGGGTACCATAATACTTAAGAGTAACGTGTATCTCTTGCTTGAGCCGGGCAGTGTTGTTTACGGTAGTATGGAAAACGAGGAACTTATGGTGCCGGCCAAAAACGGTCGTATCTGCAATACTCAGATCTACGGTGAAGATATTGAGAACAGCGGAATTCTCGGCCCCGGAACCTTCGATCTCCGTCGTCAAAACGCCCGTACTAAGCCGAAGCTGAACGGACATCCTTATATGTTGGTAATAAGGAGCAGTAACAATATTACACTCAGAGAAGTTGCCCTACACAATCCCGGATGGTTTACTATTTCCTGTGAGAATAATACCAACGTACTTTTTGACGGTATAGTTATCAACAGCAGGGAATGTATGAACGGAGACGGAATTGATTTCGGCGGTTCAAAGAACGTAATTATATCCAACTGTAAGATCAATGCAGGTGACGATGCTATAGGCCTTAAGACCGGTCCTACTCCCTGTGAGAATTTCACAATTACCAACTGTGTCATCTCTTCACAGTGGGCAGGTATCCGTATCGGCCCCGAGTCCAGTAAG
>JAFYMF010000029.1 GCA_017556745.1 Clostridia bacterium
ACTTCTTAGGAAGTGCTTTATTTTTATCCAATCCGAAGGATTGGTATCTCATCACGACGCAGTCGTGTATATCATCAACAACAGCTTGCCGTTGTTGTATCTCATCACACCTTCAGGTGTGTATTTCTGTCGGCTTGATGATATACAAAACTAAAGTTTTGATGATATGCAATTCCTGCGGAATTGATGATATACAACGGCAAGCCGTTGATTTATTTTCGCTTTTATGTTATACTACACCTAAGGCGGTGATGATATGAAAAAGAAAATAATTATAGGAGTATTTTCGCTGTTGATTTTAATTACTGCAATAGTTTCTATTATTGGTGCCATAAGTTCGTATAATTATGATATGGACCCTGCTAACGGTGTTGATATTTTTGAGGGCTTTGGTGCTGTACTTATTGCTGTTGTTGGTGGTTTTGTCGTTTTTTACGAGTTGGATTTGTTTTACACTACGTATTATTTTTTTATTAAGCCTAAAACTATAGCAAAATCAATATTAAATGTTTTGTCTAATTTAACTTTATTGATTATGTTTTTTACCGATTCTATAGCACACTTTCTATTTAAGTATGTATCACAAATCTTTGGCGAAGAAGTAATTTTGTTATTTGCTTTGTTTTTTATATATGTTATTTTGCGAATTGTTTGTGCTGTAATTCCGGTTCGACAATCTGCTAAATTAAATTAAAGAAAATCCGGTTTTTAACCAGTTCTTTTTTGTGCCTAAAATCCTTATATATCAAGGATTTTGCGGCATTTTAATATTAGATTTGTCTAATATCGAATTTTAAAAATTCTTCAAATTTTTGTTGTAAATTAAAACGCCTTCAATTATATGAATCAAGCTGTTCAAGATTTTTGGACAGCTTTTCTTTTATAGTAAGCAGCTTCGTGTTTGTTCGGCGTTCGATATCCATTCATTGAATGTGGACGAGAATTATTATAGAATTCCATAAAAGTTGTTATGGAACGAAGCATATCTTTTTCAGATCGATAATCCTTACGATATATTTCTTCTTGTTTAAGCGTCTTAAAGAATGATTCGCAAACAGAATTGTCATAGGGATTATGTGCACGCGAAAATGATTGTTTGATGCCGTGTTCTTTCAAGTATGTCATGAATGTATAAGAAGTAAAATTTGCATCGTTATCTGAATGAAAAATAAGTCCCGGTGCAGGATTCCTATCTATGATAGCTAACTTCAACGTTCCTTTTGTCAGATACGTGCTGTTTCGTTCGGATATTCTCCAGGCAACCACTTTTCTCGCATATAGATCGATAATAGCACAGAGATAATACGTTTTATTATTAAAATAGAAATATGTAATGTCGCTCACCCATACTTCATTAGGAGCTTTTACAGTGATCTCTTGTTTTATAAGATTATCTTTGCACTCTTTATTTCTATAGTACAAAGCTTTGGCGCCGCCGCGGATGCTGAAAAGACCATTCTCGTGCATAATTCGCGCAACAGTTCCTTCTGCTACCGGAATACCACGTTCACGCATAACAACTGTGATTCGTCCGGCACCGTATGTTTGATTACTTTCATGATATATTTGCTCAATGATAGGGAATAGCTCTCGCCTACGTTGAGCACTTTTCGTTTCTCCGCGTTTGTTTCTTAGTGTGTGATTGTAGTATGTACCTTTTGCAACATCGAGAGCCTCGCACAACGTGTTGACGTTGTATTATTCACTCACCATCTGCTCGATTGCTGCGAGCCTTTCTTGTAATGGCGCGGTAGCGGCGCAGGGAGCAGATTTTAATATAGCTATGATTTTCTCTTGTCGCTCACATTTTTGCTTTAGAAAATAATAGTCTCTTAAATTTAAAGGCGACGTTTCTTTTGGAATTTCGTTTTTGACCCAATAATATACCGTGCTTCGCGGTACACCTGTTTGTGTAACAATGTCTGAGACTTTTGAACCGGCAGAATAAAGTTTAAGTACGGTTGCTTTTAGTTTTTCTTGTTCTTTCATATTGCTTCTCCTTGTAATTAAAAATAGTGAAGTAATAGTATAACACGAAATAATTAATAAAATGTTTTTTGATTTGTCATATTTACAATATCGATGTAGGTTTTTGATGAAAAATATGATATAATATATAAAAACAGAGTTCATATTTGTTTTGTCGAGGTGTCTTTTTGAAAAATATTATTGATATCAGAAAGGATAATCAAAATGAGCGTAGATGTAGAAATTATTGTTCCCAATGAAGTGATAAAGGGAAGTTTTTTAACTGCAATTCAAGAGGTAGAAGCTTTGAATGAGTTTTATAATGATTTTATTACTAATTGGAATCAAAATAAATTAGAGTTAGAAAATACATATAAAATAGGTCTTGCGATAAATGATGTATTGCAGAATATTCCGGATGATGAAGATGATATTGAGTCTTTAAAAGCACAAATAGATGAAAAAGAAATCGTTGGGACTAAGCTAAAAGAAATTATTAATGTTACACTTACAAGAGAAAATGATAAAAATAATATTTCTTATTCTATGTCTTCTGATTTTCAATCGCAAGATCCTCAATTAACACGGAACAAGAAATATAAACTTGATAGTCAAAGAACTATATTTTGTAGGTCGATTTTGTCTAATGTAATTATAATATTTGAAAAATATTTAGCTCAGATATATGAATTTTTAGTGGTATCAAATCCAGAACAATATTTTGAAGGAAAAACCATAAAAACGAGTCGTCTATTTTCTGCTACAGTTGAAGAAATAATAATTAGTGAGGTTCGTGAAGAAGTATCCAATAATTTATTTGATTCTATAAAAACACTTGACAAAATGAACGAAAAGAGTTCAATTAATTTGGATAGGTATATATGCATACGAAAAGTATTTGAAGAAATATATTATCGTAGAAATCTTTTTGTACATAATGAGGGAGTTGTTAATAAAATATATTTGGATAATATTCATGAGGAATATAAAAAAGGTGTAAAATGTGGAGATAGATTAGTTTGTGATGATTATTATCTTCATAATTCGATAGTCGTTTTGAAAGAAATGATTTGTGTTTTGTTTTATGAATTTTTAGTATCAATAAAGTCGGACGCAAAGAACTATGATATTCTTTCACAGAATATTGCGTTTTCTGCTTTAAATAACGAAGAGTATGCTTTTTGTGAATACATATATGGAATTTTAGTCAAAAATAAAGATTTTTCATTCTTGGATAAAAGTATTTTTGAAGTAAACAGAATGATAGCTTTAAAACAACAGGGAAAATCAATACAAAAGTGGTTGGATGGTTTTGATGTTTCAGCAATGCAGACACAATTTGCGATTGCTAAATGTTGTTTACAAGATGATTTCGATAGAGTATATACATTGCTTTCAAGAACGTATCCGGAAAGTTTTAATGCTACTGCTATTCGTGACTGGCCTATTTTTATTGATTTTAGAAAGACAGAACAATATGAAAAATTCAAATTAGAGCATTCGGATGATTTTAAACAGTATTTATTCGATTCAGATGAAACAATAGATAACTTGGAAAAATTGAATATTAGTGAGAATGAGTCTAAGTTGATCGAAGAATGCGTGTAATTAATATTGAATGAAACCCGAAGAACACCTCAAAATTGAATTGTAGAAGTTCGGTTTGAGGTGTTTTTCTAATTTCTAATGTGGTAAGACTTTTTGGCTTTTAATTAAATAAACAAGTACAATGAGCAAAAAAAAATTAAATAGGCGGTACGAATTGCTGAGTTGCATTTTTGTACTATGACCCCAAAAAATCCAAGCCAATCGGCTTGGATTTTTTCATTTGTGTCCGCAGGGCACAACATCATTTGACCGAAGATCAACATCATTTCGAGCAAAGCGAAAACATCATTTCTCATTCAAGCGGACACAAAACGATGTTACAACAAGTTGCAAATGATGTGATGCTTCGCATCAACGATGTTGCGCTTCGCGCAAATACAACGTTAGTTTTTGCACCCTAACACAAAAGTCCTTGATTTTCAAGGGCTTTTCGTGTTTTTAGGGGTAAAAAACACACCCCTTTCACTATTGCACCTTTCCCCCGACCTTATGGGCTTGAACCTGCGACGTTTGGTGTTGATATGTTTTAAATATTATGATACAATAAATTAAAGAAAGGCGGTGTTTTTATGGCAAGTGATCAGCATATGATAAAAACATTATCTGATATGTTACAAGACGGTGAAACATTATTGCATTCTATTTTTGGATATATTAAATATAATGGTTTTCAGCAGTTCGCATATTTCGGACTTACAGAAACTAATTTTTTGGTTGCTTGTTTGTCCGGTGAAGATGTTACGGACACTATGAGAATACCGCTCAATATAACTTCTGTTCAAATGAAAAAATCAAAATTATTTAAAGAATATACGATCAATGTTTTGTTTGAAAAGGGCAAGGCGTACACTATTTGTGCATTTCCTAAGGTCTTAAAAGTAAAATCGCAAGAAGAAAATTTTCCTTTGTTTTTGAAGCTGCTTAAAAGCAAGGCAAAAAAACAGGCAAAAACATTTGAAGAAATAGAAGGGCAAAAGATTCGCTGGCAGTATTTTAACACATATATTTATATTATGCTTGCTTTCATCCCGGCAGTTCCGGTGATGATAATTGCTCAGGAATTGCGAAAAGGGAACTTTGATATTTGGAATACTATTTTAGAAATGTCTGGCGCAACTTCTGTTATTGCTGTGATGTACGGCTTGCTTATTGGTCCTTTTATTATTTTGTCAGTTTTAAATCGTTTTTGTTTTGGCAAGATTTTAGGAGTAACTGATGATAACACGTTGTTTTTTGAAAATAGAGAGGTTCCAATAAAGGAAATTGTAGAGATTGTTTATCATCCACGGGTCATGTCAAGAATAAAAATTAGTTTTTCTTATGCTACCTTTGTCGTGAGATCAAATGAGAACGAAACAAAGGCATTTAATGTAGTTCATTTCCCAATGTATGGTTTGAGGATAATCAAAAAACAAAATAAAGAAATCAAGTTAAAGTGTGATAAATATATATGGTTTTTAGTTTTGTGTCCGACAACACTTTTTGCAATTATGGGCTTTTTATTTGGATGATGAAAAGGTTCGAAATTGTTGGATGAACACAAAAGAGAGAAATCCGAAATTATTGCCAATCGGCGATGGTTTCGGATTTCTTTTGTTTTTTGGTGATTTGCAATGATGCGCCACGTTGTGTGGCATCGTGCGAGATCACCGCCGAATATCCTTTTGTAACCGTGATGCCAAAAACTAAAACGAAATGATATTTATTATGAAAAACATTACATATACAGAACGTAACGGAATCCGTTATCCAGATCTCGCACTCACCTAGCAAATCTTCTGTAAAATGTGTGTAGAGCATATTTGGTGCCTCCGTTCATGGTTACTCGTCATTTCCATTTTAACGGATTTTTCCAAATATGCTCTACTTTTTTCTTTTTTACTTTTTCGTAAGCTCTACTTGGTTACACCAACTTTTATTATAGAGCCGGTTTATAATTTACTGTAAATAATTCAACTATGTGTAGAATTATTATTCAAATGGTAGATTATTGAAAGCATAAAATATTTCTGATAAAATAATATTAGAAACAAGCCGGCTGTTTCGAATTTGTATAGCGATTAGGAGAAGTTATGAAAATTACACTTTCGGAGAATCTAAGAAAAATGCGTCGCGATAGAGATCTTACGCAAGAAGATCTTGCGAATTTTCTTGGGATATCTTTTCAGGCTGTATCGAAATGGGAACGAGATGAGGGATATCCTGATATTTCGTTGCTCCCTGTAATAGCAAACTTTTTTGGCGTTACGGTGGATGCCCTTATTGGAAATGATGTAATTACACAGGAAGATAAAATTCAAAAATATTGCATGGAATATGAGCAGTATAATACGAACGGAGAAATGGATTCAGCAGCTGTAGCTGCGGCAAATGCATATCGCGACTACCCATATGATTGGCGTATTATTGATATTTATTGTCGCTCTCTTACAAGGGGATATTCTCAACATCCAGGCGAAAAACTCCCTGAGTTGAGAATGATTTGCCAAATGGTCAAAGATAAATGCCCGGATGCAAAGATTCGCATGCATGCGGTCTATTCAATGCTTTTTGCTGAAAATGATGATCTTGTTGAAGAATGGTTCGAAGAAGTACCAGGGACTTATGATTTTTCGGAAGGGGAACGAAGAGAAGACCGTTATCTTGAACGAAACCAAATGGATAAATATCGGTATTACAAGCAGAGAAATATGATGCAGCTATACCGATATTTATTTGAAAAGTTGGGAGCAAATCCTTCAACGGTACAAGAAAAAATTAATGTGCTACAAGTAAGAGCTTCTTTACAGGATGCATTGTTTGGTGGTGAAAATGCAATTTGCGAAAAATACCGATATGCATTCAATCAGCTTCTGCTATCAGCAGCATTTTTTGAGGGCGGACAAAAGCAAGAGGGGTATTCAGCTTTAGAAAAATCAATAAATGGGTTTGTGGAATGGTTTTCAATTCCTCAAAACGAAGAATTGCATTTTTCCGGTTTATTTGACACATTAGAACCTGTGAAAAGAACTAAGGGCGTGGATAGTGTGGTTCCGTTTTTGGTTGGTGATAGACAGCTAAAGGGTTTTGAGAATGTATCTCATGAAGACAAATTTATAAGCCTTACACAGGAATTGCAACAAGCGATTTCATCATAAGTTACATTTTTATACTATAGAGTCAAAAAAACATTCAAGTTATATGCACCTTTAGCTCAGTTGGTAGAACAACTAACTCTTAATCATGTGGGTTAGCGATACATCGCAGGAGATCTTCCGCCTTTGTTTGGAGTAAACGGATATGCATTTTCTGCCTTACCGACCGTTTTTCAGTACACGAGATCATTGGCAGAACGGTCGTTTTACATTCATCTCCCAATGATTTTTCTACTCAGCCCTCCGGTAATACGGGAGCAAAAATTGTATGCGGTGAAATCAAGGGACGAATTCGTTGATACAGACAGAACGCAAGCAAAAAAATATTTATTATGTTTAGTAAACAGGATGACTTGATGTATTTTTCAAGTCGTCCTGTTTTTTATAACTTTTACAGATTTTATTGTTCGTTTATTTACATATTATTTCCCTTGATTATTGAATTCAGCAATGATATAATTTGATATGACGAACAAGATGATAATTAAAAGCGAAAGGAAGATCGATTTATATGGAACCTAAGGATTATACAGTTGTGAAGATTGAGGGTGAATATGCCTATCTTCGTGCCGATGGGGATGAAAAAGAAGATGATGTTTTTATTGCAATGGCACTTCTTCCTTTCGGTATAGACGTGGGCACAAGATTGCATTATGAAATGCTGAGCTATACTATTATTGAATAAAACAGTTTAAGTATTCTGTACGCTTTATTACTAATGTTTAATTACAGATAAATTTTTATTAACCACAGAAATTGTAAAGTGCTATAGTAAATGTTACAATATAACCGGATTTTATAACAAGCTTGCCATGAGTCACGATCATACAAGCGGTTGACAATTAAACACTTAAAGGGGTATAATATGAGTAACATTTTCGAGAGTATGTTCAGCAGAGAACCCGAGCAAATTCTTTGCGGTGATTACTATTTTAAAAATCCGGATATTCCCGGATTTGATAATGCCTACATAGAAACAATAGGTATAGGTACTGATCCGCAAGAGGCGCAGGAAAAATGCAAAGATAAACTTAAGCAGATGTTTCTGTCAAACTTTAACAGGAGCAACGTGGCTTTTGAATACGATGAAAAAAACGATCCGCGCTATAAAAGATTTCTGCAGGGAAAAGAAGCTGATAAAAGAATAACCGATATTTTTCGTGAAATTGCTGCAAAAGAAACACCGTTTATGGATCTCGGAAGTTATCATATGGGGTTGGCACCGTATATTCTTCATTTGAATCCGAAAACTCCTTGTTTAATAACTAACAGTAATAAAAATTATATAAGTATATTAAGCTCCCACACAAAAGAAAAAACAGAAGAGTATAATACCCGTTTTGCTTCCTTTGATGAAATAAATATACCCCTGAAGCGGCAATCTCTGGACGTTGTGACCGGAGATTTACCTCTTTCAGGGGCAGTTCAAAACAGACTTGTTGACGGCAGGGTTATGTCACCGGATGAAGCAAGAAAATGGTGTACGATAACTATACTGATGGAAGTGTACAGGGTACTGAAGCCGGGCGGATATTTTATCTTTTCGGAATTTTCAAGTAATATGAGTTTCGAGTGGAAAGAATTAGAGGAATACTTCACTAAACACGATAAGCTTTACGGTATGTATTCCAGAGAAGAGCTTTACGAAAGCCTGAAACGGCACAAAGAATCTGAAAAGTATTGCCTGAATGATAATATGATAAAGGCGGTAGGCTTTGACATAGAGGTAAAAGACGCTTATTCCTTCAAGGATCCTCTGGAGAATATGCCAGGTTGGTTCTACCTCGAAGAGTTCCCGCAAAAGACAAGAGAGTTTATCCCGGAAGATGATATTATAGATCTTGAATTTACTGATTTCTTGTATGTTTTGAGAAAGTCTGAATGAAAGACAAATGGCGGTACATCTATGGTATATCTTAAAAAATTTATATTGCCAAGCGATCATGCTGAAATAGAAGTAATAAAAGATGAAAAGCGTACCTGCTTTAATACCTTTTATCCGTTCAAAATATTTCCGCCAAAAGAACTAAGAGCTGTTGAGCTTGATCAAATTACTATGTTTTACGGCGGAAACGGCTCGGGTAAAAGCACGCTGATAAACGTTATGGCAAGAAAAGTAAACGCGTGTCGCTATTCCGATTTTAATGATGCTCCGCTTTTCGATAAATTTGTCGGAATGTGCCACGAGGAATATTACAGATATCCTCGGGGCAGCTTCGTTCTTACAAGTGATGACGTATTCAACTATTCTCTGAATGCCCGTTCTGTCAATGAAAAATTGGATGAAAAAAGAGACCGGCTTTTTGAAAGATACATAGATGTTCACCACGGAATAATTACAAATCCCGAAATGGGAAAACTGACTGATCTTGATGACTACGAGAGATGGTCAGAGGTCAGAGAAATCCTTTCTCCAAAACACTCACAGTCAAGCTATATCAGAAAGCGGGTAGCACGCGATGTAGATCTTTACTCAAATGGAGAAACTGCACTGCAATATTTTATTGACAGAATAGATGAGGATGCCTTGTATTTTTTAGATGAGCCGGAAAATAGTCTGTCTATCGAGCGGCAAATCGAACTTGCTGAATATATTACCGCATCGGCACGTGCCACCCGGAGTCAGTTTATCATTGCCACCCATTCTCCTATATTTTTATCAATGAAGAATGCAATGGTCTACAACTTGGACGAATGCCCTGCATGTGTCTCAAAATGGACCGATTTGCCAAACGTACGAAAATATTTTGAATTTTTTATGGAGCACAGAGAAGAATTTAACTGAAATATATAAACGTATGATTTATACTCAAGTCAAGATCGCAGACCAATGTTTCTGCGGTCTTGGCTTGTTTCTTTCTCGGGTCATGTGTTGACGTATTGATTTTACCTTCGGCGTGTGATAAAATAAATCAAAATAAGTGGTCTGTGAGGTACTAACCGAATTATGAATAATTTAACAAATTTAAGTTTTGAGGACGTAGAAATTGTAGGCGGATTTTGGAAGTGGCGTTATGATCTTAACCGTGAGGTGAGCTTGCGTGCAGTATACGAAAGATTTGAAGAGTCGGGAAGATTTGATGCTCTTCGTTTTAATTATCGTGATGGTAAGGAGTATCCGCATATTTTTTACGATTCCGATACTGCAAAGTGGATCGAGGCGGTAGGCTATCTTATCACCCGTAACGGAGGGTATGAAGAAGAACAAAGGATTATTGACGATCTTGTTACCGATATGGCGAAAAATCAGCTTCCCGACGGATATCTTAATTCTCACTACATTCAAATAGAACCCTATAACCGTTTTACCAAACGCAGTGACCATGAGTTATACTGTGCCGGTCATCTTATAGAGGCGGCGATTGCTTACGACAAGGCAACCGGAAAACACGATTTTCTGAATATAATGAAAAAGTACGTTGATTGTATCGAGCGTTATTTTGTTACCGAAAAGCTTTCGAAATTCTCAACCTGCGGTCACGAGGAGATAGAGATAGCTCTTATAAAGCTCTTTGAGTATACCGGCGAGAAGAAATATCTTGACATTGCTCTGTTCTTCATCGATCAACGCGGTGTTTGTGGGGAAGCGGGGATACACCCAAATCTCTATACTCGAAAATATGATCAGAGTGAGATTGCAGTTCGTGACCTCACAGAGGCAGAAGGACATTCTGTTCGTGCGGTCTATCTATATACCGCAATGGCTGAAGCGGGTCTGAAAACAGGGGATAAAGCACTTCTTGATGCTTGTCAGCGTCTTTGGCGTGACATAGTAGATAGAAAAATGTACGTGACCGGTGGTATAGGATCTGATCCTAAAGGAGAATCGTTTACGGTGGCTTATGATCTTCCGTGTCTTGATGCATACAGTGAAAGCTGTGCTGCTATCGGTTTTGTTTTCTTTGCATTAGCTATGCAAAAGTATGAACTTAACCCCGAATACGGAGCCGTGATAGAACGGATTATGTATAACGGTGTTCTTTCTTCCACGTCTCTTGACGGAAAATCATTTTTCTACGTGAACCCTCTTGAGATCCACCTTGCATCGGTTGACAAACAAACTGCGATACACCCTTACGAACGTATGGGTTTACCGCCAAGACAGAGAGCAGAGGTGTTCGGTTGCTCCTGTTGTCCTCCTAATATCAACCGGTTCTTTGCCCGTATAGGTGACGTTTTCTTCTCAGAGTACGGCAGTTCACTTGTTATTAATCAGTACGGTTCTGTGACTTACGATGACGGAAAGAACTGTGTAAAAATGACCACTGACTATCCGAATGGCGGTAAGATATTACTTGAGATCGAGAAGTGTGAGTATAATGAGATCCTTCTTCGTATTCCCGAGTGGTGTGACGAATATTCTGTAAAGGCAGAGTATACCGAGAAAAACGGTTATATTTCGATTCCTGCTACTGAAGGTAAAATTGAAATAGATTTTAAAATTGAACCGTATTTTGTAGAGTGCAATCCTCTTTCACGTGCAAACAACGGCCGAGTGGCTCTTTGCCGCGGCCCTGTTGTTTACTGTGTAGAGCGTATAGATAACGATTATGAGCTTAACGCACTTTCGGTTGATACCTCAGCAACGGTGGTTACCGGTGAGACGAAAAATGAATACGGTATGCGTTCACTTAATGTGGAGGCTATGCTTGACAGTCAATTTGATTCTCTTTACCGCAAGGCAACCTCAGAACGGGAGAAAGTAAATTTGGTATTCCGTCCTTACTGGACATTTGCAAACCGTGAGGAATGTGATATGCTGGTATGGATAAGACGGAAATAAATACGTTTGTAAAAATGATGACAGAGTAAAATCTGTCATCATTTTTTGCTTTCAGATATAACTTATATATAATGCAGTGTAAAACACATAACCTTCAGCTGGTATTTCTCGTCACGGACAACGGAATCTTTGAAGTATTCTTCCTGTTCGGGTGAAAGAGAGCGGTTGTCCTGGTTCTCTATACCCCCGGCGCTGTCGCCTGTTGACGTTTTGGAAATATATTTTTCGGCATCTCCCTTGATAATTTTTAGCAATTCTGCTATACTGATTTCAGAATTAGATGTGACCTGCGCCCGTGGATTGTTTCCACCGACCTTGTCTGAAGCATCTAATTCTTTTTTTTATGCCTTCTATTCCGATCACTTCAAGCGCCTTGGCGTCATATAGGCTGTTATAGCTGTCCTAGGTTCCGTTCTTTTCAAAATAAGATCGTATATCTTCCGGAACACGTTTCTGTTCTCTGTGGATAATTTGTTGATAAAATCTTTACCTTAAAAAGATAGTCACCTATAATGTCTGCGGTAGGCTGTTTCTTTGAGTTGTTATATTGAACAGCTTCACGTAATATGATATAATGTAATCAGATGATACTTTAAAGGATGGCAGAACGGAATATGAGTAAACTTATTTTATCGGCAACGGGAGATTCTCTTTTTACAGCGGATATCCCGAGAGAATATTTTGACGGTGATTTTGTGGATGTGTTCGGTTTTATGCGAGATGCCGATGTAAGAATGACGAATCTGGAGACCAATATAGGTGAGTTCGGCGGTTTCCCCGGAGCGTATAGTGGCGGTACTTGGCTTAACTGTACCCCGGACGATTTCGGAGATCTTGTTCGCTTTGGTTTTAACTACTACAGTATCGCAAACAATCACTGCATGGATTACTCTTATCACGGGCTTCTGTCTACTATTGATAATCTTGACAAGAGAGGACTTGCTCATTCCGGAACCGGCAGGAGTCTGAGTGATGCCGGAGCACCTGCAGCACTTACTGCAGAAGGAACAAAGATAGGCATAATCTCTCTTGACACCAGCTTTAATGATGCTTCAAAAGCCGGATATAGCACAGACAATATGGAGGCTCGTCCGGGGGTCAATTATCTTGGGTTTCAGCAGTATTTCCCCATAGACAAGGATCAGCTTCAGCAGCTTAAGGCTATTGCTGACACAAGCCTGGTCAACGCAAGAGAAGAATTGCGTGTGAGGGAGGGCTTTGTTTCAGGGTCTGCCGATGGGGTATACAGATTCGGTGGAGTAAATTTCTGTTTTGATGGGTCGAGAAAGAAAAGCGAATGCGATAAGAAGGATAAACAACGTATTATAGCATCCATCAAGGATGCAAAGAAAAGCTTTGATTATGTGATTCTTGCTGTACATTGTCATGCTATAGGAGGAACTAAGCACAGTGAGATCCCATTGTTCCTCGAAGAGATTTGTCACGACAGTGTTGATGCAGGGGTATCAGCGGTTATATGTAACGGCACTCATGAGCTTCGTCCTCTTGAGATATATCATGGTGCACCTATATTCTATTCTCTTGGGGATTTTATATATCAGGGTATGAGAGTGAAGTATTTACCTCCTGACTTTATGACAAAGTATAACGTGGATATCAATGCTTCTGCTTATGAGGGACTTATGGCGAGGTCTAAGAACGGAAAAATAGGTCTCCAGACCAAAAAATGTAATTTTTTGACGGTTATTCCCAAAATGGTCTTTGAGGATGGAAAGCTAATATCACTTTCTATGCTTCCTGTGGTTGCAGGATTTTGCAGAGAGGGAAAGATGAACGGACTTCCTTATACTGCAAAGGGTGAGGAGGCAGAGGAAATATTTAATATCTTAAAGGAACTCAGTGAACCGTATGGTACTTGTCTCGAGATAAAGGACGGACTCATATTATTAAAACAGAAATAAAACTGATTTTAGGATAATTAGGGATGAATATGGAAAAAGTTATAGTTATAGGCTGCCCCGGCAGTGGGAAAAGTGTTTTTTCTGCTGCGCTCTCACAGAAAACCGGTCTGCCTCTCTGCCATCTGGATATGCTGTACTGGAATCCCGATAGAACGACTGTGCCAAGAGAAGTGTTTGATGATCGTCTAAAATCTATACTTGATAATGATAAGTGGATAATCGACGGTAATTACGGGAGAACTATGGAGATCCGTATGATGGCTGCCGATACAGTGTTTTTTCTTGACTACCCTACCGAAGTATGCATTGAAGGTATATACGAGCGGAGAGGGAAGGCACGTCCGGATATTCCGTGGATAGAGCCGGAAGATGAGGTAGATGAGGAGTTTCTCCGCTCGGTAAAGGAATACAGAGATAAGTCAAGGCCGAGGGTCATTGAGCTCTTTGAAAAATATAGTTATAAAAGCATCATCATTTTTAGAGACCGCATTGAAGCTGACCTGTATTTGAAGACATTGTAAATTTATTTTTATAACAAAAATTGTACATACCACTTGACTTGACTGGGATAAAGTGATAAAATATGCACATGAAATGCGTTTGAACAGGAACAAGTAAGCTCGGACAGAACCTTAAGAGAGTTGTCGGTTGGTGTGAGACAATGGGGACGGTCGGGCCGAATTCCTCCTGCGAGCAGTACACCGAACAGGGCATAGCTCCAAGTAGGCTGTAACGGGTGTTCCCGTCATAGAACAGGGGTGTTAATTGACACTTCCCGAGGCCGCTTTCGTGAGATAGCGGTAAACTGAGGTGGTACCGCGGGTTTTCCCGTCCTCTGTATTCCAAGATATGGAATGCGGAGGTTTTTTGTTTTATAAAACCATTTGCATTCCGCAATTTACAGAAGGGAAAAAGAAAAATGGAGCAAAGATACTATCAAAAAGAAATCGAAACCATGCCGGTTGAAGAGATTAAAAAGCTTCAGTCGGAAAAGCTTGTGAAGCAGGTCAAGCACGTATACGATAACGTGCCCTATTACCGTAACCTTATGGATGAGAAGGGTGTAAAGCCCGAGGATATCCATGGTATTGAAGATCTGCATCTTCTGCCTTTCCTTACTAAGGCGGATCTTCGTGATGCATACCCATACGGCCTTCTTGCAAAGCCACTTGAGGAGTGTGTTAGAATTCACTCTACCTCCGGTACTACCGGCCGCCGTGTAGTAGCGTTCTATACTCAGAATGATATAGATCTATGGGAGGATTGCTGTGCCCGTGCTATTGTTGCAGCAGGCGGAACTAACAAGGACGTTTGCCAGGTTGCATACGGATATGGTCTTTTCACCGGTGGTTCCGGCCTCAACGGTGGTTCTCACCGCGTAGGTTGTTTGACTCTTCCTATGTCCTCCGGTAATACTGACCGTCAAATCCAGTTCATGACCGATCTCGGCGCTACCATTCTTTGCTGTACCCCCTCCTATGCCGCTTATATTGGCGAGACTCTCAAGGAGCAGGGATACGATCCTGACGATATTCCGCTCAAGGCGGGAATCTTCGGTGCTGAGCCTTGGACAGAGGAGATGCGTCACAATATAGAAGCTACTCTTGGAATCAAAGCCTACGATATTTACGGTCTCACTGAGACCTCCGGCCCCGGTGTTGCGTTCGAATGTTCTGAGCAGACCGGAATGCATATAAACGAAGACCATTTCTATGCGGAGATCATTGATCCTGAAACAGGTGAGGTTCTTCCCGAGGGCGAAAAGGGTGAGCTTGTATTCACCTCTCTCGATAAGGAAGCTTTCCCTCTCCTTCGTTACCGCACCCGTGATATTTGCGTACTCTCACGTAAGAAGTGCTCATGCGGACGTACCCTTATCAAGATGGCTAAGCCTATGGGCAGAACCGACGATATGCTTATCATCCGCGGTGTAAACGTATTCCCCAGTCAGATTGAGACTGTTCTCCTTAATGAGGGTTACGAGCCTAACTATCAGATCGTGGTTGACAGAGTTAACAACAACGACACATTCGAGGTCAATGTTGAGATGAGCGCGGATAAGTTCACCGATAAGGTCAGCGAGATCCTTGCTATGGAAAAGGCACTTGCTAACTCCATGAAGATAATGCTTGGCATTAACCCCTCGGTACATCTGGTTGCTCCCAAGAGCATTGTCCGCAGTGAGGGTAAGGCTGTACGAGTTATTGACAAGCGTAAGCTGATATAATTAGTGAAAAGGAGTTTTTGCTATGGCTATCAAACAGTTAACAGTATTTGTTGAGAATAAACAGGGTGCCCTTGTCACCATTACCGATACTCTTGCTTCAAATAATGTAAATATCAGAGCTCTTTCCATTGCTGAGACTGAGGAATTTGGAATTCTTCGTCTCATTGTAAATGATGAGGAGACCGCACTCAAGACCCTCTCCGATGTAGGATATCTTATAAAGGTTACAGAGGTAGTAGGCGTTAAGATAGGTGATGCTCCCGGTAAGCTTTCCTCTGCTCTTGATGTTCTTGACAAGGCAGGAATAAACATGGAGTATCTTTACGCATTTATGGCACGTACAGAGAAGCATGCATACGTGGTTCTTCGTGTTGAGGATAATGCGGCGGCAGAATCCGCACTTGAGGCGGCAGGAATCCATCTTATTACCGACGCTGATATTGAAAAGCTGTAATAATGTATATAACAAAACGGTCGGATTTAATCCGACCGTTTTGTTATTATGTGTTTTCTGTTTTACAAAAAATTATCAACCGTTATTTTTCTCAAGATCCTTCTTGCGGATCTCAACACGTCTTACCTTACCGCTGATGGTCTTGGGAAGCTCATCTACGAAATCAACGATTCTGGGATATTTATACGGAGCGGTATGCGTTTTAACATACTCCTGGATCTCCTTCTTTAACTCATCAGTGCCAACGGTACCCTTTGTGAGAACGATAGTTGCCTTAACTATCTGTCCGCGTACCTCATCGGGAACAGGGGTGATAGCACATTCGAGAACGTAGGGAAGCTCCATGATAACACTCTCGATCTCAAAGGGACCGATGCGGTAACCGGAGGATTTGATAACGTCATCGATGCGTCCGACGTACCAGAGGTAACCGTCCTCGTCCATGGTAGCCTGATCGCCGGTGTGGTAATAACCGTCGTGCCATGCATCATTTGTTTTTTCTTCGTCAAGATAGTATCCAATGAAGAGACCGCAGGGAACATTATCCTTGGTTTTGATACAGATCTCGCCGGTGTCACCGGTGTGACATTCGTTTCCATCGGGATCGAGGATGACGACGTCGTAAAGTGGACTGGGCTTACCCATAGAGCCTATCTTGGGAGTAGATCCAACGAAGTTTGCAATGGAAAGAGTTGTCTCTGTCTGGCCGAAGCCCTCCATGATGGTCAGGCCGGTAGCCTTCTTGAACTGATTGAATACTTCAGGGTTAAGTGCTTCGCCCGCCGTGGTAGCGTATTCGATAGAGGAAAGATCGTATTTTGAAAGATCCTCCTTGATAAAGAATCTGTACATAGTGGGTGGAGCGCAGAATGTTGTGATACCGTACTTCTTGAAGAGGGGAAGAATATCCTCTGAACGGAAGCGATCAAAGTCGTAGGTGAATATCGCAGCCTCGCAAAGCCACTGACCGTAAAGCTTACCCCAAAGAGCCTTACCCCAGCCGGTATCGGAAATTGTGAAGTGAAGACCGTCGGGATTAACGTTATGCCAGTGTCTTGCGGTGGGATAGTGTCCCAGTGCGTATTTATATGAATGGGTAGCAATTCTGGGATAACCGGTAGTACCGGAGGTAAAGAGCATGAGCATGGGGTCGTTACCGCAGGGAGAGGACTCGGTACGCTTGAAATTAGTGCTGAAGCGCTCCATCTCAACGTTAAAATCATTCCATCCGGGCTTAGAACCGCCAACAAGGATCTTGCGAATTTCAGGGAACTCAGCTGCTGCTTTTTCGGCCTCAACTGATACGTCTCCGTCAGCGGTACACACGATTGCCTTTACCTGAGCTGCTTTGTATCTGTAGGTAAAGTCGTGCTCAACCAACTGATTTGTTGCAGGGATAGCAATAGCACCGATCTTGTGAAGAGCAAGCATACAGAACCAGAACTGGTAGTGACGCTTGAGCACAAGCATTACGGTGTCACCCTTCTTGATACCGAGAGATTCAAAGTAGTTAGCTGTCTTTGCGGAATATCTCTTCATGTCGCGGAAGGTGAATCTGCGATCCTCTTTATCGTTACTTACCCAGAGCATAGCAAGCTTATCGGGATTGTTGTCTGCGATAGCGTCTACACAGTCAAAGGCAAAGTTGAATTTATCGTCATTTTTGAAGGAAATACCATTGAATACACCCTGATCGTCATAGGTGGATACTATAAAATTATCGGCAACACTCTTCGGCTTGCCGTCAACAACTGCGGCCTTGGCGGCAATAAAGGGAGCCTCGGGGTACTCCTCGCTGACCCGACCGTCCTGAGGATTGAGAACCACTGCGTGGAACTCGCAACCGCCTTCGCTGACCGCGATCATACCGTGAGGGATAAGGCTGTTGTAGAAAATGGAGTCACCTTCGTTTAATACGTCAATATGATTACCTACCTGTACCTTGAGGGACCCTTTTACGATAACGTCAAACTCCTGTCCGTTGTGGGAGTTGAGCTTAATCGGTGCGTTCTGTTCTTCTGCAAGGAAGGGGAACTTAACAAGGAAAGGCTCAGCCAGCTTATCTTTAAACTTGGGTGCCAAGTTGTTGTAAACAACGCCCTTCTTCTTGATTATCTTAAGGCCCTCGCCCTTTCTGGTAATAGCGAAAGAGGTAAGGGTAGTACTTGTACCCTCGAGAATATCAACTACTTCAACTCCGCAGGCTTTGGCGCACTTATAAATGAAGGTAAAGCTGAAATCTGTCTCGCCGGACTCAAGAACTATGTAGTCCTCTAGTGAAACTCCGGTGAGTCTTGCAAGCTCTTCCTGGCTATAACCCTTCGCCTCGCGCAGGTCCTTGATTCTACCTGCGACTTCTTTAAGATTGTAATCCATTTTTGCTCCTTTCGTTTCCGTTACTTCTCTTCTGAAGCTGTTATTACGGCATTGAATAAAACAAAAAAACCCGTCTCAAAAAATACTTTGAGACGAGCATTAAACCCGCGGTACCACTCAAATTGCGAAATATAAATTCCGCCACTTATAGGCTCAAACAAGCCCTTGCCTTTACGCAGCAATACGGAAGGAGTCTACTTGCAAAAACGCTTTCGGTCCCTCGACTCGGAAGTGATGGGTCATACGGAAAGAATCGCCATTGGCTCGCAGCAACCGCCAACTCTCTTTAAGCTCCACTCTCCGACCGTCTTCGTCACAGTCGTTTTTTGTGATATTCAAATATATTGTAATTATACCTCCATATATCTGAGTTGTCAAGAGTTTTTTTGAAAACAGCAGTGATGTGATTAATAATAAAGCGCTCTTGCAAGTAATTATCTTTTGTGATATAATTAAATAACACAAAGTAGCCAAATTTTTCCACAGTGAGGTAGACTTATGTTTGACAGAAAAGTTATAAATAATCCTGACGAGGGAATAATTGAACCATTTCGAGTGATCGGCAACGTGTATTTCGTAGGCACGTATCAGGCATCGGCACATCTTATTGATACCGGTGATGGACTTATACTTATCGATACGGGATATCAAAACACCCTTCATCTCGTTATAAGGTCTATCTGTAAACTGGGATTCCTTCCGGAAAATATAAAGTATATTATCCATACCCATTGGCATTGGGACCATACGGAAGCTACGGCAGGAATGGTGAATGTGTCCGGCGCGAAGACGCTTATTGGACGCTTTGACGAGGAAAAAACGAGAAAATATTTTAGTCCGGATATCCTTATAGACGACGGAGATGTGTTTTCTCTCGGTAACACAAAGATCAGTTTCGTTCATACTCCGGGACATACTCGCGGAACTATATCTTTTTTTCTTGAAACCGAGGAGAACGGAAAGACATATCGCGTTGGTATGTTTGGTGGTGCGGGCGCAAATACTCTTGCAGAGGGATGCTTTGATTATGACGGCTGCAGGGAAGATTACCGCAGATCGATTGAGCGTCTCAGAGGTGAGAAGGTAGATGTGTTTATCGGAAATCATGTATGGAACAATGATACTGAAAAAAAGGGTAAGCATCTGACCGAAACCGGAGAGAACCTTTTCATTGACGGTGAGATATGGGGACGTTTCCTTGATTATTGTGAAAACCGTCTTGACAGAGTAATAGCTAATGATAAATAATAAAAAAACGCGGATTGGTATGCGCCGTGTTCTTAAGGACAGTTTTATAAATGGAATAGTATGTAGACGAGCGAACACCGCTATAGGCTCCCTTGTGTAAAGGGAGCTGGGTATGTTATAATACGAAGTGCAACACCCCATAAAAAACAGATAAACCAATAGAATAGAATGATAAATTTGTATTTTTGAGAGAAAGGCGTAGCCTTGAACGAAAAAATACAAATTCGGGCAAAAGAATAGACTTCATGCC
>JAFYMF010000030.1 GCA_017556745.1 Clostridia bacterium
AATTCTATAACAACCAACGCATCCAATTAAAAACAAAACTGACACCACTTGAAAAGCGATGTCAGTATGTTGCTTAATATTTAATTTTATCTACCATAGTGTCTGTTTTTGTACCGTCCGCACAAATTGGGGCAGTTCATTAAAAAGGAAGTCTGTTTGTTGTTTGAAATTAATATTTACTACCATAGTACACATTTGTGACGTTATATGTATCACAAGATAAAATCTGCCAAAATATCAAAAAACTTCAGCATAGATTCACTTTCGCGGTAGGCACGAATGCGGCGACGTTTGATAAATGCAGGGAATTTATATGAAAGAGAGGCACTTTTGTCGTCAACTGACAGGGAAAACTCACATTCTGTAATATTACAGAGGCGAGACAATGCTGCAAACTCACCGGAAAAAGAGGGGAATCCTTTCCTTACGTCAAGAGGATCGGATGAGTCAAAGGAAAAATAGCCTATGTCCTTTGGTACTGCGGAAAATTTGAGTGTAGCGGAGGATTCTTCGAAAATAAGGTGAGATTTTATACCGGGAGACGTTGGGTCCGAAATGATACACCTTGTGAGAAAGGCAACCGAAAGGAAGATTATCGCACAGAGGACCTCGGGAGACAGAAATAATTCGGCTCGCCTTGCCTCGGGAGAAAGTTCCCTTGTGCTTATGGCATTCGGTTCGGTTTTGAATTTCTTTTTATACACCTTGTTAAGAGATTCTATCAGATGCAGTGGGGAAGAAGCCTTCTTCTTTTTACTTTTCATCCCGGGGTGCCTGAAGCATGATGAAATTGCCTTGTATCTGTTTATAAAGCTGTTCTTCTCCCCTTCTGTAAGTATATCTCCGATAGTTTTATCAATTTGATCTGAAAGGGAGGACAAAAGCATCGAGGAACCCATGTCGGATGGAGTAGGATCCTCTCCGCATAGAATTGTCACTCTTGAACCATCCGAGCTCCCTGATAAAAATCGGTCAAAAAACAACAGCTCCTCCCGGGATTCTCTGCCGCGGCAGAGGGAGATTATTCCGCTTTTTCTGCTATTCGGCGAAAATACAAGAGAAGAAGCAGAGGAAAAAAACTCTGCTATCCATTGTCCTGATCTGGGAAGTGAAGAATCGTCTGCTTGATCTGCAGAGGAGGATATGACTATACCGTCCTTTACCGCTATGATCGGCAACCGATCTATTTTATCTTTTATTGTCTCTACACGATATCCGTTCATTTTGTTCTCAGTATATCATCCAATTGTCAATATGGGTTCCGTTGATGGCCAGTATTTCTTCTACAGTTATCGTATTATCAACATATGGCAGCACAAGTCTTGGGGAATGCTTGGTAAGAACAACAGTGGACTCGTTTATCTGACTTTCAACCGCACCGTAAACCTTATCGGTTTCCTCGGGAATATCAAGGATGACCGATAAAAAGTCAAACTTTGAAATGAGGATCTGAAGATCGGTCCCTGCTTCCTTGACCGATGACAGCTTGATCGCCACTCCTAAGGTGGAATCGGAAATCAGCGAATTTATTTTTTCTATATATTCGAGGGAAGCTGTACGGTTATCTCCATCTGTTTCAAGACCGAAGATCACTACCTCGTCTATTCCGAGAGTGGGGAGCTCACAAACAAGTGCTATTTCGTATGAACGCAAGACTTCGTCTGAGGCGGAATCTGCGTTATAATTCCATGTGGTGAAGCATCCTACCGTACGCAGTCCCGCACTGTGAAATGCGGCGGTTATATCTTTAAGAGCAGTGAGTGGTACAGAATGATCATCATCTTCCCCTGCTCTTGCTCTTTCTGAGTTGAACATTTCGGTTGTGTCTGATGAGTATGTGGGACGTCCGCTTCCGTCTGTCAGACGGAGAGATACTCCCGTATACCCTGTTGCGGCAAGCTCTTCTGCCAAGAGATATGCACTTTCTAAAGTCATATCCTCAAGGAATACCGGATAGGCCGATACCTGAGGTGCGGCGGCAATTATGCTGAGCTCGTCTTCACTTACCGTTACCTCCGGGGGTACGGTAGTTGAGTTTTCCTTTGAGTACTCGGCCTTACCCTTCAGGTAATTGCCAAGAAAGATCGTTGCTGTTATTACTATGATGACGGCAGCTATGACGGTAATTACTTTTTTGCTGCCCCGAGACTTCTTTTTGGGGCGGTAATTGCTGCGATAGTACATCTTAACGTCCTTTCGGTTTTAGTTTTCCTTTGAAAAAAGTATCTTCAGTTCATCTGCAAGACCGTTTATATTGTTTTTTATCTGTGGGTATCCGTAACAGATACCTCCATGATAATTTTCTTTTTCCCTTGCAAGGTAAATTTGCGAGGTTATCTCTCCGGATGGCGAGGGCCAATCGTCCTCATATCTGTATACTCCATAGGAGATATAAAGGTCTGTGCCACTGTCGGCAAGAGCATGACTCCACCAATCGGCAAGCTCTATAAAAGATGCTCTTTGGTTATCGGTCTCCCAGTATATCTGTGGTGCAAGATAATCTATGTATCCACCGTCGACCCAGGCAATGGGATCGCAGTATATATCGTAATATGAGGAAAGTCCACGGGTGTTGCTGCCTCCGTTACTTCCGTCATTGTTTTTCCAGATCCCGAAAGGGGCAACTCCGAAAAGACAGTCTTCTCTTACCCCTTTAACTGCATCGTAGCAAGCCTTGACCATTTGGTTTACGCTGTCGCGGCGGTAATCGCCGACACTTCGGAAACTGCCGCCGAAGGCGGAATAACTGTTACTGTCAGCAAATACAGCAAGGGTGTTTTCTCCAAAGCTGTTTTCTGTATATATAGGGTAGGGATAAAAATAATCATCAAATATTATTCCGTCAACGGGATACTTCTCTGCTATCTCGGCAACTCCCCGAGCAATCAACTCTCTTACCGCAGGCAGACCGGGGTCAAAATACAGTCTGCCGTCGGCGTATTTTATAACGTATTCGGGATTAAGACGTGCAGGGTGATTAGGACTCAGCTTTTCTGTGTCGGTGACACCGATGGATGCCCTCATAGGGTTTACCCATGCATGTATGGCTATACCCATCTGATGAGCTTTTTCTGTCAGATAGCTGAGAGGATCAAACCCATTCGGCAATTCTGACCCTTCCTCCCCCGTGAGATACTTCGATACCGGGAATATGTCGGAATCGTAGAATGCATCCCCCGACGGTCTTACCTGAAAAAAGAGAGCGTTGGCACCAATCTCCGAGGCAGTATCAACTATCTCGTCAAGCTCTTTTTTCAGCTGATCTTCACCGAGTCCGCTCCGTGAGGGAAAATTGATGTTCATCGCAGTTGCTATCCATATACCGAACAGCTCTTCTTTCGTCTCGGGGAGAGGGACTTCATCTTTTTTATCGGTATCCGTCTCCGCGGTAATCACGTTTACCGGAGAGCAGGCAGAAAGAATGACGGCAAGCAGGAGTAAAAAAAGGATAAAAGCTCTTTTTTTCTTTATCACCCGATACCTCCGAAAAAACTTTGTTATATCTCACTGAAATTATACTTTACGTGTGATAAATATATTCTTGTTTTTATCTGAATTCCTCGTCGTCCACGTATGTACCGAGACGGTGGATCTCAACAAATGAGGTCTCGTCTTTCTCAAGAGAAAGTGAAAGACGTTCGTCGAGAAGCTTTACCAGATATTCGGGATTGAGATAGTTTGCGCTGTCTGCGGCAAGACGGCAATCTATTATAACTGTTTTGTCCTCAGAGGTCACAGAAACATTACTGATAAAGGGGGAAATATCTGTTTCTTTTTCTCCGCTCTTGGTCTTTTTGATTATCACGAGGGGGGATGCGGTAAGCACCGTCTTTACCGCTTCTGCCGAGTCAGTACCGAAATTACCCGAGGTTATCTTCACTCTGTAGTCAGAGTGGGTAATGGTCTTGAACTTGACAGAGGAGTTGTATGCATCGAGAACGCGTATTTCGGGAGGGAGTGCAGGAGCAAGACGTTCTGCCACCTCTTCGGGGGTGAGCATTTCTCTCAGCTTTATGTCAACAAATTCACATTCGCTGGATGTGCCCAAGGACAGGGGAAGTGCAAAACCGAAACGGGGATGGGGGCTGAAACCCTCGGAATAATAGAGGGGAAGCCCTGCGCGCTTGAATGCACGGCTGAAGACACGGTTGAGATCCAGATGGGAAATGTAGATCAGTCTGCCTTCCTTTGAAAATTTTATTCTTACTGTAGTTATTTCTTTCATTTGCATGGGGTCCTTTCTCCGCCCAGTCTGTTTGCGCCGCAGCCTGAACATTTTTCTCTGCAGGAGGGGGTCGCCTCTCCCTTCATGGCACGGTGACGCTCACGAAGGAGGAATTCCTTGGTTACACCGCAGTCGATAACATCCCACGGGAGTATCTCATCCTCGCCCATTTCTCTGTTTGCATAGAAGGCGGGGTCAACACCTGTCGCGCTGAAGGCATCCATCCACTTTTCGTAGTCGAAGTGCTCGTCCCAGGCATCAAAGCGGATGCCTCTCTTTCTTGCCTCAAGCAGAACAGGTACAAGGCGGCGGTTTCCTCTGGCAAACACTGCCTCAAGACGGGAGACATCGGCATCGTGCCAGCTGTATTTTATCTTTCTGTCGGTTATGTTTTCTTTTAGATGAAGCTGTCTGCGCTCAAGCTCTTCGAGCTCAGTTTGAGCTTCCCACTGGAAGGGGGTAAAGGGCTTGGGAATGAAGCATGAAACGCTTACCGTTACCTGAGGTGCGCGCATGCGGTTTCTCTCTTTGGTATTGTAGTATACAGAGAGAACATCCTTTGCCAACTTTGCAATACCTTCAATGTCCTCGTCTGTCTCTGTGGGCAGACCGTTCATAAAGTAGAGCTTTACCTGTGTCTTACCTACAGAGTACGCAAGACCGACTGCTCTGAAGAGATCCTCTTCGGTAACGTTTTTATTTATTACATCGCGCAGACGCTGAGTTCCTGCCTCAGGGGCAAAGGTGAGACCGCCGGTCTTGACACTGGAGATCTTGTCCATCAGCTCACGGGTGAAGCTGTCTACTCTGAGGGAGGGAAGGGAGAGCTTTACCTTCTCGTCCTCCGTCCAGCTGAGGAGCCCGTCGGTGAGACTGTCAAGCTCAGAATAGTCACTGATGCTGAGAGAGGAGAGGGATATCTCGTCGTATCCGGTTGACTCGTAGGCACATTTTGCCTGACGGCAGAGTACCTCCGGGGTTTTCTCTCTGACAGGACGGTACACCATACCCGCCTGACAGAAACGGCATCCGCGAATACATCCGCGGTATACCTCAAGTACGATACGGTCATGTACTGTCTCAAGATAAGGAACAAGGGGCTTCTCGGGATAGTGTGCGGTATCCATATCCTTGATTATTCGCTTGGTAACACGAGTCGGCACATCGGGATACTTTGGAGTACAGGATGCTATAGTACCGTCGGCATTGTACTCTACAGTATAAAGTGAGGGTACGTAAAAGCCTTCAATATGTGATGCTTCTCTGAGAAAAGCACTCTTTGAGTAGCTTCCGTCCTTTTTCATCTTTACGTAAAGGCGGGTGAGCTCAGGCAGTGCTTCCTCGCCCTCTCCGATAGAAAAAATGTCGAAAAAGTCTGCTACAGGCTCCGGATTATATGCGCAGGGACCGCCGCCGAGGATTATCGGGGCATTTTCATCTCTTTCCTCTGACAGAAGAGGAATCCCTGCCAACTCCAGCATATTGAGCACATTGGAATAGCAGAGCTCGTACTGGAGAGTAAAGGCAACTATGTCAAAGGATGCCACATCATCCCCCGATTCCTGAGTAAACAGGGGGAGAGAATGGAGTCTCATCTGCTCTTCCATGTCGGTCCAGGGAGCATAAACTCTTTCGCAGAGCACGTCATCCTCTCGGTTGAGTACACCGCAGAGTATACGCATACCCAGATTTGACATTCCTATTTCGTATGTGTCGGGAAAGCAGAATGCAACACGGCAGTTTATTCCCTCAGAACTTTTTGTTTCCTGTCCGAATTCTCCACCGGTGTATCTTCCGGGTTTTTCTACGTATCTGAGTATATGTTTAAGCTTGTCGTTCATATTGTATTAGTCCTCCGCGATTTTTTAGAAGGGAAATTTCTCTGTTACTGACAGCTTCTCGCCGTCGGTTGATACCTGTGAAACATGAAGTCCGTCAGAAAGAAAAGACCAGGTGTCATCACAGGCAATATGTCCGGGACCCAAGTACACAGTGTCCTGCTTCCAGGGGCCGATATAAACGGTGCTGTATTCGGTAAAGTTTTCTCCGATTATGTGGATAACGCCGTCCTCAATGTATACCTCGTTTATCTTTATTTCATCAAGCCCCATTTTCATGCCGTTTTCTTTCGTGGGGGGAATGCCGCCAAAGGACTGACGTTCACCGTAGAGAATATCGTAGGCGAGGGTCTGCATTGCCGCGGAAAAACCTTCGGCATCGGAGAGACGAGTGTTAAGACGGCAGATCGCGCTGCCCTCTATACCGATAGAGGAAAGCACGTGGGGATATAACGCATACGCTTCTATATCCTTTGACTCAAAGCTTCCGGTGAAAGCTGTGTTTGTGTATATAACGTATTCACTGGCGAAAATATCTCCGGTACTAAGCTTTTCGTTTGTGAGCTCAAGTGCCGGGAGATGATCACCGTAGACTACGAGAACAGTGGGCTCACTGAGAGAGTCCACATATCTGACTACCTCGCCCAAAGCCGCGTCCATATCGCTTATCATGTTTACGTAGTATTCGTATTCAGGTGTGAGCTCTCCGGCTCCCGATACAGATACAGAAGCGTTTGGCCAAGAGATGGCATCGGGATATTTTCCGTGGCCCTCAACCGAAATGGCAAATACAAAGTCACGACCCTCGGTAGAAGAGAGACAGTTTTTGATCTCCTCTGAAAGTATCAGGTCCTTTACCCAACCTGTGGGGGTGGTACTTATTATGCCTTTCATGTACTCGATGGACTGGAAGCAATCAAATCCCATTTTTTCAAAAACCTGATTTCTTCCGTAGAAACTGCCGCTATGGTTATGAATTGCAAAGGATGTATATCCAAATGATGCAAGATCGTAACATACAGTTGAGGGAATTGCGTTTTTAAGTACTGTGGTGTACGGATATTCTCCGAGTCCGAACAGAGAAAGGTCTATGCCGGTAAGCACTTCAAATTCGGTGTTGGCGGTACCGCCGCCTATGGTACTGACAAATAACTTGCCGCCGGGATATTTTTCTTTAAGAGAAGTGAAAACGGGAATAGGATTCTTTGATAACTCTATACCGAGAATCTTTGATGGATCCATAAACGATTCCATCTGGTAAAAGATGATGTTTGGTGTCTGGTGCGGGGTCTTTTCCTCGGGAGCAAGAATGGTGAGCAGCTCGTTTACCGATTTTTTTGAATAATCTACCGGCTCGTCAATACCGGTATCGAATGCACTGAGTGCAAAGCAGTAAGCAAATCCGTATTTCTCATAGCCGTGACGAAGATCGCTGAATTTTCTCTCTGTCTGACCGAGAGAGAGAAAAGAAATGAACAGAACCGTAACCACAGCAAAGACAGAAACGAAACAGATGGAGGAATAGAGAGGATGCACCTTGAATTTAGGGCATTTTATAAATACCGCTGCCATAACTCCCCCGGCAAGGACAAAGGACAGAATGATAAGAACTATCATAATCGGGGAGAGATATGAGTCCATCAGGGTGATACCGTCAGTGAATATGGTGAAATCTACCGCGGTAAGAGGTGTTCCTCTGAGGTGAAGTAAAACGCAGTTGGTTATTCCCAAAGTCAGCCACAGAGCGGAAATGATGGTGCAAGCAAAGATCCTGCGGCGGAAAAACAGGGCGGGAAGATAGGTTATCGCTATTATCAGGGTGTTAAAAAGGAATATATGTGGAGAGGTAAAGACTGTAATGAGTCCGATGAAGGGATTTGTGTGTCCCAGTGCTTGGCATACAAGACAAATGCATGCGGAAACATATAACATAGCGGCACATGGGGATAAAAAAATCTTTTTCAGCCGCGCTATTAGCTTACTCATAAATACCTCCTTGTTTTTTTGGCATAAAACTACATATTACATTTTATCACCTTGCCGTTAAAGGCGCAACATATATATGTTAATTATTTGTTAATACGTCAATTTTGCTCTTTTTTCGTCACGAATATTTTACAAGTCTCGTTAAAAATCTATTGTAACGAAATAAAAAAACTGTTATAATATACAATAGGTGTGTTTTTACCCCGAGCAGATCGGAGGACGTTCAAAATGAAGATAAATGAGATAAAAGATATTATAAGAAACGGCGGTATCGACGGATATTTAACCCGACAGTACGGTGACGGTGCTGTTGACGTACAGAGAAAGCGTTATCTTGCCGCTGTAGACTCTTATGAGAATATGTATGGAGGAGACGGAGATATATCTGTTTTTTCCGTGGGTGGCAGAAGTGAGATTTCCGGCAACCATACCGACCATAATAACGGAAGAGTGGTTGCGGCCGCTGTCGACCTTGATATAATAGCAGTTGCATCTAAGAGGGATGATCTCACTGTAAACGTCAGTAGTGAAGGTTTTCCTCAGGATACTGTTGATCTGTCCATATATACCGAGCCGAGAGATGATATGTTTTTCACCTCGGCATCGATAATTGCCGGTGTTGCTGACGGTCTTTCCCGCAGGGGATATTCTTTTGGCGGATTTGATGCCTATACTACCTCAAACGTTCTTGGCGGATCCGGCCTTTCATCATCTGCGGCATTTGAAGTAATGATCGGAAATATTCAAAATCACTTTTACTGCGACGGTAAAGTAACCTCCCCAGAGATCGCTATGATCTCACAGTATGCGGAGAACAAATATTTCGGTAAGCCCTGCGGTCTTATGGATCAGACTGCATGTGCCGTGGGCGGTTTCGTTGCAATAGATTTTGCGGATCCTACTTCCCCTGTTATTTCTCCCGTGGCATTTGACCTTACCGGTGCAGGATATTCCCTTTGCATTGTTTCCACCGGCGGCAGTCATGCAGATCTCAACGACGATTACGCATCTATTCCCGCAGAAATGAAAGCGGTTGCCGCCCATTTTGGCCGTCCTGTTCTCAGGGGACTGGAGGAGACCGATATAATAAAGGCTATTCCGACTCTCAGAGAAAAGACCGGTGACAGAGCTATCCTTCGTGCTCTTCACTTCATTTCAGAGGATAAGAGAGCAGGTCTTGTGGCTGAGGTGCTCCGTCGGGGCGACCTCGATAGTTTCCTTTCCCTTATTTCCCGTTCGGGAGATTCAAGCTACAAATATTTACAGAACGTATATACAGTTAAGGATCCGCGTGAGGAAGGTCTTGCCCTGGCTCTCAGAATTTCAGAGGATTATCTTTGTGAGATAGGCGGTGCATGCCGCGTTCACGGAGGTGGTTTTGCAGGTACTATACAGGCATTTGTCCCCACAAACAAGGTTGAGGACTATAGAGTGCTGATGGACAGTGCATTCGGTGACGGAGCGTGTCGAGTACTGTCGGTACGTCCCGACGGCGCAGTAAAGGTACTGTGATCCTGTACAAATTTTTGCAGTGAGGAATTGGTTCTGATGAAAAAAAAGAAAGCCGCATCATCTGCGGTAGCCGCACCGTCTGCGGCAGAAAAAAGTAAAAAACTTAAAAAAGCATTGTCCCGACTCGGTTTACTGCTTCTCATTTTTGCGCTTTTTATAACGGTATATGAAATCTCTTTGATATTCCGTTTTTGTGAGATGTTGACTCTCGTTTATTACGTTCTTGCAGGTGTCGGTGTGGTGGCTGTGTTTCTCCTCAACCGTGGCTTTAATTCAAAGCCTACCAAGAAGGAGGATCTGTCTGACGAGATGACAGATGAAGAAAAGGATGCATATCTCGAGGAAGAAAAGCGCCGAATGGGTATATCAAGGGTGATTATGTATTTTCTTCTGCCTTTGATAGTAGTTATCTTCATTGATCTGCTGGATCTGTATTTCAGAGATCTGATCAATTCCTTTATCGGTAAAAAGTCGTGAGTAAAATACGTTTGTACACCCTGTATTCAGGGTCAAAGGGTAATGCTTCATATGTCCGCTGCGGCTCTACCGCGATTCTCATTGACGGTGGAAAAAGTGCACGTACCCTTGAGAGTGCACTATCTCTTGTCGGAGGGAATATGCGGGAGATCAGTGCTGTGTTCGTTACTCACGAGCATGCGGATCATATAAGTGCCCTTGAGATCATTTCCAAGAAATACCATATACCGGTACATATGACCGAGGCATCGGCAGTAAAGGGGGTTCCCCCCACCAGCCATCTTTCCTCGGTAGTAAGGCTTCATCCACCCATATACAGTGAGAATGTGGGGGAGCTGACTGTCACCTCATTTCTTCTGTCCCATGACAGTAATATGTGCGTGGGTTATCGCATAGACAGTGAGGATGACTCTGTTGGCATACTCACCGACACCGGATACATAAGCGAGTCTGCTCTCGCGGCGCTTTCCGGGTGCAGGTCAGTGGTGCTTGAGGCAAATCACGACATAAAGATGTTAAAAGAGGGCAGATATCACTATTCTTTGAAGGAAAGAATACTTTCCGGGAAAGGACATCTGTCAAACGATGACAGCTCTGCGGCGGCGGTGCATTTTTGCCGCAGTGGAACAGAGAAGATACATCTGGCGCATCTTTCTGAGGAGAATAATCTTCCCGAGATCGCGCTTAGTGCAGTTGAGAGTGCTTTGAGAGAAGCAGGGCTCAGCGCCACAGTGTCGGTGGCATCTCCCGATAGTGTGACGGAGGTTTGACTTATGCTTAAATTTGAGCTTATAACGGTGGGAAGTCTTAAAGAAAAATATCTTAAAGAAGCCACCGACGAATATATGAAAAGGCTGTCCGGGTATTGTTCTCCCGAGATAAAGGAACTCAAAGAGGTTCGTTTGCCGGAGGATCCCCCTCAGTCAGAGATAGACAGAGCCCTTATTACAGAGGGAAAGAATATACTGTCGAAAATATCTGAGCGGTCATATGTTGTTGTGCTCGCAGTTGAGGGCAAGAGCTTTTCAAGTGAAAAGCTGGCAGAGCATCTCTCCGAGCTTCCTGTACGGGGGTACAGCTCAGTTACATTTATCATCGGCAGTTCTCACGGACTGTCTCAGGAGGTAAAGCGACGTGCCGATCTTTTGCTGTCGGTATCGGCTCTTACTTTTCCGCATCAGCTTATGCGTCCGCTATGTCTTGAAATCGTATACCGTTGTTTAAGTATTATCAACGGTAGCAGATACCATAAATAATTTTTTTTGAAAGGGAACGATTGATATGAAAAACGTTGGCAGATCGATTGGTGCAGTTTTGGCGGTGATTATCTTTGCATTTATCTGTGTTGCCGCTATACTCTATGCGCGAGGCGTTTTCGACATCTCCTTTATAGACAGAAATGCAGGTACCAAGGATACAGAGGAGAATTCCCACGATACCCTTCCTCCCCTTGAGACCGGTCCCGCCCCCGAATATGAGAATATAGAGGACATGGGTGCTCCGGAGACCGTCGGTGCCGGAACGGTAAAGTTTGAAAATTCGGCAGATCTTCTTGCCGGCGGATCAACGATTGATACCTCCGTTTACTCTGCCGAAAAGCATACTCTGGCTCTTGTGAATCCTGCACTTACCCTTCCGAATGTTTATTCCTACAGACAGATGTGGGATGAGGTGAACGTAAAGAAGGAAGGAGATAACGGCGGATACATCGGAGCTACAGAATTTGTGCTGAGGGACAGAACTGTTATTACCCTTTATGCAGGCTATATTATTTACGACTGCGGCGGTACCATGTATCTTCTTGACAATGTGGGAAATCCCCTCGTTACATTTAATGATGGCGATATTAAGCCTGCATATCATTATAACGCGTACGGCGAGCCTCTCTTTCTCTACAACGGCCGTTACTGTCACTATGACGATGCAAATAAGCTGATGAGTGAAGAGGATGTTACCTATGTTCACGAGGTTGACAGTATAGGTGTATATTTTGAGCATGCTCCCGAATACGGCAGAGGAATGGGAGAGACCAGATTCCGTAATGATACTAATTGGAAGTGGTCATTTATAAATTCCAACAATCCCGATATTTATAAATATTACGGTCTGTACAATTTCTCCGAGTCTCTTGCGGCAGCTATGGAACTGAGGATCAGAGAGGTTACCCGAGAGGGTGTGGAGCTTGAAGTTACCGATGACAACGGATTCCCGGTAATTGATGAAAACGGTGATGTCAAGACCGGCACTGCAACGGTAGTCACCTATGAAAAGAACTATCAGCTTAACTTCCTTGATACAGCAGGTAAGACCAAGCTTTCAGGTGACAAGACCTTTATCGACGGTGACGGTAACATCGTGTTCTCTACTTGGCAGAAGCCTCTCTTTACCCACGGTAAGGAAGCTATGGGCTATCTTTATTTTGAAAACGGACTTTGCAGAGTAAGAGAGATAACCACCGATCTTACCTCTCCCGAAAAGAAAATTTATTCCGACACCGATTATATTATAAAGAATGACGGCAGTCGTTTCCCTCTTCCCGAGGGATATACCGTGGTTTCTTATTCATGCGGTATGATCCTTTTTGAGAAGGATGGAAAATACGGTTTTATGAATTATAACGGCGAATGGGTAGTACAGCCGGTATACAGTTATGCAGAGCCTTATTTTGAGGGTCTTGCGGTTATTGGCCTTGAGAACGGAAAGAAGGCAATGATAGACACTGCGGGCAACACTGTAATTCCTTTTGCATATCAGTACATTTCAAATGCCTCTTCCGGTGTGATCGCACTTTACGACAGTGAGACAGGCTGGCAGATAGTTCACAAAATGACAAAGCTCGCATCAGCTCCGGCGGCAGAATAATTTCCACCCAGAAAACACAATGCTTTTTGGCAGTTTCATTCTTCCGTCACATAATCATCACTGCTGTAGGATATACTCATTGGCGTGATAGATTTGTTTTGATAAAAATATTGCCGCCCTCTTTCACATTATGGGGGGCGGCAATATTTTTGCTTTCTGTATTGACTTTATAGGTCTGTTCGGATATAATTATTGTATATGCGAAAACCTAAGAGTTGTATATTATTATGTAAAGGTTGGTTTTTTTATGGGAAAAGGAACAAGAAGCAGAGAGAACCGTGAGGTTGATGTTCTCGCTGCAGCAAACAAGAAGAATACAAACGGAAAGAAGAAGGATAAGACCACACTTATTATCAGCTTGGCAATTATCCTGCTTGTAGGCGTTTGCCTTTTTGCTACCATCAGTAACAGTATAGTTAACGGTGGCGGCGCTGTCAGAAGAGTTGTTTCTGTTGAGACAACTAACTATGATATCAACAATGCTATGGTTACTTATTTCTTCGGCAACATTTATCAGAACTATGTAAACAGTTACTCAAGCTACCCTTCTTATTTGGGTCTTGACGTTAACAAGTCTCTTAAGAATCAGCAGTACGGAAGCGATGGAACTACCTGGTTTGATTATATCATGGATGCTGCTCTTACTCAGACTAAGCAGACCGTGCTTATGTGTGAGGCGGCAAATGAGGCCGGTATTTCTCTTTCCGATGACGAGCTTAAGAGTGTAAGCAATTATATTAAGGCAATGAAGCAGCAGGCTAATGCCTCCGGATATACCGGCCTTGACGGTTATCTTTCTGCAGTTTTCGGCAAGGGTGTAAATGAGGACGTATTCCGTCAGTGCCTTGAGATGGAGCTTCTCTCCAGCAAGTACTACGAGAAGTATGATGGCGAACTTTCCTATACCGATGAGCAGTACGAAGCTTTTTATTCTGAGCACGACACTAATTTCCTCTACTGTGACTATAAGACCTATAAGTTTACAGTAGACGCAGATTCTTCCGCTACCACCGAGGAGGAGAGAGCTGCTATTGCCAAGGCTAAGGCTGATGCAGAGGCGCTTGCTGCAGCAAAGACCCCTGAGGAGTTTGATCAGCTTCTTCGCGATTATCTCATCGCTGAGCTTGATGAGGACAAAAAGGAAGATAAGGCAGAGCTTGATGCTATAGACAAGAAGATCGAGAATACTTTGGTTGAGCTGTATGCACATAATACCACAAGCGACTTTGCAAAGTGGGCGTTTGAGGATGGAAGAGCAGCAAACGATACCAAGGTAATTGAGGGTGACGGATATGCATCAGTATATATGATAGTTAAGCCCACCTACCGTAACGAGGATCCTACCAAGAATCTTCGCAGAATAATTATTGCAACCTCCGAGTACGAGAGTAAGGATGCTGCTAAGGCAAAGGCTGATGAGATCCTTGCGGAGTTCCTTGCAGGTGATAAGACCGGTGAGGCATTCGCAGAGTTTGCAAAAGAGTATTCCTATGACGGCTCCGCTGCTGAGAACGGCGGTCTTTACGAGAACTATGCAGCCGGTTCAAGCTACGGAAGCAAGCTTGATGCTTGGTGCAACGAGGATGACCGTAAGATCGGCGATGCAGCTGTTGTTGAGAATGCTACCTACGGCTACGAGGTCGTATTCTATGAGTCCGACGGTATCGCTGAGTGGAAGAAGGTAGCTGACCAGCAGCTCAGAGCAGAGGATTTCGAGGCAAAGATAGAGGCTCTTGCAGAGCAGTTTGAATACACCGAAAATAAGGACAAGCTTTATAAGATCGACGCATAAGTACTGTCAACGGCTGTATTGTTTGATTATTTAAGTATATTGGGGGAGGGTATATCCCTTCCCCAAATATACCGTAATCAAGACAGCCGTTTTTTGACTTTGATTAACTGGATATTCAGATATAGTAAAAGAAAGGAACTTTTTCGGTATGAAAAAAATTACAGCGCTTTTCCTTGCCCTTATATTTATTTGTTTGTCTCTTTTTTCCTGTTCAGGTAACGGAGGAGGGACCTTAGATGTTACCGATGACGGTAATGATACTACTGCATCCGAAGAACAGGTACCCACAATAGACGGTAGTCAGATTGCTATCACCACCGACAATTTTTCTGTTGATCTTTCTGTTGTTTCATTTTTCTTTTACGAGATATACAACGCTGACGTAAGCCAGTACGGCAGTTATATGTCTCTTATGGGACTTGATACCACAAAGCCTCTCAAGGATCAGACATACGGTGATGCTACCTGGTTTGATTTTTACCTTGACTCAGCACTTGAGAGAATTGAGTCAATTCTTCTTTTCTGCGAATATGCAAACGAAAACGGAATTGAGCTTTCCGAAGCTGACAGGAATGAAATTGATACCAGTATAAGCCAGATAGCCTCTCAGGCGGCAAGAGAGAATACTACCACAGATGCACTTATCTCAAAGTACTACGGTCCGATCGTCAACGAGCAGGTGTTCAGAAAGTGTTTTGAGATCACCGCTCTCAGCTCCAAGGGCTACGAGCACTATATAAACACCCTTACATACACTGAAGAGGAGTATGAGGAATATTATTCCGCGAATAAGAGCATCTTTGACTGTGTTGACGTTTACAAATATGCTATTGGTGCAAGTATCCCCGAGGATGCTACCGAGGATGAGGCAAATGCTATTTTGGCAGCAGCAAAGGCAGAGGCAGAGAGCATCTGTTCAGCCGAATCGGTGGAGGACTTCAAGGCACGTCTCGGAGAACATATAAAGTCTCTCTACACAGGCGAAAACGAGCTTTCTGAGAGTGCGGTTGAAGCAAGAGTTAACTCTTGTCTTACCGAGGGTGTTTCTGTAAGTGAGCTTGTCGGATTAGGCTTTGCCGAGGATGCTGATTTTACCGTGGGCAGCTACATAGTCAAGGAAAGTAACGCTGATAGTTATCAGCTTGTTTACATAACTACCGAGCCTGCACGTAACAGTAAACTGATTGCGGATATGCGTTATATCCTTCTTACTTCCGATACCTACTCTACCGAGGCAGAAGCACGTGAGAAGGCCGAGGAGATCCACGGCGAATATCTGGCAGGCACTCCCGGTGTTGAGAGCTTTTCTGCCCTTGTAAATGAGTATTCCGATGAAACCTATAACAAGGATGTTGGCGGACTTATCGAAGGCCTTTATGAAGGCGGTCTCAGCGATGCAGAGCTTTCTGCTTGGCTGTTTGACAGAAGCAGAGTTCAGGGTGACACTGCTGTGGTAGGTATATCTGCAGGTATTATGATCGTTTACTTTGAGGCATTCACCGGACAGCAGTGGGTGCAGGAGGTTCTCTACTATCTCCAGGGTGAGGATTACAAGGTTAAGCTTGAGGAGCTCAAGGGAACTGTAGTATATACCGAGATTGAAGACGTTATCTCTCAGTTTGAGGCATAACTCTGAAATGGACAAAAATAATAAAACATTTATAACAGCGATGACTGCAATGATGACTGCAGTCATCGTTTGTTTGTCTTGGGTATCGATCCCCATGCCGTGGGGAGTTCCGATGACTCTTGGGGTATTTGCCGTATCTCTGGCAGGTTACATTACAGGGTCTGTCGGCGGTATTGCCGCGGTGGTAATATACCTTGCTATAGGTGCTGTCGGTGCACCTGTTTTTGCAGGATTTGCGGGGGGCATAGGACAATTTTTCACCCCGGTGGGCGGTTTCCTTTTCGGTTACCTTCCTCTTGCCGCGTTTTCCGGATTTGGAAGAAAAAGCAAAAGGGTACTGCCATGTATACTGTATGGACTGGCAGGACTTGTGCTGTGTCATCTTTTGGGGGTGGTGTTCTTTGCTTTTGTTACAGAAAGAGGCATCCCCGAGGCGCTTTTACTTGCATCCCTTCCGTATATTATTAAGGATGTGATGCTTGTTATCGCCGCGTCATTTATGTCGCGTGCAGTACTGATCCGCATTAAAGGAAGGTGAAAAAATGAAAGCAAAATTCGGTCCCGGCGGAAATAGTGAATCCTTCTATGCTGATGGAAAAAAGCATAGCTATGAGGCACCTTTATGGGTTAAGGAAAATGGTCTTGATGCCTATGAATATGAGGCAGGAAACGGTGTCAGAGGAAGTGAAGTCTCATTTCGTCGGGTGGGAGATGCCGCACGCGAGGCGGGAATCCTGATGTCGCTTCACGCACCGTATTATATATCTATTTCAGGTGTGGAGGAAGAAAAACGGCTGAAGAGCATTGACTATATAAAGCAGAGCCTTGATGCCGCAAGATGGCTTGGCGCGGACATTATCGTCATCCATACCGGATCGGCGGCAAAAATTGCCCGCAGTGACGCCATGTGCCTTGCCGCAGATACTTTGTCCAGAGCTCTGGAAGCATTTGAAGGTACTGTCTACGGCGATAGCAGTATCAGGCTGGGACTTGAAACAATGGGCAAAAAGAATCAGCTGGGTACTCTTGACGAGGTTATTGAGCTATGCCGTATAGATCCGCGGCTTGTACCTGTTGTTGATTTCGGACATATGAACGCTATGGGGACAGGTGGTATTTTCCCGGATGTTGATGCATACAGAAGGGTTTTTGACAGAATAGGTGATGCTCTCGGTGATAATGTTGCTGATGGACTTCATTGCCATTTTTCAAAGATAGAGTATACCTCTGCCGGTGAGAAAAGGCACCTGACATTTTCCGATACCGTATACGGACCGGAGTTTTATCCCCTTGCCGAGGCGATTGTAAGGGACGGACTTTCTCCCCGCATTATATGTGAGTCTGACGGAACCATGGCGGAGGACGCCTTGGAGATGAAAAATACCGTTAAGTCCTTGGTTTAAAGAGAATATCATAGATAATCCCCCCCGAAATCGCCCTATGACGATATCGGGGGGGATAACGATTTATTTATAGATTAGCTGCTTTATCACCAGTAGGACGGACGGCGATGAAGCTCAAGATCTTCTATTTTTTCATCCTTGAGCTTGGTTTTGTCAAGAGCGGTATTTACGATACCGTGCTCCAAAAACTTTTCATAAAGCTTTGTGTTAAGCTCTATGCAACCGTTGGCGATCATTTGCTCTTCAGCCAAGTCGGCTATTGCGGATGAATACTTCGCTCTCTCCTGAATGGTGAACTCAGAAGAATGCGCTTTTAAGAAATTATTGATCATGCGTTTGATCACATTTTCTCCGCCCTCAAACTTCCTGTCAAGATAAGAGGATTCAACGCACATGACCTGAAGGGATTCCATATCTATAGCGGCTCTTTGTTGATCTGTCTCTGCTGCCTCATAAGCCTTTTGGAACAGCTCGTATCCCTTTACGACTACCTGAGGAAGCTCGGCAACATCGGTAAAGAAATTCCAGTACTGAGTCCAGTCAACCGATTCGTAGTTTCTGACCATATCGGTTGTGAGATCCTCGGGATATGCCCAAGGCTCGTTCTTTTGGATAAAGTCATCAAATCCGAATATGCGTGCCGCACTTGTGAAGGTACCGAAGCAATTATCCGCGGACTCTTCATGCATAAGATCGAAGTACTCTCTTAAGTAGGTCCAACCCTTTCCGTAAACGTCCCGGAGAAATTCATCAATGAGCCCATAGTATTCTTCCTCTGTCATATAGGGGTCCCAAAGAACCTTGGACAGGACGTAAAGACGGAGGTCGTGGAAACTGGTACACTGAGAACCGCTTGTACTTTCCTCATGAACACCGATAACACCGCTGTCGGCAAAGAAACGCGCGTTGGCAAGAAGAACATCGAAGTTCGGATAGGATGCATGGAACTCGCTCCAGTTTATAATGTAGTCCCAAATGAAAAGATTGTCGGTGATCTCAGACCATTGTTCTATATCCTGAGTAAAAGAGGTCTTGGTTACTGCCTGAGAAGTATTTAAGTTATCGGGGTGCTCGGTGATAGGATGTGAAAAGCACTCCTCAATGGTACACAGACGGATGATAACGTTGTCAGCGGGCTTTACTGTCAAGGGAACGTTTCTTGTATACTGGTATGCCAGTGTCTCAAAGGTTATATGGGGGAACTCATCCTTCAGCGCTGTGGCAATAGCGTTTACAAACATAACGGTAGCCGCAGCGTGAGAACCCTCTTTGGTATAGAGCTCCTTACAGCTTTTACATGAGCAGTAATCCTGATTATCATTCTGTGATATAGAGAAATATCTATAGTTGGGGTCATCTTTTTTCTTGTTGATCAGATTTCTGGCGCTCTCTATTGCGATCTCAAGTACCTCGGGATTGGTCAGACACAGCTGACCTATCTCATAGCTGCTGTTTTCTTTAATTTCCGCATTGGTAAGACCCATAGAATAATATTCGGGGTGGTCCTTGTAATAGGTTTTTGGCGGAACGAGGTCGTCATACGAATGTGACCATTTGATCCATGCCTGATATCCGCCGTATTCTTCGGGAAGACTGTATCTGCTGCTGAGCTTCCGCTTTACGGTAACGATATCATTTTTGTAATTATAGCTGCTTATGTAACGGAGCTGAAAAACGGGGATCTGTTTATCCTCTTCATCCATGACCTCAATGGCAACGGTATCCGTCTCCGGTACCTTCTCAAAGTCCTTGGTGTAGAAACGGCAGCCGAGATAGCTCTCAAGAAATTCATAAACACCGAAAAGAGTACCTCTCTGTTCACCGCCTACGATAAAGAGCTTTTTACCGACAGTCTTTATAACGAGACCGTCCTCACCCAGCTCCTCGCGGTCAAATTCACCCTCGGTCTCGCGGTTGGTCTTACCGATGACGATCTCCTTTTCGGTGGGGGTAGCAGCGTCGGTAACGATCGGTACCTCAACACCGGTAATCTGCTTCAGGTATGACTGAAGCTCAGTTGAAGCGGTAACTTCGGAAATATATGCGTTCTCACCGCGGACGATGACGTAATCGGATGTACCGTCGGCAATGAGGGTCAGCATTTCACGGGGCGGATCCTCATTTACCGTTGTGTCGTCAGGTGCGGTGGTGTCATCGGGAGTATTACCGGTCCCACCACCACAGGCAGTAAGGGCAGACAGTATAAATGCCATCAAAAGTAAGGCACTGAGAAGCTTTCTTTTCATTTTGTTTGTCCTTTCTGTATGAGATTCTTTCCTTTACAGAATAATTAAACCATAAAACCCCCGTATTGTCAATGCTATACAATTGATTTCAATACAGTAAAGTAAAAAATTCACAAAATAACCAAGTCGTGACCACCGGCTGTGACGATGGTTTTCTATGCACAATAAAAAATCGGCAGAGCCAGCGGCTCTGCCGAGAAGATTATTATGACGGTCAATATCCAAAGGTCATTGAAAGACTGTCGTCATCGTCGATCCAGCTCTGAACGTCGATAACACGGTATTCTTCCTTTGTATCTCTTATAATTACCGTTTCTATTCCCGCGTTGATGATCATTCTTTTACACATCATGCAGGAGTTAGTGCCGCTCTGGAGACTTTTGTCATGAGGGCTGATGCAGACCATATAGAGAGTTGCCCCTAGCATTTGCTCACGGGGTGCGGCAATGATGGCATTGGCCTCAGAATGAAGAGAACGGCATAGCTCGTATCTTTCGCCTCGGGGAATGTTCATTTCCTCTCTGATGCAGCTGCCTCTGTCACAGCAGTTGATTCGTCCTCTGGGAGCACCGTTATATCCGGTGGACACGATAACGTCATTTTTTACGATGATCGCACCGAATGCACGGCGGAGACAGGTAGAGCGCTCTGCTACTGTCTGGGCAATATCAAGGTAATAGTTTTCTTTAGATACTCTGTCCATTTCCATATCCGTCCTTTACGGTTTTTAAAAAATCAAAGGGTGGATGCAAACTTCTTTATATATTCAGTGAACGCGGCACCGAGCTCAGGGTCCTTTACCGCTCTCTCTACGTTTGCGGAAAGGAAACCTAACTTTGATCCGAGATCGTATCTGGTTCCCTCGAAATCAAGAGCGGTCATTCCCTTGGTCACAGAGAGGGTACGCATTGCATCGGTGAGCTGAATCTCACCGCCGGCACCGGGAGGAGTATTGTCAATAATATCAAATATATCGGGGGTGAGCACGACTCTGCCGAGAATGGTAAGGAGAGAGAAGATATTGTCGGGGCTTGGCTTCTCTATCATGTCGGACACAAAATATTCACCCTCTGCATCTGCGGGCTCTACCTTAAGGGAAGAATACTTCTGTATCTGCTCTACGGTAACCTCCTTTACACCGGCTACAGCCTTACCGTATTTTTCGTACATATCAATAAGCTGTTTTACAACAGGTGTCTCGGAGAAGATTATATCGTCACCGTAAAGTACTGCAAAGGGCTCGTTTCCGATGAAAGCGCGTGCGCGGCCGATGGCATGTCCCAGACCCTTGGTCTCAAGCTGACGAATAAAGTGAACGTTTGCCGACTCGGCGTCCCGATGAAGCTCTGCAATGATTTCATCCTTGCCTTTCTCCCTCAGCTTTACGTCATACTCGGTACAGTAGTCAAAATAGTCCTCTATTGCCTCTTTACCACGGCCTGTGATAATGAGAATATCGGTAATACCACTCTTTACCGCCTCTTCAACCAGATATGATATTGCGGGACGGTCAACGATAGGCAGCATTTCCTTGGGCACGGCTCTTGCGATAGGTAACATTCTGGTACCGAGACCGGCTGCGGGAATGACTGCTTTGGTTATCTTGTTTGCCATAAAAGTTTCCTCTTTTTATATAAACGTTATTTTTAATGCATCTAACGGTTATTATCCTTTGCGAGAGGAAAAATATACCGTACTATTCTATTATATTGAAAATAAGAATCAAAGTCAAGTGTTAATCCCGTCAGAAAAAATACGTGATGAAATTATTTGACACTGCTTCAAAATAATGCAGAATCATCAAAAAAGACAGAATTTTACCTCTTTTCTCTTGACAAAAAAAATAAGTATTATATAATAATAAAAGATAAGGGAAAATGTTTTTATTTTTGCCTGTGCCGCACTTTCGGTATCGGTGCAGGTTATAACTATCACAGGAAAGAAGGCATCCGCACAACAACCCTTTGTGTGCGGCACAGCGATTATGAGTAACAAGAAAAATGTCGTTATCGTCGGTTTTGGCGGTATGGGTCATTGGCACGCAGGCGAGATCGCAGGCAGTGACGTTGTAAATCTTCTCGGTATCTATGATATTAAGCAGAGCGTTATTGACGATGCGAAGAAGGAAGGTATCTATACCTACTCTTCATTTGAAGAGGTTCTTGCTGACAAGCGTATTGATGTTATCCTTATTGCAACCGAGAATGACTTCCATAAGCCTCTTGCAATCGAGGCAATGAACCACGGTCATAATGTAATTACCGAGAAGCCCGTAACCCTTTCTTCTGAGGATCTTAAAGAGATGATAGAGGCTTCCAAGAGAAACAATGTTCTCTTTACCACTCACCAGAACCGTCGTTGGGATGAGGACTTCCTTGCTGTAAAGCAGATATATGACGAGGGTACTATCGGCCCGATATTTAACATTGAGTCCCGTGTTCACGGCTCCCGCGGTATTCCCGGTGACTGGCGCGGTATGAAGAAGCATGGCGGCGGTATGATGCTTGACTGGGGTGTTCATCTTCTCGACCAGATCGTTAACGTGCTCCTCCCCGACAGAAAGATCCTTTCTATCTATGCTACAATGGATCACGTTACCAACTATGAGGTTGATGATGGCTTCCGTCTTACCATGATGTTTGAGGGTGACCTCAGAGTATACGTTGAGGTTGGTACCTCTAACTTTATCGATCTTCCCCGTTGGTATGTACAGGGTGAAGACGGTACCGCAAGAAGCGGCTGGGATATTTCCAGAGGCAGAATCACCTGCTGCACTAACTGGGAGGCTAAGGATGCAGTGCCGATCCGTACTGCTGCAGGTCTTACCAAGACCATGGCACCCAGAACTGATGATACCATTAAGGACGTTGATTATCCTCAGCTTGAGGCTGATGTTCACGATTTCTACCGCAACATTTGTGCTACTCTTGACGGTAAGGCAACTCAGCTTGTAACTCACGAGCAGCTTGCAAAGGTTATGAAGGTTATGGAGACCGCGTTCGAGTCAGACCGTCTCGGTCAGGTTCTTCCTTTCGAGAACTAATAAACTATACGATTACATAAGGATCCGCAGAGTTTTCTCTGCGGATCTTTTTTTATTTTCCGGTTTTGTAAAAAATTGGCGGGGGTTGTGTTACTAAGACGACGAAAATCCGTTAGAGTATATTTGCAAGGGTAAACGGGCAGCGGTCGTCTACGGGAGGGCAATCGCTGCCCCGAAAACTAAAAATGGAGGAAAACATGAAATATTCGGACTACAAATTTTCTCTTGATATTAACGGAAGTACCTCTGTCTTTACACCAACGGTAAAAAAGGGTGACACGGTAAGACGTCTTATCATAACTCTTACTCAGAACGGACGTCCCTATACCCCGGGGGAAGGATGCAGGGCGGTATTCAGAGGCCAGAAGCCTGACGGTACTGTGCTTTTTAATGACTGTACGATAAATAAAGGAACAATAACTGTCCCTATAACATCTCAGACTATTGCCATGCCGGGAATAGTACGGTGTGAGATATCCCTATATTCTGAGGCCGGGGAACTTCTTACATCTCCCACATTTGACATACAGGTACATGATACGTTAACTTATGACGGAGAAATAGAATCTTCGAATGAGTACACGGCCCTCACCAAGTTGATCGAGGAGGTTGGAGGGATCGATCAAGCAGTGAACGATGCACTCCTTCGTGCGGTAGAAAAGGGTGATATTTCTGTAGAAAACGGCAAATCTGCTTATGAAATCGCACTTGACAACGGATTTGAGGGAACAGAGACCGAGTGGATTGAATCGCTAAAAGGTGAGCAGGGCATACAGGGTATTCAAGGTGATAGGGGCGAACAGGGTATACAAGGAATACAAGGTGAAAAAGGAGACAAAGGAGATCCCGGAGAGAAGGGAGATCCCGGAGAAAAAGGCGAACCCGGAGAGAAGGGTGACATAGGAGCAACAGGAGCTAACGGCAAGGACGGATATACTCCGATAAAGGGTACGGACTATTTCACCGAAGAGGACAAAGCAGAAATGGTTAACACCCTCAAAGACACTTGCATTGTTAAAAATCAAGGCTCTGAGAATGTGGGAAAAATCCTTGTTGTGGGTACAGACGGAAACCTTACACTTGTTGATATGCCCGAAAGTGGAGTAAGCGGCGACGTGGTTGGAACGCTTGATGAGAGCAACAATATACTGTTGAGCGGAAATCTTGCAGACGGCACTTATACTCTGAAATATGAGAATGAGGACGGAACATACATTGAGATAGGTACACTTAAAGTTGGTGAAATTCCCGCTACGCCAACATATACCAACCTTGCGAAGAACTTTACGACAGGACGTATCAGAGGAACTGGTGAGATTGATTCAACGGTAACAGCGGCAACAACTTGTACAGATTATATACCGTTTACAAAGGACACGGTGGTGAGGGTAAAGGGATTCGGGGCACTAACGGACTACAATACAGCGGAGTATAGCTTCGATAAAACGATCGTAAATGTTAGCATTGCCAATAATTGTCCCAGTTATATCGCATACGCATATGATAGTACAACAGGGGTGGTAACGCTCACATCTTTGCATACCGCAGTGAACTATCTCCGTGTTTCAGGTATTCTCACAGGCACCACAGCAGATGTAATTATCACAGTCAACGAGCCTATTGCGTAAGGCGGTGAAATTATGAAAATAGGAATCACTAAACTTATAGCTGAGAATATTGCTCCAGATAACGTCAAAGGTCTTGCAATCTATGATGGCGACAAAAAGATTTGTGATGTTGACATTACAAAGATGAAGCCGAATCTCAGCGAGCCTCTGTATTCTTTTGGCTTACTAAGTGATATTCACATGACAGGCGACTCTAATGCAGGAACAAAAGAAAAAGACGGAAACGGTTATATAACAGACGGCTTCTATTTCCGTAAAGCACTTGATTTTTTTAGTAATTCAGGTTGTAACTTTGTTTGTATTAGCGGCGACTTAACTGACGTTGGGTTATTTGGCTATACTGACGAAAATACAAAATCCGAGTATTACTATTATTATCCAGATCAGTTTGAGGAATACAAAGCTATATGTGACCTTTTTCCTAACCTCCATGTTTATGGATGTTGCGGAAACCACGAAAACTATGTAAAGAACATTGAAGAAGTTTGTGCTGACAAATGGGAAAAACCAACAAAAGTCAATGGAACATGGACTTGGGTGGCAAAGCCTGAGCCTTGGGCACAAATTGATTCAAGTAAAAAGCTGAAATATTATACAGGTACACCGCTGTATTACACTATTTCTGCTGAAAATACTTCTGAAACCTCTGCAATTGACGGAGTTAATTCTGTTTCTAATGGAGGTAATATACAACTGCCTTTAGTCGATGTTATTCTCAATCAAACGGATGATGTATTTATATTCTTTGGACAGTCAACGCCTATAGCAAATTCTACTTGGACATTTCAAATAGATTGGCTTGAAGCGACACTTGAAGCAAACAAAAATAAAAGATGTTTTGTGTTTGAGCATTTAACCTTAAATAATGATAGCGGAAACCCTGAAAACGTTCATAATACCTACTGGGGAGATTTAGAAAGTAGATTGGTTAGTATTTTAAGCAAATACCCTAACACAATTCTGTTTCACGGACATTCTCACATGCAATTCCAAGAACAGTTAAAAGTTACATACTCCAATTATTCAACAAATCGTGGGTTCAAATCTGTTCACATTCCGTCAACGTCATATACACGTAAACTGGTTGACCAAAATGGTGATGGTATATGGAATGCTGGAGATAAAGAAAATATTCCAGACGGTTCGCAAGGTTATATCTGTGATGTTTATGAAAATTGTATTGTATTAAAAGGATATGATTTTCAGACAAATGAATTTGTGCCGATAGCACAGTATTGCATTGATACTACGTTATAAACAATTGATTTAGGGACAGTACAGGGACGATAAAAACTTAAGGAGTAAAAAATGAATTTAACAACGATAATCGCTTTATTTACAGAACTTGGTGTTCTTGTTGCGGCAATAATGCCGATAATAGTGAGCATAAAAAGGATTGGTACAGGTACAAAATGTCAGCTGAGAAGCGAAATGCTGAGAATATATTACCGACACAAGGAAACAGGAGTGCTGAGACAGTATGAATATGAGAACTTCGTTCTGCTGTATGAGGCATACCGCGCGCTCAGAGGAAATTCGTTTATCGAAAAAATATATTCCGAAATAAAAACCTGGAAAATAGAAAGCTAAAGGAGTAACAAAAATGAAAATATCAGCATCAACTGTTACGAGAACAGTGGTTCTCGCTATAGCACTTGTAAACCAGATACTTACCGCCGCAGGCTTAAACCCTCTGCCATTTGCAGAGGAAACCGTATACGAGCTGCTGGCTGCCGTATTTACTCTTGGAGCAGCAGCTGTGGCATGGTGGAAAAACAACAGCTTCACCGACGAGGCAATAGCGGCGGACGCTTATATGAATAAACTCAAAGAAAAGAGAGAAAGCGAAGATATATGACAAAAAAGATAAAGATAATGCTTGATGCGGGTCACTACGGTAAATATAACCCCGGCGTTGTGCCGGGGTATTATGAAAGCGATATGACCTGGACCTTACATAACTTCCTTAAAGAAGAACTGGAAAGCTATGGGTTTGAAGTAGGTGTGACAAGAGAGGACAAGGAAAAGGATCTTGAGGTGTTCTCAAGGGGCAGAATGGCAGAGGGGTATGATCTGTTCATTTCTCTGCATTCAAATGCGGTAGGTCACGAGAATACCAAAAGAGTAGTAGCTATTTACCCCGTTTCGGGTAACGGAAAGGACATTGCAGAAAAGCTTGGGAATGCCGTTCTTGAAACCATGGCACTGTCGAGTGATAAATACAACTATCTCGAATTATACAAAAAGCCGTTCAGCGTTGCACGTCCCGATACAGACTGGTACGGAGTAATACGCGGTGCGGTATCGGTAGGAGTGGTAGGTCTGATCATTGAACACAGCTTTCACACTAACAGAGAGGCATGCAGATTTCTGATGGAAGCAGACAATCTCAGACTTTTGGCAAAGGCGGAAGCTAAGGTGCTGGCCGATCATTACGGATATACAGCCAAGGCGGAAGACAAAACAGAGGATACGGCACTCAAGGAGGGAGATACTGTCGTTGTCAGAGCCGGAGCGGTATGGGCAAACGGCAAGCCTGTCCCTTCATTCGTATATGCTGACAGATGGAAGATTAAATCTTTAACACCGGGAAGAGCGGTTATAGACAAAAACGAAAGCGGAAATAATTCGATCAATTCTGCTATAGATCCTTTATATCTTGTTCTGTGGAAGAAAGATGAAACTCCTGAAGCAGAAGCAAAAGAGTTAAATGCAGGTGACACTGTTATGCTTTTGCCCGATGCGGTAGTGTATGGCAGCAACAAGCGATTTGCGGATTTTGTATACCGCACACCGCTATATATTAGAGCTATCGGAGCTGACGGAACAAGAGCTGTGATATCCACTCTGCCTTTTGGTGCGATCACAGGAGCTGTTGACGTAAAATATCTGAGATCCTTATAATTTTTAAAATGGGCTGTACTAAAAAGGGCAGCCCATTTTCATATATTTGACAAAGAACGAGCATGATGTTATAATATGATTAAGAATAAAAGAAAGGACAGCTGAACATAATGGTAGATCTTCTGTCACTTCAGAAATCGTTTATACTTGCACATATAGGAGAGGGAGATACGGTTGCCGATTTTACAATGGGTAACGGTCACGACACCGAATTCCTCTCACAAACCGTCGGGGAAAAGGGACACGTGTATGCCTTTGATATTCAGGCATCTGCCGTAGAGTCCACCGGGAAGCGTCTCTCCCAGAGCTGTCCCGATAACTATACTCTTATTCATGCATCTCACCATCTTGCCGCAGATTACATCAAGGAGCCCATCAAGGCAGGAATGTTTAATCTCGGTTGGCTCCCCGGAGGAGATAAATCTATAACTACCCTCAGAAGCACCACTCTTCCTGCCATAGAGACTGCAATTTCCTTGCTTGCACCTGACGGAATTCTTCTTGTTGCTATTTACCCCGGCCACGAGGAGGGTGATGCGGAGGGACGTGAGGTTGGAGAATATCTTGCCTCTCTTTCTAAGTACAAGGTGTGTGCATCCTGCTTCAGAATAATAAATTCACCTACTTCACCATATTTCTATATCATAGAGACAAAAGCAGAAAAATAACGCAGACGGAGGTATAAAAATGAACGATCAGGGTAACCGATCCGACAGACCGCAAAATAACCGTCCACCTGTAAGACCCTCAGTGCAAAGACCTGCAGGACAGAGATCTGTTCAGGAACCTGCCCGTAATCCCGCCGGTATGAGGAATCCGCCTAATGGCGGAATGAGACCGATAAACGGTACTTACGACCCGGCTCTCGTTGAGGCTCAGCTCCGCAGACGTAAAGAGCAGATGTATCGGGAAAATATGCAAAAGAGAGAGAACAGACGCGTTCTCATTGCCAGAATAGTTACCGTTGTTGTCATGTACCTGTTGTTATCGGTGCTGTTTGTGCTGTTCTTCTCTCTGAAGTTGGCAAACACCAATTCAGCAGATAACTCTGACTACCGATACTCATACGGAACCGTCACCGAAAATATTCCTTATACTACCGCATTGGATGAAAACGGAAAGCCCATGGTAAACTTTACCCGAATTGCGGTAATGTGCTCAATGACGGCTACCGGGGACAACAGTGAGATGCGGTATATTACCATTGACGATAATACCGAAAACGTAAGATTTGTTGTAGGTACAAATATTGTCCATATGAACGGCGTGGAAGAGAGAATGTCCGGCAGTTGCCGTAAATCCGGAGAAAATCTGTGGGTGCCGATATCCTTTGTGACTGAGTTTATGACGGGGATCACGGTAGAATACAACGAAAAAAATAACGAGATAAAGATCATGCGTATCGAAACGGCAGGAAGCACAGAAGACGTTCCGCTGTATGAGTCGGTAGGTTATCGGATAAAAAGCCAATCCTCTCTTGAAGCGATATCCGAGGAAAGTGCAATCAATGCGGAAAGCAACGGAAACGGTACAACTACAAGTCAAACTCCGGATTTTATAACCGATCTGTCGGCATACGAGAAGTATATGAACCCGGAGGGTGACGATTATCTGGTCCTTGTTAACTCGAGTAACCTGCTTTCTGCCGATTATATCCCGAAGGATCTTATAGACGTGGTAAATACCCGCGCGGACAGAGCAAAGGTACAGCTTTCCGAGTATGCGGCAAAGGCTCTTGAAGCTCTCTACATCGAGATGTATGCAAACGGCTACAAGGATGTGTCCGTTACCAGCGGATACCGCTCTTATGCGACACAGAAATATTACCACAATTATTATATTGATCAAGAGCTGGCGGAGCATCCCGGCTGGACATGGTCACAGGCCAAGGCAGAGGTGCTTACCTATTCTGCAGAACCGGGTACCAGCGAGCATCAGGTGGGCTTGTGCATTGATATGCATAATCTTGCTTCTGCAGACAAGTCCTTTGCAAACCAGAAGGCGTACACATGGCTTAAGGAAAACGCCCACAAGTTCGGATTTATCCTCAGATACCCCGCTGACAAGACAGAGATAACCAAAATAGACTTTGAGCCTTGGCACTACCGTTACGTTGGCAGATACCACGCAACAAAGATGTATGAGTCGGGTATGTGTCTTGAGGAATATGTAAAGAGTCTTAAATAATGAGAACGAGAGATATCGGAAACCGATATCTCTCGTTTTTTATTACTTTAAAGTGCGATCACCGAGCACATTGAACCGCGAAGACCTCCGCTCTTTCGGTGAGAGTAGAAGAGATCGTCTCGGCAGGAGGTACACATATCGGATACGTCGATGTTATCTTCTTTTATTCCGACACCCAGCAGTATCTCTTTATTTGCACCCTTGATGTCCGCATAGTATTTTCCCGATGATTTGATGCTCCGGATAACGAAGCGATCGGTCAAAACCTTGCCCGCAAGAGAGGAAAACTCAAGATAAAAATCCTCTCCTACCTCGTAACAGCACTGACCTATGGAGGGACCGATAGCGACGGTGATATTCTCGCGCTCAGCTCCCAGGGACACCATCCTTTCAACGCACACTGCGGCAATACCACGGGCGGTACCGCGCCAGCCTGCGTGGACCGCACCCACTATCCCATCACCGGAGGAAAAAAGTATCGGTACGCAGTCGGCAGTCTTTACACAAAGGGCAACTCCCTGTCGGTTGGTGACGTAGCCGTCACATTCGTAATCTGCTTTGTAGAAAATTCCGCCTCCTCTGTCCTCCTCTGCGGTGTATCTTACCTCTGCTGAGTGTATCTGTGTCACAGATACGAAATCCTCAAGAGGGATACTTACCGCGGATGAGAAACGGCGAAGATTCTCTATTACAGTCTCTTTGTCATCCCCTCGGTAATATCCGAGATTAAGGGAAGCGGTATGTTCGAGGGTGCTTACCCCTCCGACCCTTGTGGAAAAACCGTGTTTTTCCTTTATTTTATCTGAGACGAGGAGCTTTACCCCGTCACGGTCAATGATGCTAAACAAATATCATCACTCCGTATCGAAATTTTTAATGGCCTTGATCGCCATGCCATCGGGATACTCCCTGACCTCTCCCAGCGCAAAAAATCCCTTTTCGCCGTAAATCCTTACTCTTGTACCTATGTCAAAAGAGCAATTTATCTTTTTCAGATATATCTCGGCACCGTTACGGCAAAGCCGCTCGTAAAAAGCAGGGAGCTTTACCGCCTCAAGGTCTGAGAACAATTCCTCAGTGGGAATGAGAAGCTTAAGTCTTTCGCCCTCAGAAAGTGCTTCTATCTCCTCAAGTGTATGCGCGCTGTCAAGAGAAAATCCCCCTGCCGACACACGTCTGAGCGAGCTCATAACACCTCCGCATCCGAGGAGCGCACCGATATCCGCGCAAAGAGTGCGTATGTAAGTTCCCTTTGAGCAGTGCACCGACAGAGTGTAATCACACAGTGTTTTCTTTTCTGCTTCAAGGGAGAAGATATTTATCCGTCTTGCCTGTCTTTCTGCCTCACCGCCTGCGCGTGCGATGTCGCAGAGCTTTCTGCCCCCTACCTTTAATGCAGAGTACATAGGAGGTATCTGGTCTATCTCGCCCCTGAATTTGTCAAGAATACCGAGGACTTCTGCCTCATCGGGTATGTTATCGCTTCTTGACAGCTCTTTTCCGGTTGTGTCCTCGGTATCGGTGGTGATGCCGAGAAGCAGACCCGCATCATATCTCTTGTCGTCTGCACTGAGGTATTCTGCTGCCTTTGCCGCGCGTCCTACAAGTACTACCAAAAGTCCGGTGGCCATGGGGTCAAGTGTACCGGTGTGTCCTACCTTTTTTGTAGAGTAGAACCGTCGGATCTTATTTACAACGTCGTGGGAAGTAAAGCCGCAAGGCTTGTCTATCAGCAGAACTCCCCCCATTGGGGAGCTTTTTACTTCTTTCATTTTATTCCCTGCTTTTCGATTTCCGAAATTACTGAAGAAACTATCTCTCTTTCAGCATCCTCGGGTGTTTTTGCATTGATGGAACAGCCTGACGCACGTATATGTCCGCCGCCGCCGTAGATAGCGGCAACAAGAGATACGTCAAGATCTCCGTTCGATCTGAGGGATACTCTGTATTCCCCGGGTGCTGACTCCTTGATAACTACCGCCGCAAGAACACCGCTGATACTGCGCGGAATATCCACGAGTGCACCAAGGTCACGGGAATCTGCACCGCACTCTTTTTGCATATCAATGGTAAAGGTGATTACCGCAATACTGTCATCACGGTAGAGATTAAGGGCAGAGTAGGCAAGCCGTGCCGCGGCAACCTCTTCCTTTGTTTTACTGTCAAAGAGAAGGCGGTTTATCTCTGCCGCATCGATTCCCGATTCAAGTATCTTTGCGGCTCTTATATGAGTTGAGGGGGTAACGTTTGAGAACTTAAAGCATCCGCTGTCCGAGCTGATGGCGGTGTATACCGCTTCGTAATATTCTTTGGGAAGCTCGGTTATGATACCCTCATTTAAAAGGGCTTCTCCCAGGTCGAAGATTATCTCTCCTGCGGCGGCACATGAGCTGTCAACATATCCCGGAGCATATTCCTCACTGCGGTGGTGGTGATCTATCTTAAAAAGTATTCTGTCCTTTATCTCCGCATATTTGCCAAGCTGCGAGAGAGACGGCACGTCCACCGATATTACCGTGTCGGCGTCAGCTACCTCACCTGTCTTGGGGGAGAGAAACATAAGCCTTAGAGGAATACCGTCGGGGGATACTATTATACTGTCTGTGCCAAGTGCAGACAGTATATACGAGAGAGCAACGGATGAACCTACCGTATCGGCATCTGCCCTCTCGTGAGTGAGGATAGCAACTCTGCCGCTGAGGCCCTGTATCTTTTCTCCAAGCTCGCTGAAGGTAAAATTATTCATCGTCTTCGTTCTTTACCTTTTTTCTTTCAATATCGTTGAGGATAGTGTTGATCCTTGCGCCGTGTCTGAGCGACTCGTCGTATACGAAAGTAAGCTCAGGGGTGGTGCGGAGATTGATGCGGCGGGCAAGCTCACGTCTCATAAATCCGGCGGCACTCTGAAGACCCTTCAGGATCTCCTTATTCTTGGGGGAAAGATGTCTGGTCTCCTCAGCCATGTTATCATCAGCCAGACTTGAGAAAAAGATTCTGGCCGTCTTCATGTCCGGTGCCACCTCGGCGGCGGTAACGGTTACAAAGTTATCTGTTATTCTGGGGTCCTTGATCTCTCTGAGAATAGAGCCAAGCTCTTCCTTTACAGCGTCATTTATTCTTCCACGTCTGTGTCCTGCCATAATTTTTATCCTTTCTTGCTTGACAGAGAGTCTGTCAGCGCTTATAATCATATTATAATATATTTTTTGAAAAGAGGTAGCTAACTATGCTTAAAGGTATACCGAAAATAATTTCTCCCGAGCTTCTTAAGATCCTTGCCGAGATGGGTCACGGCGACGAGATCGTTCTCGCTGACGGCAACTTCCCCGGTGAGCGCGTTGGTCAGAGATGTGTACGTGCTGACGGTCACGGCACAGTTGAGCTTCTTAAGGCTATTCTTGAGCTCTTCCCCCTTGACGTATACGCACAGCCTGTTTACGTTATGGAAAAGGTTCCCGGCGACACCGTTGAGACCCCCATTCTTGACGAGTACAGCGAGATCATCAAGCCCTATACAGATGCTACTCTCGAGGGTATCGAGCGCTTTGCTTTCTATGACAGAGCTAAAGAGGCTTATGCCGTTATTATGAGCGGCGAGAGCGCACTTTACGCAAATATCATTCTGAAAAAGGGCGTAGTTACCGAATAAGTATACACAGTTATAATAGCATATACCAAGGCTTTTGTCAATCAAGAAAGGCCATGCCTTTGAAAGGAAACTTAACTATGAAAATTACATTTATGGGTGCAGGCAGTACCGTTTTTGCCCGTAACGTTATCGGAGACTGTATGTGCTGTGAGGCTCTCCGCGACAGTGTTTTTGCCCTTTACGATATCGATGCACAGCGTCTTGAGGAAAGCCGTGTTATTCTTGAGGCTATTCGTGCTTCTCTCGGTGGTTTCGGCAAGATCGAGTGTTATCACGGTGTGGAAAACCGCAAAGAGGCTCTCCGCGGTGCGAACTTCGTTGTCAACGCGATCCAGGTTGGACTTTACGATCCCTGTACCATAATTGATTTTGAAGTTCCGAAGAAATATGGGCTCCGTCAGACTATCGGTGATACCCTCGGTATCGGCGGTATTATGCGTGCTCTCCGTACCATTCCCGTTCTTGCGGACTTTGCCCGTGATATGGAGGAGGTCTGCCCTAACGCACTCTTCCTTAACTATACCAATCCCATGGCTATGCTCTCCGGATTTATGCAGAGATATACCGGGGTAGATACCGTAGGTCTTTGCCACAGTGTTCAGACCTGCTCATGGCAGCTTCTCGGCGAGCTTGATATGGACGATAAGCTTGAGGGTCGCCGTGAGAAGATCGCAGGCATCAACCATATGGCGTGGCTTCTTGAGATAAAGGACAAAGACGGAAATGACCTTTATCCTGAGATCAAAAAGAGAATCGCCGCTAAAATGGATGATCCCGATTTCGGTGACAAGGTGCGTCTTGACTATATAAGACGCTTCGGCTACTACTGCACCGAGTCAAGCGAGCATAACGCAGAATACAATATGTTCTATATTAAGGACAAGTATCCTGAGCTTATAGAAAAATACAGTATTCCCCTTGACGAGTACCCCCGTAGATGTATAAGACAGATAGGACAGTGGAAGAAAGAGTATGAAAAGCTGCTTTCTGAGGGAGTCAAGGAACACCACAGATCAAATGAGTATGCATCAAGGATCATGGAGTCCATTGTCACCGGCAATACCTATCAGATCGGCGGAAACGTACTTAATACCGGTCATCTTATCACCAATCTCCCCGAGGAGGCATGTGTCGAGGTGCCCTGTCTTATCAACGGCGCCGGTATTCATCCCTGCCACGTAGGTCCCCTTCCTCTTCAGTGCGCCGCTATGAACATGACCAACATCAACGTTCAGCTTCTTACCATTGAAGCAGCTGTTACAAAAAAGAGAGAGCACATCTATCACGCGGCGATGATGGATCCCCATACCGGCAGTGAGCTTGATATTGATACCATCGTTAAGATGGTTGATGATCTTATTGAGGCACACGGTGATTATCTGCCTAAGTACAACTAAATTACTATATTAGTTCCAAGTAGAAAGGGATCAGTGATGAAATTAACATTTATGGGTGCAGGCAGTACGATATTTGCCCGCAGAGTTATCGGAGATTGCATGAGCAGTGAGATTCTCCGTGACTGTGTGTTTGCCCTCTATGATATAGATGCTCAGCGTCTTGAGGAAAGTCGGGTCATTCTTGAAGCTACACGCAAGTCCTTTGGTGATTACGGAAAAATCGAATGCTACCACGGTGTAGAAAACCGAAAAGAGGCTCTCCGCGGAGCCAACTTTGTTGTCAACGCGATACAGGTAGGTTTTTATGATCCCTGTACGATAATCGACTTCGAGGTTCCGAAGAAATACGGTCTCCGTCAGACTATCGGCGATACTCTCGGTATCGGCGGCATCATGCGTGCACTTCGTACTATTCCTGTGCTTGAGGACTTTGCCCGTGATATGGAAGAGGTGTGTCCCGACGCGGTATTCTTCAATTTTACTAATCCCATGTCTATGTTAACCGGATATATGCTCAGATATACCGGGGTCAACACCATCGGCCTTTGCCACAGTGTTCAGGGTTGTTCAGGAAAGCTTCTTCATATTTTAGGTATGGAAGACAAGGCACCGGGCAGGCGTGATCTTGTTGCGGGTATCAACCACATGAGCTGGCTTCTTGAGATAAAGGACAAGGACGGAAACGATCTTTATCCCGAGATCAAGAGAAGAGTCGATGCCGCAATGGCAGACCCCGAGTGCAAGGACAAGGTACGCCTTGACTTTATACGTCGCTTTGGTTACTACGTAACCGAGTCAAGCGAGCATAACGCAGAGTACAATCCTTTCTACATAAAGAGTAAGTATCCCGAGCTTATCGACAAGTATAATATTCCCCTCGATCTGTATATTCAGCGTTGTATAAACCAGATAAACAAGTGGAAGGAAGAATATCAGAGACTTCTTACCGATGGAATAAAGGAACACATAGGCTCAGGTGAATATGCGGCTGACATTATGGAAGCAATGATCACCGGATCCCTCTGTCAGGTTGGTGGAAACGTGCTCAATACCGGCCATCTCATCACCAATCTGCCCGAGGAGGCTTGTGTTGAGGTACCCTGCCTTATCAACGGAAGCGGTATTCATCCATGCCACGTTGGATCTCTTCCCCTTCAGTGTGCCGCTATGAATATGAATGCCATCAACGTTCATCTTCTTACTATTGAAGCGGCTGTGACAAAGAAGAGAGAGCATATCTATCACGCAGCTATGATGGATCCTCATACCGGCAGTGAGCTTGATATCGACAGTATCGTTAAGCTCGTTGACGATCTTATTGAGGCACACGGCGATTATCTGCCTAAGTACCATTAATTTAATCAAAAAAACACCGCAGATTTTTATCTGCGGTGTTTTAGCTTAAAAAAGTCGCACAAGTTGCTTTTTAATAATATTAATGAAAACATTTCTTTACTATAGTAAATAAATATTGACAAGATTGCCTCTTTCTGCTATACTGATAACAGAAAGGCGGTGTGTATATGTATATTGACTATTCAAAGCTTTGGAAACTGTTGATCGATAAAAACATGACCAAAACAGATTTGCTTGAGCTCACCGGTATAAGCTCGCGGGTTCTTGCTAAGCTCTCCAAAAATCAAATCGTAACAACCGATACCGTCGCAAAGATCTGCACCGCTCTCGGGTGTAACGTGGGTGATATTATGGAAGCGGTGTCGGAGGAAAAGCTGACCTTATATCAGCGTTACAAACAATTCGGCAAGGTGGTTTCGGAAAACGATATATACAAAACGGTCACCTTCACTGTAAATGAACAGAAATATACCGTGTACGTTACAAAGAAAACGGCAACAAAGTTTACTCATATACATTGCAGAGAGAATAAAACCGTATGCTGGGAGCAGCTGTATATTCTCGGCGGTATATCCACACCCGGCCGTGATCTGTCCGTCATTCTTACCCGTCCCGAAAAGGAAAAGAACGAGCAAGTCATCGTGCTGATTAAGGGCAAGCCGGCAGTTATAACCGGACTTGACGATAACGGATTTGTTTCAGCACATGGGGTGGCGAAAAACGATTCCGACGTTTACGTAATGTCAGAGGCGGCGTTCAAGCTTTTCGGGAAGAAATAATCAGATATTTTTGTCACACAGGATCAAAACAAAAATCCAAGCTCTTTTTTAGCTTGGATTTTTTGGGTTCTATAGAGGCTATTCTGCTGTGCAATCTTGCCAAAACTATACATTTAATATGCATATAATGTGGCTATAACTCAAAGGGGAACACTTTCTGTAATAGATTACTGTAAAAAAATCGGTAAAGATTGTTTAGTCATAAAAAAGCATCCCCGAAATACGGGGATGCTCAAATAGATGCATTATTAAATATCAAATAAAATTCTCAAGGAATTTTTCTGCCTCATCCGCTCTCAGCTTATCCTCAGCATAAGCACGTCTGAGGAGTCGGTCGGGGATGAATTCATCATACTTTTCAAATATGGGGGAGCTGCCCTCTGCGGCAAGACGGTCAAGGTCTATACCTTCCTCCTTTGCCTTCAGTGCCAACTCACGCATCAGCCTTTCCGCATCTCCCTCGATCTTCATCATTATATAGTAACATCCCTCAAAGGAAATGTCACTGATCTTAAACCTTGCGGCATTTGATATAATGAATTTGCGTAGGGTACGGAATGACCGTGTACCGAGCCAAGGGAAGAGACAGTAGCTGTAACCGCCGATAGGTACGAGATATTTTCCCGAGAGGGATGTATTTTTTACCAGCGCTCTTGCCACACGCAAACGGTGAAGCGCGTTTTCCATGAGATACGGATATTCGGTGTCCTCGCACAACACCTGCTTCATACGGGTTAGGATCTTGGTATGGATCTCTCCGTAATCTCCGGGCCAGGATATCTCCATCTTACCCTCAACAGGCTTGACATAAAGGAGCTTTCGCGGAATGTCAAGTTCCTCTACCTCCCACACTCTGCCCGCAAGGGCAAATCGGTCACCTACCGGGGGAGGTGTAGTGATAGTACCTATCTCGTCAGATTCACACCTGACGGTAAAGTCCTCGCTGTCCTTAAACACCGCGTAAAATTTGAAGCTGTTTGTAAGGCGCTCGCCCTTAAGACCTACGATCAGAGTTTTTTCCTCGGTGAATTCAAGATAATCGTTTTCCACCATTGAGATTATCAGCTCTCTGTAATCCTCCTTGGGAATTGCCTTGAACGGGGGGAGGGACAGTACCTTTTCCGCAAGTGCTTTGGGAGTAAGCTCACCCGAGCAGATCACGGTAGAAAGTGTCTGCTGAAAGGCAAGGCTGAAGGGAAGCTTTTTAAATATGGGAGGCTCAATGAAACGCTCCTCAATGTAAAGCTGAATTACCGCAATGGCGCGTATCAGTCCCCAGGGAATGAGTTGGGGGAGAGGCGCATTCGGCAGGGGGTATTCTTCTCTGAACACCATCATCATCTCTGGGGGACTGCCGCGTCTGCCGGAACGGCCGAGACGCTGAAGAAAGGATGATACCGAATTTGGTGCATCATTGTGAAGTATTCTCTCAAGGGGACCCACGTCAATGCCAAGCTCCATGGTCACTGTGGCACAGACCACGCTTTTCTCCTCTTCCTTCAACTTACTCTCCGCGTATTCTCTCAGAGAAGCAGACAGATTTCCGTGATGGATGAGAAAAACGTCTTTTTCACTGCGGTGCTTTGCTATCTGTCTTAAGGTAGCGGTGATGTACTCCGTTTCCTCTCGGGAGTTGGAAAACACAAGGGCGCGCTTATCTTTAACACAGTCGTACATGTATTCGTATCCCGGATCAAGTTCGGCTTTTTTTGACGTTCCTTTTAGTTTAGAGCTTTCTTTGCTGTCTGTTTGGTCAAAGTCGGGGGATCCTATAAAGAAATGCTCAAGACCAAGCCGCCATCTCAGTGCTCCGTCGGGGAATACCGGAGCCTCTGTCCTTCTGCCGCTTCCCCCCTCCAGCCATTTTGCGGCGGCCTCAACGTCACCCACTGTGGCGGAAAGTCCTATTCTTCTGGGACTGTGGCCTATCAGAGATGACAGACGGCTCAGCTGACAGATGACCTGGTTGCCTCTGTCGGTACCGGTCATAGTGTGTATCTCGTCTATTATCACGTATCGCAGATCCCCAAAGAGACGAATAACGTCTGCACCTCTGCGGATAAGCATGCTTTCAAGGGACTCGGGGGTTATCTGCAGAACGCCGCTTGGGTTTTGCAGAAGCTTGTTTTTGTGTGATGCGGCAACGTCGCCGTGCCAACGGAAAACAGGGATTCCGGTATAATCAAGAAGCTGATCTATTCTTTCAAACTGATCGTTTATCAGACTTTTGAGAGGAGCTATATACAGAACTCCTATGCTTTTTGGGGGATTCTCGCAGAGCTTTGACAAAATGGGGAAGAAAGCCGCCTCCGTCTTTCCCGATGCGGTAGATGAGGTGATCAGCAGATTACTGTCACTGCCGAAGATCACGTCTGCGGCGGCCAGCTGAACCGGATGCAGCTCCTGCCAGCCGTGTGAATATATGAATTCCCGTATAAACGAAGGGAATTTTTCAAATACCGTTTTTCCGTCGGGGAGATTTGACATGGCTTTTCCTTTCTGCGGGATCATTTATCAGAAGTCTATATCCGCTATATTTATTGTTCGTGGCTGTGTGCTTTGCCCAGATACGTCGGTGGCAACCGATCCTGCGGTCTTTGTTTCTTCTCCTCTGGGTAGCGTTCCCATTATATCTCCGAAAGAGACTGAAGGGTTCTGCATGAGAATATTGAGAAGATTAAGATAGTCGCGGATCACCTCGCGGGGTGTCATCATTACGTCTGCACCTGCTCTTTTGCTCTCAAGTGTGAGAAAGGCTACCATTTCCTCAGGTGTAACTGTTCTTGCCTCGGGATAATACTGTCCGTGAAGAACCGTCAAGCGGGTAACGAGAGCCAGAAGCTCATCGTCTGACAATGTTCTCAGTCGAATTACCGGGCCGATAAGGTCTGTATATCCGCCGCCTGCAAATGCACCGTCGGAAAGACGGCTTCTGAGTGCCTCGTAGCTGAAGAGTCCGCGCCTTGTATCCTCAAGGAACTTGGGAGTTCCTCCGAAGATGAGGGACAGCCCCGGGGCTCTGCCTCCAAGGGTATCGTTAAACATAGCAAGGAGCTTTTCGTAATTGTTCTCTCTCGATATTCTGTTGGGTATCTTATAAAGGTTGACGCATTCGTCAAGGAACACCACAAGACCCTTGTAGCCGAGCTTTCTGGCAAATACCGCCATCAGCTTGATATAGTCATACCAGTTATCGTCATTTATAATTGTGGACACGGGAATACCGAGAGCGGCTCTGGCCTCGGTTTTTGTTGAGTATTCACCTCTGAGCCAGCGCATAGCGGCGCTTTTCTTTATCTCGTCGTCCTCACATCCGGCAGTATAGTAAAGGGACATTACCGCCGCAAAATCAAATCCGCCTACCGAATCCTCAAGCTCACGGATAACAGAGAAAACGCGGCTTCTCATCATACCGGAATATTCAGGTGATGCGGGGTCAATACCCTCGGCGGCAAGCTTTGATCCCTCTGAAGCAAGAAAAGCGGCTATGATCTTAGGGAGTGCACCGCCCTCGGGAGAGGAACGGGAAGCAAGGTTTTTTATCAGTTCTCTGTATGTCGCTACGCCCGAGCCTTGTGAGCCGTGGAGACGTCTTTCGGGAGAGAGGTCCGCGTCACAGGTGAGAAAGCCTTTTTCAAGAGCGTAACCGCGGACGAGCTGCATAAGAAAACTTTTTCCTGAGCCGTACCGACCGATAATGAATCTGGTACTGCTGCCGCCCTCTGCCGTTATCTCAAGGTCTGAGAGGAGAGCGGCGGTTTCTGCCTCTCTGCCGATGGCAATGTAGGGAGCACCCTGTCTCGGCACCACTCCTGCGGATATTGAAGATAAAAGAGAAGAGAGAATTCTTCTCGGAATCTTTATTTCGTTTGACTGGGTCATTTATAAGTTCTCGCAGTCGCTTGTCATTGCGGCCGCATCCTCCGTATAATCTTCTATTATCGCGTAACCGACACCTGTATCCTCTATGAGAATGTCATAGGTCAGTTCCGCGGACTTTTCGTTTATTCTGTCTGCTATGGCATCTGCCTCAATGCCTGAGGGCTTGTTACCCTTTTGCAGAGATATGATAAATTCTTTTTCGGCGGTATCAAGCGCGATCCAAAGTGTCTTGTACGGGGATTGCTCTAAATTATCCGGATGTGCCGTCTCCTCTGTTTTTGGCTTGGGGAGGACTGTCTCTCCAGTATCGGGCTCAGCCGTATCATCGGGGGTGAGCATTTCCGTTACTCTCCATGATTCCGCCTCAATTGCCGCCGCACGGACGGGATCAAAACCGGTACTTATGGGAGTATAGAATTTCTCATACTCCGGTATTTCCTCGCGTACAGGGACAGATGACCGCGTGGTTTTGGTGGCAGATGTTGTCTTTGGAATGGGAAGAACACCGTCAAAATATTCTTCAAGGATCATGGATACATCATTTGGCAGGGGACTGAGCTTCAGCCGTGACTTGATACCCAAGTGGGCACGTATGCGGTTCTCTGTATATTTTACCGCGGCGGTAACCACCGCACCAAGCTCGATCGACTCGGTAAAGGACAGATACTCTATATCCATGTGTATCTTTGTGCTGTGAGCGGAGAGGGAGGCGGTATATGCATCTCTTGAAAGCGTTCTGAGAACGGGACGCGCACCCTTGAGAGATGCGTGCTCCAGCAAGTATGAAAGAGCACCCGGAACGTGCTTTTTAAACAGCGGCTTGTTCTCAGGGGTGAGAAAACGGCTTGTTCGCCAGTTGTATGATGAGGCAAAACGCACAAGTGCTTTCGCAAGAACCACTGTTCCTTCTTCATTTTCCTCTCTTGTCCCCGCCAGAAAGAATTCTTTAAAGGATGCCTTCTCCGTGATTTTGCTCAGTATCGGATCAAGAGCGTCAAGGGGAGGGGAGAGCTTATTTAAAAGACAGTAGTCACACATCCACTCAGAGAGGTATTTATCAAGTGTCGGAAAGCTGTCTCTGTAATTTACCCATATGTGGGTCATTATCTCAAGTCCTTCGGGGGGCAGATAATGCTCCGGGAAATTTATTATCTCATATATCAGCAGGAGCAAATAGCTGACATCTGCCCGGGGTGTTTCACCTCTTCGAATAGCATCGCGCATGTATAAATAGTAGGACAGCTGTTTTGCGGTAAGGGCGGAATATTGGGGAATATATGAGAAAAACGGAATATATTCACATTCCTGAACGTACTCACATTCCGAAATGTATTCACTCTCGCAAAGGTACTTTTGTCCGTCGGTAAGAAAGCGGTGGTAAAAGTTGTATCCGCTCTGCCTACAGCTTACTGTTACAGATGTGATAAGTGAGTTTGACGGCGAGTAGCTGAACAGCAGTTTGTTTGAGGAGTGGCTGCCCTCACCGTTATTTTCATCTTTCTGCGGCAGTGGTATAGCACCTATAGAGGTGTGCGGAATCTGCTCACCCGAATGGGGGAGCTCTATGGTAACAGGAGATATATCGGAAGCCGGAGACAGCTTCTTTTCTTTTTTCTTTGGCAAGAGGGACTCAATATCCCAAAAGCTGTCTATAGCGGATCTATCGTCCTTGTCACGCGGCATTCGGCTCACCTCTCTTTCTTCTGTTTTATGTAAAAAGGGGCTTTATACGAAATCGTTAAAGCCCGCTTTTTCAGATCTATTAATTTCCGTCGGCGTCGCTTGAGATACTTCCGGTGCCGTCAGATCTTTTTCTGACGGCGGAGATTGTATCCCGAACGAGGATTAACTATTTCGCGCCAATCGAGATCGCCTCTGTCAAGGGCGCAAACGAGAACCTCCGCGGTAGCAATATTAGTAGCCACCGGCACGTTGTGAACATCACACATACGGAGCAGATTACTCTCTCTCTCTCTGTTGAGCTGATCGTCAGAGGTGCCTCTGAAGAAAAGGAGTACGTCTATTTCATCGTAAGCAATACGGGAAGCAATCTGCTGCTCTCCGCCATGATCTCCGGAAAGGAGGCAATCTATCTTAAGTCCGGTGGCCTCAACAATATACTTACCCGTAATACCTGTAGCACAAAGATTGTGCTTGCTGAGTATTCCGCAGTAAGCAATACAAAACTGCGTCATAAGTTCTTTTTTGGTGTCATCGGCGATAATTGCAATTTCCATCGATATCGTTCCTTTCTTCGTTTATCTTTTCAGTAGTTTTTTTCTTTTAATGCCCTTGAATCCGGTAAACAGCGGAACTGTTTCCCCTGAAAGTCGGGCGGCAATATTATTAAATGCGGCAATAACATTGCGGCATTTAAGCTGGTATACAAGTTCACCGTGTTCTCCGCCGATAGCGAAGACCGGGTCGTATGGTATAACACCGATAATACCGAGAGCGGCTCTGTCGATCATCTCAATTACTCCGGCACGGTTACCGTGAAGAACCGAATCTGGATCAAAGGAGTTGATGATCATTGAGCATTCGGTAATCCCGAGGGAAGATAGTGCCGAGGCAGTTCCGTCAGCGGCACGCAAGGCGGTAGGGTGATGAGTCGACACGATCAGCGCGCGATCAGCGGCAGATGCGGCAAGCTCAAGAGGGGCACCCAAAGCACCGGGAGTATCGATGAGGATGTAGTCTAAGTTCATTGATTCTCCGGCGGCAAAGAGCTTACTGCGGAATACCTCCCTGTCCGGCACCGAAAAGTCATGTTGTTCGGGTGCAAGATATGGGGCGGCAATCGACAGAAGATTAGATGAACGCCTATCGGTAACAGCAGCCTCGTTTATCTCAGCTCTACCCTCGCATACATCACTGATGTCATAGATCATTTCATTCTCGCTTCCGAGAATAAGATCAAGACAACGGTTTCCGAAGTCACAGTCTACCAGAAGTGTCCTGTGTCCGCTGCGTGCGAGAGCCAAGCCCAGATTTGCGGTGATGGTGGATTTCCCCACACCGCCCTTGCAGGAGGTTACGAGTATGATCTTAGTTTTTTCCATATTTCGCGGTTTTCCTCCCGTGGATCTGATGCCAAATTACCAAGATATCGGTACGTTTATCTCTTTTGCACTAAACATACGAATACATTATACCACATTATTGGCCATTATGTCAATAAAAAATAGCGGTTATCGTAAAAAAATTGAAAAATTAATATAATTTTTATTTTAAAAGGGAATCAATAATGGGGCGAATATATTCAAAATACTTTTTGCCGACGAATTCCGCTCCCTTTTCGTTAAGATGGATTCCGTCATCAGAGTAGCTGAGGGGATCGTCACCGATAAACGCGGACCAGAGAAGTCCGTCGGTGGGAAGATATACGTCAGCGTATTCAAGAGCAAGCTCTCTGATAACGTCTATCTTGAAGTCAAGATCCTCGCGGAAGAACTTCTTATCCTCAACAGGGATGAGGAAGGGCTCCATCATCATAAGCTTAGCATTTGTACGGGTACGGATGCCTTCAAGGATGGTACGATAACTGGCTCTGAATTTCTCATTGGGTATCCAACTGCGGTCATCTGCATGATGCCAAACATCGTTTGCGCCAACGAGGATAGAAACGATATCCGGCTGAATATCGATAATATCTCTCTCAAGGCGGTCTGCTATGTTATGGGCTTTGTTTCCGCAGACACCCAGATTGATGAATTCAAACTCCACGTCGGGATATGCATCTTTTATAAGAGCTGCGGCGAATTTTACGTATCTGATACCAAGATCGTGACAGTCGTCCTCATTACGGAATCCGTGGGTAATGCTGTCACCCTGAAACAAAAGCTTGATTTTTTTCATTTTATATTTTCTCCTTCTCGGTTATTCTTTTATGAGGTTGTCTATTATTGGACGAATGTATTCTGCATATTTTCTTCCGATAAATTCAGAGCCGTGGGCGTTGGGATGTATGCAGTCATCGGTAAAGGAATTGGAATCCTCGGTCATGAATGCCGAATAGAACAGTCCGTCTGTGGGAAGATACGCATCGGCATATTCAAGGGCAAGCTCACGTATAGCATCTATCTTGAAGTCAAGATCTTCTCTGAACACAACGGTGTTTTTGTGGGGAAATACAAAGGGCTCCATGAGCATTATTTTTGTTCCCCTGGCCTTCAGTGCCTCAAGGATCTTGCGGTATTTTCCGACAAATTCTTCCTTCGGCACCCAGTTTTTAGTCTCGACGCGTCCCCACACATCGTTTATACCGATGAGAATGGATACTACGTCTGCACCGATGTCAAGAAAGTCCTCCTGCAGACGGTCAAGAAGATTGCCGATCTGGCTTCCGCCCCGACCGAGATTTAAAAATTCAAACTCTACGCTGGGATAAGCCTCTGTCAGATACTCTGCCGCATATTTGGGGTAATTTTTGCCGAGTCTATGGTAATCTGTGTCTCCTTCTTCACGCCACGCATCAGTGATACTGTCACCTTGAAAAAGGATTTTTATCTTTTTCTTCTCCATAAAAAACACTCCGTGTTGCGCACGGTGGCAAAAGCACCGTACAGATTCTGAGGATATATTAAATACTATCTCTTTTCACTGTAAAAATCAATAGTTTTTACCAAAAAAATCTTCTTTAAATTATTGTAAAAAACAAATATATGTTGTATAATTGTATCATATATAATGGGTGTATTTTTTAAACCGTATCAAAAAACGATTCACCGACAAAAAACAGTCCACAGGACGTACAAAAAAAGGAGATAAAAAAATGGTAAACGAGAATATGAAACTTCTGGAGTCCTTTGATCCTGAAATAGGCAAGGCAATACAGGCAGAATATAAGCGTCAGTGCGACGGTCTTGAGCTGATCGCATCCGAGAACATTGTTTCCGAGGCAGTTATGCTTGCAATGGGCAGTGTTCTCACCAACAAGTACGCAGAGGGATATCCTGCAAAGCGTTACTACGGCGGATGCGAGTGCGTTGACGTAGCAGAGAACATCGCTATTGACAGAGCATGCCGTCTTTTCGGTGCAAAGTTTGCTAACGTACAGCCTCACAGCGGTGCGCAGGCTAACTTCGCAGTATATTTCGCACTTATTAAGCCCGGTGACAAGGTTCTCGGTATGGATCTTGCTCACGGCGGACATCTTACTCACGGCAGCCCCGTAAATGTTTCTGGTTCTTACTTCAACTTCATCTCTTACGGAGTTGAGGAGGATACCGGTATGATCGATTACGACAAGGTAGAGGCTATTGCTGCAGCAGAGAAGCCTAAGCTTATCGTTGCAGGTGCTTCCGCATACCCCAGAGTTATCGACTTCGAGAGAATGGCAGATATTGCACACAAGAACGGTGCGCTCCTTATGGTAGATATGGCACACATCGCAGGTCTTGTTGCCGCAGGTCTTCATCCCTCCCCTGTTCCCTATGCTGACGTTGTTACTACCACTACTCACAAGACTCTCCGTGGTCCTCGCGGCGGTATGATTCTTACCAACAACGAAGATATTGCAAAGGCTGTTAACAAGGCTATATTCCCCGGTACTCAGGGCGGTCCTCTTATGCACGTTATCGCTGCAAAGGCAGTTTCATTCGGTGAGGCACTCAAGCCTGAGTTCAAGGCATATCAGGAGCAGATCGTAAAGAACGCAAAGGTTCTTGCAGATACCCTTCTTGAGGAGGGCTTCTCTCTTGTTTCCGGCGGTACCGACAACCACCTTATGCTCTGCGACCTTCGTCCCTTCGCTATTACCGGTAAGGAGATGGAGCACCGTCTTGACGTAGTACACATGACCGCTAACAAGAATGCTATCCCCGGTGACCCCGAGAAGCCTTTTGTTACCAGCGGTATCCGCGTAGGTACTCCCGCTGTTACCTCCAGAGGTCTCGTTGAGGAGGATATGCGTGTTGTAGGTAAGCTCCTCAAGCTCTGTGCGACCGAGTTCGAGACCAAGGCAGATTACATCCGTGCCGAGGTTGACAAGCTTTGCAAGAAGTACCCTATCTATAACTGATAACAAAATCTGAAAAGGTAAAAAAGATATAAAATGATCGACAACATCACTCTCTACAAGACCTTTGTAGCGGTGGCGGACAGCGAGTCGATCTCTGCGGCGGCGAGAGCGCTTTATATCTCTCAGCCTGCCGTATCCTCTGAGATCGCCCAGCTTGAGGACAAGCTGGGGACCAAGCTGTTCTTCCGTACCAACCGCGGAGTCTCCCTGACTCCGGAGGGAACTCTGCTCTATGATTATATTAAGCGCGGTTTTTCCTTTCTCGAGGCGGGAGAGGATAAGCTCAGGGAGATCGCGGGACTGTCAGACGGTGTTCTGAGGGTCGGCGCATCGGATATGACCTTGCGTTTTTTTCTTCTTGATCATATAGAGAAGTTCAACCGGGAGTATCCGGGGGTGATGCTGACGATCACCAATGCCCCCACACCAAAGACGCTTGAGGCGCTCAGAAGCGGTGTTCTTGACTTCGGTGTGGTGTCGGATGACGGAGAGACCGCTTTCCTCGGTGAGGAATTCATTACCCTTGAGGTAAAGAAGATCCGTGACGTGTTTGCGGTTCCGCCGACACATCCTTTGGCAAAAAAGGAAAGTGTATCCCATTCTGAGCTGTCTGACTACCCGGTTATAATGCTTGAGAAAAACAGTAGTACCAGGCGGTATATTGACAGGATCTTCGGTGACGAGATCCAGCCTAGGGTAGAGCTTGCCACAAGCGACCTTATTCTTGAGTTTGCTCGCAGAAACATGGGTATTGCTTCCATTGTTGAGGACTTTGTCCGCGACGATCTTGAAAGAGGTACTCTGGTAAAGCTGAATGTTGAGCCGGCCCTGCCCGAAAGACGCTTTCTTCTTGTCTATCTGGCACGTACCCCCCTTTCTGCGGCGGCGCGTCGGCTGATATCGTCAATAGAAGAAACTCTCAGAGTGTAAAGAGAGGAATACCGTGGATAAAATCAGAAAAATAACAGAGAGAGCAATGACCGTTCTGTCTGAGGGCGGGAAGACTCTTGCTACGGCAGAATCCTGTACCGGTGGACTGATCGGCAAGCTGATAACCGATCTTCCCGGGGTGTCGGCTGTGTATCTCGGCGGTGCCGTCAGCTATGCTAATTCAGCAAAGAAAACTCTTCTCGGTGTATCACCCGATACACTCAGACGTGTTGGTGCGGTCTCCGAGGAGACGGCACGGGAGATGGCGGCAGGCATCAGAGAACGGCTGGGTGCTGACGTAGGCATCTCCACCACAGGTATCGCCGGTCCGGGCGGAGGTACTCCCGATAAGCCGGTGGGTCTTGTATACGTGGGATACAGTGATGCAAACGGTACAGTTGCCTACAGACTTAACCATGACAGCTCACTTTCCAGAGATGAGATCCGTTATCTTACGGCAGAGTTTGCGCTGTCTCTTATAAAGTAACTTAAAGCGGTGTCGATCGCTTGATATAAAGACAATTAACTAAAAATCAAGGAGAAAATAAAATGGCACAGAAATTCAGAAAAATCGGCGTACTTACCTCCGGCGGTGATGCTCCCGGTATGAATGCCGCTCTTCGTTCAGTAACTCTCGCGGCTCTTTCACGCGGTGTTGAGGTTGTAGGCGTTATGAAGGGCTACACCGGTCTTATCAGCGGTGAGCTTGTAGATCTTACTCCCGACAAGGTTGCTAACATTACCGTAAACAGCGGTACCGTACTTTACTCCGACCGTTGCCTTGAGTTCGCAACCGAGGAGGGTATGGCAAAGGCAGTAGAGACCTGCCGCAAGAACAACATTGACGGTATCGTTGCTATCGGCGGCGACGGAACCTTCAGAGGTGCTACCGATCTTACCCGTCACGGTGTTCCCTGCATCGGTATTCCGGCTACTATCGACAACGATATTACCTCTACCGACTACACCCTTGGCTTTGACACTGCTATGAATACCGTTATGGACATGGCAGACAACCTTAAGGACACCCACGAGTCTCACGCACGTTGTGCAGTTATTGAGGTTATGGGCAGAGACGCAGGCTATATCGCACTTGAGGCAGGTATTGCAGTTGGTGCTGTAGCTATAGCTATTCCCGAGCTTCCCTTTGATGCAGATGCGGCTATCGCAAGAATCAAGGCAAAGCGCGCAGCAGGCGCACGCGGCTTCATTGTTCTGGTATCCGAGGGTCTTGGCGGAGCATTCGGCGAGGAGCTTACCAAGAGAATAGAGGCAGAGACCGGCGTTGAGTCCCGCTTTGCCCGTCTTGCTCACATCGTTCGCGGCGGTAAGCCCACTCTCAGAGACAGATTTACCGCAGCAAGAATGGGTGATGCGGCTGTTGACGCTCTTCTTGACGGTAAGAGCAATCTCGTTATTTGCGAGAAGGACGGCAAGATCATTTCACGTGACATCGAGTATGCTCTCGTTCTTGACCGTATGTACAAGAAGAAGCTCAAGGACGGCGATCTTGACAAGTTCTCTGCTGAGGATGTTGAGAATATGAAGAAAGAGTGTGAGATCACTCTTGATGCTATCAAGGATCTCTATGCTATCGCAAACGAGCTTGCATAAGTTATAAATATATCTATTCCGGTCGCCGTTCCGTTTTCGGGACGGCGACTGTGGAATAATCGCAATAAAAAGATCTACCGATCGGAGATAAAAGTTATGCAGAAACTTCAGATACACGAAAACGGAAGATTTATACAGTATGAGGACGGTAGCCCTTTCTTTTATCTCGGTGATACCGCATGGGACCTTGTTCACCGTCTGACAAAGGAAGAGAAGAATCAGTATATGTCTGTCAGAGCTTCTCAGGGCTTTAACGTCATCCAGTGCGTTGCTCTTTCCGATTTTCCCAATAAACACGGCCGTTTTGCTCTTAAGGAGCCGAAGACCTCTCTTGACTTTGATGACGACGGCGCATATTCCTACTGGGCAGGTGTTGACGAGTGTGTTGAGCTTGCTGAAAAGTACGGCCTTTACGTGGGACTGCTTCCTCTCTGGAACGCAAGCTACAATGATCCCGAGACCACACTGTTCAAGGGCTATGAGCCTTCCTTCGAATATGGCAAGTGGCTTGCGGAACGTTATAAGGACAAGACCAACATTATTTGGATCCTTGGCGGAGACGTTTATGTAAAGCCTCACATGCACGAGATATTCGACGGTCTCGCCGCAGGTATAAAGGCAGGGGAGGCTGATGACAACCACCATCTTATGACATTCCATCCCCGCGGACCCTCAGACTCTATCGCAGAGCTTGGTTGTGATAAGGACTATCTTGATTTCCTCGGTTCACAGAGCGGTCATACTGTTGATTGGTCCTATGAGCCTACAAACCTTTTTAAGAATCTTATCCCCACCGGTAAGCCATTCGTTGATCTTGAGCCTCATTATGAGGATCACGTTGCCAACTGGATCGCTGATTACCGCCGTTGGGACGGCAGTGATATCCGAGAGGGCGCGTACGAAAGCGTTTTTGCAGGTGCCTGCGGTCAGGGTTACGGTAACCCTATCATTGCATTTTTCCTTTACGAGCCTCTCACACAGTATGGCTGTACCTTCTATTTCGGCCATCTTGAGAAATACGGTTACGATACCAAGGGCTGGCAGCATGCCCTTCGTCACGAGGGTGCCGAGTCGCTCAGACACTTAAAGAATCTCCGTCTGTCAAGACCGTACTTTAATTTCAGACCTGCACCTGAGCTTGTACTCAATTCAGATGATGATTTCCTCTTTGGTAAGATATCTGCCGCAAGAGGTGACGATTACGCATTTATATATTCTCCTTACGGACGAGAGATAGAAGTTGACTGTTCTCAGATAAACACTCAGTTTATCCGTGCATCCTGGTTCAACCCCCGTACCGGTGAGGAAAAGCTGATCTGTTATCTCAAGCCGAGAAAGACAATTTTCCAGCCTGAGACCTGGGGTAAGGGTCAGGACTGGGTACTTATTCTTGACGGCGGTAAGAGAGACTGGAAAGAAATCGGACAGATAATACACGACTGAAGGGAAGGTAATTAATATGCAGAAGCTTAAAATACACGAAAACGGTAAATACATACAGTACGAGGACGGTACCCCGTTCTTCTATCAGGGCGATACCTCCTGGGATATGTTTCAGCATCTTACCAAGGATGAGGTAGAGCTTTATATGTCTGTCAGAGCAGAGCAGAAGTTCAATGTTCTTCAGTGTATCCTGCTTGGCGGTACCGAACCCTATGACTATACAAACAAATACGGACGCCACCCCATCAAGCCTCCATTTGATAAGCTTGATTACGATACAGACGGTGAGTATTCCTATTGGGATCACGTGGATTTCTGTCTTGACTGTGCAGAGAAATACGGCATTTATATAGCTGTTCTTCCTATGTGGAACGGCAAATACAATGAGCCCGACAATACTCTTTTTACAGGATACCAGCCTGCATACGACTATGGTAAGTGGCTTGCTGAGCGTATCGGACACAGAAACAATATTATCTGGATGCTGGGCGGTGACGTTGAGGTAAAACCCTATATGCACGAGATATTTGACGGTCTTGCCGCAGGTATCAAGGCAGGCGAGGGTGACAATACCCACCTTATGACCTTCCATCCCCGCGGAGCCTCCAATACTGTAAGAGAGCTTGGCTGTGATAAGGAATATCTTGATTTCCTCTGCTCACAGAGCGGACATACCGTTGACTGGTCCTATGAACCCGAAGATCTCTTCCCGGAGATGGCGGAGACAGGTAAGCCCTTCCTTGATGCAGAGGCACACTATGAGGATCACGTTGCAAACTGGGCGTATGAGTTTAAACGCTGGGACGGTGCTGATATCCGTGAGGGTGCATATCGCAGTATTTTTGCAGGCGCATCCGGACAGACCTACGGTAACCCTATCGTTGCATTCTTCCTTTACGAGCCTCTCACGCAGTATAGATGTCCTTACTACATCGGTAATGTAGCTAAGATGGGATACGATAATAAGGGTTGGCATCATGCCCTCCGTCACGAGGGTGCAGATACTCTGAAGTATCTTCAGAAGCTCCGTCTGTCCAGACCCTATTTTGATCTTACTCCCGCACCTGAGCTTGTCCTCAACTCCGAGGATGATATGCTCTTCGGTAAGATGTCTGCCGCAATGGGTAAGGATTACGCCTTCATCTACAGTCCTCACGGACGTGAGATCAAGGTTGACGGTTCTCTTATTAAGACTCAGTTCCTTCGTGCATCCTGGTACAACCCCCGTACCGGCGAGGAGAAGCTGATCTGCTATCTCAAGCCGAGAAAGGCTGTATTCGTTCCCGAAACCCGCGGTAAGGGTCAGGACTGGGTACTTATTCTTGACGGCGGCAAGAGAGACTGGACAGAGGTCGGTCAGCTTAAAGTCGAAGACAGATAATGATAATAAAAAACTGACTGGGCCGGGTACGGCTTAGTCAGTTTTTTGTTTTTTCGTTTATGAGAATTTATGAGAACAGCTTCCTGTCAAGTTTTCTTGTCTTTATTACATAGTACAGAACGAGACCAAGGGTGAACATTACCCCGGCTTCACCTGCCGCAACGCAAAGGACATTAAGGATAAAGCCGCCGCCGATATACACCGCCAGCTCATAACCTACAAGGACTGCGTTGAATATTACCGGGAAGAGGAGGGGCAGAAGGGGAAAACCGCGCAGTGCGAGCTTTCTCGTGTACCACATACAGAGGGTAGCAAGAAGAGATGCCAGAGTTCCGAGAAGAAAATCAAGGGGCAGGGCGGCACCGGAGGTAAGATTGAATATCAGACATCCCACGGTAAGTCCGGGGATAGCGGCAGGGGTGAAAAGAGCGAGAATACACATCGCTTCGGATGCTCTGAACTGTATCATACCCCAGGCAAGAGTGGGAAAGAGCATATTCTGCAGATGAGTAAGAATGACATAAACTGCGGCAAATAATGCCGCCTTGACTATGAGACCGGTACGTTTCTTCAAAAAAACACCTCCTCAAAAAAGAAAAATGGGCCCACGAGCCCATCAAAAAACGTCCGTAGTTTTGTTTATAGACAGGATGGTCACGAACTGTCTTATTAACATCGGGGAAAATTATATCATAAAAATAGAGAAAAGTCAAGATAAACAGAAAAAGGAACAATTTTTTATTAAAATCCTATTGCATTTTTCTAAACGGTGTGATATAATATTCGGGTAGTGAATATAGGGGTATAGTTCAGTCGGTAGAACACCAGTCTCCAAAACTGGGTGTCGTGGGTTCAAGTCCTACTGCCCCTGCCAACAAAAAAGGAACTTTTGTCTACCAAAAGTTCCTTTTTTGTTTATCCAAGCCGCAGGCTTGGTATATCATCGCCGCACAACGTACGGTGCATATCATCAAGGGCACAATGTGCCCTTGTATCTCATCACGCTTTAGCGTACATCCTCCTGCGGCTTGATGATATACAATGCTTCGCATTGATGATATACCGCAACAAGTTGCGGATGATATACACGCCTTACGGCGTGATTTGGACGCGTCAGTTCAAACCCAAACAAAAATTGACGAAAATATCATTTTTGTAGCCCATAGACAAGAAAAAAGCCATTTGCGAATGGCGCGTACTCTTAAGGACAGTTTTTGAACTTAAAAATAATATCTTATTTACCGATAAAAATGACAGAGAACACTTTACATTCTCTGTCATTTTTTGACTATTTTGGAGTATTATCTTTACTTGTAGCAATATTTTCTTTTTTGATTTGAACATCAAACTCGGGAAAACAAAGCAAAAAGTAATCACACTCGTCGCAACAACACTCAAAACCTTGCTCGCCGTTACCAAGACAAACGGTAGGGTTTCCCGGCGTAAGCTCAATACCGGTAATGTCCATGATCTTTTCTTGAATGTTCTTGTTCATATATCCCCCATCAGCATATAAAAAGGTGCGCAACCGAAGCTACGCACCGAAAAACGCGAACTCCAAGTTGTCGCCAAACGAACTTGTACGCTGATAGGCATTTGCACACCATAAACGGGAGTCGCATTTTTACCAAATGGATGTCGTTTATGATATGCGTAAAAAGGGTATAGTTATCCCATAAAGAAAAAATATACCTATCAACGCGATTATTAAGTTCGTTTGGCATAATTATATTATCACAAATTTCTGGATATGTAAATATATTTAGTTAATTTTGTAAAATTACCTTCCGGGAGGTAGAAAAAAGCCTCCCTTGTGCAAAGGGAGCCTTTTTATGTTCATCTATGACTTGTCAATTTTCCTGACAAGCACTGCATTTGTAGACACAAACGCAAAATACGGTATACCTCTTTTGAGATATACCGTATTTTTTGAAAACTATCCTTTGGGGTACGACCCTAAAGACCTGGTTTTTTGCTTTTTGAAAATTAATATACCACGATATCACCACAAAAGAAGATTTCTTTCGTTGTAAAATTTAAAGGGCTGTAGTATAATAAGATGGTATCATAGGTGAAGTCGTCCGTACAGCCGATAAACACGTGACAGGCAGAACACTTTAAATTACAATTGACAAAACTGATACATTGTGATTTTTGCAAAACATTAAGGAGATAAATAAAATGCACAATTTGAATTCACTTGATACCATTGCGGCAGCACTGGCTTACGCTATGAAAATAGATCCACCGGAGCACGCAAATACTGCCAATGCGGATTTTGTGCGTTATCTGGATGAGTCATTTGGGGATACCGCGGCTGACAGAGTGTTTATGTACAATCCCGATGCAATTGCAGAATGGGTATACAGAAGTTATCCTCAGTTTCTTGAAGAGGCACGCCTTCGCTGTGATCTGGAGCTACCTCTCTCTTCCGTTATGCCGTCGGTAACACCTGTGAATTTTGCTACAATGTATACAGGAGCACAGCCCGTAGTTCACGGTATACAGAAATATACAAAACCGGTTTTGAAAATAGATACCCTGTTTGATGCGCTGATAAGAGCCGGTAAAAAAGTGGCTATCATTGCCTATGCACAGTGCAGTATCGGTAAGATATTTCTTGAGCGTGATGCGGATTACTTTATTTTCGAAAATATTGAAGAGGTCAATGCAAAGGCAGCAGAGATTATTCTCCGTGACGAGCATGATTTTATAGTTGTGTACAACGGCAATTACGATTCGACCATGCACAAGAACGGAACGGAGGCTCCCATATCCCTTGCGGAGTTAAAGGTTAATTCCCGAATCTTCGGTATGTTTGACGAGATGATAAAGACAAACTGGAAAGGCCACAACACGCTTATCGGTTTTGCAATGGATCACGGTTGTCACGATATCGATGCCGGTTGCGGATCTCACGGTCTTGATATGGATGAGGATATAAACATTGTGCATTTTTACAAGACATATACCGCTGAAAGATAAAGAACGTACCCACACGGATGTTTGGGTAAGGAAATATATTTTAATTATACAGTGATATGAAAAAGGACAGAGATTTTTGATGCTCACGCATCATTTCTCTGTCCTTTTGCTATACAGTATTTTTTACGGCTTTGCCCAATCTGACGGAGTGTCACCCATAACGAATCGCAGTTCCCCTCCGTTTAGTATCTGTGAGTGACTGATACGGCAGCTGTTGTATGGCTTACCATTAAGGGTTGCGGACTGAACGTATATATTGTCTCTGCCGACATTCTCACCTATTATGGCAAGCTCTCTGCCGTTGTCAAAACGCAGAGTGATTCGGTCAAGTCTTGTACCGTGCAGGAAATAAACGTCGGTGGTAACGAGGGGGTAAAGACCACACATCATAAATACGTAATAGGATGACATTGCACCGTTGTCCTCATCACCCGGATACCCATCGTCAAGAGAAAAAGCGGCAATAACTCCGTTTACCACTTTTGCGGTAAGATCGGGACGGTCTATCCCCGGCATAGAGAATAACCACGGAATGTGGAATGAGGGTTCGTTTGTAAAGTTCAGATATTTCTTGGATATTCTTTCACCTGTATTAAGGTATATAGTGTTTTCGCAGGCGTGGTACAACCGACGTATAAAGGTATCTTTGCCGCCCATGGCCTCTATAAGCGAATCTATATCATTAAAATTGGTATATGCCGCATCCCATGAGGAAGCCTCATAGAAATCTGTATTGTACCCTGTGTGAGGGTCAAATCCCTCGTCAAAAGCTCCGTTGCAACGTGGGTTTTGAGGAAAACCGTAAAATCCTTCGCTGAAGTTATCTTTATTCCACGCGTTGTGCCAATTTTTCGAGCGGTTTATGTATTTGTGATAATTCTCGGTATCTCCCATTACTGACGCGGCATTTGCAACCGCCCTGTCGTTAAAAGCAAAACCGAGAGTAGCGGATCCCGGCTTAAAGCGCTTTGAATAGGGGACACCGCTGACGGTGGTAGAGTCCGCTACCGCAAACCCCTTTTCGATATACTCGGGAGACCTCATTGTCTCTGCACTTTTAAGGAGTATCTCATACCATTTTTCTCTTGAATATTTTTCGGATGACAGTCCCTTGACGAGAGCATCGGCAATGACGTTGTCGGTGTCGTTACCTCCTTGACCGGCAAGATATTCCGTTGCCGCATCGTAACACTCTGCAAGAACTATACCGTTTCCTTCTTTTATGTTGTGTTCTGCACGGTCAACAAAGGAATCTATTATGGATGATAGCTTTTGGGGGTAGAGAAGAGAATAAAGTGGGAAATTTGTTCTCCAGCTATCCCACACTGTGTGAAAATCGTCCCAGGTACCGTTGTCGTCCCTGCGGTCTCGGGGTTGAACGTGCATATAGTACATAGACGTATAGAAACGGCGGAGAAGTGATGTGTCGTCTGTCTCAATGTCTATAGCATCAAATATATTCTGCCATTTTTCCTTTGCGGCTTCGGTCACGGCTGTGTGATCAAATTCCGGAATCTCTCGCATAAGGTGCTCTGTTGCTTTCTCGGCACTGACAAAGGAAATTGCAATTTTTACCGTTACCATGCGGGATGAGTCGGGGGAAATTTTAAGATAAGCTCCAAGCCGTTTTTCGTTTTCGGCATTTATTACAGTGTGCTTGGCTATGCTACATAGCTCATCTCCGTTGAAGTACCCTATTTCGCTGAGGTTACAGTCAAAGGACATTGAAAAATACATATTCCACTCAATGCCGCCCCAGTTGCCGAAGTATCTACCGCCGCCGAATATCTGCTTGTTATCTGGGTCTAAGGTAAGTGAACCTGTTCGCATTGCCGCATCTATATCCAGCTTGTGTGCTACGTCTATAAGCAGACCGGCGTTTGTGTTTTCCGGATATTCGAAGGTGTATACCGCAGAGTGGTGAGCAGGGGAGGTCGTTACCTTTATTCCATTATCAAGACATACACTGTAGAGGTAGCACTTTGCTTCCTCTGTTCCGGGAATGGCAGAGGCACTGCGTTCTTTATGGTCTAATACCACATCATCCAAAAAGGGAGACAAAAGAAAGTTACCGTAACATTTCTTTCCCCCGGCACCTGAGGTATACGCCTGACCAAAACCAATTATCGGGTAACCGTGGGCATATCCGCCGCAATCCTTTTTCAGCGTCTCCGGACTTGGATGTACAGAACCACCGGGAAGAGTAGGTCCCGCTGAGGTGGCGCACTCTACCCCGAACAACAGATCAGGATATTCAACTAAGGCCTTTTTTTGTCTGTTTTCGGAAACGAAGCAATTTTTCATCTTGTTCATCCTTTTTGCATGATGTGGTTTATATTCTGATAATGTTCACTGCAAAAATTATATCATATCTGATTTCGGTTTTCAACAGTACGACTTGTACCGATATGCTTTTGAGACAAATATATGATTAGATAAAATTAACTTTGATAGTTTGGCTGATTTTATTGCAACTCGAATTAAACTGTGCTATAATAACCCCAAATTATAGGGAGTAGCTTTTATTTATGCTTGAGTTTGTGATTCCGGCTTTCGGTGAAACGGATTTTGCCGAAGTTATAGAAAATCCCCGTACCCGCCTTACTGTACTTCATAATGAGGACAGGGAGGCTTATGTTGCCTACTACAGATTATTTGGGGAAAAGGGCTTTTCCCTTGAGGAAGAAAGAGGCACAGAGACACATCTCTTTTCTGCATTTAAAAAAGGTAACACCGCAGTGTTTCTTAACTTTTATTCGACGGCAAGGGAGCTTTATATCGTCACCGAAGAGGACAGCCGATATTTTTCTTATACCGATACCCCACGTGATATCTCTGTGGCTCCGCAGATCACCCAGATCAGGCTGGAGGATTTCGGCATGTCATACGTTATCCGTATCTCGGATGGACGTTTTATTGTAATTGACGGCGGACGGCATTTTGAACCGGATCAGGATAGACTTTTCAGTCGTCTGAAAAGTGCATCCCCTGATGAAACGCCGATTATTGCCGCGTGGATATTCACTCATCCCCATGCAGACCACTTCTACTGCTTTGTTGGATTTGTCGATCGCTACGGAGATCAGGTGAAAATAGAAAAATTCCTTTTCAACTTTCCCGAAGCAGAGGCCCTTGAGTATTATCCCGGACTTGATTTTCAGGATTCCCGCTTTACCGGTAACACAAAACCCACACACTATCTCGGACTGATGTGGGAGCGTATTGCCCGTATCGGTGCACCGGTATACACTGCTCACACAGGTCAGAAATACCGTATCGGTGATGCAGACTGTGAGGTCCTTTCTTCTATGGATGATTCTATAACTGTGGATGACAATGTGAATGCCGCCTCTCTTGTTATTCGTATGGAGCTGGCAGGGCAGATCATTCTTTGGTCGGGAGATTCTGCCTACAGCACAGTTAAGCTGCCCCAGAAACATGGCAAGTATTTAAAAGCGGATATTCTGCAGATTCCTCATCACGGATTCGGTTCCGGCTCATCTGAGGCTGAGATCGCCGGATATAAGCTGATCCGTCCTCATACCTGTTTTCTGCCTGTGTCCGATTATAATGCCTTCACTGTATTCAGTGCGTTCCGCCCGGGTACAAATTATCTGATGAACACTTTGCCTGAGGTTGAGGAGGTCATTGCCGGTACCCCACAGAGAACGATCACTCTGCCGTATACCCCACATGCAGGTGCAAAAGAGGAGCTGAAACACAAGTATCTCTCAGGCAGGGATAACTGCGGTGCACGTACCTGGATATTTACCGAGCTGTCTACCGCGAATGAGGAGGATTTTCTTTTTACCATACTTAACCCAACTACTTCCGATGTTACCGTGCAGATAGAGCTGTTTTTTGAGGAATCCTTCCGCAAGATACGATATATAAAAACGGTTGTGGAAGAAGGGACTATCCGCCGTGTAAATATCGTGGGTGACGATGTGAACAGTGAATCTGTGTACTTTAATTGGTTGTCTCTGAAAACCCAGGGCATCCCGGAAAACGCTCCATTCGCAGTGCGCTTTATGAGTGAGATTCCTGTGGTTGTATCAAACCGCAATCATACTGCAGTCTACCGTTCGACTATCCAGTAACAAATGATACAGTGGTAGACAAAAATGTCTTTTTTGAAAAAGGAGTACGAAAACCCGTACTCCTTTTTAGTTTTGTTATACTTTACAAATGATTTATTGTATAAATTCAAACTGCATATACAGGTATAATATAATCACAAAATAGTTGACTTTGACCAATGTATGTGATATGATTGTTAAAAATATAGTGAACTTGCTCACGTGGAGGTATTGCTATGAAAAAAGTTTATGCTCTGATTCTTATGCTTTCCATTATCGTAGGCCTTTGTGCGTGCTCCTCCGCGCCTGTCGCCGGAAGTGAAACAACAGTCACGACAACTGTCGCTGATGATACAACAGCTGTGCCCGATGATACAACCTCTGCCGCTGAAGAAGAGGAAGAAGAGACTTCCAAAAGCCTTGTTCCCGAGCCTTTAACCATGGAAAAGTTAGAGTCGCTGCCCATTGCATCCGATTCTATGACAATTGATGAAAAAAGACAGCTCTGTGTAGATTTCTTCCGTCTTTCGGGTTTGGTTCAGTATACTCCCTCGCAGGATTTCACCTATAAGCAGACCTCAGGGGGTAAAATGTCTACCCTTACTGCAGGAACGATATACAGCGGTCTTCCCTACGTTGTGTCCGGAAAGGGCAACCTTTATACCTTTATGCATTATTACGACGAGACTACCGGTGTGCTTGATTCTTCAAGGATGGAGGGACTGGATTTTGGCAAGTTTATCGGAAATCAATGCTCCTACGGATCCCTTTGGGCATGGGCGCGCGTGGTAAATTCATTCTCACATACTCTTACCAATACCACACACTCAAACAACGGCTGTATTCCCATTGCTCCATTCGAATACGAATGCATCGGAGATTGGTCGGCCGACAACCGTACCGCAACTGTTTGTTACAGCAATGGATTTCAGACCACTTACGAGGCTTATGCAAACATGAAGCCTGCCGACGGAATGGTAATGTACGGTAAAGACGGCGGTCACACTCAAATGGTCAGCAGCCTTCCCGTGGTTGTACGAAATACAGACGGAACTATAAACGGTCAGGAAAGCTATTTATATTATATCGATCAAGGCACTGACTATACCGATTACTATCCTGTAGACGGTGTTAAGACTTTGCTTCAAGCGGATATTGACGTAAAAATTACCTTTGAGGAAATGCTTCTCAGCGGATACATTCCCTTTACCTTTGCTGAGTTTTTGGGAACCGATCCTGTTGAGGCAGGAAGCTGTAAATTTAATGTCAAGAATGAAACTGTTACCTCAGAAGAGCTGCTGGCAGGTAAGATTACAGCCAATTATGTAATTTCTGACGTTACCATCAGCATATATGAGCCGGACGGAACTCTTGTGATCTGCGAAATGGATCTCCCCAACAAAATAGGAAAGAAAACATATAAAATGAGTGAGCTCACCGACATAGCTAAACTCGATGTCAACGGAATCTCCGGCCGCAGAGTAACAGTACAATGCCGCATCGGAAACGGTGAAAAATTTACTGTATACGACGGTACATTCACTGAAGAGAACGGTGAGGACTAAATAGATATAAATACTATACCTTGTATGACAAGGTGTGTGAAAAACAAGGGACAGAGATTCCAAAAGTCTCTGTCCTTTGTTCGTATAGATAAAGCAACTTCCGGCAGGTTCTCACCCACCGAGATCACACCACAAAAAAAGAACACCTACCGGTGTTCTTCTTTTATGCGAAAGAGCGCCTAAAAGTAGTATAAGTAGGGGTAAAAACGACCAAAAGTAATATCATTTGGTCTTTTGTTAATGATAATGGCCAATACTGCTGATATAACAATAGAGAAGATCAAATACAACAAGAACGGCAGATCCATTACCCTCCCCAAAAAAGAATAAAATCCGTCAAATATGCAATTAATCGTAATAGCTATTATATTACATAGACAAAATCCGACGAACAGTATTCCAAAAAATTCAAGGAACAAAACGAATAGACCAAATACATTCTTTGCGTTCTTATGCTTTTTGTTTTTCATTTGTTCTCCTTCAATGTTTTGCAGCTTGCAATCAGCATTCGCCTTATGCGACCGCAAAGATTACGATACGATTTGAAGGTGTCCTCGTTTATTGCCTGCGTATTAAACAACAGTTGCAGCCAGCCTTCGGTTTCACTACATTCCTTGAGGGCAATTTCAAATTTCGAGAGCATATCCGCTTTGCTTTGCCCGTAATTTGCTTCACGAATATTGGCATAAACGCTACTGGAACTTTTGCGAATTTGGAAAAGAGTATTGGACGATGTTTTAATGTTTTGACAAAGCAATTCGACATCAGTTGCAAGCTGTTCTGCATAGATCAACAAGTAATTTTTTGCCATATAAACACTCCTTTCAAACGCATTATACC
>JAFYMF010000031.1 GCA_017556745.1 Clostridia bacterium
GGGCTCCTCGGTCACCCGGGGAGCCGGTGAGCTCTTACCTCGCCTTTCCACCCTTACCGTCTCGAGAGACGGCGGTATATCTCTGTTGCACTTTCCCGGGCGGCAACCCTTGGGGGATGCCGTCGGCGGACGTTATCCGTTATCCTGCCCTGTGAAGCCCGGACTTTCCTCACAATAAAACCTTTCGGCATGATATTGCGCGGCCGCGCATTCCGTCAGCAAGGAATATTATAGCCGAAAACTCATCTGTTGTCAAGAAATACATTGCTGTAAAAAGGTACACCGACAAGTCGGTGTACCTTACGGAAAAATTTTGTTTTTTATCAGTCAACAAGACCGATCTCCTGCCAAGGGATCTGCTTGAAGTCGGGAACATAGTTCCACATTCCGGCGTCTGCCTTAACGGTAAAGTTACCGTTCTCATAATCCTCAAAAACAAACGGTCTGACAGGCCAGTTTGTCTCTACCTTATTGTATGCCGCGTTACCGGGATCATGCATTATCGCATCAGCATAGATGTTCTTAGAGCTTACATAGATGTTATTTGTAACCACATTATTTACAGGAGAGATAACTAAGGTTGGGTCAGGAGCTTCAGCGGTATAATCAAACTTTGCTGCAGCCAGACTCGGGAATTTCTCCCTCCAGATTTCTCCGTCCTCACCTTCAAAATACTTACTGACGTCAGCTGTCATATTTTCAAGATGGCTCAAAGAAAACCAACCGTAATCTGTAAATGCCGCATCCCACATACGAGAATCGAATTCAATAACGAATATATCGGGATCAATTATTATATTATTGGATACGATAACATCGCGTCCACCGCCAATATAGATACCGCGTCCGGTAGTATTCTTAATTATATTGCCGTATACCTCAACACCGGACAGGCCATCGTCAAGGTATATACCGCTGGCACGAAAGTAACTCTTCCGGTTGCCGGGAAGCTCATCTGATCCAATATCGTGAAAGTAATTGTATCTGATAACAGTTCCGTACCAGGACAGAGAACGTCCGGTATAGAATGCGCCGCAGTCAAGTGTCTCAAGACATACGTTATATACTTCGTTATATTCAAACGTTGCAAGTTGTCCGGCATACATAAGCGCAGTATGAGCGGCGTTGTAAATTTCATTATGCGTTGCTGTACCGCCGCAGCCGTTGAGAGATATACCGGGATTGTACGTTCTCTTTATCTGTGCAAAATCGTAAATCTTGTTATTGTACACCAGGTTTTCACTCGAGATAAGCTTTTTGCTGTCACCGCCGGAAACACCGACGGCATATGCACCGATGTCATGCAGATCGCAGTTCTTTATCGTGATCTTAGTACCGTCAGCCGAGACCCCGCCGAACCTTGTTCCTGCGATAAGGCAGCCGTCAATGGTAATATTTTCTGAACTGTAGAATCTTATTGCCTCACGACGGGAAGCAGTGAATGCAATATCCTTGAATATAATGTTCTTTGTATCGGTTCCGTGTACAAGATCACCATCGTTTACCGAAATAACGATTTCAGCGGTATCAAGATCCTCAGGAGCATATAAATAGAGCATTCCGCTCGCGCGGTCTATATAATATTCACCGGGAGAATCGATCTCCTCAAGCACATTATAAAACCAGAACCAGGTGCCATTGTGTTCATCCGAATGAGCCACCACATCACTGCCACCGACATCGTTAAGTGTTATCTTTCCATCACCAAGGGTAACCTTGGCAGAATGGTCAAAGTAAGAAACTGTAAGATAACCGTGTACCCATATATCACCGTTATCCTGCCATTTTGCCACATGTGCAGCTGCATCAGCATCAAGAATCAAATCGGCTTTAGTACCCTCGCCACCATCAGTAGTTGCAGGGGCAGTTATCCATTTTTCGTTGGGATACTGACCGAGAAGCATTCTTTCATTATTTATGTAGAGCTCAGCCTCCAAAACACCGGAAGCACTACTACCGCGAGCTACAACTGACTCACCCCAGTCATCTGCTTTAAGACCGTATTTCTTCAGGTCAATCTGAAGAAGCTTTTCCTTTGCCGTCCGGTCGTAAAGGCGGGAGGTAACAGTCTCGTCTGCAGGAACAAAATCAGCCGCAGGAAGTTTTATGCCGCCGGTTATTTTAGCACCATGCTTATTCACGGAAAGATAGGTGATGGGTGCCCTCTCCTCACCGGAGTCATTATCGTCAAGCAAAAGAGGTGAGTAGTAACCATCTGCAAGCATAACGGTTATACCGCCTTCAGGGAGACCGCCTTCGGATTTCAGTTCACGTATCTTTGCCTGAGCCTCTGTAACATCTTGGTATGGAGCACTCTTGCTGCCGTCACCGCCATCCTCTGCCCCAGCATCAACGTAAATAACATTCACAGAAGTATCGTGAGTATCGGTGTTTCCGCCGTCGGTGGTAACGCCATCAGTGACCGCATCAACCGGCTTTTCTATGTTGCCGGAACAAGCCGCAAGAATTGAAAAAATCATAACTGATACTATTAAAAGCGATAGAATTTTTCCGATTTTCATTTTTTCTCCTTTAACGTCTTATATAATCTGTAAATTCATAAAGAATCCGGTAACTTTCTGTTATGTTCTCGGATGGTCAAAGTTCAATGAGCTTTGCACGCTTTGCCCCATGCTCCGCTTCAAGACGGTATTCTTTGCCACGGAGAGTGATGTGGCCAACAGTTAACTTTCTCCAACCCTCGGGAAGAACAATATTCTCCCCGAACCATTCATCAACAGGTGCATCTACACTTCCCTTCCACGGGCACATTTTAGTAAGACCCATGATAAGTCCTGAGAGAAGTGAGCCTCTACCTGTGATAAAGCTGGTTCTGAGATGATATCTCGGAGCAATACGATCCTCGGGATCAAGAATAGAGCTTTCGGTACAAGCATAGAAAGGTTGGCAGAAAAAGTTCAGACTGCCTGCCTCATAGACCTTAAGAGAGAATTCGCGATCTCCAAGCCAAGCTGGGAAAATACCGAGATAACCTGACTGCATCGGATAGAAGCACTGACCTATGATATCGCGGTCGTATACCATTGACTTAAGAGTCGCCAGATCAGACTCTGTTCCGTTTGTATAACCGTAAGGGAAATAAGACATAAGAGGAGTCAGTCCCGTATTTCTGTCAGCACCGTCATACTGTCCGGCAACTCCGTCCTCAAAGAAGTTAACATACATATTATCCGCTATCTCAAGCCACCTCGTCTGCTCGCCGTAGCCGAATTTCACGGAATACTCAGAGCCGGATCGAAGGAGCTTTACGGCCATAGTGTTTGAATAAAAGTCGTTATTAACATCGTCATGTCCCTCATCAATACCGGTAATATGAAGGATCTCATATCCGCGATCTGTTTTTTCGACACGGCTCTCTATCCATTCACAAACGCCGAATATTACGGGGAGAACAACGTCCTTAACGAACACAGGATCGTTATGTACTCTCGCATAGCCGTCAAAGGCAAGGGCAACGTCAAAATTCACGTGCTGCTCTCCTGCAGAGGTTGCCCAGGGGGGAGTAACCTCGCTTCCCGTAATACCGCTCTGCCAGGGGAACTGTATACCGCGGTAACCGTTAAGACTTGCATTGTTCCTTGCGGCATCAAGACGGTCAAAGCGATATTTGAGCATGGATTTTGCAACTGTGGGAGCACAGAACAGCGGTGCCATAAACATAAAGCTCTCGGTATCCCAGAAGCAATGGCCGTCATATCCGTCCTCACTGAGACCGAAGGGCGGTACGGAAATGGGAGAAAACTCGGATGCGGATGACATCAGATAGAAATAAGATGCATCAATGGCATCCTGCCATTTCTCATCATCACAATCAACAACAACACGGCTCTCCCAAAGCTTTGCCCATGCCTGACGGTTTTTCTCAGCAAGAGTTTCAATTCCTGTCCATTCGGCAAGGGTAAGAAGCCGCTGAGCCTGGTTATACGGTTCGGAATGCATAAGTCCCGAAACGTAAGAGGTAACTATATGAACCGGCTCACCGCAGGTATTAAGTGTCACAGAGCTCATCATTTCCCCAAGATAATGCTTATCGGAATAACTGCCGAAAAAGCGGTATGCAATACCCGCATCGGTAGTACGGTCAGCCGATATTGCGTGACACTTACCGTCAAAGCGGCTGGTAACATTAGGATCGGGATACGGAGCCTCGCATTTAAGCTCTGCTACCGTCTCCTTGTGGTCATTGATCTCATAATTTAGGACCAATTTCAGCGGCTCGGAAATATCACCTACTGCCTTGACCGTCCCGATAAACAGTGTAGGTGAGGTTCGGCTACAAAACTGTGTATACGTGACCGAAACCGAAGTTCCGTCGCAATTCAAAACAGCTTCTGTAGTAAATTCACCGTTTGAAAAATCGTAGGACTGTGATCTGATCTCCGGTCTGACTCCGGAATTTTTATATGAGAAAGAGATACAGGGAGCGGGAATATCGGCAAGTCCCTGTATTGTATATCTGTAGGTTGTGAAACCCGACATAAGTCCGGTAATATCACCAAATGCGTTTTTACCAACACGAAAACCGATAAGACCGTTTGACAGATACGCCTTTGGAGCACACCTGCCCCACTCTGTAATGGTATGTTTTTTCATTTTTGATCTCCTTTTGTGCTATGCATTGTGCTGTGCACACAAAAAGTTCCAAGGTGGTAAAGAGAGAAAACACAAGAAAATCTCCGCTTACTGTATAGTATTATAACACAGTAAACGGAGATTTTGCAAATATATTTTGTAAAAAAACTTACTATCTTCTTCTGTCAACTATATCAAGCAGCTTTCTTATTACGGGAGTTGCAAGAAGTGTCAATAACACCTCAGGCCCTGTAAATGTAAGATTGTAAACGGTTGAATAGAGCCACGGTCCGTACTGATTGACGATATGAGTAGGATCATCGGGATACCACCTCTTAGTAAGGCTATACCAAATGACTGCGCCGCTGATCACGTGACAGATAAACCTCAATACCATCGCCACAAGCGTACCGACAGTAGTAGCAAAAATAAAATTCACGTTTTGGTTTTTGAACACCTGTATATTTCTGAAAAAACCCGCCACGCCGATAATGGTAAAGGCGATTATGTAATCAAGAAATATACAGGCGATTATTCCCTCTGGGGTAGGAATATATGCAAGATTTTTCAGCCCCATGATCAAGTTGATCACCGAGTAAACAAATGACGCGGCAAATCCCCATTTTGCCCCGTAGCGGAAGCCGATGAGCAGCATCGGCACAAGAGAGAACAAGGTCACCGATCCACCGAAGGGTGCCTCATAGATGACTATCATTCCGAGAACGGATGACAGTGCCACCATCATTGCGCATTCAATGAGAACACGTGTTTTTGAACGTTTCATTTTGAAACCTCCCGAAAAAAAATTATCGCACGGGAAAATCCCGTGCGACAGTTATATCCTCGAAAAGCTCCAAGGCACTCTCCCTACGCCGGTATTATCCGTATCAGGTTAAAGGGTTCGGACGCCGTCCGTCTCAGCCGCTTTCCGCAGCACCCCTGAATGAATATTAAGTTTTTCCGTGCAACACCCGAATTATAGCACTCTTTTACAAATTTGTCAATAATATGCTTGCATAAAATTCTCTGCGGTGATATAATAAAAGAACAGTTAATATTTCGGAGGTCGAAAAATGGCAGATACTCAAAATAAAGAAACCTGCACTCATAATTGCTCCACCTGCTCTGCTAACTGTTCCTCAAAGAAGCCGGAGTCTCTTATTGAGCCGCAGAATGAAATGTCTAATATAAAACGCGTTATCGGTATAGTATCCGGCAAGGGCGGTGTTGGTAAGTCCCTTGTTTCCACTATGCTTTCCGTTCTTATGCGCCGCCGCGGTTACAACACCGCTGTGCTTGATGCAGATATCACCGGCCCCTCCGTGCCTAAGGCTCTCGGTGTGTCAGGTGAGGTTACCGGCCATGAGAAGGCTATATTCCCGCTGAAGAGTAAGACCGGTATTGAAGTAATGTCTGTAAACCTTCTCCTTCAGTCCGAGGAGAGTCCTGTTGTTTGGCGCGGTCCCGTTATAGCAGGAACCGTTAAGCAGTTCTGGACAGACGTTATCTGGGGAGACGTTGACTTTATGTTCATCGATATGCCTCCCGGAACCGGTGACGTTCCCCTTACCGTTTTCCAGTCTATTCCCCTTGACGGTATCATCATCGTTACCAGCCCTCAGGATCTGGTATCCATGATCGTTAAGAAGGCTGTAAACATGGCTAAACTTATGAATATCCCCGTTCTCGGATTCGTTGAGAATATGAGCTATGCTATCTGTCCCGATTGCGGCAAGAAGCTCAACATCTTCGGCGAAAGCAAGCTTGACGCTATTGCAGAGGAGCTGGGTTATGATATCCTCGGCCGTATTCCTCTTGACAGCCGCCTTGCATCCCTTTGCGACAAGGGTATAATCGAGCTTCTCGAGAACGATTACCTCGACAGTGCCGCAGATGCAATAGAAAAGAAATTTGCTGAGTAACATTCGAAAAAAGATCCCGATTTGATCGGGATCTTTTTTATTTCATCATTCAGCAGTGGCATCAAAGCCCGCTTCCTTTACTGCGGTGATAAGGTCCTCGGTGGGGATATCCTCCTTTGATTTTACGGTAGCAGTCTTTTTCTTAAGATCTATTTTTACCTTCTCTACCCCGGCTACCGCACTGAGAGCTGAGTCTACTCTCGCCTTACAATGCTCGCACATCATTCCGTTTACAACAAGTGTTACTTTCATTATTTTATCTCCTTACATTTTTTATTTGAATTTTCTCAGCCGCAGAGCATTAAGAACCACCGTCACGGAACTGAAGCTCATTGCCGCTGCCGCTATCATAGGATCAAGCGTGATACCGAAGAGTGGATAAAGAACCCCTGCCGCGATCGGTATCCCAAGGCAATTATAAAAGAACGCCCAGAAAAGATTTTCTCTTATATTTCTGAGGGTGGCACGGCTGAGTCCCACTGCCTTGGCTACGTCACCAAGGTTACTTGACATAAGCACAACGTCAGCGGATTCAATGGCTATATCCGAACCCGCTCCCACGGCTATGCCAACGTCAGCGACGGTAAGTGCGGGGGCATCGTTTATTCCGTCACCTATCATGGCCACCGTTTTTCCGTCTTTTTTCAGAGAGGATATCTTATCCGCCTTATCCTGCGGCAATGCTCCGGCGATATAATTCCTTATGCCGACCTCACGCGTGATCGCCGCGGCAGTCAACTCGTTGTCACCTGTTATCATAACGGTGTCGCCGCCGAGAGCGTTTATTGCCTTCCGCGCACCCTCGCGGATAACGTCGGAAACACAGATGGTGGCTATATGCTCTCCGTTTTTCGTAACATATATGGGGGTCATTCCTCTAAGAGCAAATTCACTGTCCTCCACCCCCGTCAGAACTTTGTTACCTGCCCGATATTCCTCTCCGTCTATCACCGCCACTATACCACGGCCGATAATATATTCTATACTGTCATAGTCAAGTAGTTTACCGCCATTTTCCCGACAGTATTCGCACACCGCACGAGAAAGCGGATGATCTGAAATATTTTCAAGAGTGTATGCTATGTCGATTATATCAAAATCACTCTTTATACATGTAACCGTAGGCTTACCCTCGGTAATGGTACCGGTCTTGTCGAAGACAAAGGTGTCCGCACGTCCCAGGGTCTCAAGTGCGGCAGCATCCTTAAACAGAAGTCCGTTCTCCGCCCCCTTTCCGGTGGCAACCATTATTGCAACGGGGGTAGCAAGTCCGAGAGCACAGGGACAAGATATTACCAGCACCGATATACCGGTGGTAAAAGCAAACTCAAAGCCGTACCCAAGCAGCATCCAAACAGCAAATGTAATAATTGACAGTGCCATAACTATCGGCACGAACACCGCCGCGATCTTATCCGCCATACGCTGAGCAGGTGCCTTTGTGGATGATGCGGTCTCTACCATTTCTATTATTCTTGCAAGAGTGGTGTCGGAGCCGACATCTGTAGCACGGAAGCGAAAGCTTCCGTTTTTGTTTACGGTACCGCTGATGACCTTGTCACCCTCAGATACCGTTATCGGTATACTCTCCCCCGTTACCGCGCTTTGGTCAATGTCTCCGTTTCCACATGTGACAACCCCGTCGACCGGGATTCTTGCACCCGGTTTTATAACAACGGTCTGTCCATCTCTTATCTCACTTGAGGGTATCTCTGTCTCATTTCCCTCTCCGTCAAGAACAATACTCTTCTCCGGGGTCAGGTCGATGAGCTTGTTTACCGCTTCCTTGGTTTTTCCCTTACTTTTTGTCTCAAGGAATTTACCGAGAGTGATAAGCGTCAGTATCATACCGGCAGACTCAAAATAGAGTGTATGCGCCGAATACACAAGCAGAGCAACCAAACTGTATATGGCCGATGCCGCCGACCCAAGCGCAACAAGGGAATCCATATTTGGGGAAAGTGCAAAAAGTGCCTTAAAGCCAACCGAAAAGAATTTTCTGTTAAATATAATGATCGGTATTAGCAGTACGATCTGTATTATTCCGTTTATTCTGTAGTCCCCGAGAAAACACAGCATCGGTATGGGAAGCATATGCCCCATAGCTACAAACATAAGCGGTATAAGAAACAGGAGAGAAAGAATTACCCTCTCTTTCATCGACTTTATTTCTTCCGAGTTATCCGATCTCTTCAGTGTAAAGATCTCACATCCATACCCGGCACTCGTTACAGCAGATATGATCGCCTCTGTATCGCAAGAGTATTCCGCAGTCATAGTTCCCGACAGAAGATTTACCGTTACAGTGTCGGCAATCTCAGATACAGCTTTCTCAACCCTTGCAGAACAGACGGCACAACTCATTCCGCTGACTGAAAATTTTTGTTTCAAAACAGTTCTCCTTTTTCTGTTATACCGTTACTGTATTACCTGAGGAAATATAGTGAAGCTTATCCCCCATAAATCCTTTAAGAAATGCAAACTGTGTCTCTCCCGTACAGTGGCCGGTATAATATTCTGCCGGGTACCGCATAAGAAGCTCAGCCGCTTTGGTGAGGTTCCCCTCTCCGTCTGACATAGGATCAAGCTTCATAAAATGAAAACCTCCCACAAGTACATCAGGAAGAAACCATCCCATGATATTAAATATACCCTTGTGTGAGCATCCGCTGATGACTGTGCGCTTTCCATTTTCGCTGATACAGAGATACTGCTCATGAAGAAATTCATCGGGAATTATATTTCCGTCCTTCTTTATACCGAGACCGAATGGATCGGTACCGTACTTTCTCTCTCTTTCGTTACAGGAAAACAGCTCAAGCTCTCCATCTATTCTGAGGTAATCATCAACAGGGATCAGTCTTGTACTGTCGAGCAAAAGAGGATCGAGTCCTATATACTTTCCCTCCCCATTGTAATGCTCGCCGAATGCGTGTTTGCTGATATATACAGGTGCTTTTTTGTTTATATCAAGAAAAGCACCAAGTCCGCCTCCGTGATCGTAATGTCCGTGGGAAACTACGGCAATATCAACCTCGGCAAGATCAATACCGAGAGCCTGTGCATTTTTCAAAAACAGATCGCTCTGCCCCATATCAAAAAGAAGCTTATGTCTTTCCGTCCTGATATAAAGACTGAGTCCGTGCTCTGCACCGATACTGCGGGAGCATGTGGTGTTCTCACAAAGAACCGTTATCTTCATCTGTATTATCCTTTCTCCTGTGACGGCCGCAGGTGCAATTTTCTCTGGTACATCTGCCGCTCTCGCCTTTTTCCTTTCTGTTTTCGCACAGTCTGAATGATCCACCCTCTATTTTCAGAGAGCAACCATCCACAAGTGCCATAGCTATCTTATGTCTTGCCGAGGTATATATCTGCTGTACGGTGGTACGGGCTATCTGCATTTGCTCTCCGCACTCCTCCTGAGAAAGTCCCTCTTTATCTATAAGTCTCACTGTCTCGTATTCGTCCACCGTCAAAAATATGTTCTCCTCCGGGAATCCGCCGATCGGAATGAATCCTTCCGTCCGCGGCATTGAGCATATCTTTCTGCATTTGGTTGGTCTTGACAATTCAGTCACCCCTTACACAACTGTTATAATAGGTTTATCCTGTACCAATTTTATCATCATTTCAGGCATATGTCAATAATTTTAAATGGCATATGTCATTTATTTTTCGCCTCCAAAAATCACTCTGAGAAAATAATACAAAAGGTGCGGAATTATAGCAAAAAAACACTTTTTTCATTAAAAATAACAATAACTTTTTTGCAAAAACTGTAGATTTTTTTCTTTATATAGTGTATAATTAAATGCGTATGGTTTAAAGCTATTTGTGGGCATTGATTTGTTATTTTTTTAACAATGTTATCCCCGCATGATCAAAATATCCAAGGGAGGCTATGATTTTTAATGAAAAAGAAACTGACCACAATTCCCTTTAAGGGAACCCAGGCACAGGAAGCACAGCTTGACGAGCTCATCGCCAAGAACAAAGACATTCCCGGTGCTCTTATGCCCGTTCTTCAGGGAGCTCAGGAGATCTACGGTTATCTTCCTCAGGAGATAATCCGCCACATCGCTCTCGGTATGGACAAGTCCGTATCTGAGGTTTACGGTGTTGCATCCTTCTATTCACAGTTTACTCTTACCCCCAAGGGTGAGTTTGCCGTTTCCATCTGTCTCGGTACTGCTTGCTACGTTAAGGGTTCAGGTAAGCTTATGGAAGAGTTTGAAAAAGAGCTTGGCATCAAGGCAGGCGAGACTACCGCTGACGGTAAGTTCAGCCTTACCGATACCCGTTGCATCGGTGCATGCGGTCTTGCACCCGTTCTCACCGTTAACTCTGACGTTTACGGACGTCTTACCCCCGCTGAGGTTAAGGGTATCGTAGACAAATATCGTTAATTCCAAATCATGGAAGAGCTGTCACAAAACATACTCGATATCGCTATGAATTCCGTAGCGGTAAAATCGGGAAACATAGATATCTTTCTTACCGAAGACACTGCACTGTCAACTCTTGAGATCAGTATCCGCGACAACGGCCCCGGTATGAGTGAAGAAACGGTAGCCAAGGTTACCGACCCATTCTACACCTCCCGTAAGACCAGAAAGGTCGGTCTCGGTATTCCATTTTTCAAGATGCAGGCAGAGATGACGGGAGGTAGCTTCCGTCTTGACAGTGAGCTTGGCCGCGGTACAGCCGTTACCGCCGTTTTCCGTACAGATCACCTTGATTTTATACCTGTGGGTAACCTTCCGGAGACTATGATGACTTTGGTTGGTGCCGCCCCCGATACAGAAATCACTATGACCTACAGCCGTGACGGAAAGGAAGTTACCTTTGATACAAAGGAGATACGTGCGGTACTTGGAGAGGACATACCTCTTGACACACCGCAGGTACTTATTTGGATCAGAGACAGTCTCACAGAAGAGCTCAGTGCTCTTTGATAACAAGATTATTATGAAAGGAAATATACCTTATTATGAAAACTCTTGCAGAACTTAATGCTATAAGAGATCAGATGAAGAACAGAGTTGCAGCTCGCCGTGAGGTTGAGGACGGTATCCGTGTTGTTGTCGGTATGGCAACCTGCGGTATCGCTGCAGGCGCTCGTCCTGTACTCAACGCTTTCGCTGAAGAAGCAGCAAAGATCGATGACGGTTCCGTTATCGTTACTCAGACCGGTTGTATCGGCATCTGCCAGTACGAGCCCGTTGTTGAGATCACTCTCCCCGGTCAGGAGAAGGTTACCTACGTTAAGATGACCGCTGAGAAGGCTAAGGAAGTATTCGAGAAGCACGTAAAGGGTGGCACTCCCATTGCAGAGTACACCATCGGTGCAGAGAAGAAATAAGCTTTAGGAAAAATTAGAGAAAGAGGTAAATACAAAACATGGTACGTTCACACGTTTTGATATGCGGAGGAACCGGATGTACTTCTTCTAACAGTACTGCCATCATGGAAAAGATGAAGGCTGAGCTTGAGGCTGTTGGCCTTCAGGATGAAGTAAGCGTTGTTCTCACCGGTTGTTTCGGTCTTTGCGCACTTGGTCCCATTATGGTTGTATATCCCGAGGGAACCTTCTATTCCAGAGTTTCTGTTGACGATGTAACTGAGATCGTAAACGAGCATCTCGTAAAGGGTCGTCCCGTTAAGCGTCTCGTTTATGATGAGACTCTCTCCGGTGATGAGATCCTTTCCCTCAACGAAACCGGCTTCTACAAGAAGCAGCACCGTGTTGCTCTCCGTAACTGCGGTGTTATCAACCCTGAGGTTATCGACGAGTATATCGGTGCAGACGGCTACCAGGCTCTCGCTAAGGTAGTTACCGAGATGACTCCCGAGGAAGTTATAAAGTGCATCCTTGATTCCGGTCTTCGCGGCCGCGGTGGTGCAGGATTCCCCACCGGTAGAAAGTGGGAGTTCGCATCCAAGGTTCAGTCCGACAAGAAGTACGTTTGCTGTAACGCCGACGAGGGTGACCCCGGTGCATTCATGGACCGTTCCATCCTTGAGGGTGACCCCCATGCAGTTCTTGAGGCAATGGCTATCGCAGGTTATGCTATCGGTTCTGACGAGGGTTACATATACGTTCGTGCTGAGTATCCTATCGCTATTAAGCGTCTTCAGATCGCTATCGACCAGGCTCACGAGTATGGTCTTCTCGGTAAGAATATCTTCGGCACTGACTTCAGCTTTGACATTCAGCTCCGTTTCGGCGCAGGTGCGTTCGTTTGCGGTGAGGAGACTGCTCTTATGACCTCTATCGAGGGTAAGCGCGGCGAGCCTCGTCCTCGTCCTCCTTTCCCTGCAGTTAAGGGTCTGTTTGGCAAGCCCACTATCCTTAACAACGTTGAGACCTATGCTAACATTGCTCAGATAATCAACAACGGTCCCGAGTGGTTCTCCGCTATGGGCACTGAGACCTCCAAGGGTACTAAGGTATTCGCACTTGGCGGTAACATCACCAATACCGGTCTTGTTGAGATCCCCATGGGTACTACCCTTCGTGAGGTAGTTGAGGAGATCGGCGGCGGTATCCCCAACGGTAAGAAGTTTAAGGCAGCTCAGACCGGTGGTCCTTCCGGCGGTTGTATCCCTGCTTCCCTTATCGATACTCCTATGGACTTCGAGAACCTTATCGCTATCGGTTCTATGATGGGTTCCGGCGGACTTATCGTTATGGACGAGGACAGCTGTATGGTTGACATCGCTAAGTTCTTCCTTGCATTCACCGTTGATGAGTCCTGCGGTAAGTGTACTCCTTGCCGTGTTGGTACCATGCGTCTTCTTGAGATCCTTAACAAGATCACTGACGGTAACGGCGAGATGGAAGACCTCGATCGTCTTGAGGAGCTTTGTAACTATATCAAGTCCGCATCTCTTTGCGGTCTCGGTCAGACTGCTCCCAACCCCGTTCTTTCCACTCTTCGCTACTTCCGCGATGAGTATATTGCACACATCCGTGACAAGAAGTGTCCTGCAGGCGTCTGCAAGTCTCTTCTTTCCTACACCATCGATGCTGAGAAGTGTAAGGGCTGTACCCTTTGCTCCAGAGTATGTCCCGCAGGAGCTATCTCCGGTACCGTTAAGCAGCCTCACGTTATCGATCTCACCAAGTGTGTTAAGTGCGGCGCCTGCATGGAAAAATGTAAGTTCGGCGCAATCGAAAGAAAGTGAAAGGAGCCGAGTAATATATAATGGAAACTGTAAACATAAAAATAAATGGCAGAGAATACACTGTGCCTAAGAACAGCACCATCCTCGAGGCTGCAAGATATGCCGGCATCGAGATCCCCACTCTCTGCTATCTCAAAGATATTAACGAGATCGGCGCTTGCCGTATCTGCCTTGTTGAGGTTGTAGGCGCTCGCGGACTTGTTACCGCTTGCGTATACCCCGTTAACGAGGGTATGGAAGTGTACACCAACACTCCCAAGATCAGAGAGTCAAGACGTATGAATCTTGAGCTTCTCCTTTCCGCTCACGACAAGAAGTGTCTCTCTTGCGTTCGCTCCACCTCTTGCGAGCTTCAGAAGCTCTGCCTTGAGTACGGTGTAGAGGAGACTCACTTTGGCGGTGCTATGCCTGAGTCTACTCCCGACGTATCCACATCTTTCCTTGTTCGTGACAACAGCAAGTGTATCCTTTGCCGCCGTTGTATCGCTGCTTGCCGCAGCCTTCAGGATATCGGCGCTATCGGTGCTAACGACCGTGGTTTCGACACTCACGTTGCTCCCGCGTTCGAGAAGAATCTTGCAGATACTTCTTGCGTAGGTTGTGGCCAGTGTATCGTTGCTTGTCCCACCGGTGCTCTTTACGAGAAGGATGATACTCAGAAGGTTCTCGATGCTATCGCAGATCCTACCAAGCATGTTGCTATCTGTACCGCTCCCTCTATCCGTGCTACTCTCGGTGAGTGCTTCGACTACGCTCCCGGTACCGACGTTGAGGGTAAGATGGTTGCAGCTCTCAAGCGCCTCGGTTTTGACGGCGTATATGACATGAACCTTACCGCTGACCTCACTATCGTTGAGGAAGCTACCGAGTTCCTCGGTCGCGTTCAGAACGGCGGTACTCTTCCTATGATCACCTCTTGTTCTCCCGGATGGATCAAGTACTGTGAGCACTACTTCCCTGAGCTTACCGATAATCTTTCTACCTGTAAGTCTCCTCAGCAGATGTTCGGTGCTATGTACAAGACCTACTACGCACAGAAGATGGGTCTTGATCCTAAGGATATCTTCTTCGTATCCGCTATTCCTTGTACTGCTAAGAAGTTCGAGGTTACCCGTCCTAACCAGTCCGCAGCAGGTGTTCCCGACGTTGACGTTGCTATCACCACTCGCGAGCTTGGCAGAATCATCAAGACCGCAGGTATCAACTTCCGCGATCTTCCCGATGAGTCCTTCGACGCTCCCTTCGATATCGGTTCCAGTGCAGGTGCTATCTTCGGTGCTACCGGCGGCGTAATGGAGGCTGCTCTCCGTATGGCTGCTGAGGTTATTCTCGGCAAGAAGCTTGAGAAGCTTGAGTTTGAGGATATCCGTGGTATCGCAGGTATCAAGCGTGCTACCTACAAGCTTGGCGAGACCGAGATCAGAGTTGCTGTTGTTTCCGGTACTGCTAATGCTAAGAAGCTCCTTGACGCTGTTAAGTCCGGCGAAGAGAAACTTGACTTCATCGAGGTTATGTGCTGTCCCGGCGGTTGCGTAAACGGCGGTGGTCAGCCCACTCAGCCCGCATCTGTTCGCAACACCATCAATCTTCGTGAGGTTCGCGCCGCTGTTCTTTACAACGACGATAAGAACGCAGAGCTTCGCCGCTCTCACGAGAACCCTGCAGTAGATATTCTCTACAAGGAGTTCCTTGGCGAGCCCGGTAGCCACAAGGCTCACGAGATTCTTCATACCAGCTATATCAAGCGCGGTCTTTAATTTTAAGACTGAACGGTAAAAGTAAGCCGCCGCATCGAAAGATGCGGCGGCTGTTTTTTTACTTTCATCGGAAAAGCAAAATAATGAGGGTTGCTTTCACAAAAAGAGAAAGCAACCCTTTTATTGTATTCCGCTATTTTCTATCAAACAGTGCTCTTCGCTTGGTTGAAAGCTTCATCTTATCTCTCAGCACAGGAACATTGCCATCCGAAATAAGATTTTTGAGCTCGCGAAATTCATCGATAAAAACATCCATCTGTTTTAATAGTGAATCTTTATTTAACATAAAAAGCTCACTCCACATGGCATCGTTAATACGTGCTATCCTTGTTAGATCTCTAAAGGAGTCTCCTGTATAGTCAACAAGACTTTCGTCATCGCAGCAGGTCATCAGGCTTACTGCAATACAGTGTGTCAACTGAGAAACAAATCCTATCATTTCATCATGCTTTTCAGGGGAAAGCTCTGCTATACGAGCAAAGCCAAGATAGATACCAAGCTTTTTGCAATTATCGATGCCTTCCTTGGTGTTTCTTTCGGTTGGGACTACAATATAGTTCGCTCCGTTAAAGATTCTATCATCGCTATTCTCAACACCATACACTTCCCTACCTGCCATTGGGTGTGCGGCAACAAACTCAACGTCGTGGCGTAATACAGCATTTATTTCATCGACAACACATTTTTTTACACCGGTTACATCGGTAATAAGAGTGCCCGGGCAAAACAGTGCCTGATTTTCCTTGATCCAATTGATAAACACTTTTGGATATAAAGCAAATACGATCACGTCTGCCGCTTTAATAAGTGCTTCGTTTACACTGTCGCTTCCGTCCTTAATTATTCCGTTCTCAAGGGCATAATTGATACTTTCGGTTCTTGTGTCTATCGCACTTACGTATATTCCTTTTTTGGAAAGTGCTTTAGCATAGCTTCCTCCGAGTAAGCCAAGACCGACAATAAGCACTTTTGAGTCTATATCAAACGGCTTCATATTTAACCTCTACTCCCAACTGTTTAATCTTATCAAAGAAATCCGGCATGCTTTTATTTACTGCCTCTGCACCGTCAATTGTCCCACCTACAAGCGTGAGGAGTACACAAAGGGACATGACTATTCGATGATCATTGTGTCCGCATAGCATCACATCGGGTTTGTGAAAATTCCCCCGATTAACAATAATACGTTCTTCTTCAATTTCTACCGAAACACCAAATTTCCGCAGTTCCTCGGCCATAGCTGCACCTCTGTCACTTTCCTTGATCCTAAGACGCTTTGTACCGGTAAATACCCCTCCGTTTTTAGCCGCGGCAACAGCAAAAAGTATCGGTCCCAAGTCCGGACAGTCTGATATATCTACTCCGGGCATGCCCTCATCAAGTACCGCAAAAAGCTCCTCGTACACCTTATCCCCTTGGAGGCTGTCATTTTTTAGTCCCGTTATATTCACGTCAGAGCCAAGAGAGCGCATCGCCCCAAAGAAAGCAGCGTTGGAGTAGTCCCCCTCAACCCAAACCTCTTGTGGCTTAAAGCTCTGATTTCCCTTTATGATAAAAGTGTTCTCACCCTCTCGACAGACCTCAACTCCAAATGTACGGAACGCATCTATCGTCATATTGATATACGACAAGCTCTCAATCGGCGGAATAACTTTTATAATACTGTCTCCATCCAAAAGAGGCAGTGCAAACAACAGTCCGGTTATAAACTGACTACTGATATCCCCCGGAACCAAATACTCTCCGAAAGCAAGTTTTCCCGATACTGTGATCCGTTTGCCGTCGTTATCAAATTTTATCCCTTGTTTGTTACATATATCTTTATAAACGTCGAGAGGACGCTTCAAAAGTGTTTCACTTCCGTAAAGTGTTTTTTCGTCATCACCAAACATACAAAGCGGAAGGAAGAACCTAAGGGTTGAACCGCTTTCTCTGCAAAAAAGAGCTTCCTTTGCACTTCCCGGAACACCGATTCCGTCTATGATCACGGTATCACCATCGTATGTATAATTTGCACCAAGCGATTTTAAACAATCAAGTGTTGCTAAAATATCCTGGGACGGTGCTATACCGTGCACAATGCTTCGGCCTTTACTAAGTCCTCCACATATAAGCAAGCGGTGAGCCATACTCTTTGAGGGAGGAGCAGCTACTGTTCCTGTTGGCTTGCTTTTTTCGATAGTGACCCTCATTTTATTTTTTCTCCATTTGTAAGAGATAGTCTATGGCATCTGTATATCCTGCAATTCCTCGGCCGGAAATAACCGTTTCACAGGCAAGGCGTACATAGCTTACCGCTCGGAACGGCTCACGTGAATCCACATCGGAAATATGTACCTCTACCGTAGGAACGGCCACAGCTTTAACCGCATCCAAAATGGCAATACTGGTATGTGTATATGCCCCCGGATTTATCACAATACCATCAAAGACATTATATGTGCTTTGTATCTTATCAACCAAATCCCCTTCATGGTTGGATTGATAGATCTCTACCTCAACACCCTTTTCCTTGCAATGATTTTCAATTATATTGCAAAGATCCTTGTAAGTTACTCTTCCGTATATATCAGGTTCTCTAATTCCCAACATATTCAAGTTGGGACCGTTAATAACCATAATTTTCATGTTTTATACCATTTCTTCCATTATATTATCTGCGACAGAGTTTGGGGAACCGCTAACCTTTATAGCAACGTCAGCTGTTTGATTATATAGATCATACCGTTCCTCATATCTCTTTTTTATTGCTTCCGCGTCCCGTGCCAGTGGTCTGTCATCGGTGGGAATGAGCTGCTCTATCGGCCTGTCTAAAAAGAAGATTTTTCCACTCGATTTAAGTGCTTCAATATTTTCACTGCGAAGAATTGCTCCACCGCCTGTGGCAATGACAGAGCCGCATCTTTTAGCGGCTTCTTTTATTGCCTCTGTCTCCTTGTCACGAAAAGCCGTCTCCCCTTCAGCTTCAAAAATTGCCGGGATAGCACCATGCTTCTCTACAATCATTTCATCAGTATCAATAAACTCTCTTCCTGTGATTTCAGATAAAAGCTTGCCAACTGTTGATTTGCCGCTTCCGGGCATTCCGGTCAGTACAATATTTTGTTTTGACAGAAAGATTTCTCGGAACACGTCGTCAATAACTTTACGATCATATTGATTCTCCGTAAACTTTTCCGAGGCGAATACCGCCTGTGCTACAAGCATATAAAGACCGCACTCAGCCTTGATCCCCTTTTTTCTTGCCTGAGCTACCAGCTTGGTTACAAGAGGGTTATATACCGCATCCAGCACTGCTACAACGCAAGGGTAATCGTCAAGTTCAATCGGAGAAGAATAGTTATCCGGGTACATTCCGCAAGGAGTTGTATTAATTATGATCTGTGCATCGGCATGGTCTCTTTTAGCATCTTCATAGGTAACACCGATTCTTCTGCTAACAGTGATGACCTCTCTTGCACCCTTACTCTTTGCTACGGCAACGGCCGTTTTGCCTGTCCCACCGGTACCTAGGACAAGTACCTTTTTACCTGAAAATTCTATTCCTATTCTATCGGCAAGGGCACTCATTCCCATAAAGTCTGTGTTATAACCATATAATTTTCCGTCTTTATTGACTATGGTATTTACAGCACCGATTTCCTTTGCGGCATCATCAATAACATGAAGATATGGAATTACAGCTTCCTTATATGGAATAGTTACGTTGATCGCCTTGAAATCATGGTTTATCATAAAGGCTTCCAGATCATCTACGGCTACCTCGCAGATCTCGTAGTTGTAGGAAGCAATTTTGTTATGTATTTCTTTTGAAAAGCTATGGGCAAGATGCTCCCCTATACAACCGTATTCCATTATTAATTCCCCTTTAACCAATCTGTTCCGTAGCGAAGTGCCAACATATCACACACCGCCAGTGCAACGGCACTGTCAACAACTACTCTTGCCCTGTGTACGATAGCAGGATCGTGTCTTCCTTTGATCTCCAGTTGCTTGTTTTCTTTTTTTATAAAATCTACTGTATCTTGTGTTTTATAGATGGACGGTGTCGGCTTTACAGCACAGCTCAATACAACAGGCATTCCATTTGTGATCCCACCGTTAATTCCGCCGTTGCTATTTGTTTTCGTATTAATTTTGTCTCCGTCGCAGTAAAAGGCATCATTTGCCTCGCTTCCGCGCATATCAGCCATATCAAAGCCTTTACCAAACTGTACCCCCTTAACAGCGGGTATCGAAAACAGGATGTGCGATACAACACTCTCAAAGCTATCAAACCACGGTTCACCTACGCCTGACGGAAGACCCACAATTGCGGTTTCCAAAATTCCGCCGACACTGTCGCCCTCGTTTGCCGCTTCCAAAATAGCGGCTTTCATTTTTTCTGCCGCTGCTTCGTCGAGGACAGCAAATTCCATTTTTTCAAGAGATGCGATCTCTCTGCTTATATCACAAAAATCTCTGTCTGCCACACCGGCACAACGTTTTATGTGGGTACCGATATATATCCCCTTAGATTTCAGCACATCAATGGCAACTGCTCCTGCGGCGACAATAGCCGCTGTGATTCTTCCGCTAAAATGACCTCCGCCACGGTAGTCCTCATAACCATGATATTTACAGTTAGCAGTGTAATCCGCATGCCCCGGACGCGCCAGGCTTCTTGTATCACTGTAGTCTCGGCTTTTGATGTTATTATTTTTAATAGTGAAGCAAATTGGTGTACCGGTGGTCAGTTCATTAAAAACTCCACTGGAAATAATCACTTCATCATCTTCTGTTCGTCCGGTAGATATGTGTCCTTTCGCACGGCGCTTATCCATCTGAGAAGCGATAAACTCTCTGTCGAGCTTTATTCCCGGTGCCAATCCGTCAAGAATCGCACCGATTTCCTCACCGTGACTTTCTCCAAATATTGTCAAGCTTATGCTGTTACCAAATGTATTTTTCATTACAGTCTTTCCTTTGCTATACGAGCAAGTTCATCCTTAGTAATATTTTTTATTTCAAATTCGCCGGGTGTATTCACAAAAATAACATCAACGGTTTCTCCGTCAAATTTTTTGTCGTGATTCATGGCAGATATAATACTGTCAACGTCCACCTGAATATCGGTAGGGAGATTTACCTTTCGCAATACACGAACAAGCCGCTCTCTCGTCTCTTTACCGCACATAGGAATCATTCCCAACGCAACACATTCCCCGTGATAAAGTCCACCAAGATTTTCACTGCTCTCTATCCCGTGACCGAGAGTATGTCCGAAATTCAGTATTTTTCGCAGGCTCTTTTCCCTCTCATCCTGCTCCACGACACTTCTTTTTATCTCAAGGCTTCTTACAATGATCTCATCGATATTTTCATTTATATCCTGATTTTCAAACAGTTCAAAAAGAGCCTTGTCTGAGGTAAGCGACATTTTGATTGCTTCAGCTAATCCGCTGGATATTTGCCGCAGAGGAAGAGTTTTCAGAACATCGGGGTCAACAAGAACCTTCTTTGGTTGGTAGAACGCTCCGACAATATTTTTTATTCCGTCAAGGTTGATTGCTACCTTTCCGCCAATGGAAGAATCTATTTGAGACAGAAGAGTTGTGGGCACATTATAGAAATCTATTCCCCGCATAAAGGATGCCGCAACAAATCCCGAAAGATCTCCGACCACACCTCCGCCTACAGCCACAACACAGTCAGAACGAGTAAACCCTTTTTTGAGAAGAAAAGATAAAAGTCTCTGATAACAGCCAAAGCCTTTACTTTCCTCCCCTTGCGGTACACATTCTATAAACGGTTCTTTGCACTGCTTGGCAATACATTTACTGTATTCCTCGGGAACACCGTCATCCGTGATAATAAGCACCTTTCTGTTTAAATCAAACAATTCACCGGCTCTGCCAAGTGAACCTCTTTCTACCACGATATCATAGCTATTTTTTCCTAAATTCATATTAATTATCATGACAGTACCCTCACAGTGTAATCTGCGCTGAATAATTACCTACGACCTTGAGTTCATCGCAATATTCTTTTAGTTCTGAAAGCATCTTCTGTCCCTCGGTGCCGTTAATGTCACCCTCAGACTCAACATAGAAGTAATACTGCCAGTTTGAATCCTTTACGGGACGGCTTCTCAGCACCTTCATATTGAAGCCATGTTCTCCAATAACATTGATTGCCTTTGCCAAAGCGCCTGCAATGTGACTCACAGTGAAAAGAAGCAGGAAATTATTATCCGATGCCTTATTTGTGTTTTCAGCTCTCGAAAAGACAGCAAAGCGTGTTGTATTGAAATTACTTCCGTTTATATCTTTTTCAATAATGTTAAGTCCGTATAACTCTGCCGTTTCCTTACTGGCAATGGCGGCAATCGACTTATCCTTCATTTCCGCAACCTTTTGCGCCGCAATAGCTGTATTACTTTCCTGAATCTGCTCAAGGCCATGCTCTTTTATGAAATCATAGCACTGCATAAGCGCTTGTTGATGGCTAATGACCTCCCGTATATCCGAAAGGGTTGCACCTTTGATGCCCAGTAAATTTTGCGAAATGCTCAGATCGTAAACACCGTTTATGTAAAGACTCCCTTTATACATAAGATCGAGAACTTGACCAACCTCACCTGCATAACTGTTTTCAATCGGAAGCACTGCACAGTCACAGTCTCCGCACACAACGGCATTATATGCTGATTCAAAATCTCCGTAGGGAACCTTGTGTCCGTCAGGAAATATTCTGTCGGATGCAATATGAGCAAAAGCACCCTCAACTCCACTGTATGCTATCTTCATACCCGAGATAAGCTTGTGCTGATACTGCCTTGACAACTTCATGGTTGATTTCAAGAAATTGATGTAGTATGAACGGATCTCATCATCTGCTATTTTCTTTGAATTATTCTCGATAACCTGAGCCTCTCTGACTGCATCGAAGATAGGAAGACCGTGCTCCTGCTTGTGCTCGGCTACCAGCCGTGCCGCCTCCATACGCATGGTAAATAGCTCAGCCATCTTTGAATCTACCTCGTTGATCATTGCTCTCGCTTTTTGTAATTTATCCATACTATATCTCCACATCAAATTCTTTAAACGTATCTGTTAAAGTTTATCCGCAATATCGAAAATGAGCTGTTCAGTCTTTTCCCAACCAAGACATGGGTCGGTAATAGACTTTCCGAAAACATGCTCACCCGAGCTCTGCGCTCCATCCTCAATGTAGCTCTCTATCATTAATCCCTTGACCAAGTGCTTGATATCTCTGTTCTGATTACGGCTATAAACAACATCTTTTGCAATACGGATCTGCTCTAGATATTGCTTACCTGAATTGTTATGGTTAGTATCAATGATAACTGAAGGATTAGCAAGTCCGGATTCCGCATAAAGCTCATTTACCTTAATAATATCTTCGTAATGATAGTTAGAGCAGCTTCTGCCTGTGTAATCAATATATCCACGAAGAATTGAATGGGCATGGGGGTTACCCTCACTTATAACCTCCCATCCGCGGTAAAGGAAAGTATGACTTGACTGCGCTGCTGTAATCGCATTCATCATTACAGTAAGATCTCCGCCGGTAGGGTTCTTCATTCCTACAGGAGCCTCAATGCCACTTGCTGTAAGTCTATGCTGCTGATTTTCAACCGAACGGGCACCGACAGCGACATAAGAAAGAAGATCAGAGAGATAACGGTAGTTTTCGGGATATAACATCTCATCTGCACAAGAGAATCCGTAATCCTTAAGCGCCGCGATGTGAAGATCTCTGATTGCAACAATACCCTTATACATATCAGGCTTTGCATCCGGATCAGGCTGATGAAGCATACCCTTGTAGCCCTGACCTGTTGTACGGGGTTTGTTTGTATAAATACGGGGAATAATAATTATCTTATCCGATACCTGTTCCTCAATTCTGCGCAAACGTGAAATATATTCAAGCACGGGTTCACGGTAATCCGCAGAACAAGGGCCGATAATCAACAGGAATTTGTCGGATACCCCCTCAAATACATCACGGATCTGTGCATCTCGTTCTTCTTTAACTTTTAACATCGTTTCTGTCAACGGGAACTCTTTTTTTACATCCTGAGGAATAGGAAGCTTTCTTTGGAAATTCATACGCATTGTTTATTACCTCTTTCCCTATATGCAGTACTCTCATCTAACAAAATTAACAGTCCACACTTGCCCATGCAAAAAGCACAACCAATGCGGACTGACCGTTTTATTCAACCGGGTATCACTGAAGACGGACAGTCACAAGTAAAATAAAAGTAGTAAAAAAATCTATTAAACCCCATCATGACCTCCATCTCCTTTCTTTGATTATTGACCTATATTATCGAAAATAAAAGTCATATATCTTTAAATACATTATATTACATATTTAAGCATTAGTCAAACGAACGGTTTTAATTCAAACCATCGATATTTTAGATGTTACGATATTATCATTCGAAATATTAAATCGTACAATTTCTCGAACAACGGAACAGTATTATAGATAATTGGAGCAAACAAGATAGCGGGGAGAAAATCGGCAACCTTTATTTTGGTAATACCCATTAAATTTGTTCCGATCATAATAATTAAAAGTGAGCCTGCACAAGTCATTTCGTTAATAGCACCTGTGCTCATAAAGGGAGAGAGCAGACCTGCAAGAAGAACCAAACCACCCTGAATTACAAAGACAGATACCGATGCAAGCAAAACGCCAATACCGAGGCTTGAAGCAAGCATCATCGAAGAAACGAGATCAAGCATTGCTTTTGTGATCAGAACAGAATTATCTCCCGTAAGACCGGCTTGAATAGAACCTGTTACCGTCATGGAGCCAACGCAGAAAAGCAACGTTGCAGTTACTAGTCCCTCTGCAAGAGAAATATTTTTACCGTCTTTTTTAAATTTATTTTCAATAGCAGACACCATTTTATTAATGGCACCGTCAATATTCAGCAGTGTTCCTGTTATTACCCCGAGAACAATCGAAGCGATAAGGATCAGTACATTTTCGCCGGCCAGGCTTCCTGATATTCCTATGTAAAGAGTGCAAGCACCTAAACCAACCATTGCAGAGTTGCTCACTTTTTCGGGAATTCCTTTTTTAAAAAGCAAACCGACACAAGAACCAAGTATAACTGTTATTACGTTTACGATTACGCCTAACATATATCATACATCTCCATAGCTTACAGTAAATCTTAAAGTTTTTGTCCCTCTGTTATAAATTTATCCGCATAACAAACAAAAACGTCCTCTGAATTCCGATAAAGAATACAGAGGACGAGAAAATCAAATTATAATCCCGCGGTACCACCTCAGTTCGCCGCAATCTCACGATAACGACCTTGTCAGGTACTAACATACCTTTGTTCTGTGACGGGAACTCCCGTTGCATCCTACTAAAGACTTCTCTTATTCAGTGCACTGCTAACAGAATGAATTCAGAAGGACACCCTCTTTGCCTCGCACCGTCCGGCAACTCTCTCCAGATTCTTTCCAACCTACTGGTTTCTGATCTTCGCATTTATGTGTTACACTATTAAATTAATTGTATTTTATCACTTTAGCATGAAAAAGTCAATAAGCTTTGATAAAATTATTTAAGGAACATATGCAAAAGTCTTTTGTACAGCCTACTTTTATACGGCTGATAGCGCATTGGCAAATCGATCCAGGTCTTTTTATTCATGACAGACTTATAATGGGAAAAAGCATCAAATCCGTCTTTGCCGTGATATCCGCCCATACCGCTTTCACCAACACCGCCAAAGCCCATTTCACTTGTGGCAAGATGTACGACAACATCGTTGATACATCCCCCACCGTATGAAAGCTCGCGTGTTACGCGGTTAATATGCTTTTTATCACTTGAGAAAAGATACAGTGCAAGCGGTTTATCCTTACCTTTTATCTCTTCGGTCAACTTATCAAAGCTGTCAAAAGTAAGTATCGGCATAATAGGACCGAATATTTCCTCCCCCATAACAGCATCGTTTTGGGTTACATTATCCATAACGGTAGGCGCAATTTGATTGGTCTCGCTATTTGTTTGTCCGCCGAAGATAACTTTGTTTTTATCAATAAGTCTGCAAAGACGTTCAAAATGCTTTTCATTGATAATTTTTCCATAGTCTTTGTTCAAAAGAGGATTTTCACCAAACTGTTTTTTGATTTGCTTTATTACCTCAGATACAAATTCATCTTTAACTGTTTTTTCGCAAAGAATATAGTCGGGAGCAACACAGGTTTGACCGCAGTTTAAGAATTTTCCGAATACGATTCTTCTTGCCGCAAGCTTTATATTTGCACTCGCATCAACGATGCAGGGACTTTTACCTCCAAGCTCCAGAACCGCAGGAGTTAAATGCTCTGCAGTATGACGAAGCACCTCTCTGCCAACCGCCTGACTACCCGTAAAAAACACAAGATCAAATTTTTGCTCTAAAAGAGCTGTGTTTTCTGCTCTTCCACCTGTTATAACGGCAACATATTCATCATCAAAACTTTCTGTTATGATCTTCTCAATTACTTTACTTGTGGCAGGTGAATATGCACTCGGTTTAATAATCGCTGTATTTCCTGCGGAAATTGCGTCAACAAGGGGTTCGATCGTCAAAAGAAAAGGATAGTTCCAAGGGCTCATAATGAGGGTATTACCGTATGGAACAGGTTGTTTAAAACTGTGTGAAGCAAAGTTTGTAATAGGTGTACGGACAGTCTTTCTTTTTGCAAATCCTTTCGTATGACGGATCATGTATGAAATTTCCGACAGCACAAGACCGATTTCACACATAAATCCCTCGTAATGGCTTTTTCCAAGATCTGTTTTCAATGCATCATTTATTTCATTTTCATATTGCTTAATTATTTTATACAATCTTTTTAACTGATTTATGCGAAAATGAACCGGAATCGTAGCTCCGCTTTTATAATATTTTCTCTGCTTTTCAAGAATCAATGCGATTTGTTCTTGGGTCATATTATTTACTCCAATCTGTAACTTTGTAATAGAAAGATTCCAGTTCTTTTCTTGTCATAAGCTTTGGAACAGGATACAGTGGGTTTGCTTCTCGCTCTGCATGTCTTGCCAAAGACGGAATATCTTCTTTTTTGATACCTTCCAGTTTGTCAGGAACACCCATATCTTTGTTCAGCCTATTTATAGCGGAAATAAATTTTTCGGCACCTGTCTTATATGAATCATTTTGATCACAAACACCTACTGTCATTCCAAGTCTATGAAGCTTTTTATATACGCTCTTGCCGTAAGCTTCAAGTACGTATGGCATTATGACCGTATTTGCAAGTCCGTGAGGAGTGCCGTAAAGGCCTCCAAGTGAATGTGCGATTGCATGAATGTAGCCAACATAAGATTTAGAAAAAGATATACCTGCCTTGTATGCCGCGAGAAGCATATTATCTCTTGCAGTATGATTTTTTCCATCGGAATATGCTGTGTAAATATTTTCAAATATAAGCTTGGTAGCTTCCAGTGCAAGTCTGCGTGTCTCTTTGGTCGTTGAACGGCCAATGTATGCCTCCACAGCGTGAGTAAGTGCATCCATTCCTGTAGATGCGGTAAGACTGGGGGACAAAGAATAAGTGAAGGATGCATCAAGTAATGCATAGTGAGGAATCAATGGAAAGCTCATTATTGCATATTTATGGTGTGTAGCAGAATCAGTAATCATTGCGGCCAAGGTCGCTTCACTACCGGTACCTGCTGTTGTGGGGACAGCAATGAACGTCGGCAACTTTCGCCAAGCTTTCAGCTTACCGCCTAATTGGTTTACCGTTCTTTTGGGATATGCAACACGTACACCGACTGCCTTTCCGCAGTCTATGGCAGACCCGCCGCCGATCGCTACAATGGCATTACATTTGTTTGTGTAATAAACTTTAAGCGCATCCTCAACATTTATAACAGTGGGATTTGGTAAAGTATCATCATACACGGCATACTTAATATTACTCGCCTTTAATGCATCTTCAATCGGTGTTAGCAGTCCGTTATTTACAATTCCGCGGTCTGTAACAACAAGTACAGAAGTGGTTTTTTCTTTTTCTAATACTTTCCCAAGATCTGCACAAGAACTAAAAATTTCCGGTTCTCTATACGGAAGTACCGGCAGAGCCATTCTGAATGCCGTTTGAAACACACGACAATATAATGATTTAATAAAAAACAAAGCTACCTCTCATTTTTTAGGATTATATAATCTCTCATTTTTTCGCCTTTACATATCAAATACCTGTTTTGATATATTCAAAATTGCATTAAATATCCATAAGCCTTAAGTTTTCTAAAACTTATTGAAAAATCAACAATGAACATTATACCAGAAACTTGTTGATGTGTCAACATATCTATGGAATTTTTACCTAATATATTACAAAAAAAGAAGTCCGGATTAGGCGTTGTATCCGTAAGGATACAACGCCAGTTTTATTAGCCAAAGGCGAGTTATATTGCTTCACAGTTATATTCGGCCAAAAGCCGAGTGTTATTCGCTTTGCGAGTTTAGGAGCGAATAAAATATCACTAAAACCGAAAGGTTTTAATAACACTTTGCCGACAGGCAAAATAACACTGTGAGACCTGTCTCACAATATCACTATTAAAATATTTTTTGAGACAGTAAAACGGATGTGCAGAAATTCTACACATCCGTTTAATATTTGTCTTATACCGTAACAAGAAGGACATTTAGGCGCCCAAATTTCACTTGTTAGGAGAACCTAAACCCCTTTTCTAAACAAATATCATCTATTCGATAAATTGGAATTTGACTTATTTCTTTTCTTTTTTTAAGAACGAGACAACAAACGCAACAAGGCAAATTGCACCAACTGTAGCCAAAACAGTTTGACACTTACCAGCATAAACAAAATAATCATCGTTTGAGAAGCCTTGCTCGCCAAGCATCAGCAGGACTCGAAAGTGTGTTTCCAATACATTTTTGCCGAAATCCACTAAGGCATAAAGCATAAATGATATGGCAGACAGTATTACAAATAACTTTTTCATATAATTCTACTCCTTTGTCAAATTGGAATTTGGTGTTACATATAGTCTTCGTCAATCTCAATGATGGACTTTAATCTATCGGGAGTTTCTTCTGCATCGTTAAGTTCAAATTGTCCGTATGGTGTTCTCAAAATATGGGAACCTGTTTTGTAAATAAAGAATGCAACACGAGAATTAGAATCGTCAGTATCGGGTGTGTCGTAGAGGTCGCAAATCCGCTCTGTGCCATCATTGTTCAGGAATTGCTCTGCCAAAACGGTTTGCCAATCACTTTCTTTGACACCTTCCTCTGGGACGACAATTTTATTGAATTTAATATCCTTGGGTGGAATTGATAATGCCATTTCTACCAAGTACCATTCATCGTTAAAACCGAAGCAGTTAAATGTAGTAACCATAATATACTCCTCGTTTAATTTAGTTTTTATAAACAGTTAGACAAATTCTTATTTATCGGTTAGTTGTATTATAGCACAACTTGACTGACAAAGAAAGAGAATATTATAAACACCCTTAGTTTTTAAAAAACTAAGGGTGTCTTCGTGTCTTGTTGTACTGTCCTTTAGAGTACAACCCATAGCCGGGCTTCTTTTTGTATATTAATCTTTATTATAACAATCAAAGATTTCTTCAATCTTTTCTTTATCCTTTACCTTGGTAAATACGCTTACTAAAGGAACGATTACCAAAGAAACCGCCATAGCAGCCACACCCATTTCAGGTGACATCTTGGCCGCTGTCGCAAAATCCGAATTAATTGTAATTACCAACGTCGAGATTCCTACTACCAGAAGACCTGAAAGAATACCTGCGTACGCACCCATTTTTGTGATCTTCTTTGAGAAAAGTCCCCAAACGTAAGGACCGATAAAGCAACCTGAAACAACACCCCAAGAAAATGACATAAGACTTACGATTATCGGGATATTCTGTGTTGCAAAAATGAATGAACATGCTACAAAGGCAAGGCAAAGAAGTCTTGTCAAAAGCATCTGCGACTGAGCCTTTGTTCCTTTCTTTCTGACCGCAGGGATAAGGTCAACCGCAACCGCTGATGCAGATGTTAATACCACGGATACCAGTGTTGACATTGAAGCGGAAAGGAGCAGGATCATAATTATCGCCAAGAGGATACTGCCTGCTACTCCACCGCCCAAAACCTCCATAAGAACTGTGGGGATTACCGAGTCAATACCACCCTCGGGAAGATTACCGCCTAAGATAAGTCTTGATGTTGAACCGATAAGATAAGCACCGCATCCGATTATAACACAGAAAATTGTAGAGATAACCGTTCCTCTTTTAATTGCTGCCGTATCCTTGATCGCATAGAATTTACCGATCATCTGAGGAAGTCCCCATGTTCCAAAGCTTGTGAGCAGAATGTTAAAGCAAAGGAATTTAAATGATGAACCGCCCCATATATTAGTAAGCTGGGCTCCGTCCTCGGTAATTTCGGAAAGATTCTGAATCAGTCCTGATACTCCGCCGACTGTGTCATGGGCGAGAACCGCCACCACAAGACAAATAACGCCTACGATCATAACTATACCTTGAACAAGGTTGGTATATGCTGTCGCAACATATCCGCCGACAACCAAATAAATTGCAGTAAGAACAGCTATAATAAGCATCCATACCCAAGTTTCAACACCGGGGAATACAGTACTGAAAAGCGAACCAAGACCCTTGTAAACCGCAGCTGAGTAAGGGACAAGAAACACGAATATGATAATAGCCGCGAATACCTTCATGCCCTTTGCGTTATAACGCTTTTCAAAATAATCGGGCATCGTTCTGGCATTAAGCTTTTTAGTCATCTTTCTCGTTTTGTTGGCAAACAACAACCAGGAAAGGAGACAACCGAGGACCGCATTACCAACACCTATCCATATACTTCCTATACCGATATTCCAACCGTGCTGTCCCGCATATCCAACAAACACAACTGCTGAGAAATATGTAGTACCGTAAGCAAATGCCGTTGCCCAAGCACCGATATTTCTGCCGCCAATAAGGAATCCGTCCAGTGTCTTTGATTTGCCGTAACTGATACAGCCAATGAGCGCCATTGATACTGCATATACGCACAAGGCAATAATCGTGTAGAGTTGTGCTGTTGTCATTTTTATTACCTCCGGGACCCGTCCTGTAATACTTTTAATTTTTTATATTCTGTATCACTTTGGACTTGATTTAAGCACGCGATTATTATATAATACCTTTGTACATTAGTCAAACGAATAGTTTTAATCATTGCTATCGATTTTTTCGATGTTGAGGGTATTATGGAGTTAAGAAATTTAATTACTTTTATTCATGTTGCTGAGTTTGGAAGCTTTACAAAAGCCGCAGAACAGCTTGATTATTCACAATCTACCGTATCTTTTCAAATAAAACAGCTTGAAGATGAATTAGGTTGTCTTCTGTTCGAAAGAATAAATCACACAATAACTTTAACCGAGCGTGGTCATGAGCTTGTTTCCTATGCCCATCAAGTCCGCGCTCTTACAGATGAATTCAAAGAAAGTCTGGAAAAGGAAGAAGAGCTTACAGGTCATATACATATCGTAACTCCCGACTCTGTTTGTGAAGAAATGCTGTATTCACATTATATCGACTTTCATAATAAATTTCCGTCTATTTCCATTAAGTTTACAACAGCCGATACTTCCGTAATGTTTGACATGCTTGACCATAACGAAGCCGATGCCATCATAACACTTGACAGTCATAACTATCGAAAGGATTATATCATAGCCAAGGAAGAACCTCTTTCTATGCATTTTGTTACCAATGCCAACTCAAAATTTTCAGGAAAAGACAATTTGAAAATAACAGATATTATAAACGAACCGTTTATTCTGACTGAATACGGACAGGGATACCGTCGTGTTTTCGACAAGGAATTAGCAAAAAAATCTTTAGATATCACCCCTGTTCTTGAGATAGGAAGAACAGATATCATTACCTCTTTGCTTGCCAAAAGTAATATGATCTCATATCTCCCCGATTTTGTCACCAAGCCTTTGGTTGAGTCAGGAGAACTTTGTTATCTTGATATCATAGATATGAACATTGAAATCTGGAAACAGCTTATTTACCACAAGAGCAAATGGATTTCAAAAAGTTTGAGAGCCTTTATCGAATATATAAAGACAAATAATTTTTCAAATTAATTTATATAAAAAGAAAAGCGGCTGTATCACACTTGTGACACAGCCAACTTTTTTATTTCTTTCCTGTAAATTTACCGCCGCCAAGAGAGAGAATGTTGCTGTCAAAAGAGAAAGTTATTTCCTCCTCATCGCGGGCACGTTTAAGGGCAATTGAAATCATTCTGTCAAGAAGTTCTTTGTACTTGATCCCAAGAGGCTCGAAAAGATAAAAAGCAAGTGAACCGGGAATTGTGTTTATCTCGTTCAGATAAAGCTTTCCGTTGTCTCCGTCTATCATAAAATCGATACGGGAAACACCGCTGCAGCCGAGAGCAGTAAAAGCACGGCAGGCAGTAGCCCTGATAGTCTCACGCATCTCGGGACTGATATCAGCAGGAATACGGCGTTTAAGAGATGCCATACCCGAGGACTTACCCCCACCCTTTGATCCGTCAATGTACTTATCCTCATAGCTGAGAATATCACCTGCATTAAGGGGTTCCTCACACTCCGATGCCTCGGCAGAATTACCGTCGCCGATAACCGCACAGTTTATCTCACGGAGAGATGTAATTGCTCTCTCTATTATTACTCTGTCGGAGAAGGTAAACGCAAGATCAAGGGCGGTTGCAAGCTTATCTCTTGAAACAGCCTTGGAGATACCAACACTTGAACCGAGATTCACCGGTTTAACTATAACAGGATAACCAATCTCACTTTCGGTCTTACTTATAACATCATCCGGATCCAGATAATCCCGACGTGAGAAATAGAGACAGTCAAGAACAGGAATACCCGCCTCACGGAGAATTATCTTTGATGCGTATTTATCCATACCGAGAGCTGATGAAAGCACGTCACAGCCAACCACAGGAAGACCGAGAAGCTTAAGATAACCTGCAAGAGTACCGTCTTCTACGTTTGTACCGTGTACTATCGGAAAGGCTACATCAATGGCAAGAACGTTTTTCTTTGAAAAGCTCTTGGGAGTAGCATCCACAAGGTATACTCTTCCGTCACGCTTAAGAAAATTCACCCGGCGTGACTTTTTAAGAAGTGCAGGAATGTCCTTAAAGGAGGCAGTGCTTCTCATCTCCCGGGAAGTATAGAACTCTCCGCCCGCCTTGGTCATATATACCGGAACAATATCATATTTGTCGGAATTCATTGAATCCATTGCCTGAATGGCAGAGATCACAGAGACCTCGTGTTCAACACTCTTGCCGCCAAAGAGCACGGCAACTCTGATCTTCATAATTGATTCTCCTTCCGTCGCCCTGCGGCGACACAGAAATATCGGTATCAGTAGTTATCGGGAAGATCGTTTTCAAGAAGAACGATCTTTTTCTTATCTGTTTTAATTGAATATACTTTGTTAAGTCCTTCCTTAATGTTGCTGACGACGAATATCTTTTCCTCGTCAAAGCCGCATTCAAGAAGGCCTTCCTTTATAGGAGGTGCCTGCTTCTCACCAACAAGAACCACATAGTCGCATATCGGTGCGGCATCACGGCCAAACTGGCGGTTAAGCTCAACCTCAAGAGTACCAAGCTCTACCATTCCGGGAGTTACAAGAATCTTAGTATCTTCAAAGAACGATAAAGTTTCAAGAGCCGCTCTGCATCCTGCAGGATTAGAGTTGTATGCATCATCGATTATCGTCAAATCACCGTTTTCGATAAGTTGCAAACGATGTTCAACAGGAGCAATCTTCTTAACATAAGGAACAAGAGCCTCAAGGGATATACCCATATTATGGGCAACCGCAAGAGCACCGGCAATATTTACTACGTTATGACTGCCGAGAAGTCTCGTATTAAAACGCATACTCTCACCACTCGGAACAGTAAATGTAAATGCAGTACCTTTACCGGATACCGAGATATCATCTGCACGGTAATCGCAGCCCTCGTCAGTACCGTATTTGACTACGCGGCACTTTCCATCCATTCGGGAAAGGTTATCGGTAATAACCTTATTGTCACCGTTGACAAAAAGTATACCGTCCTCGGGAAGCTCGCGGTATATTTCAAACTTCGTTCTAATAATTGCTTCAAGAGACCCGAAGGTTTCAAGATGCTGTTCTCCGATAGAGGTAATGACACCAAACTTAGGATGTGCCAGATGGCACAGCTCCTTAATATCACCCTTATACTTTGCGCCCATCTCACATACGAACATCTCATGAATAGCTCTGAGGGAGTTTCTGACGGTAATTACCACACCCATAGGTGTATTGTAATTCTCGGGAGTTACAAGGGTATCATACTTAGCTTTAAGAAGAGTTCCGAGAAAAAATTTTACACTTGTTTTTCCATAGCTTCCGGTAACTCCGATAACAGTCATTCCGTCGGCAGCACGAAGCAGCTTCTTTGCATCACCTATATACCACTGTCTGATCGCAAACTCGATGGGAGAGTTGATAATATTGGCAAGCATAATAATAAAGGGAACGAGAGCCGTGACAAATGAGACAACTCCGTACACAATTCCGGGAAGAAACATGAATGTCACAACCACTGCGGCAATATAGATAACCGCTGAGGTCACCGTCATTCTGATAACCCTCATTGTAAATTTAAGCGGTTTTTTCGCCTTTTTCGGTAAATGAGACAGAGCCATAATAACAGCAGAAAAAGCGAAAAGAACAAAAGACCACACATCCCCCAAAATAAAGGAGAGTGCCCCTGTCAGAACAAAGAATACCGAAGGTATAAGACGTCCGAAATTCTTAAAGAGCCAGGGAATCTGAGTGGCCGATTTATATGAATTAAGCTGGAATATATGCATGTTCCGCAGAAAGCAGAGAACCGCACACAAAAGAGAAATGCCTGCGGCAATATACTTTAGCACCATCTGTTATTCTCCAATTGATAGAAATGATCTGAGCACCGCAAGATAAATATAAGGCTGCTCTAAAAATGAATAGTGCCCTGCCCCCTCAAGGACAACCAGCCCCGCATCGGGAATACGGGACTCCATCAGCTTACCGTCAGACAGGGGGGTAGAATCGTCCTTATCTCCCCAAATAAGAAGAGTAGGTGCAGAAACGGACGGAAGGAGATGAGTGAGGTCCTCATTTACCACCTTAGTAAAGCACTGGCGCATAGCGGGAGATGCGGCGCGATAATCCGATGATCCGCTCTTTGACTGAAATTTTATAAGAGCATTCGGGAAAAGTGCCTTTACAGGCGGAAGATTAAGTACCCACTTACCGGTTTTATATGCGGCAATCTTCGCCTTTACACTGAGACTCTTTTTAGGCTTGATACCTGCACTGTCAACAAGGATAATCTTGTCAACTGTAAACGGGAGTTCAGCTTTCTCAAACAACTTGATAATTACTCTGCCACCGAATGAATGTCCATAGAGAACAACCCTCTCCGTCCCGAAGCTACGAATAAACTCCAGTGCAAAGTTTGTGTATTCCTCCATTCCCCAAGGGGAATCAGGCTCGGGCGTTTCACCAAAGCCGGGAAATTCAGGGGCAATAACGGTATATTTTGCGGACAGTTCGATGATAGTCCGTTCATATAGACTAAGGGGTGCACCCCAACCGTGAAAAAGGAAGAAAAACTCACTTCCGTTACCCTCGCGTCGGTAATTAACATTGATACCCATTATTTCAGTTTTCACGGTCTCACCTCGTTTTCAGCACTGTATTTATTTATATTCACTCCTTATTATTTTATCACAGTAGCAATATAATGTCAATCGAATTTTATCCCCGCGTACCTTTTAATCCGCTTTTCATTCTCGGTAAACAATTATTCTTTTTCGGCATAAACTGAAGAAAGACGTTGATTATTAAGGAGTGTTTTTATTGTCCCTCACTTATATTAATTCACCGATAATTCCCGCCTTCCTTGCCACTTTATTTACATATTTCGTAACGGCTCTTGGTGCTGCATCGGTATTTCTGTTTAGTGACATTAACAGAAAAGTACTTGACTTTATGATGAGCTTTGCGGGAGGAGTTATGATAGCCGCTTCCTTCTGGTCTCTGCTCTCCCCTGCAACCGAGCTTCTTCTTGAGCTTGGAAGATCTCCCTTTATTATGACCTCGGTTGGTTTTACCGGCGGAGGATTATTCATAATCTTCAGCGATGTAATTCTAAAAAAAGTATCTGCAGTATCTTCTGCAAGTCTGCACCGTTCAGCTCTTCTTGTTTCGGCAGTAACTCTGCACAATATTCCCGAGGGACTGGCGGTTGGAGTAGCATTTGGATGTGCATCACTTGGAATTTCCGAAGCAACGGTAGCCTCCGCAATATCCTTAGCCGTTGGAATAGGTCTTCAAAACTTTCCGGAGGGTGCCTGCGTTGCCCTTCCTCTCAGACGGGACGGTATGTCTAGTAAAAAATGTTTTTTCATCGGGCAGGCCTCGGGAATGGTAGAGCCCATTGCCGGTATACTGGGTGCCATTGCAGCTATCACAGTTCGTGAGGTACTACCATTTGCCCTATCTTTCTCTGCAGGTGCAATGATAGCCGTTGTTTGCTCAGAACTTATCCCAGAATCATTCAAAGATAGTAAAATAATCGCTACCCTTGGCATAATCCTCGGTTTTGTTACAATGATGATACTTGACGTGGCTCTGGGATAATATAAAATCGGGGCTGTCTCATAAACGAGTCAGCCCCGACTTTAATTATAAAAGTTAATAGTAAAAGAATTCGCTGGTTGCACCGGTAAAACCAATCATAAAGAACAACAAAAAGTAAATCACAAACAAACCTAAAGAAACCGAACCAAGTACAATACCCGCGGTAGACATACCTCGCTTGTAACCCTGTACCTTTGAAATTATACCGAAAATCAAAGCTAGAATAGCAGGAATAAGAAAAGTACAAAAGGGAAGCGAAATTATACCAAGCACCATGGAAGCAATTCCAAGCCCCATACCGCGTGTTGCAGGCTTCTGATAGTTAGCATATATATTCTGAGGATTGTATCCCTGCTGATTATACATACCTTGAGGATTATATCCCTGCTGATTATACATACCTTGAGGATTATATCCCTGCTGATTGTACACACCTTGGGGATTATATTCCTGCTGATTTAATACTACTTTCTGAGAATTAGATTCTTGTTGATTTGGAATTCCGCCGGGATTAGACACCTGCTGATAGGGTTGCTGATATACCTCACGAGGAATACCGTGAAAATCACCAGCCTGATTTTCTGACAAATCCTGCGCCTCCGATTGTACTTCGATCTGAAGCTGATACTCTTTGTCTGTTTTCTCTTCTAAAGACTGATCTTCCTCAACCAATTTTTCTTCTTTTTCAGAGTTATCTTCAGATATCTCCGTGAGAGCTGCACCGCAATTAACGCAGAATTTAGAATCGTCTTCATTACGATATTCGCATTTTTGACAAATCATTTTCGTCCTCCCTAAAAGGTTGATCATACATATTCATTCTACCTCATAACATCCCATATGTCAAGAAAAATTACGAAGTATACCAAAAACGATGCCGAAACACATCGTTAATATAAAGCAACTGTAAAGGAATCGTTTTTTACAGAGAAATTTCGGACGGCCAACAAACAAAAAAAGAGAAATAACAGTCCACAAAACAGAGCTGACAAACAAAAACAAATTATATTTCAGTGCTGCTATTATATCTCCGCGTAAGACAGCCAAGCACATACGAGTAGCACCACACCCCGGGCATAAATATCCCGTCAGAGAGTATATAGGACAAGGTTGGCCAACAGAACCGAATACCAAAGGAGACAGAAGAATGTATGCAACACCGAATATTAATATTCCCAGATAGATAATCAGTATATTTCTTCTTATACTACCCATTCAGTCACCCCATTTCACTATAATTATATCATCCTAAGAAAATAAAATCAACGATACATTATTGTAAAACTATCTGTTTTGTGGTATAATTACCGCAACAAAATTTTACACAAGGAGTAAATAATATGGATATTAAAGCTAAAATCAATGAGCTCGTTGACAAAATAAAATCTGACGATTCTCTCATGGCTGAATTTAAGAAGGATCCTATCAAAGCTGTAGAAAAACTCATCGGTATCGATCTTCCGGACGATCAGATCAAGGCTATCGTAGACGGTATCAAAGCTAAACTCTCCCTTGATTCTATCGGCAGTAAGCTTGGCGGTCTTTTCGGCAAGAAATAAATTATCCGAAAACAATGAGCGGTGTTGCATATCAGCAACACCGCCCTTTTGCTTTTATAGAATATTAATCAGAACTTTCCACCGCCGCCGCTATGAGAACGGCCGGATGAGGATCTGTGGGATCCGGAACTGCCGTTGCTCTGCTGTCTTGCTCGTCTGATGATATTTCTGTAGAGGAAACTGTCACGGCAAACGGAAAGCTCAAGGCTACCGCTCTTTATGTAACCTCCTGCTCCGCTTTGCTGCACTGCTCCGTTTAGCTGACTCTTCATCACACTTACCGATATAAACGCAATAACAAGTCCCACTACAAGAGATATAATAAGACTTGTAAGTACATTGTACGGTTCTTTATATTCTCCGTCTACCGTACCGATCATTGAGTCACATACCTCGGCATAAAGGCAAAAAGCCTCTGCATAAAGTCCTGCTGAGAGATGATCTACTATTTCACTTCCAACGTATCTGATCCCTGCATTATTAAAAATTCTTTCGCCGGATCCGCATCCGGAAATATGCCAATCTCTTTCTTCCATACTGATAAGAAGAAGCACACCGTCATAGTTGTCCCCCATGCCGTAGCCGCCGTAATCGTAGAAATCATCGGCATAATCGGTTATACCGTAAGCACCGACAGATTCTACCGTAACCACTATCACGTCAAAGTTATTCTTAAGACTGATGTCATCAAGAAGCTTCCCTACCCTCTCTTCTTCAGTATCAGCAAGAATATCTGCGTCATCAACAAGTCGCGGCGGATGCACGGCCGATACAGTAAGAGAAAACAGTATTATCAAAGTAATGGCTGAGAAGACGAAAAGAAAAATTTTGTTTTTCACAGTCCCACCCCCTCAAAAAAGCCACGCAAGGTAGGTAGCCGCCATTGTAACTGCTCCTATCACCGCAGTAAGGCCGAATAACCACTTTTTGTATGCACCCCTGTCAAGAGGAAGATCACCTCTCAGCTTTCCTGTTTGACAGTTCATCGCAAAGGAATAATTCTCACCGTTATATGTAGTATTAAGAATCCATACCGGAAGAAGAGCATATTTCGAGGTGCCTTCACTGAATCTTACCGATGAATGCTCCGGTATTACAGACATGTAACCTGAAACGGTAGATGCCATAACTTCCTCGGTAGAACGTTTTATTCTCTCGTTTGCACGGATTATACTGCTTTCCGCATCAACATCATACTTATCCGAAAGATAACCCGAGAGATACGCCGTGTGAAATTCAACCGCTTCTGAGAAATCAAAAGGTTCTATTGACTCCATAAGCTCATCTGCCATTCGGGTTGATCCGTCTACAGGTACGTTTTCAAAGGTCAGCTTTCCGCCTCTGACAACAGAGTAATACGATGTTTCGGTATAATCATAATTACCGCTGCTCCAATACCTGACTCTGGTGGCCTTGTATCTCACACTTGCATTTGCTTCCGTATCGTAGAGCCAAAACGGAACGTATATACCCTTTATTTCATCTATTCTGTTCTCATCCCGAAATGACTTGGGAAGAAGTGTTTTACCCTTATAATATTCTCTGAGCGCCGCCTTTGCCGCCTCTTTATCGTACTTAAAGGGAATAACGTAATCGGGTTTGAGAAGTCCCGACAGTTTACCCGCAACGATAACAGGATTACCGCAAAACGGACATGAGGTAGCCGCTGTGTTGACGTCTCCAACCACTTCACCACCGCAGGTGTTACATATATAACTGACAAGTCCGTCAGCATCCCCGTCTTTCCACTCACCGTCCGTGGCAGAGCTCCATTTCATCTCGTCTTCGAGATCGTTTGCTATATCCGCAGCAAACGACTCAAGAGCTTCTATCTCAAACTCTGTATCACAATAAGGACATTTCATCTTCTGTGACGCAGAATCAAACTCTATAACACCACCGCAACAAGGACATTTATATTCCTTAAGTTCAGTCATTCTGTTCACCCCACGGAAAGGTTAAGCAAGATCATTATTATCAAAAGGATCTCCGCACTCGGGACAGAACTTAGGTGGATTTGTGCCCTTTTCCGGCTCCCAGCCGCACTTGTCACATTTATACTGAATAGCATCGGCAGGCTTCTTTCTGCCGCACTCGGTACAGAACTTACCGCGGTTTACAGTACCACAGCTACAGGTCCAGCCTTCTGCCTCAGGTTTCTTTGCTCCGCACTCGGGGCAAAACTTACCGTTTGTAACGGTACCGCAAGCACACTTCCATTCACCATCGGTCATCTTACTCTGCTCTGCCGATTTTGCCTGCTCGTTCTGCTGAACACCCATTCCGTAGAACTGCTGTGCCGCGTTAAAACCTCCGCCCATTGCGTTACCTGCCATACCCATTCCCATAAATCCAGTCATGGCGCCTGCATTATTTCCTGCGGCAGACTCCATAGCGGATGCGGTAGCATCGGTCATGCGCCCCGCCATCATAAAGGGATTACTGCCGAGAGTTGCGGCATCCTCCATCTGATTGATTTTCTTCATATCCTCATCAGTGAGAGTAATGGGATTGAGCGCGATCTTCTCAACGGTAATACCGCGGCTCTCTACCCACTCAAGCTTAAGCGCCTCATTCATAGCCGCCTTAAGCTCATTGACCTTTGCAGGGAGCTGAGCCGGGCGAAGTCCAAGCTCTGACATTGATGCCAGAGCAGGCTGAAGCGCGGAAATAAACTCGGTTTTGAGAGTAGAATCGATCTCATCTCTTCTGTACTCATATTCCACGTTTCCGCAAACCTTGGTGTAGAACAGAATCGGGTTGGTAATGGTATATGAATATATACCGTTACATCTTACCTGAACGGTTCTTCTCATTCCTATCTCACGATTGACTACGTCAAACATGATCGGGTTGGGGGTACCGAACTTGTTTCCTATGATCTCCTTGGTATTAAAGTAATAAACACGCTGATCTTTTCCTGTATCTCCACCGTATGTAAATCTCTTACCTATGGTCTTGAAGGTCTCAATGATGCTCTTTCCGAGAGAACCCGCAAAAATAGAAGGCTCGGTAGAACTGTCATATGTAAACTGGCCGGGATCGGCACATACCTCAACTACCTTTCCCTGCTCAACAATGATCATACACTGTCCGTCTGCCACTGCAATGCCGGAACCGTTTGAAATTATGTTATCTTCGCCCTTGGTATTGGAGGAACGGTCGCTGGTTCTCTTCTGTCCCTTTTTTACAAGCACGTCTGCAGAAAGCGCATCACAGTAGAAAAATTCCTTCCACTGGTCTGCCAGCGTTCCGCCAAGTGCGCCTATTCCTGCTTTAATAAGTCCCATAACTGAAACCCCTTTCTGCTGTATACGTTACATTAACGGGAAAGGTTGACACCCTGCCCTTTGATATTATTATAACACAATATTTCTTTGTTTGTAAAGTTAATAATAATATATTATGAAAAACACAAAAACATCAAAAAAGACCTGACAGAGTAAAACACAGCGATAAATCGATTTCGGTTTTCACTGTATATTCCATATTGTCAGGTCTATATTTTGCTTATATTACAAGAGTTGTTTAACCTTTATCAAATGACATTATATTACCGTCATCTGAATCAACCTTAATATCGTATTCTACACCGTTTGCATAGAACTCGATCTCATAATAACCGCGTCCGTTATCGTGCTCATATTCGCATCGTATATTTTCTGCCTCGTCACGAGATACTCCTGCCTTACCGAAAGCTATATCCTCTGCTTCCTTTTTTGTAAGCATGGAAGCCCTGTTGTCATTTGTATCGTTTTGAGGATCAATCATATTATGAGCCGCATCTCCTACCATATCCATTCCGCTCTCTACCATATCGGCGGCACCGTTTACAGCACCACAACCTGTCAGTACCAGTAGCGCACAGATGAACAGGAGAGACAAGCATAAAAATCTTTTCATTTTATCGCCTCCTCGCATATATTATATCCAAGTATAAAAAAACGATTCTAAAGTATGACAAATATAATTTTTATGATATAATAATAGCGTAAAAGCCAACTCTACCAACAGTATGTGGACTTTAGGTACAAAACATCGTATACTTATCTCGAAAGGAGGCAAATGAATAAATGGATCAGATCAAAATCGGACATTTTATTGCACAAAAAAGGAAAGAGATCGGTCTGACTCAGATGCAGCTTGCCGAAAAGCTGGACATCACCGACAGAGCGGTTTCAAAGTGGGAGACAGGCAGATCATTGCCCGATTCCTCTATAATGCTTGACTTATGCAGTATTTTAAAGATCAACGTAAACGATTTGTTAAATGGGGAGGTTATAATGGAAAATTACAATGAAAAAACAGAACAGCTTCTGCTGGAAATGACAAAACAAAAGGAAGATTCCGACAAACGGCTTTTGTTCTTTGAGATAATTATCGGCATCTTTTCGGTTATTATTCTTCTTGGCGGGATATCGGTTGCAGCATTTTTGTCAATGGCCGTTTGGCTAAGAGTGTGTATCATTATATTGTCATTCATCGTGGCAATGATAGGATTCGTATTTGCCCTCAGAATAGAGCAGACCGCCGGCTACTACGAGTGTGGTAACTGCCACCACAGATACGTTCCTACCTTCAGTCAGGTAGTAATGGCAATGCACATAAACAGAACAAGATATATGAAGTGCCCCAAATGCGGTAAAAAATCCTGGCAGAAAAAGGTTATTTCACTTCATAACGACTAAGCAAATGGCTGTCTCGCTTTTGAGACAGCCATTTTGACCGTTTTATTTATATTCTCTGAACTGTACCGATACTCCGTCGGGATCATATACATAGAAATATTTTGCAGTAGGCTCAGGATTGCGAATATCAGAGGGATTCATGCCAAGGCTTACCGCTTTAACGTGTACAGTCTCAAGCTCGTCAGTGGCAAAGCAGAGAAACATTCCCTTTCCCTCAAAAGTCTGTCCCTCTTGCATGGCAATAATCTCTACCTCGGTATCTCCCTCATTGTCAGCAAGGTATGCAACGTTTCCGCCATTTGCGGAAAACTGCTTTATTACCTTAAGCCCTGCAAGCTCGGTATAAAACCGCATAGAAGCTTCAAAATTCTTTACACGAAGTGAAATATGATGGAATTTCATCAGTTTATACCCTTTCTTTTATGTATATCTTTTTATCGTCGGTCTTATCCTATCATATTTCGCAAATTGTGTCAAGTATAACGAAAAACATCTAAAAGAGTTTCGCGTATAGTATTTTTAACTTATGGTTATTGCAATATTCAGTAACATAATATATAATGTATTTGTAGCAAAAGATAAACCACAGGAGGTAATGACGATGATAAGCCCACACAAAAAGAAATTTATTGCACCTATCATAATTACAGTGATAATGATACTTTACTACATCGCTTATTTTTGTCTCATGCTATACATACCCGGTATACTCAAATATATTTTGGGTATTTTTCCTGTTATTTTTTCAGTTGTTACAATTGCGGTATGCATTGAAAGAATAAATGAAATAAAGAAAGGTGAAGAAGATGATCTTAGTAAATACTGATTACATCAGCGGCAAAGAGTTTGAAATGCTCGGTCTTGTTAAAGGCAGTACCATCCAGTCAAAGCACGTGGGAAAAGACATAATGCAGAGCTTTAAAACTCTGGTCGGCGGAGAGTTGAAAGCCTATACCGAAATGATGAACGAGGCAAGAGCACTTGCTACCAAGAGAATGGTAGAGGAAGCCGAGGCGCTCGGGGCAGATGCTGTTGTAAACATTCATTATTCCTCCGCCGCAGTTATGCAGGGTGCGGCCGAGGTTATTGCATACGGCACTGCTGTTAAGTTTATAAACTGATTAAAAGGTAAGCGGAAATATTATCTCCGCTTACCTTTTTTTGCCTTTAAACCCCGTTTAAACCACATTATTTAGATATATTTATAATGTCTCTTTAGACATATATCTCAATCTTGAAGTGCCGTAAATGGTATGATATAATATATACAAATTAACCGTCGCACAGGAGAAAACGTAAAATATGAACGAAGAAATCAGGATAGATCTGACTGACAAGGAATGGCCCCTTGACTACATTGACCATGACAGAGAAATAGTAAGAGCCATAGTTTTCGATGATAAAGAAAACTTCTACTTTGTACGTGCCCATCGAGACGACGATTTCGGACGCGCTACTTTGATAGAAACCTCGGGCGGCGGTGTTGAAAAAGGAGAAGATCTAAACACTGCCATTTTACGTGAACTTAAAGAAGAGCTCGGTGCCGAGGTTGAGATAATCTGTAAAATAGGTGTAGTCAGTGACTACTATAATCTTATCCACCGTCATAATATAAACAATTATTATCTGTGCAAAGCAGTGTCATTTGGAGACAACAGTCTTACACAAGAGGAAATGGAGAACTTCCACCTCTCTACTATGAAGCTTAGTTATGAAGATGCTCTGCTTGAATATGAAAGATGCTCATGTACAAAGGTTGGCAGACTTGTGGCCGCAAGGGAGATCCCCATACTAAAAAGAGCCGCCGAGCTCCTAAGTATCTTAAACTAAGCTATAGTTCATCGATTAAAAAATTCATTACACTATATATAATGAAAAAAAGAGGAGAGAAAAGCGGGCGTACTCTTAAAGGCAGTTTTAAAATTCAATAGAACACATAGTCCACCAACAGGAAAAGGACAGAGAATCTTGAAAAATTCTCTGCCCTTTTTTTGACAAGCACTGCATTTGTGGGCACAAATGCATATAGTGAAATATTTTGCTATCGCAAAATGTTTTGCGATAACAAAACGTGAAATAATGTGCTTCCGCGCATTGTGAAATATCTCGCCTTGCTCAATGTAAAATGAAATTTGCCCACGTTCGCGTAAGCGGACATTCCGTCGCAAAGCGATTTCACTTGCCCGAAATGGCAAATTTCATTGCGTACCTGCTCTATGGCAGGTACGCAAGATTCTCCTCTTTTTATTTTTGAAATCAACACTTAGAATATCATTATAAATTTTCTATAAAAAAATTAAAAAAACATAAAACCGATGCGATTTCTAAATCCCCCTTATGAGTGTAAGGAACAAAAAAACAAAAACCGAAAGGAAAAAATAACTATGAAAACCATGAAAAAAATTCTTTGCTTCTCACTCACCCTTATCGCTCTGCTTCAGTTTACCGCATGCGGAAACGATGAAAATGTTTTCGATAATGAAAATATTTTCGATTTGATGTCCCAGACAAACTTCTATGAAAACTCTTCAGCAGACCACAACGATAGCGAAAACATTTCTGAGCCGAGTAAACCCACCGAGAAATATGAGTCTGAATATATGACTCCCTACGGTATAACCACTATGGTCAAAGATGATTTCCTCGAATTCGCTGACGACGATCAGAGAATGTTCTTCACTAAAGACGGCGCACTTAAAAGCAGTACTGAGCTTGACGGAACATTTTGGTTTCCTGAAAATGCAGATATAAGTGAAACACTTTGCATTTGTAATGAGGCAGCATACATTGATTCAAAAGGTTATCTCCATTTATTCGATGACGGTGACGAACGTATCTGTAACGATATAAAAGGTGAGATAGTATGGTACTACACCTCTTGGTCATCTCTCACCATTATAAGTGTTGATGAAAACGGTTATATGTTTTATAACGAAATAGACAGCACCGGTGTCAAGAGTAAAGACAACGTTCCGTTTTCCTTATATGATTTAGATAAAAAAGTATACTACGATAGAGTTGACTCCATTTACTTTGTCAACGATGGATTCGGCAGTCCTGTAGTTTATGTGGAAATAGACGGTATTACATCCTATAGCAAAATAGGTATCAGCGTCTTTTTTCATGAAAGAACTTATATGATGATAACAACCAAAGATAATGTTCCCACAAAGGATATTCTGGATTACAAACACTTTAATTCCCAGTCCCCTCTGTACAAAAAGGACGGAGACAACGATGCAATATACTATATGTACTCAGATAACGAGTTACCCATCAACATGCCTGGCGGCAAGAGTGTAGACCAATTGACTCAGGCAATCTTTGGCCAAGTTATTTACCTCATTTTCAATGACGGCAGCATCTACTCCGGAGAATGTTCTTATCTTATTTCAGGTACAGATATGACCCTTGATACCTATCTTACCGATTTAAACAAAAGCGGTTCTATTGTTAGTATCTACCGTTCCGAATATTCAAATCGCGGTGAATGTCAGATTCGTATTCTCATGGATGACAATGTTACCTATGAGTACGTAACAGAAAACAGCCGTCACTAAAATTTTATAATAAAAGAAACGGCAGAAATTTGAAAAAGAAACAAATATATGATATAATATGTCAAATTACTGCCCTTTCTTTCATCCCTCGGCAAATTTATAAGAAGAGATGAAGAATGGATAGAAAAGAAAATCAAAAACAGCATCATTTTCTGTTCTGCATCTTCAGTGCAGACAAAGCAGAAAATCCAATGCCCCAAATCAGGGCATCCGGATTACTCAAATATTTAAGACAAGTTTTTAAGGACAGTAAAAAAGGGAGTTAAAAATGGAACGTGATTTGCTTATCAGCCTGGTATCTGCCGCTCAAAGGGGCAAATCCGATGCAATGGACAAACTGTTCACAACGTTTTATAATGACGTTTATTATTTTGCACTTAAAACAATAAAGGATTCTGATACCGCTTGCGATATCACACAGGAAACATTTCTGGAGATCATTAATACCATAGGTAGTTTGAAAGAACCCGCCGCCTTTGTTATCTGGATGAAGCAAATCACATATCACCGATGTACACGGTACTTCAAGAAGAAAAAAGACGTGTTAGTGGAAGAAGATGAGGATGGTAATACCATTTTTGATACTCTTGTGGATGAAAGTGAGGATTCTATTCCGGAAGAGGTATATGAAAAAGAGGATTTCCGTAACACAATTCTCGGTATAATCAATGAGCTGACGGAGGAACAGCGATCTGCCGTCATGATGTATTATTTCGATGAGCTTTCCGTTGGGCAGATAGCAGAGATCCAGGGTGTCTCGGACGGTACTGTAAAAAGCAGATTGAATTATGCCCGTAAAGCTATCAAGAAATCTGTGGAGGATTACGAAGAGAAGCACAATATCAAGTTGCATTCTTTCTCTTTCCTGCCTTTGCTTATGCTGTTCTTTGGCAAAGAAATTATGCCTGCGGCAAAAGTGGCAGAAATCGGAACAGTGGTTTCAGGAGCTGCAAGTACCGCCGCCGGTACTGTCGCCCTTGCGTCTCAAGGCGTTGGAGGTATAGCAGCGGCTGCATCGGTTCAGACAACAGCCGCCGTCACCGGAGCAGGAATAGCCGCAAAAATCGCTGCTATCCCCATCGTTACAAAGATTATAGCAGCTATTTCTGCCGTTGCTTTAACTGTAGGTGGAGTAACAGTAATAAGTAATGTTGCAAGTGATACCGACAGTACAGTTGACAGTACTACATATGATACCACTGATATAACTATCGACAACACTACTGAGGTTCCGTCGGATGAAACTATCGATATAATTACCGACAGTACTACCGAAGTTCCGACAGACGAAACTACAGATGATACTACCGACAGTACTAGCGAAACTCCGGTAGACGAGACTACGAACGATATTGTCGACAATCCTCACGACTGCGTAGATATGAACGATGATTGTGTTTGTGATATCTGTCCCGAACCGGTACATCACCCAAGCAGTCCCGGACACGAGGCTCGCTGCATAGTATGCAGACGTTTACTCGAATTCCGCGATGAAGACGACGACTTCCGTTGTGACGAATGCGGACAGTATCTTTGCGGTGATATTCACTATTCGGGACATTTGGATGATAACCTTGACGACATATGTGACTGGTGTTCTCATAAGCATAAAGATTCGGACTACGATCACGTCTGTGATGCGTGTCATACAATTATGGAAAATGTCGATCATAAAGATCTGGACGGTGATTGTTATTGTGATGATTGTCCTGCAATGATACACCATTCAAACGGGATTGGACATGACGACTTCTGTATTCTCTGTGGATTTCACTTTGGATTCTTTGACGCGGACGGGGATTCGTGTTGTGACGAATGCGGACAATTACCTTGCGGCGAATACCATCGCGATGTACACTTAGATAGCGATTTAAACAATATTTGCGAGTTGTGCGGTGTCGAATATTCTTTTTAAATAACTAATTGAGAACTGTTTAAGTTGTCTTTGGTATTATAAGTGCTGTTTTAATTGTGATTGTTTTTCTGCTATAGAAAAGAAAAATATAGCTTAGAGTTCTGTATGCAGCGAGTATATTTTTAATATCACTTCCGGCGTATGATGTGGGTATAATAAATTCAAATATAAACAAAAGCGGAGGCTTGGCGCAGTGTCCTTAACGAAACTGTGCCAAGCCTCCGCTTTTGCTTTGTTATTAAATTATATATAGCTCAACGAGAAAGACAAGAAGACACAAACTACAATTATGCGTCACGTATATCACTGAAGCTGGTAACGTGATTTTCAGCCTTCAATTCTCTTGTCATCAGTATTTCGATAACGGCAGAAACGTCCACTCTCCCTGATACCACTGCATGGAGCATCTCCGTTATGGGCATTTCCACGTTATATTTTTTTGCAAGAGTTATTGCCGCAGGTAATGCATTAAGTCCTTCAACTACCATTCCCACCTGTTCTATAGCATCACTGACTGAAACACCCTGTCCTATCAGAATTCCGCAACGGTTGTTTCGGCTGTGCATACTTGTGGCGGTAACGATAAGATCGCCGATACCCGCCAGTCCCCCAAAGGTTTGTTCCCTGCATCCCATAGCAAGTCCCAATTTACAAATTTCGGCAATTCCTCTGGTTATTATAGCCGCTTTTGCATTATCCCCCGATCCAAGCCCGACAGCTATACCGGAGGCCAATGCAATTACGTTCTTCAGTGCCCCACACAGCTCTACTCCGCGGATGTCGTCGTTTGTATATACCCGCATATACCCGGTTGTAAATACCTTTTGTACTGTTTCAGCCGCGACAGCATCGTCACTTGCGGATATAATGGTTGTAGGAAGATCCTTTATAACTTCCTCTGCGTGGGTTGGACCCGAGAGAGCCACCAATTTGACGGTTGGATTTTTAATTTCATCCGCAATGATCTCTGTCATTGTATACAGTGTACCCTCTTCGATTCCTTTGGCTACGTCAACAATGATAAGTCCATCGGAAATATAAGGAGCGGCCTTCTGCGCGACAGACCTGACAAACACCGACGGGACGGCAAAGACAAGAATATCCTTTTCCGCACATGCCGCCGGCATATCCTTGGTATATACTATTCCGCCCGGCAACTCGACATCAGGAAAATTCCGATGCCGCCGCTGAGACAATAGCATATCTATCTCAGACTCCACCGCCGACCAAACGGTTACCTCATTTCCTGCGTTAAAGAGCATTCTCGCAAGTGCAATACCCCAGGTACCGGCACCGAGAATACCGATCTTCATTTTATTTGACATTTTATTTTCATCTTTCTTTTTAGGGTATATTTTATTACGCAAAAACTCGTTATCAAACTGCCTACTGCTTCAGTATAACATAAGTTTTACCATTTTTCAACCGTCCGCTTTGTCATTATAAATTATGGGAGAAGTAAAAACAGTCGAAAAATGATATTCCGCAAAACTGCGGCATGTCCGAAATACCTGCTGTTTCTTTCGCTTGTGCAGTTATTGACAAAATAATGTGCCTATGATATAATAAAATTGTACAAGATTTCCAAAAGTCAAGGACTTTAGGGAACTGTTTGTCCTGCTTATACGTCAAACAATATGAAAACATCAAAAGGAGGTAAGGTTGTATGAGAAAAATTATTTCTTTGGTTTCCGCTTTGTCGCTCATAGTATTACTTGTAGGATGCAGTGATATCAAACCAAACACCGATGAAACTACTCTAACTCCACCCGAAACAAACGAAACAACGTTTGAACAACCAAGCAACAGTAACCCCGATGAGACGGACTCTGCTACTGTTGAAACAGATTTTGAAAGCGATCCGGAATCGGGCAGTAAACGGGATACTATCACAAATATAGCTGACTGGGAAGCTCTCCCATGGTCAAAAGAACCATCCCCCGGATGGAAAAATGCCCCCGGCGCATACAATTTCATCTACAATCTGGTCAGCGGAGAATCGACGATCCCCGAATACAACGAGCTCGGTATCAAAGACTATACTATCATGTTTATTGAAGATGATCCAAGAGGCGGCGCGGTTTTGAGTTTTACCTTTACGGTTACCGGCAATTCTCTCCCGGAAACACTTCCGCCCGGAACGTATACGAAAATAGTTTATGATGGCCAGGATGTCTATCTCTATGACGGTGACATTCCTAAAACCGTTCAAGAATCAGAGGAGATAAACAGAATAAAACATGGCATTGACAAATTCGAGGACGATACCGCGGCGCAAGCGGTTCACGCTTATTTTTCATTTATGAGACCATGGGAAATATCCCCTTACGGCGAATGGGATACCAGTGACGGTATCCTGCCTGCAGACTATATCTGTTATTTCTATGGAGAATACTTGGAAATCGGCATTGATGATATGCAGAGACTTCTTTCGGAAAAGTTTGGCATAACTATCGAAAAGCCAACGGAGGATGGTTGTTATCTAAACCGTTGTAAATACAATAAAGAAACAAATACTGTTTTTTATGCCGATACACGTGGTTACGAATCGCCACACCGTATCATAGATTGTAACGTCATAGACGGAACGTCTTATGTTACGGTTCAGTTTTATGCAGACAGACTGTTCCTTCTCCCATCTCACAAAATCACGTATAAAATAGGTGCCGGTGAGGTATTCCTCGGTTATGAGATAATTGAGGTCGGTAACTATGAGCCTAAGGGTTACATATAAATTCAGACTTGACAATCAGTTAAATAGAGCAAAAGTGGAGGTTTTATCCCTCCGCTTTTGCTTTGCAATAATATTTACACAAACTCGTTAGATACCCTATAAGAACATAAGCGTTATACAAAACAAAGGAACAGAGAACGAACTCCTTCCGTCACACTTCGCGTGCCACCTCCCCCGGGGAGGGAGACATGAAAGTGTTTCACTTATATGTACCGTACTCTGCCCGGGTAATCTATCCTTCATTTTACGATTGTTGAAAAAGCTGAATACTTATGATATACTGTAAATATGAAAACAGTTCGATAATACTGAATTTGACGAGGAGGTTATACTTATGAAAAGAGTGATAGTTTTAGTTTTGGCATTTGCTTACGTGATTGGATTATGTGCCTGTAATTCAAACAATTCCTCAAATCATGGTGCAGCACCAGAAGCCTATGCGTTTGATGCACAGTATATCCGTACCAATGGAGGTTCCGAGAACACAAGGTATCCTTATCATGTGGTAATCAACTCAAGGGAAGAGCTTGATGCCTACTACGAAACCAACAAAGAGTCTTTTGATTTAGAGCGTAAAGAAAAGGTCTATTCAGATACAACAATAGGTTTTCTGGATGCCTGCGACAAGTATGATGACTCTTATTTTGAACGGCAAAACTTGGTGTTGATTGTTCTTGAGGAAGGAAGCGGCTCCGTTCGTCACGAAATCACAGATGTGCGTAATCGTTGGGATGAAAATGGTGCTTCGCTTGGTTGGAACATAACCATTAACAGAATTGTTCCCGATGTTGCAACAGACGATATGGCTCAATGGCATCTGTTTCTTGAAGTCCAGATGGGAGATGTTATTAAGAGCGATGATGATGTGTGGATTAACGGAAGTCCCAGTGGCATCATAGGAACACAGATAGGTGCTCCAACCGAAACCAACAACCCAAGCCAATACACACAGACTGAAGCAGGCTATTTTATTCCCGATTATGATACGACGAACAATCTTCATTGTGATGATTTTCTGAAAAAATTGAAAAGCGATGGATACATCCGTGGCGGTGAAAAGGATTATAACTACAACACGGATAACATTACCCGCATTGTGAACATTACCCCAAAAAGCATTTCTGATGAAACATCTGATGTTGAAGTATTTTGTGTGAACGACATACATTGCTTTTTGGTGGTAAATCATACGATTTACAGATATGATACTTTTGGAGGATACCACCATCAATTATGCTTGTGGGATTATGACGGCAACAGCATGAAAGACCTTGTTTCTTATAACACATCGGGCTCTGGCCTGTCTTATATGAGTGTCGATATTTTTGATTTGACTTCTTTTGAAGGAATTCAAGTTATAACAAGGATGACACTGGACGAACCCGAATTTTCCTTTGAATGCAAAAACGGAATGATATACATTGATGGCGAGGAACTGACTTATAGCGACGGAAGTTTCCATTGTAATTCATTCAACAAAGACGCACAGTAAAATTCCAACTTGTCGAACAGTTGAATAGAAAGAAAGCGTGAGGTTGCGGTATTGACTTCGTCAAACCCGATCTCCGCTTTTACTTTGCAATAATATTTGCACAAACTCGTTAGATACCCTATAAGAACATAAGCGTTATACAAAACAAAGTAACAGAGAACGAACTCCTTCCGTCACACTTCGCGTGCCACGGCAAATTGTCAAGCAAGTGCAACACCCCAAAACGCTTCAAAAGGTGAATGCCACCCCAAGCATTTTTTAGGTCTTAAATTAATAGACAGAACAATATTTTGCAAAGTTTCATTATCCAAGGAATGAAAATTGTAGCCTTTAGGAAAGAAAAATCTTAATATATCATTGGTGTTTTCGTTTGTACCACGTTGCCAAGGCTTGTGAGGTTCTGCGAAATACACCTCCGTATTGAGATTTGATTCTAACTCTCTAAACTCAGAAAACTCCGAGCCGTTATCTAAA
>JAFYMF010000032.1 GCA_017556745.1 Clostridia bacterium
AACATGGCTGCAGGTCCTTCCAGCTACGGTATGACCGATACCATGGGCCGTATGCACTCCGATGCGCAGTTCGCAGGTTCTTCCTCTGTTCCCGCGCACGTAGAGATGATGGGTCTCATCGGTGCAGGTAACAACCCAATGGTTGGTATGACCGTTGCTTGTGCAGTTGCTATCGAAGAGAGCCAGAAGTAATTTAATACATTTGTGTTTATGTGGGGAAAACCTTTTTGAAAAAAGGTTTTCCCCACACCCTTTTCGAAAAACTTTTATAAAAACAGACACATCATTTTCGGGTGTTACTCGATGGTGTGTCCAATTTTTTGGAGTGTTTTTTCGATTGTTGGATTGAGGACGGAGAATATATAGCCTGTAACGATTGACAATACGGGGTATATGTGCTATCATTAAATCGATTTGTATTCCCTTGTGTTTACGCGGAAACAATCACAATACGTATTTTTTGAAGGAGATTCTCTTATGGATACCACATTCAGCTTTGCCTCTTGGTTTGTAACGTTTGTCAATTCCTACCTTACCGGGAAAGTAATTGATATTTTGTTTGCTATTCTCGTACTCGTTGTAGGATTTTCGGTGGTAAAAATGTTATCCAAAGCGCTTCAAAAGACGAAAGGTTTTAAAAAGCTTGACAGCAATGTAAAATCTTTTTTTACCAATTTCATTGAGCTTATGTTGAAGGTGATTGTTGTTCTGACTGCCGTTATCATCATCGGTGTGCCGGAATCTTCGGTTATCGCTGTACTCGGTTCCTGCGGTCTTGCGATCGGTCTGGCACTTCAGGGCGGATTGTCCAATATTGCCAGCGGTGTCATTTTGATGTTCTGTAAGCCGTTCCATGTCGGTGATTTTATTTCCAGCAGCGGTGTCAGCGGTACCGTCAAAGACATCAATATTTATTATACGCTGATTACGACCGGTGACAATCAGGATATCAGTGTTCCGAATTCCACACTGGCCAACAGCATGATCACCAATCTTTCTACCGAGTCCACCCGTCGTCTGGATTTCGATTTCAGCATTTCTTACGATGCGGATATTGATGCTGCCAGAAAAGTGATTTTGGAAACGGCACAGGCCAATGAGAAGATTGCTAAAGATCCGGCACCGGTTGTGTTGGTGGCGGCTCACGGCGATTCCGCAATAACGATGAAACTTCGGGTATGGTGTGATTCCAACAATTACTGGGCAGTGAATTTCGAGATGTGGGAGAATGTCAAGAAAGCGCTTGACAAAGCCGGTATTGAGATTCCGTATCAGTACGTCAATGTGATTATGAAGAATTCGTAATTTCGGATGGAAATACAAAAGGGGGGTACTGTACAAAGTATGGTATCCCCTTATGCTGTATTGGGATGGAAATCCGTTAGCGGCTGTACCGGCCGTACGCTGCATCCCGATAACATGGCTGCAGGTCCGTCCAGCTATGGTATGACCGACATCATAGGTCGTATGTACTCCGACGCGCAGTTCGCAGGTTCCTCCTCCGTTCCCGCGCACGTAGAGATGATGGGTCTCATCGGCGCGGGTAACAACCCCATGGTGGGAGTATAAATACTCCGTATGACTGTTGCTTGCGCAGTTGCAATCGAAGAGGCTAGCAAGTAAGAAATTCTTGAAGTGAATATAACAAAAAAGTGGAAGACTTTCAAAAAGTCTTCCGCTTTTTAATGAAATTAGCCGGAATTCAATACATACCTATTATGTATACTTTAACTCGGTTTCCACACTGAAAGTCAAAACTTGCGCCCCAAAGAGCAGCACAGTTTTCGGAAAACAGGGACATGCATTTTGACATTATCCTATTTATATCATCGATATCTGTTTCTTGGCAGACTTTCATTGCCATGAGTACAGAGGAGATATCGGAAATATGAGCCGATTCTCCAAACAATGTTCTAAAGTCGGCTGACAATATTTCTTCCTTTGTTCCCTCCATTACCTGAACCAGTACTGTTCGGTCTTCCTCTGTGGCAGGAATATCCGAAAGAGAAAGATTTACATATTCAGGAACACAAAATAGTTCTTTGATTGCCTCGGCACAGATATCCATCCCATCGGATGGGCAGGTAAACGTTCGGGTTACAGTGCCGTCACTGACCACAATTTTCCTTTCGGTATTGTATCGCTGCAGGGTAATACTGCGGTTCCCATCGTCTGAAATATTCTTTGGTTTTCTTTCGTAATATGCAATCTGTTCCGCACAGATTTTCTGCGCTTTTTGCAGTTCCTCTTCTTTTTGCCGAAGGATTTCGAGGATATGGGAATCGTCTGCATGGAGGATGTTATTTTTGATTTCTTCCAGCGTAAAACCCAGTTCCTTAAAAACAGTAATCAACTCGTATTCTCTTTCCTGCTCATCGTTATAATAACGATAGCCGTTTTCAGGATTTGTATAAGTTGCTTTCAACAGACCAATTCTTTCATAAAATCGCAGTGTTTTGGGGGATGTACCACACAGCGTAGCAAATTCGCTTATCTTTTTCATGTTTTTCCTCCGCGTCTTTGTTGATAGTATTATATCATTACACAATAGGGGAAAGTCAAGGGAATTATAAAAGAATTTTCAACATTTTTTCAACAACAGACAGAGCCGTATAGAGCCGATTAGGGATAAAAAATTGCAAAAAACCTTCTCATAGCCAAAAAAAGTTTATGAGAACGGAAAAATGCCATTCCATAGTAAGAGGTAACAACCCCATGGTGGGAGTATAAATACTCCGTATGACTGTTGCTTGCGCAGTTGCTATCGAAGAGAGCCAGAAGTAATTTAATACATTTGTGTTTATGTGGGAAAACCTTTTTGAAAAAAGGTTTTCCCCACACCCTTTTCGAAAAACTTTTATAAAAAACAGACACATCACTTTGGAAATGTCCTTTGTGATGTGTCTTTGCTTTGTAAAGTATTGTGTTAATCTTCAAAATTAACGCCGCCGAAAGGGTATTCGATTCCCGGCATTGCTTTTACTTTTTCAGTATATGCCATAAAACGTTCGGTATCTCGGATGCTGTCAAATGCGTGATTTTGGATATGGCATAGAATATAGTCGCGTTGATTGTGTGTGAATGCGAGGTCGTGATTATAGACTATCTCATTCATGAACGGATTGTTCTCATATCTGTGCTCACCGAGGGGATTATTATCTTTAAACAGAGCAGTTTCATACCATTTGTCCAGTACCTCATACGTTTTTTCGTAATTTTCGATGGCTGAATAACATTTGGCGAGGTCTGTATAAAGATATATGTATACATAGGAAATCCACACCTTATCTCCGAGATAGGTGAGATCAAGGATTTTTTCGGCGGTTTCATACGCGAATATTTTGGTTTCCGTGTCGGAAAATTGCATTCTCATAATAGCCCACGCCATGCCTTCGCCGTAGTATCTGAAAACATTCTGGCACCAGTAGTTTTTCTTTTCATATTCATTAAGCTTTGACAGCATCTCCGCCTTTAGAGTTCCCCAATCGCCGCCCATATTTGCTATGCGGAGTGCGTTCTCGGAATCACCGAGAGTGTTATAGATGTGATGAAGTGATTCGATCGTTTGGCTTCTGAGATCGTTGTCGGTACTGTCATCGAGAACTTTTTCGTAAAATTCTACGGCTTTTTTATTATGCTGGGTAAAGTCTTCATCGTCATAAGCGCTTGCGCAGTATTCGTGAGTTTCGGCAATTTTAAAACGTATAGTGTTATTGTGGGGGTATCTCTCATACAGCTTCATCCATGTCTCAAGAGCGTCTTCGTTTGAGGTTTCGAGAGCATCGCAGTATCTCCGTGTTTCTTCAATTTCTTTTTCCATGCTGTCCGAACTGATTCCGAAAAGAACGTCGGCCGACACGCCGAAAAGTGTAGAAAGAGGGACGATCTGCGAAATATCCGGTGAACAGGTTTCCATTTCCCATTTTGATACTGCCTGTGCCGAGATATTCAGCCGTGCCGCAAGCTCTTCCTGTGTCATTCCGTGTTCCTTGCGGAGTTTTCTGATGTTCTGTCCTATTGTCGTCATGGTTTTCTCCTTTGAAATGATTTCCGGTACCGTTAATTGTATTATACCAGAAAATCATTTTTGTTTAAATGGATTGAATTGACAGAAAAACACAACCGTGGGTTGTGTCAGAATCCCGGCTTAACTTTCATTAGGGTCGGTTGATGGTAAGAAGCTGTTTTGAGGAAGTCTGCAGCCGCTCTGCTTCTACTGTTCATTTCCTAATGCAATTGATTTTGCTTTTTCAATACACTTTAAATATCTTTCCTCGTTTCGAACCGAATCAAAATGTTCCCATCCATTATACCATTCGTATGTTGATGTATCATACTCGCGCACAGTCATAAAATCATAGAGGTATTCACGCCACACTCTAAGGTAAAACAAATTGGGACAAAATTCTTCTCTGCTTCCGTTAAAAATAAAACGCTGACGGAATATATTGATTTCAAGACCATTCCACGAAGTCATATTGTCACCAAACGTCATAACCTTATTGAAAAACGGATCGTTTACCCATTTATCAAACAATTCAATGGATTTTTCAAGATAATAATAACCATCCTCCTTATTACCAAGTCCGAATTTAGCAGCTGCTATATGAGCATGAAATCTTGCATAGGCACCTAACCATAGCACAGGTATTTTTCCATCAGTAGCAAATGAATCTATAATGTTTACTCGCTTTATACACCAATCAAGCAGTTCTTTCGGCACATCATAACAACGGTCAAGACGAAACATATAATGAAGCAGCAGATTGAAGTCATTTACGCGGTGATACATCCGGCTTTCTGCCTTTTTTCCCAGTTTCCATAAACGTTCCTCAAAAATCTCCATTGAAGTGTTTTGATATTCTGTACAAGTCATTTTATACCATTTTTCAAATTCATCATCCGGGCAGATCATACACATACATTTTATGGCTTTTTCCCGTGTCTTTTGATTTAAGCTTTCTGCAACTACTTTTTCGCAAGTTTCTTTCACAATGGGAACGTATTCTTTTCGTTTTTCATCAGACAATTCCATTGCCTGTGTTATTAGGGTACTCAAAAAGCAATCTGTTCTCGGATATTTTTTTGAGTACTCAACCGACAACTTAAATTTATCTTCTGTGGTCATTCCCACACCCATTTTATGATAAAAATTATTTTTAGCTTGACGTTTACATATTTCGTCATTACCAAGCAGCTCGTCAATCGTTATACCAAAATAATTTGCAATGATAGGAAGAAGAGAAACATCCGGAAATCCTTCTCCTCTTTCCCATTTACTCACCGATTGAGGTGAAATTCCTATTTTGATAGCAAGCTCTTCCTGAGTCAAGTCCTCTTTACGTCTGTAATGTTTTATGCGATTTGCAAAAATATCTTTCATTTCTATACCCCTAAATATAAAAGTACGAGGCGCCTTCGTCTAAGTTGAATATATCATAAATGATCTTTAAAAACAACAACTGTTTACGACGGCCAACTACACTATTAGTTGAAAAAACATCGTAACAGTGTTGTAAATATAAAAAAACAAATTGTGCAACAACCGTAAAATAATTATATCAAAACCATTATCTGCAGCGAAATAATATGTCCCATTAACACAGGCAGGGAGTATCTATACTACGTATAACTGTCGTTTTCACAGCCCCAATCGAAGAGAGTCGAAAGTAATTAAATAGTTTTGTATTTATGTGGGGAAAACCTTTAAAAAAGGTTTTCCCCACACCCTTTTCGAAAAAAATTAATAAAATAGACACATCACTTTGGGGAAGCCTCAATGATGTGTCTGTTTTTCTGCTTTTTTAGCTATGTGGAAATATGTGTGATCCTTGCTTTTTTGTGTAAAGGATATTATAATATATTTTGATAGAACGAGCTGAGTCTCAATATGTGTTCTTTGATTGAAAACATAAAATCACGAGAAAATTATTTATATCGGAGGTTATAGGCTATGAGATTTGAACCTGATCATGATTTTCACATACACACCAAGTTGTCATTTTGCTCCAATGACCCTGAGCAAAGTACAGAGAATATTTTAAAATACGGTGAGAAAAACGGTTTTAAAACTCTCTGCTTCACCGATCACATGTGGGATACTGCCCGTATTCCCACCGACCACCATTTTTATAAGAATCAGACCTACGAATATATCTGCGGTTCCCTGCCTCTGCCGGAGAGTGATAAGGTAAAGCTGCTTTTCGGTTGTGAGACCGATCTTAATTCGGATATGGTTTTGGGTGTTTCCCCGGAGGTAATGGATAAGCTGGATTTTATAATAATCGCTATCAATCATTTTCACATGGATGATTTCACCTGCACGGGTGAAGAGACAAGAGAAGAGCTTGCAAAGCTTTTTATAAAGAGATTTGATGCTGTCCTTGATATGGATCTTCCCTTTCACAAGATAGGTATGGCACATCTGTGTGGGGGAGAGATCACCAGAAGCCGTGCAGTTCCTGACAGTGAGTACCGCAGGGTCTTTGCAAAGGCGGCGGACAGAGGAATAGGAATTGAGATAAATCTGCGGCTTCAATCAATGACGGGAGAACACAAGGATGCTGTTATGGCACCGTTGTTCATCGCAAAGGAAGAAGGATGTAAATTCTATCTCGGAAGCGATATACATCATCCGCATAATATGCCGGACGTTTTGGAACGGTTTAATACCGCCATAGATATTCTTGATCTTAAGGAAGAGGACAAGTTTATAATAGGAAAATAAGAGGATATTGTTACATATCCGAGATCAAATAACAGGAAGTCTAAATAAAACAGACACATCATTTTACGGAATTATCCGATGATGTGTCTGTTTTTTGTCGGCGTTTGAAGATAGTTTAAAGGTAAAAAATACTAATCGAATATTTTTTTGAAATCCTCACGATCATAAAGAGGAGTGAAAAGTTTATTGTCCATAATACATCCTCGTATATATTCGGTATGTGTGAGTTCTACACTTCTGCGGTCTCTGTAATCACTGCGGTAATCCTTTAATAGTGGACATGTATATTCTTCTATGCACACTTTATCCATTTTATCATGTTCCCTTGCGTGGTCGAGGCAGACAGTGAGATGCTCAAGTGCCTTGATGAAATCATTGCTCTGCATAGAATGCTTTGCGCGTTCAAGATAAATATCGGCGAGCCAAAAGTGAAATCGCTGATAGTTTCCGTCCGTGATAACGGCTTTAATTATTGTTTCACAGGCATCCAGTGCCTCGGGAAAGCTTGAACGCCAAAGCGACTCAAGAGAGTCACACAGCTGTTGTATCCTCTTATATAGAATCTTTTTCCGCAAAGAATCCTGTTCTTCGCCTCTCAGACAGCAAAGTAACAAATTATATCGGTCTATTCCATCTTCCTCCGGATACAATTCTGCATATTTTTTAGCTTCATTAAGATCATCCATGTTACTGTATGTGTAAACCAGCCCTGAGATAGCTTCTTTTTTCAGTATTGGATCATCGCAGTGCTCAAATGTTAACAGAAAATGCTTTGCTGAGTTTGAAAGAAGTTCTTTTCCCTTATCGGTATCAAAATATTTAACACTGCAACCTACGTACCACTCATCATATGCAAGCCAGTTAATGTATTTGAAGTCTGACGGATACTCGGACACCGCCTGACGTGCTATTTCAAGATCTGCTTCGTGGTCTTTCATCCAGTAGTCGAAATATTCGGAATCAAAATATGCTTTCCTTTCGTCCCTTTCTATAGGGACTAAACCTAATAACTCGTCTGTACTTACGCTTAGAAGTCTTGCAAGCGGGACGATCATTGAGATATCGGGTACCGTCATACCACATTCCCACTTTGATACGGCTTTATACGTTATTCCTAACATATCAGCAAGCTTTTCCTGTGTAAAGTCTTTTTTCTTACGCAGTTCTTTAATTCTTTTTCCTATTTCATTCATTTGTGTATACCTCGTAAAAAATCAAGAGCTCTTTATGATGTTAGTATAACAGATTCGTTCTGTCGGCACAACACCCGGAAAAGAGATTAAAACTCTCCTGACAGGAGAATCTGAAAAATCTCTTGGTCTGATTTTAAGGTGAACAATAAGTAAAATATATAACTTGATTTTCTATGTGAATTACATTATAATATAAACATTAGCTTTGATAATATTCTGCCGAAGTGCGGCAAATTGGAGGGTACTATGCGTTACGTTTTCGATCACGATTTTCATATTCATTCTTGTCTTACCGGTGGTAAGGCTAATACTCCCGAGGTTATTTTGGAGTATGCCAAGAAAAACAATCTCAAGACCGTTATCACCACTGACCACTATTGGGATGACCGTATTCCCACCGACGTAAAGCACGGTCATATCGGCAACGATGTTATTCACAGTCTTCAGCCTTATCCTCAGGAGGACGGTATTCGTATGCTTATCGGTGCAGAGGGTGATATTGCTCCCGACGGTACTCTCGGTGTCAACCGCAGAACCTTTGACGATTTTGACTTTATTCTCATTTCCGCAACTCACATGGGTTCTACCTGGTTTAAGTTTGACGGCACTCCCGAGGAATCTATTCCCGAGAGAGCAAAGGCATACGTTCGCCGCTTTGATGCTATCTTTAATGCGGATATCCCTCACCATAAGGCCGGTCTCACCCATCCCGTAGGATCTGTTATGGGACCCAGCGAAGAGCTTTACCGCTACGTGCTTGATGCAATACCCGATGCTGAATTCCACCGTCTTTTCAGAACCGCGGCACAGCTGGGTATCGGTGTTGAGATCAATCTTGCATCAATGCGTAACCATACCCTGAAGGAAATGCCTCAGCACACTCCCGAGACTCATCCTTCTGTATTCCGTCCTTACTACATAGCAAGAGAAGAAGGCTGTAAGTTCTTCTTTGGATCGGATACTCACTTCCCCGACGAATTTGCTTTTAAGCCTCAGACGGCGGAAACTGTTATCGACCAGCTTGAGCTTACAGAGTCGGAAAAATTTATTCTGAAGCCGTAAGATATTGACGTTGTCTGTTAAGCACCGAGTGAAAAGTGTTTGATGATAATATAAAAAAGGTGATCAGTGATCACCTTTTTTATATAGAGAAGCGACTGACTTTTTTAGATAAAATACATTGATTTATACTAAAATATGTAATATAATTGTTTTGTAAAATAATAATGGAGTTAATAATGTACTACGCACTTATTGTTTTATCGGTTATAATGTTCGGCGGGTGCTTCGCCCTTAACGATCAGTATAGGCAGGAGAGAGGAAGCGGTATTAAAATTTCTCTTCAGCTCTCGTTGATAACTGCACTGTCGGGGTTAATAGTTCTTTGGATCATTAACGGTTTTGCGATTCAATTTACCCCCTTTACTCTTTTAATCAGCCTTATCGCAACAGTAAACTCACTTCTCAGCTATTTTTGTGCCCTTAAAGCTTTGGGAATCAGTAACTTGTCTGTTTATTCGCTGTTTTCCATGCTTGGCGGAATGCTGTTGCCGTTCTTCCAGGGAATATTTTTCTATGGAGAAAAGTTTACCTTTGCAAAGATCGTTTGCCTTGCTCTGATATGCGGGGCACTTCTGCTCACCCTTAAAAAACAGGGTGGGGGTAAAGGAAAGGGCATGATCTATTATATAGCAATCTTTACTTTTAACGGTATGTCCGGCGTTTTGTCGAAGCTGTTTGCCTCAGCTCCGACAGAGTGGAAGACTATGCCATCCGGAGAAGTGGTGTCTTCCGCAGGATATTCGGTACTTACCGCTATGTGTACAGTTATTCTTTCTGCAGCTATTCTTCTCCTGTTCTTCAGAAAGAAAGGAGATGTTCTTCCTCATACCCCGAAGAGTATTATAGTAGGATCTCTCAGCGGATCTGTAAATAAGGTTGCTAACTGGATACTTGTCTTTTCTCTTGCCCAGGGTATTGATTCTTCTGTGCAGTATCCTATGGTTACCGGCGGAACGATGATAGTTTCTACTGTGATCAGCCTGTTCAGTAAAAACAAGCCGGAGAAACGGCAGCTTGTGTCCATTGCTCTTGCCTTCTTGGGAATGCTTGCTTTGTTTGTGCTTCCGATATTGTTTCCGGAATTTAACGAATTTTATTGAGAGGTGAAAATATGAAAAGGTATAAGATAGGTGTCTTTGGTGCGGGACGCGGTGCGGATATAGCCAGAAACTTTATGATGCTTGACTGTGATATAGTTGCAGTATGTGAGGTGAACGCCGAGCACGCTGCCGGTGCCGCAAAGTGGCTCAGCGGCGATACATGTGAGACAAAAGCATATTCTGACTTTGACGAGTTTATAAAGGAGGATATGGATGCGGTCATTATCGCAAACTTCTTCCACGAACACGCTCCCTATGCCATTAAGTGCTTTGAACGGGGTATACACGTATTCTCCGAGTGTATCAGTAACGGAACTATGGCTGAGGGTGTTGAGCTTATCCGCGCTTTTGAGAAGAGTAATTCTGTTTATATGATAGCTGAGAACTATCCGCAGATGCTTTTCAACCGTGAGATCAAAAGGATATGTGATACCGGTACTCTCGGTAAGATCCTATATGCAGAAGGAGAGTATAATCATCCGGGAAACCGCAGGAATGCAAATTATGCTATGAATGCTGAGGCCCGTGCTAAGCATTGGCGTAACTATACTCCTCGTTCGTATTATATAACTCACTCTATAGGTCCTATCATGTGGGCAACCGGTGCTACTCCCAAGAGGGTAGTGTCCTTTGCTTCATACGCACCGTTTATGGAGGACGTACCAAGCGCCAACTTCAACGGTGATGAGGTGTCTATCGTAACCACTCTTAATGACGATGGTTCGATCTTCCGTGTGACCGGATGTGCGAAGTTTGGCGGACACCATAATTCATACCGAGTTTGCGGTACCAAGGGTCAGATAGAGAATCTCCGCGGTATGGGAGAACAGGTAATGCTCAGATACAACGAGTGGGATATTCCCGAGGGAATGCAGGAGATAAATCTTTATACTCCCGCTTGGAACGATCCCGATGAGGAAATAATAAAGTCCAGCGGTCACGGCGGCGGAGATTATCTTACCGCACGTTATTTCCTTGACTGTATCCGCGAGGGTCATCAGCCTGAGCATCCATTTGATATTCACTCAGCAGTAAATATGTCTTCTGTTGCAATTCTTGCTCACCGTTCCATGCTTGACGGAGGAATGCCATACGATATTCCCGACTTTCATCTTGAAGAAGAACGCGCAAAATGGGAGAATGACCGACTTACTCCATTCTATGGCTCGGACGGTTCCGCGCCTACACTGCCTTGTTGTTCTCATACCGATCACAAGCCCACTGAAAAACAGCTTGATTTGTACTTTAATGGATTAAAAAAATAACATAAACAGGGAAAAAGCACTGCCAAGGGAGACAGTTCGTAAAGAAGTGTTCTCCCTTTTTATTGTCCAAATAGAAAACGAAGTTAAAATACCTTCGTTTCTCTTTTACAATTTTTAACAACCCCTGGACTTTTGCTCAATAATATGATATAATATTTCCGACAATTTTGTGGAGCTCCTGGACTTTTGGCTCTCCATATGTTATAATAAATAAAAACAAAACACGAGAGAGGTATTCAAATGCCATATGCAATAGATTTGTTTTGTGGTGCTGGTGGTTGTTCCGAGGGGTTAATTCAGGCAGGGTTCCACATTTTGTTCAGTTCCGATATTAGTGACATGGTAGAGGTCACTTATCGCAACAGACACGAGCAACTCGGTCTTATTCAAGGCGAGAATACTTGGTTTGAACGCGCAGATATTCGAAATCTTACGGGCGAAGAAATCAAAAAACACATTTCCCGATTGTCTATGTTTGAGGGAAAAGATATTCCCGAAATTGATTTAATGATCGGTGGTCCCAGTTGCCAAGGGTTCTCCCGTGCAGGACGACGCGACAAGTCAGACCCACGAAATATGCTTTTTGGAGAATATGTAAGAGTAATTAGCGAAGTTCGTCCCCGATACATCGTCCTTGAAAATGTTGAGGGTTTTGTTGATATGCAGTTTATGGGGTATAAAGGCATTACCGGCATTGAGTACCCCGACGGTAGTGTAACCCCATATATTTTAAGAAGCGAGTTGAATGAAATTGGATATGATACCCTAGAACCTCGTATTTTGAACTCTGCTGACTATGGTGTACCACAAAGACGTAACCGTATTATCTTTATCGGTTATCGCAAGGGGCTCACTCCTCCCCAGTACCCCGAACCGACAATTTCACCCGAAAATTATTTAACCTTAAAGGACGCTATTAGCGATTTAATTGTTAGCGATAGTACACGCCAAGGAATTGCTACTCAACTTACACAATATCAAATTGACAGCATCAACGGACGGACTCCCGATATTCACGGCAATCCTATTAAGGCAACAAAGCAGAATAATGTGGAATTATCAAAACAAACAGATATCGTAATTGAACGTTTCTCCCTATTCGAGGAGGGCGAGACGGGGGCAAACTTAAAGAAGCGAGTGTTGGAACAAGGCATTGATATTTCGGGGAAAAAAGCATTGATTGCAATGTGTTCCGAAAAGTTTGATATGTTCCCAGATGATGTCGTTGAACTTTTCAAAAAAGCAAAGGCAACCCTCGAACAAGTCGAGGTTCTGCTGACCAAAAAGAACATTCGACAAAGATGGGCGTCTAATCAGCCATCGGCAACAATCGTTACTATTGCAGACGACTATATAAGCCCTTGGGAACCGAGAACATTTAGTGTAAGAGAAATGGCACGCTGCCAATCTTTTGATGACTCGTTTGAGTTCTTGGGCAAAAGAACAACGGGTGGACTTCGCCGTCGTGTTGAAGTTCCGCAATACACACAGGTGGGAAACGCCGTCCCTCCGTTACTGGCAAAAGCAGTAGCATTGGAAATTAAAAAGGTATTATAAACAAGTGCAGAAATATTATCGTTCGATCACGATAATATTTCCGCAGCTCATAAAAGATGATGCACCTTGCAAACGCAAGGTGCTTTCTATTTGGTCAAATCATATTCAACGGGGTCTCCGAGGAGCAACGGCAAATCTTCAGGTTTCATCTTAAACAAAATACCGTGGTCTCTCCACTTACCGTCGGGTTTGTAGTGTGCTGCCAGGTCGACAGTTATTTTATCTACTTCCAACAGAGGCGCAAGTAAAGAGGCGTTGGGGGTTTTAGTATGCAAAATCTTGTCGTATCTAAAAAACTCAATGCCATTTCTGTTTTCTGAAACCGCTTTAACCCAAAATGTTTCATGATGTTTTATGAGGAGGGCTTCCCGTAAGTTGCTTAACAACCATGCTGACACATAACGTCTAACTCGTTCTTCTTGGTGGAGCATTTTTAACCTATCGTTATTGCTGTCAACCTCCAAAACAAGGTCATAGGCATTAGGACGTGAAACCCTAAATGTTTCGTACAGTTGCAATCTGGCGACCGTATCGCCACGAGGAATTTGTACCTTGCCGTATGCATCAACGATTTGTCGGTATGTTAAACCCTCATCAGGAACTCTTGTAAAGAGCGTAGACCGTGTTGTCTGTCTTGCAGAACCATTACGAGTCAGACGAGTAGTTTTTAATTCAATCCCCTTATAATCAGGCGACTTTGAATTGTTACGGTCAATTCCCAATGCATGTTCCAATGTATCACCAACACCAGGGTCACCAGGCGTGATAGAGGGGATGAAACCTTGATTATGTATAATCTGTATCTTGTTAAGGAGTTCTTGGGCAATCAAATTATCCTTGTGAACTGCCTCCAACAAAATGTTATATACAAATCCTCTGCTTTTTAGAGAAGCAGATATTGCTTCGTCCGAGAGGTTGATTACATAAATCTTATGTTCAATGACAATGAGTGCCAACAGATTACACGGATTGCAATAATGGGTGAGTTTGCTGAACCATATTCTTGGGTCGCCTTTTTTGGTCATAGGACGATACACAGAAGCAACCGTTTCTCGCAACCCGTCAGGGTACACAAAGAAACTCTCAATCATTACTTTTGCTTCCGGACCTTGTCGCTGATACTCATAATCGTGAACATTCTCATTTTTCAGTAATTCACGAACGGAACCCGTAGCGTCCATTATGGACTTACCATAACCCGTTGGAGTTGGAACTAAAAATGCAACGGAGACACCCGTTTGAGCAAAGATAGGAAAAAATTGCTCTATATTAGTATCGGACATTGCTAACATCGTTCTCACTCCCTTTCGTTTTATATATTATACCAGATCTCGTCCTAATTTTCTATAGAGTTCACAAAAAAGCAAAAATAAATATGACACTTTGCATATTGAATGTGAAAGTGTCATAGTGGGTTATACACTTTGAAAAGGTGTGTAACAATAAAAACGGCATAGCCAATAGCTATACCGCTTAACGAAATCAATAATTCAGTTTGAATATAAGAGCTACCCCTTGTGGCACCTTCCTTACGGAGGGTGCCACAAGCAGTGCTTTTTTTACAAAAAGAACTATTACAAGGAAAATAATTAATATTATTATTGAAATAACCGGCTATTTATTATATAATTATATGGTAGATAAATTAAAAACATATTTTATTTTTAGTATAAAGAGGAGATATGATCGTGAAACGACTTAAGATAGGTGTTTTCGGAACCGGCAGAGGCGGTGATCTTGCAAGAAACTTTATGATGCTCGGATGTGATATTGTTGCGGTATGCGAACTTAACCCCAATTACAGATCCGGATCCGCAAAGTGGCTCAGTAACGGCAATATAGTAAAAGAATTTGATAATTTTGACGAGTTTATAAAAGAAGATATGGATGCGGTTATCATCGCAAACTTCTTCCACGAGCACGCGCCCTATGCAATAAAGTGCTTTGAGCGCGGTATACATGTATTCTCCGAGTGTATCAGTAACGGTACCATGGCTGAGGGTGTTGAACTCATCCGTGCTTTTGAGAAGAGTAATTCTATTTACATGCTTGCCGAGAACTATCCCGGTATGCTCTTTAACCGTGAGATAAAGAGAATCTGTGACGGCGGCACTCTCGGAAAGATCATGTATGCAGAGGGTGAATATAATCATCCCTTTAATCCCGCAGAGGGACATTATGAGATGAATAACGTTGCCAAGGCAAAACACTGGCGTAACTATTATCCCAGCTCATATTACGTTACTCATTCTATCGGTCCTGTTATGTATGCTACCGGCGCTACTCCTAAAAAGGTAGTTTCATTTGCCGCTTTCGCACCTACTGAGGGTGACGTTCCCTGTGCATCCTTTACCGGTGACGGTGTATCGATAATTACTACTCTCAATGACGATAACTCCGTTTTCCGTGTGACCGGATGTGCGAAGTTTGGCGGTCACCATAACTCTTACCGTGTTTGCGGTACAAAGGGTCAGATCGAGAATCTCCGCGGTATGGGTGAGCAGGTAATGCTCAGATACAACGAGTGGGATATTCCCGAGGGCAGAGAAGAGATCAACCTTTACACTCCCGAATGGAACGACAAGGATGAGGAGCTTATAAAAGAGAGTGGTCACGGCGGTGGCGATTTCGTTACCGTAAGACACTTTATTAACTGCATCCGCGAGGGACGTCAGCCCGATCATCCCTTTGATATTCATTCCGCAGTGACAATGGCATCCGTTGCTATTCTCGCTCACCGTTCTATGCTTGACGGCGGTATATCTTACGACATTCCCGATTTTCATCTTGAAGAGGACAGAGCTAAATGGGAAAATGACCGTCTCACCCCCTTCTACGGTTCCGATGGTTCCGAACCCACCCTGCCTTCCTGCTCTCACACCGATTTCAAGCCTACCGAAAAGCAGCTTGAGCTCTATAACACCGGCGTTGAGAAGCACGTTTTTAAGGTGTAAAAACAGATAAAAAATCCGTATCGAAGATTTCTTCGATGCGGATTTTTTTGTTTAACGCCTCCTAAATGTCGAAGGACTGAGAACCTATTGAATAAACACCGCAAAAAGATATACAATAAGGATTAAAAAAAGGAGGCATATACAATGACAAGAGAATTAACGGATGAAATGATAAATGATTTTAAGGTATATTTGGCGGATAACGAAAGAAGCCGGGCAACAGTATCAAAATACCTTCACGATGTAATGGTGTTTTACCGTTTTGTTGAAAACAAAAAAGTAGATAAATCGCTTGTTACAGGATACAAGGAGAGATTGCTTGAGACTCACTCGGTAACGGGTGCGAATTCTATGATTGCGGCAGTAAATACTTTTTTGCGATTTTTAGGTTGGAACGATTGTTGTGTAAAGCAGTACAGGGTACAGCGGCAGGTATACTGTTCTGAGGAAAAGGAATTGACCAAGTCCGAGTATATGCGTTTGATATCTACGGCAAATGCAACCGGAAACGAAAGAATATCGCTTATTATTCAGACTATATGCGGAACGGGAATACGTGTGAGCGAGCTTGAGTTTATAACGGTTGAGGCTTTGAAAAAAGGAGAAGCATGCGTATCCTGTAAAGGAAAGACAAGAACGGTATTCATTGTTTCGGCACTTAGAAAAAAGCTGCTCAATTATTCAAAAAAACATAATATCAAAAAAGGCATTCTGTTTGTGACCAAGAACGGCAATCCTGTAAATCGCAGTAATATATGGCGAGAGATGAAGAATCTGTGTAAAGAAGCGGGGGTATCTCCGAAAAAGGTCTTTCCCCACAATCTGCGGCATCTTTTCGCTAGGACGTTTTACGGCATCGAAAAGGATATTGCAAAGTTAGCGGATATTCTTGGCCATACCAGTATCAATACTACCCGCATTTATATAATTACTACAGGAGCGGAGCATAAAAGAAAGCTTGAAAATATGCGTCTGATAATATAGGTACCGCTGAAAATAAAAAAACGTCTTTTCTGCAAAAGACGCAACCGCATAACACTACAACATAATGTGTGTTATGTTGTAAAACTATCGTAATTGCGCTCAGCCGGCCATTTTGTAAAACAAAAAAGAGTATAAAAAGAAAGGGGGCTATCACACTAATAAAAATTGTAGAAGCAGAACTTTTCCGTCAAAATCTATGGTTTTCCACCCAGAGTAGAGGATAGTTTTTAGCTTCCACTTGAGGTAGGTGCCATCGAAGAAGTTCTGTTTCACACACTGCTTTTGATAGATGTGACAGCCTCTTTTTTGATTTTTTATTTTGAAGTTAATAATTTTTTAAAAAATAGTTGCATTTTATGTATTTATATGGTACAATACGAAAGTAAATTTATTTTATCTTACAACATAACACACATTATGTTGTAAGATATACAAAAACGCAAATCCATGGTAAAAAGAGGTAATAGGTGAAGACAAATACAGGAAATAAGATAGGTAAAATCTCTGAGGTACGGCCGTGGATGAAGTACTATCCCGAGGAACTGCACGGTACGTCTGCCCCTAAAAACACGATATACGGATATTTGAAAGATACCTGTAAGGACAGACTTGACTGTGTTGCACTTCATTATTACGGTTCAGATATTACCTACAGGAAATTTATTTCTCGTATAGAAGAGTGCGCGAGAGCCTTTACCGCCATCGGTGTAAAGCACGGTGATATGGTGTCGATGGTATCGGTATCTACACCCGAAGCACTGATCGCGATGTATGCACTGAACAAAATAGGTGCTTCACTAAATTCAATAGATCCGCGGATGGATACCGAAAGTATTAAGCGGATGATAAACGAGTCGAATTCAGATGTGCTTATAGCTCTTGATATTGCTTTTTCCAAGATAAAAGCAATAATGGATGATATAGATCAAAGGCATATCATCGTGCAATCTACATGGATATCTCTGCCGCCTGTCAAAAAATTATTAATGAAGGTTAAGAATAAGTGTAAGATTCCGTACAGTGATACCATTGTTTCTTGGCAGAGCTTTATAAAGAACGGTGAAGGGATTAACGCAGAAGAAGCACCGTACGTGGGAGATGCTACGGTAGCGGTGACTTATACGGGAGGTACCACCGGTTTTCCCAAAGGGGTAATGCTTACAAATGACAGTATGAACTCCGTTGCCTATAATTTCATTTATAGCGGGCTTGTATATGAAAAGGGACAGCGTTTCCTTGGCATTATGCCGATATTCTCCTCATACGGAATGGTGTGTGGACTTCATATGCCGCTCAATTTGGGGCTTGAGCTTGTACTTATTCCCGGGTTTGTTCCTGTTACTATAGGTAAGCTTGTTAGAAAATATAAGCCGGAGCATATGATAAGTACCCCCGCATTTTATGAGATACTGATACAAAGCAAAGAAGTAAAAAATATGGATCTTTCATTTATGATCACTCTTGGCTCGGGAGGGGATTCTATGAACGCCGGACTTGAGGGAAAGCTTGAGCAGTTTATGAAAGAACATAATATACGATATCCCTTGGCACAGGGATACGGAATGTCGGAGGTTTCCGCGCCTGTATCCTTCTGTGTGGATGACAGGTACAAAAAGGGAAGCGTAGGTATCCCCTGTGTTACTACTCTTGTAGGTATATTCGACCCTGAGACCGGTAACGAGCTCGGCTACGGTGAGCGCGGAGAGATCTGCATATCCGGTCCCAGTATGATGAAGGGGTATTTTAACCGTTCCGAGGAGACAGACATAGTAATGAGACGGCACGGTGACGGCAGAATATGGGTGCATTCCGGAGATATAGGATACATGGATGAGGATGGTTTCCTGTTTGTTGAGGGACGTATCAAGCGAATGATAACCCGTTTTGACGGACACAAGGTCTTTCCCATTAATATAGAGAGCTTAGTATCTGAGCATCAGGCGGTACGTAACTGTGTTGTCATCGGTATAAATGACCGTGACCATGTACAGGGGCAGTACCCGATGGCTCTTGTAGAGCTTGCTAATGGCAGTGATAGCGACAAAATATGCCGTGAAATATTCGATATCTGTAATGCGCGTCTCGAGGAACGCGGCAAACCGGTAGCTGTGGTAAGCGTCGATAGCGTGGGTCTTACCGGGTTTGGCAAAAACGATTACCGAGTGTTTGAAAAAGGATTTGAAAACTTCGATTATTTAGCTTGGCAGAACCGGTGTGTGTAAACACAAAATTAATATTTGCTTTAGTCGGTATATGAATTACCTTTGCTGCGACATGGATATTTGTTGGTGGATATTTGATGTCCGCCAACGAATGTCGTGTTTATGAAGCGGTATAAGGTTTTCTTCCGATTATTATATACAGATATCACCGCCGATGCGTCGGCGTGATGTAAATAAATTTAAAAATATTTCGGGGGCAGCAACCCGTAATATTCAATTTTTAGGAGGTAATTCAATGTTGAAAAAAACAATGCGGTCTGCGTTGGCTGTTCTTCTTACTTTCATTATGATATTCAGCCTTTGCGGTACCGTGCTTGCAGGTGTGGTTCATGGTGACCATGAGCATGGGTCAGTTATCAATTATGTATCAATTGGTGACTCTATGACCAATGGTTATGGTTTTGAAGGCTATGAACAAACCAGTAATGATCGTACCGTTTACGATTTCGTAAATGGTAAGGGTGTATATGGAGTTGGTTCCTATGCACTGCAGTTTGAAGAATATCTTAAGGACAAGGGTTATGATGTAAATCATACCAAGCTTGCTCCGTCTGCACTTCTCGCAGATGATTTGCTTTATCTGCTTGGTGCACGCGATGAGGAATTCGACGATGGTTGGTCAGGCTACAGAGATTACGTTGGTACCTATTCTGATGCTGAGCTTAAGAGCCATTTCCAGAATGCGGTAATTAATGCCGATGTCATTACAATGTGTATCGGTAACGCATCCTTCGGTGCTTATCTTGTACAGCAGATCACCGATACCATTGGTATTATGGGTTCTGCTCCGTCGATCGACCCGAACCTTACCCTTGAGAATGGCCTTGCTCTTCTCGAGAACGAGGATGCAAAGCAAGTAGTTCTTGATATTTATGCGGATATGAAGGCTGAGCTTGCAGCATATACTGATGTGGTTCCGGAAGGTATCGATGTTGATGCAGTTCTTGATGTTGTTGCTTACACTGTATCAAGCTTCCTTGTAAGCTATGAGGCACTTGTTGACAGAATAGTAGAGCTTAATCCCGATGTTGAAGTCGTTTTGATTGGTCTTATGAATACAACCTACGGTATGACAATCACCGGCGAGGGATTTGAGTTCCCCTTTGGCGATATGATGGATAGCGCATTTGAAGCACTTAATAATTATATCGCATTTGTTCCTGTTGCTAAACAACTTGCAGGCGAGTATGAAGATGCTACCTTCTATTATGCGGATCAGCCCGCTCCTGAGTTTATTGTTCAGGCTTTTGATGATCTTGCAGCAAACAACTGGGAAAACATTGACGGCGGTCGTCTCTCCGGTAAGATCGTTCGCCAGAGAAATCTCGACGCATACAATGACGGCCTTCGTGATGTAATTGGTGCGGCTCTTGGATTTAAACTTCCTTTTGTTTCTATGAATGACTTACAGGACTATGTGCCTGACGAAGATTATGTTTCCGGTGTTACAAGATGGAGTGATGAATTTGACAATTTGTCAGATGGTGAAAAGAATGCATATGGTAATGCCATTGTCTATGATGTGAACAAACAAATTTCAGTTGCAATCTATCTTGCTATTGAAGAAGCGGTTGTTGCTAATGTTGATACTATGGAAATTACCGTTGATGGACTTATGGGTATCGCGGGTGATATCTTTAATGCTCTCGGTGAAGTTCCCGAAAGTATCAAACCTGTCAATGGCCCTACACCTTTAACCATAAAAACAGAACTTGTAAACTGGTTTAACAGTAGCGAAAACGGCAGAGCAATGTGTAAGGTATATGCACTGTTCAAGGTTGGTAACGGTATGTCTGTACATCCCACTCCTACCGGACATGATAACATTGCAAACGCAGTTATTGCAGCTTACGAGAATGAGTACACTGCAGCTCAGAAGGTTGTTGATACTGCGATATACCTGATAACCGAGTACTATGACGATGCATACGCATTCGGTTATCAGTACGCTGATGAGAACGGCTACGTTGATGATGCGGTATCCGCAATTGACAGTGCGATCGATGCGATCGTTGCTATCAACGTTGACGGTACTCAGATGACAGATGAATTCAAGGCAGATCTTAAGGCAGAGCTTGTTTCCGTTGTAGCAACTCTTACAGAACTCAAGACTGTTCTCTCCGATGACAAGGCTTCAGACATTGACGGAATGGTTGATGCGATTCTCGCTCTTGAGGATGACCTTTATACTCATCTTGGCAATATTGATGCTATCCTTGTACAGGCAGGAAGCGACGTAAACAATCTTGTTATTCTTCCTGCTCTTGAGTCAGCTGAAAAGTATATCAAGGAAGAGGCTATTCCTGCGGTTAAGGAAGCAGCTAAGACAGTAGCAGAAAAGGCTTACGAGTACCTAATGGAGATTCTTAATGAGACTCTTACCGGTATAAACAATGAGATTAAGGCTATTATTGAAACTTTAAAGACGAACGTCAAAAATGCTATCGACGGTATCATGGCAGATGCTACTACCGCAGAGTACGTAATTGACGTGAACTCTTACTACGTAGCTCTCGGTGACTCTACTGCTGTATCTGACAGTTACGTTGATCTTCTTGCCGACGAGTTTGGTATTCCCTACAAAAACCTTGCTACTGACGGAATTACCATTGAAGACGTATATGCAATTATTTCCGAAAACAGTGACGATATAGCTCGTGCAGACCTTATTACCGTTGGCTTTGGCGGTAATACCTTCATCAGCGCTGCTGTCAATGAGGTTCTTGCTGCAGAAGAGACCGAGTTTGACTGGGAGAAGTATGTTGGTGCGGCAGGTGTTCCTTACGTTGAGGAAGCACTCGCTGAAGTTTACGCGTACTTTGTTGAGTCCGGACTTGAGAATTCAATGATTGAAGATCTTCCCGGCGCTCTTACCGCTGCTGTTGAGGCTTATGTATACAGCTGTGTTGCTTACGGTGTAAATCTTCCCACTGTTGTAAATACTCTTAAGAATATCTCTCCCGAGGCACTTATCATTATCGTTGGTATGTACAATCCTATGGATGACGTTGTTATCAGTCTCGGCGATACCAAGATAGATATCAGCGAATATGTTGATTATCTTGTAGAGGCAGCGGCTCTTGAGTCACTGATCTATGCAGTCGTTACCGGCGATGCTGTTTACGTTGATGCTCCTGAGGTTGATACTCTTCTTGCTGACAATGATCTCAGTATCCTTGATCTTGTAAGAGAGTTCGTTCAGAATGGCGGTGCAAATCTTAATCCCAGCGCAGACGGACACGAGTATATCAAGACTCAGATACTTGACGCGCTTACTGTTACTTATGAGTATATCAGAGGCGACGTTAACGGAGATGGTTACGTTAATGACAGAGATGCAATTTATCTCCTTCGTTACACCCTTATGCCTGAGCTTTATCCTATCAACCAGAACGGTGATATGAACGGTGACGGCGATGTTAACGACAGAGATGCAATTTACCTTCTCAGATATACTTTGGTTCCTGAAAGCTATCCGCTTTATTAATTAAAGGAGGACTCAAAAAATGAAAAAGAGAATATTTACTCTTCTGATAACTGTTGTAATGCTTCTCAGCTTTGCAATCGTTGCTTCGGCGGCTGTGTCCGTTAATTCTGAAGTTTCAGAACGCGGTGATACCGTAAAGATAACCGTTAGTGTATCCGGCATCGGTGACGTTACTTCTCTTGCAATTATTCCCCAGTTTGATAAAGACGTGCTTGAATTTGTCAGTGATAGCTGGAATATATCCGGCACACCCATTATGAAGGACTCATTTGACGGTACTTCTGCGGTAATTGCTTTTACCGATCCCGTCAGTGTGTCCGGAAATGTTTACGAGATGACCTTTAAGGTAAAGAATGATGCTGATTTAGGTAAATCCGACTTCTCGTGTGCTATCAGAGCAAACAATGTTAACACAACTGTTGACAGCAGTACTGCAAACGGCACCGTTACCGTTGTATGTTCACATAAGAATGTAACTCATATTTCCGGAGAAGCAGCTACCTGTATTGAAACCGGTATAGCAGATCATTATTTCTGCTCCGACTGTGATACCGCTTTCTCGGACAAGGAATGTACCAAAGTGCTTAAGACCACTATTCTTCCTATCGACAGTAATAACCACGGTGACAACCGTGAGATCAGAAACGCTGTGGAGGCAACCGAGAAAACATCCGGATACACCGGTGATGAGTGGTGTCTTGACTGTAACAAAATGATACGTCGCGGAAAGACTATTCCTGCTGTAACAGCAGATCATGATCACAGTTTCGGTGAGTGGACGGTAAACGGACAGATTCACTGGAGAACATGTAAGATTTGCGGTGTATCAGTAACCGGTGATCATTCTTGGGAGTGGGTAATTGATAAGGCTGCTACTGAGACCGTAACCGGAATTAAGCACAAAGAGTGTACCGAATGCGGATACAAGATCGAGAAGAACACTGTTATTCCTGTGATATCTGCAGAAACTACCGTTGCACCGGAGACCACCGTTGCACCGGAGACCACCGTTGTACCGGAGACTACCGTTGCACCCGAGACCACTGTTAAGAATGAGGATACTACCGTCAAGCCGGGAAGTGTTGCTCCTTCTACCGGTGATATTGACGTAATTGCGATTACTTTGATCGCAGCTATGGCTGTTTGCGGTGTTTGTGTCGTTACTGTATCCAAAAGAAGATTTAACTGATATACAGTGATAAAAAGAGTTTTTAATGCTATAAGATAAATGGGTAAAGTCCCCAATATGACGTAGATGTTATTTGCTTTCAAGTCATTTGGGGACTTTGCCGTTTTTTCGAGTTGTCTTCGTTGAGTATGCTTTTAGGCAATATGCTTGCTCGGCTTGCAATATAAAAAAGCTCTCCCACGGTGTAAATCACGGGAGAGCTTTTATTTGTTTATTACTCAGCAACGAAGATGTAAGGATAGATATCCTGACCGCCGTCGATGAAATATACTTCAGCAGAGGGACAATTTTCTTCAAGGCACTGCCTCAGAATTGCTTCTTCCTCCTCTGTTGCATCCTTGCCACGGAAGACGGTAAGCATAAACTTGCTGGGATCCTCAAGGAGCTTAACCGCAAGACGGTATGCGGCACAGCCTCTGTCAGGATCAGAAAGGACTATTTTCTTTTCAATAATACCGATGGTATCACCCTTGGTGATGCTTACTCCGTTCATTTCAGCGTCTCTGATAGAGGGGGAAACGTAACCGGCAGTAACTGTCTGCATTGCGGCCTTCATCTCCTCCTCAATGACGTCGGGATCCTCGTTTGTCATATCTGCTGAGGAGATTGCAACGTATCCGGTGCCTATGTTTTTACTTGGGATAACGTGTACAGTTGCATTTTCATATATATTTGCGGCCTGCTGTGCAGCCATAAGGATATTACCGTTGTTGGGGAAGACAAATATATGCTCTGCGTTTACTTTTCTGAATGCGGCAATAAAATCGTTTGTAGAGGGGTTCTGTGTTTGACCGCCCTGAACGATCTCATCGGTTCCCAGCTCGCGGTAAAGAGCCTCAATACCGGGGCCGTTTGTAACAGCAACTATACCGTATTTCTTGGGAGCGGGAGCATCTTCTTCCTTCGCTTCTATCTCAGTATGCTGCAGAGACATATTCTCTACCTTTACTGAAATGAACTCACCAAAGGCATGGCAGTGTGCAAATACTTTTTCGGGGGTAAAGGTATGAACATGTATTTTAACAATACTGTCTGTTTTGAATGCAACTACAGAATCACCGATACTTCCGAGAAATGCTTTAAGAGCATCTACATCAAAGGAATCTATGTCTACCTTTGCATTCATCAGCTGTATCATAAGCTCGGTGCAGTAGCCGTATTCCATTTTACTGTCAGGACCAAAGGATGCGGCAAGCTCAAAAGCAGTTTTCGGTGCGGATTCTGATGCGATTCGAATAGGCTCATCCGGAACCTCTTCACCGTTGAGAACGCTGTTAAAGCCCTCAATGATGTAAAGAAGACCTGCTCCGCCACTGTCTACAACACCTGCTTCTTTGAGAACTGAAAGTATCTCGGGTGTGCGCTCAAGAGACTCATGCATCGCCTTTACCAAATCGGCAAAGAATGTTCTGATAGTACTTGATGGGGTTATTGCTTTTACCGCGTATTCAACTGCTTCTCTTGCAACGGTAAGAATTGTTCCCTCAGTAGGTGTCATAACAGAGCTGTATGCCTGCTGCACACCCATCTCAAGTGCACGTCCCAGTGTTGCGGGATCGGCACCCTCAGAACCCTCAAAGCCCTTTGCGATTCCGGCGAAGAGCTGAGAGAGTATAACACCTGAGTTACCTCTCGCACCAAGGAGCATACCGTGTGAGAATACACGCATAACTTCTGCAAGGTCATCTGTATCAAGATTCTCAAGGGCGGCGATACCACTCTCGATAGTCATTCTCATATTGTCTCCGGTGTCTCCGTCAGGAACAGGGAACACGTTTAATTTATTGACTTCTTCGGCGTTGGAGCGAAGACGCGCTGCACCGCCAAAGGCCATTTTAGCCATCAGCCATCCGCCCAAATACTTAAGATCCGGGGTGGGAGCTTTTTTATCGGCATCTGTCGTTTTTTTCTTGGATCTGAACATATCTTCTGTTCTCCTTGCTTTTTATGGTTGTGTAGCTAAATAGGGGAGATATGAGAATTATCTTTCCTTACCCTCAAAGAAGAGTGCCAGAACACCGGGGCCTGTGTGAGCACCGATAACGGGGCCAACATAGGTTACAAGCTTTACTTTTGCGCCGTAACGAGAGCTGAGAAGCTCACTGAGTTCATCAACATCCTTCTGGCAATTACCGTGGGAGATAAATACTGTTCCTCCTGCGGGGTCAAGTGCAAGCTCACCGTACTTGTCAGCAAGAGCTACAATAGAGGTCTTTCTTCCTCTTACTTTTGATATATTAATAAGATGTCCCTCGTTATCCATATGAAGAACAGGCTTGATGCCGAGGGCATTACCTACGAAAGCGAGAGTGGGGCTGATTCTGCCGCCTCTCTTCAGGTATACAAGATCGTCAACGGTAAACCAGTGACAAAGGCGGAATTTAAGATCATCTGCGTAAGCGGCGGCCTCATCGATTGTCGCGCCGTTGTTTTTCTTCTCAAGCACAAGATAGAGAAGCATACCAAAACCGGCAGAAGCAGAGAGCGTATCTACTACAACTACTCTGTTGTCAGTGTATTTTTCTGCAAGCTGTATAGCCGCAAGACGTGCGGAGTTAAATGTGGTGCTCAGTCCTGATGAGAAACCGAGATAAAGAACATCCTTACCCTCCTTGAGATAGGACTCAAAAGCAGAAGCAAAGGTTTCAACGTTGATAGCCGCAGTCTTTGCAATACCGCCTTTTTTCATTTTTTCATAGAATTCGGACGCATCCATTTCACCATTTGAGTATTCTTTATCGGAATCTTCAAAACGGAAAGTAAGGGAGGAAAAGCCCACACCCCATTCAGAGAGAATAGCAGGGTCTATATCACAGGCAGAATCGGTATATACGATATATTCGTTCATGTTTTTCTCCTTAAAACGTATTATTTATTATAACTCAGTAAGACCGCTTTCGCTTATGTTTTGAAGGTTTTCCGCGATGCGCTCAATAGCGGTATAGAAGATCTCTCTATCAGCATCAGAGATCCCCGCACTTGCACGTGATACTGCTATGTCTGCAAGCCCTTTTATCTGATCGGCTACCTTTTTTCCATCATTGGTAAGTGTAAGAAGTGCACGGTAGACATTCTTGTTCACAGAGGTACGCTTGATAAGTCCCTTTTCCTCCATAGCTGAAATCGCACGGGACACGTCTGATTTGTCTTTACAGCATATTTCGGCAAGGGAGGTAGAGGTGATACCTTCTTCAAAACGGGATATGGTTACAAGGTACAGAGCAAAGGTACCCTTGAGTCCGTATTCTTCCATTGCATCGGCGGCAATCTTATGCCAGCATCTGGAGATAGCTGCAATAATAGTTGAAAAACGTTCAAATCTGCTGATCATGGTGCTGTTCCTTTTTAATCATAATAAATGTTGGATTATCAACATTGAATATTATATACTAAAATTTAGATATTGTCAATAGCAAAATCTTTATTGTCTTATTCAAACGGATATTATGATGGAAGTCTGCGATACACGTCTATCGCTTTCGAAGGGATGAGACGGAACTCGCCGCTTGTTGCTTTAAATGTTCTGCATCCGTCAAAGAGCTTCATATCTGACTCAAGGCGAACCTCACCACTGCAGCCTTCGGGAACCGAGATGGTAAGATAAATATCCTCACCTTCGCGGCGCCAAGATACAGAAAGAGTACCTTTAGGTAGCTTGTGAGAAGCGGAAGCGTGATCGATCGCATCAATAAACTTAGGTGCGATTACAAATCTGTCAGGAGATATACAGTTAGGATTTATGATAAGTCCTGCGATATTTTCTATCATCCAACCGCTGATATCACCCCAGAAATGATGGTTAAGCGAGGGACGGTGGTTACCGTCAGGGAGAAATTCTTCATATAGAGTGGTAGCACCCTCGTTTATCCACTGAGCATAAGAGGGACATCTGCCGTCTGTTACCATTTTGTACGCAAGATCTGTTCTGCCAAACTGAGACAGGACTCGGAAAAGTACTCGTCCGCCGAGCACACCCACATCCATAAGTCCGTCATTTGCCTCTATCATTTCCACAAGTCGGCGGAAAGCTTCCGGCTTTTCTCCATTTTCGAATATTCCGTAGAATATAGCCATTGCCTGAGATGTCTGTGAGTTATCGTAGGCGATCATTTGCGAATGATCAATAAGGTGTTTTCTTGAGGCGGCGAGAAATTCCTCGGATATATTACGTGCAAAATCCGCCTGAAGCTTCATTCCTACAGCATCAAAGCAAATAGCGGCTTTTCTTGCTATATCAACACAAAGAACCGTGTCTGTGAATTTGAGAGATGTGGTAGGGTGCCCCCATCTTACGGTCTGACACCAATCATCCATGCATATATGAACGAGACCGTCGCCGTCTCTCTTTTCATATAGGTAGTTAAGCAGACGAATCATAGCTGAAGCATTTTCGCGGATTATCTCCTTGTCTCCCCTATAGCGCCAGACGTAGTAGGGAAGATACACAAGTACAGAGTCCCAACCCGGTCCGTTACCCCAGGAAAAGCCCCAGCCTGTAGTGGGAACTATACCGGGTACTGCGCCGTCTTCTCGCTGGGCACGTCTTATATTGTTCAGCCATTCTCGGTATGAGTTCTCCGCTGAAAAATTAAGCAGGGTATGCTCTGCCGATAATACAGCATCACCTGTCCAGCCGTTTTTCTCGCGGTGTGGACAGTCGGTGGGGAAGTAGTAGAAGTTAGAACGGTCAGAGAGCTTTACTGCGCTCTGAAGCTTGTTCAGAATATCGTCTGAACAGGAGAACTCGGATATTTCTTTTATATCAGAGTTCATGACTACATAAGTAAGAAGATCCTCTGTTGCCTGGCAGTCACTAAGCCCGATGACAACACAGTATCTGAATCCGTGATAGGTAAAGGAGGGCATCCAGATCTCCTCTTCACCGCCGCGACAGATGTAAATATCTCGGTGGTTGAATGCCTTGGGCAGGAAATACATAGCGCTTATGTCAAGATCTCCGTTATCATCAAGCGCCTCACCATACTGGATAACTATCTTTTGACCGGGCTCTCCCTTTATCTTAAGGCGGCAGAGACCGCAGGCATTCATTTTGAATTCGTATAGCCACCCCTCTGTCTCCGCTTCAAGTCCTTCGGGCTCTATGATCGGAAGTACGTGGTGGGGTTCGCTTGGGAACTTACCGATCTTCGCGCGTCTTACCGCTATAGGGGAAAGCTCCTCAGTGACGACTATAGGATCTGCATGGCAGATGCGGCATACGCCTCGGGGTGTTTCAGCGGGAATCGGAAGATTCCAAGTGCTGTCGTCATAGTCAGGGTCTGCCCAGTCTGTAATCTCATTTCTTCTGTCGCAAAATTCTCCCATTCTGAGATCGTCAAAATATATATGAGACGGATGACATCTGAATTCATCATCGCATTCAATAACAAAACTATCACCGTCGGAATATTCAACTTCAAGAGCCAGAGCCAGCTTGGGCGCACTTCTGAAGGGTGCTTTGTCAAAGTCCCACAGCTGAGCACCGACACTGTTGAGCATTCCGTTTCCGAGGATAAAACCAATAGTATTTTTACCCTCTTTGAGCTTGTCTTTTATATCGTATACGTCATAGTAAAGAATATCGTCGGGATTTGAGATATAGGGCGCAAGAAGACCTTTTGTAAGCTTCTTGCCGTTTAGGAAAAACTCATAAAACCCCAGACCGCATACGGTAAGGGTACATTTTGTAAGCTCCTTGTTTAGCGTAAATGAGCGGCGTATATACGGTGCGGGTATTCTGTCAGTATAGCTTGAATATTCCTTTGTAGCGGAAATAAATTTACGTGAAAACATAATTGTCTCCTTTCATATCATATACTGTCTTTTATTGTATAATTGGAAGTAAAAACTCTGTGACGAAAACCGCCGCAGAGGAAAAAATGGCAACGGTAAGCAAACTTTTTTCAAAGAAAGCCAGTATCATGGCTATGACAAATCCGGCAAGAGCAGACCAGGGGGATGAGGTTGCGTAAAAAATAGCAGGTACCGTCATCACGCTTAGTACTGCATAAGGTACATAGTAGAGAAATGAGAGCAGAAATCTGTTTCTTATTTTCTTGTTTACAAGCACAAGCGGAAGCATTCTGACAAGATAGGTAATACCTGCCATAACACCAAGGTGAAAGAAGAAATTCATACTAGGCATCGGTATTTACCTCCTTCTCATCTGTTTGCTCGGATTCCTCGTCACTTACAGGGGAGAGCAGAGCCGCAACCATGCTTGCAACTACAGCGGCAATGATTATAACAAAACCGTCGGGTACACGAGACAGCATAGGAATATATTTAAACGCACAACCGATGGCAATAGCACCTACAACACAAAGAGCAGTGGGAAGATGTTTTTTTACAGTGGGAAGAACAATGGCAATAAACATGCCGTAGATCGCGATCCCAAGAGCGGATGAAACACTGTCAGGCAGTATGTTTCCGGCGACTGAACCGAGAAGAGTACCCAGTGACCACCCGGCATAAGGAGTCAGTATCAGACCGAACATGTATTTCCTGCCGACTGACTTGTTTTTCGAGGTGGATACCGCAAATATCTCGTCGGTGATACCGAATCCAATCCAAAATCGGTCGAGTGCAGATACCGTTTTTCCCAGCTTTTGGGACAGAGTTACAGACATAAGCGAGTATCTGAGATTTATTATCAGCTGTGCGAGAGCAAGCTCAGGTATACCTCCGCCACCGGTGATTATCGGGACTGCGGCAAGCTGACCTGCCGATGTAAGGTTAAACATAGATATAAGAAGAGCCTCGATCACAGAGAGCCCTGAGCCCACTGCAAAAATTCCAAAAGCAAATGAAACAGAAAGATATCCAAGGCATATCGGAATACCGTGTTTTATGCCGAGAATAAAACTATTGTTTTCTTTCATGACCTCTCCTTTCATGTGAACAAAACTTACCTATTATATTATATAGACTTTTCCTTGGTTTGTCAATTAATCGCGGTATATGGGGTATTGATTTTTTTGTTTCCGAATGATATAATCAAAAATGATAAATTACCGAAAGGCGGATGATAATGTTATATTTTGAGAACGATTATTCAGAGGGCGCATGTAAAGAGGTACTGGAAAGTCTTATAAATACCAATTTTGAGTCAGTTACCCCATACGGCGGTGATATATACAGTGACCGTGCAAAGGAAAAGATCCGCCTGGAGTGCGGTTGCCCCGATGCAGATATATATTTCCTCGTTGGTGGTACACAGACCAACAAGACGGTTATAGATGCCGTACTTGACCGCCCCGAGGGCGTTATTGCCGCAAAGACAGGACATATCAGCGTACATGAGGCAGGGGCTATAGAGTATACCGGACATAAGGTAATAGAGCTTGAGGGTGTGGACGGCAAACTTCCCGCGGCTTCTCTGAGAAAATATATTGCCGCATTTGACGGAGATGAGAGCCGTGATCACATGGTATTCCCGGGAATGGTATATATTTCCCATCCTACTGAGTACGGTACTCTTTATACTCTTGATGAGCTGACAGAGCTCAGCGAGATTTGCCGCGGCCGCGGTCTCACCCTTTACCTTGACGGTGCACGTCTCGGTTACGGCCTTATGACACCGGGAACTGACGTTACAATGAAAGATATTGCACGTCTTACAGACGTGTTCTACATAGGAGGCACAAAGGTTGGTGCCCTTTGCGGAGAGGCTGTTGTTTTTACCCATAACAATACCCCTCGTTATTTCTTCACCAAAGTCAAACAGCAGGGTGCTCTGCTTGCTAAGGGCAGACTTATCGGTGTTCAATTTGATCGTCTTTTCACGGGCGGACTTTATTATGAGATCAGCCGCCACGCTATCGCTTGTGCAGAGAAGCTGAGAGCGGGACTTAAGGAAAAGGGTTACCGATTCTTCAGTTCGTCCCCTACGAATCAGATATTTATTATTCTTGATGATGAAAAGCTCTCTTCTCTCAGAGAAAAAGCGGTATTCAGCTTTTGGGAGAAGTATGACGATACCCATACTGTTATCCGTTTTGTCACATGCTGGGCAACTCGTGAAGAGGATGTAGATGCCCTTCTTGCACTGATGTAAGATAAAAAAGAAATCCCACAGACATTAAAATGTCTGTGGGATTTTTACTTTATGTCTTATCAGCCGTAAAGAACATCAGCGGGAGCATCATCCGGATAGAATCCGCTGTAGCCGAGAACGTCCATGTTAGCGATCTTTTCCATATCCTCAGCGGAGATAGAGAAGTCAAATACCTTCATGTTGTCTGCAATTCTCTCAGCATTGGTGGACTTGGGAAGGGGAACGATATCGTTCTGAATAGCGTAACGAATGCAAAGCTGAGCAACACTCTTGTTGTACTTTGCTGCGATACCTGCAAGGAACTCGTCCTTAAGAACAGCACCGCTTCCGAGAGGGCTCCATGCCTGAACGAGGATGCCTTCCTTCTTGCAGTAGTCAACTACTTCCTTCTGGCTGTAACCGGGATGGAACTCGATCTGGTTTACCATGGGAGCAATGGTGGAGTTCTTCTTAAGAGACTCAAGGTGGTGAGGAAGGAAGTTAGACACACCGATAGCGCGGATCTTACCGTCCTTGTACATTTTTTCAAAGCCTCTCCAGGTATCAGCGTTGATCTCTTCCCAGTTCTCGTTGATCTTCTGTACCATGGGCCAGTGGATGAGATAGAGGTCAAGATAATCGAGACCAAGACGAGTAAGAGAATCTTCTACTGCCTTAATGGTCTTCTCATAGCCTCTCTCGCTGATCCAGTGCTTGGTAGCGATAAAGAGCTCATCACGCTTAACACCGCTCTCGCGGATGCCTTCGCCAACACTTGCCTCGTTGCCGTAAGCTGCAGCAGTGTCTATATGGCGGTAACCGAGTTCAATAGCGGTCTTAACGCAGTTCTTTGCGGTCTCTCCATCGGGAGTCTGCCAGGTACCGTATCCGATACAGGGCATTTTTACACCGTTTGAAACAACTGCAGTGTCAGTAAATTTTTCAAACATAACAAAATCTCCAATCTTTATTTAAGTTTATTTAAGTATTTTTTCACCGTCAAAGAAAAAGATGCCGTCTCCTCCGCCAACGGTACCGCCCTTCTGCAGCCAATCTGCATAAGCACGGCGAAGTCCGGTGTCACGGGGAAGTTCTTCTGCAGGGGCCTCGGCATATTTGCCGAATACTCTCCACATGTCTCCTCTCTTTCCTGGTTTATCTTCGTTTGAACCGAGTATCTCGAAGAAATCCATGAATTTGAGGATGTTAGAGTTTTCAGGGAGAAATTCTCTGTGTTTCGGGAAGAGAAGCCATGATTCTACCATGAATACAGAGATTCCCGAGGGGAAGTGATCGCGGTAAAATTCGTGTGCTCTCTTAAATGAGTCCATACAGAGCTCGGGGGTCAGGGGGCCGCTTGAGGGAATGTGCATATTGATTACCTTTGAAGCCGGAGTGAGAGTTACTCCGTGTCCGGTGTAATCCTTGTTAAACGGAAAGAGCTCAAACTGAAGTCTTCCAAGGGTAAATCTGTCCGGAACGAAGAAGCCGGGCTCCCACCAACCGACTGACATACCCCATGTATCGGTGTTTTCATAGCATTCAAGAAGCTTCCACTTCAGATCCTTCATCGATGCATAGTATATATCTTCATCAATACCGAGCTTTTTGTATCTGTCCTTAAGAGGACGTGAAATAAGGAGGTAGAACAGCATATGAGAGGGGGAGGTGGGTCTTCCCTCTGCCTCGCAGGCCTTTCTGATGTTGGAAAGAACTGCATTATAGTCGAGCTTTTCCTCGTAGTTGTTCTTATCTTCCTCTATGTATTTATCAAGACATTCGAGAAGAATTTTTCCAACCAAGCTTTTCTCAGCCATCTCCCATTCGCAAAGAAGATACCGGATTGCCTCATCGGGAAATTCTATCCGTGTCATGATCTCTCTGAGATAATTTTTCATTAAATCCTCCGATAATCAGGGACGCCGCCGGCGGATAATCTTACACGTCCGTAATTATTTAAGTATTTTCTCTCCGTCGAAGAACAATATTCCATAACCTCCGCCGACAGTACCGCCCTTCTGGAGCCAATCTGCATAAGCACGGCGGAGACCTGTGTCGCGGGGAAGCTGGTCTGCGGGAAGGTCTGCATACTTGCCGAATACTCTCCACATCTCGTCTCTTGAACCCGGCTCATGCTCATAGGTTGCCATCAGCTCGAAAAGATCCATAAATTTGATAATGTTGGACGAGGAGGGGAGAAATTCTCTTTGCTTGATGAACATCATCCACGACTCTATCATGAATATTGAAATTCCCGAGGGGAAATGTTCACGGAAAAACTCGTGAGCTCTCTTAAAGGAATCCATGCAAAGCTCAGGCAGAAGAGGTCCGCTTGCCGGAATATGTGTGTTTATAACAACAGTGTCGGGGTTAAGATCAAATCCGTGTCCGGCATAGTTCATGCCAAGGCGGTGAATCTCAAACTGAAGTCTGCCGATACCGAATATATCGGGTTTAAAGAATCCTGCGCTCCAACTGCCAAAGGAGGTTCCCCAAATGCCGTCATTGGCCACTGTCTTCATGAGCTTCCATTTTACGTCCATTATAGAATTTATATAGATATCCTCAGATATTCCCATCTTTTTATATCTTTCCTTCAAGGGACGTGTAAGTAAGAACAGATATAAGGCATGGGCTGGGTAGTATGATCTGTTATTTTCCTTGCAGATCATTCTTATGGGCTCAAGATGCTCCTTGGGGTTGAAGCTGTCGTCGCTCGAGTACTTATTATATCCCTCAAGGATTACCTCGCCGATCTTTGTGTCTTTTATTTCATCCCATTCCGTGAGAAAGGCTTCGATACCTTCCTCAGGAAGCTCAAGCAGAGTCATCGCCTCTCTGAGATAATTTTTCACGTTTAGCCTCCGATATAATCACAGGTCGGCGGCAAGACCGCCGACCTGCTTTTGTAATTTGTTATATTTCAACGGTACCGCGGAATACCTCAGTAGCAGATCCGGTCATGAATACTCCATCATCGGTATAGTTGACGGTAAGAGCACCACCCTTAAGTCTTACGGTGATGTCCTCACCCTTCTTGCAGTAACCGCATTCAACAGCTGCAACTACAGCTGCACAAGCACCGGTACCGCATGCCCAGGTCTCGCCTGTGCCTCTCTCCCATACTCTCATGATAAGAGTGTGGTCATCGATAACGCGGACAAATTCGGTATTTGTTCTCTCGGGGAATATAGCATCGTTTTCAAACTTGGGTCCGAGTGTCTTGATGTCAAAACGCTCAAGAGAAAAGTTAGGCAGATCATTTACAAAGACTACGCAGTGTGGGTTACCCATAGAAACGCAGGAGATATTATAACTGCCGTCTGCAATTTCAACCGGCATATCAATAACACTCTCACCTGCTATTTTTACAGGAACAAGTGCGGGATGAAGTTCAGGCTTGCCCATGTTAACCTTTACGTCTGCAACTTTACCGCCGCGGCAAATGAGATCAAGCTCCTTAACACCGCTCATTGTCTCTATAGTGATATTCTTTTTGTTTACTTTGCCGCTGTCGTACAGGTACTTACCGACACAGCGGATAGCATTACCGCCCATCTTGCCCTCGCTGCCGTCCAGATTGAAAATACGCATTTTAGCATCTGCAATCTCAGAGGGGCAGATCATAACAACACCGTCGCCGCCGATACCGAAGTGACGGTCAGCAAGACGAATGCTGAGACCGGCAGGATTGTTAATAGAGCCGTCAAGACAGTCAAAGTATATGTAGTCGTTACCGCATGAATGCATCTTGATGAAGGGAAGCTTTGCGCGGTCACTGCGGAGACGGTTGATGTCAACCAGCTCGGTACAGTCCTGAGACCAACGGCTGCCAAGGCTTGCCGCAACTGCATTAGCGGTATCGATAGAAGTAAGGCAGGGGATAGAACGCTCAACTGCCGCACGACGGATCTTAACGCTGTCGCGGGAGGGAAGACGTCCCTTAGCGGAGGTGGAGATGATGTAGTCGATCTTTCCGCTTTCAATAAGAGTCAGAGAGTTATGCTCGGACTCGTGGATCTTCTGAACCACAGCTGCAGGGATCTCACTCTTGCGAAGGATCTCTGCGGTACCCTTGGTAGCGTAGATCTTAAAGCCCAGCTCGTAGAAACGACGAGCGGTATCTGAAATCTCACCCTTGTCGCTGTTACGGACGGTTATGAATACACCGCCGTTACGCTTCATGCGGTAACCTGCTGCAAGCAGACCCTTGTAGAGTGCCTCTTCAAGAGTACTTGCAAGACCGAGAACCTCACCGGTGGACTTCATCTCGGGACCAAGGTGGTTGTCAACGTTAGCCAGCTTCTCAAAGGAGAATACCGGAACCTTAACGGCAACGTAGGATGCGGATTTGTAAAGGCCTGTGCCATAACCCATGTCAGCGATCTTATCGCCAAGCATTGCTCTGGTAGCAAGGTCAACCAGCGGAACACCGGTAACCTTACTGATATAGGGAACGGTACGGGAGGAACGGGGGTTAACCTCGATTACGTAAAGCTCGCCTTCATAAATAAGGTACTGAATGTTAACAAGGCCCTTGGTGTCAAGAGCGGTTGCCAGCTTTCTCGTGTGATCGATGATTTTTTCGGTCATCTCGTCGCTGACGTTGAATGCAGGGTAAACCGCGATGGAGTCACCGGAGTGAACACCCGCACGCTCGATATGCTCCATGATACCGGAGATAAGAATCTCCTCACCGTCACATACCGCATCTACCTCAAGCTCGGTACCACCCATATATTTATCAATAAGAACAGGGTTCTCAATGTCGTGAGAAAGAATGATCTTCATGTACTCGCGTACGTCTGCCTCGTTAAATGCGATGATCATATTCTGACCGCCGAGAACGTAGGAGGGACGGAGGAGTACAGGGTAACCTACCTGCTCCGCAACACCGAGAGCATCTTCAAGAGTCATAGCGGTGTAACCGCGGGGACGCTTGATGTCGTACTTTTCAAGAAGTGCGTCAAAACGCTCTCTGTCCTCAGCACAGTCGATAGAGTCTGCAGAGGTACCGAGGATCTTAACACCCAGCTTGTCTATGGTAGAGGTAAGCTTTATAGCAGTCTGACCGCCGAATGCAACAACACATCCTACAGGCTTCTCAACTCTGATGATGTTGGTAACATCCTCGGGGGTGAGAGGCTCAAAGTAGAGTCTGTCTGCGGTATCAAAGTCGGTGGAAACGGTTTCGGGGTTGTTGTTTACGATAACAACGTCATATCCCGCGTTCTTCAACGCCCATACGCAGTGTACCGAAGCATAGTCGAACTCGATACCCTGACCTATACGGATAGGACCGGAACCAAATACGATAACGGTTTCCTTCTTTTCTCTGTTTGACAGGAACTCGGACGCCTCATCCTCACCGTCACAAGCAGAGTAGAAGTAGGGAGTCTGCGCGGAGAACTCTGCGGCACAGGTATCAACGGTCTTATATACCATGGGATAACTGTACTTGACATCCTCACCCGACAGCTTCTTTATAGCGGAGTCGGGATAACCGAGATGCTTTGCCTCTTCGTAGAGCTCTTTTGTTATATTGCCTTCCTTGATACGGCTTTCCATATCAATAAGGTGTCTGATCTTTGACAAGAAGTAAAGATCGATCTTTGTAATGTCGTTGATCTCAGCCTCTGTTACACCGCGGCGCATAGCCTCGGCAACACAGAAGAGTCTTTCGTCGTCAGCAGCCTTGATCTTGGTGATAAGCTCCTCGTCGCTAAGCTCCGCAAAGCGGGGGTGAGCGAGAGAGTCCATACCGATCTCGGCGCCGCGGATAGCCTTCATCAGCGCAGTCTCAAAGTTTACGCCGATCGCCATTACCTCACCGGTAGCCTTCATCTGAGTACCAAGATTTCTCTTAGCATAGACAAATTTGTCAAAGGGCCAACGGGGGAACTTAACTACTACGTAGTCAATAGCGGGCTCAAAGCAAGCGCAGGTCTTGCCGGTGATCTTGTTGGTGATCTCGGGAAGAGTATATCCGATAGCGATCTTAGCGGCAACCTTTGCAATGGGATAACCGGTAGCTTTGGATGCAAGCGCAGAGGAACGGGAAACTCTGGGGTTTACCTCGATTACTGCGTACTCAAAGCTGTCGGGCTTCAGTGCAAACTGACAGTTACAGCCACCCTCGATACCAAGCTCGGTAATAATAGAGAGAGCAGCATTGCGGAGCATATTATACTCCTCGTCAGCCAGAGTAAGTGCGGGAGCGGCAACGATAGAGTCGCCGGTATGTACACCGACAGGGTCGATGTTCTCCATGGAGCAGACGGTGATAGCGTTGCCTGCCGCGTCACGGATAACCTCGAACTCTATTTCCTTCCAGCCGGATACGCATCTCTCAACCAGGATCTGAGTGATGGGGGAGAGCATAAGTCCGGTGCGGACGATCTCAATAAATTCTTCCTCATTATATGCTATACCGCCGCCGGTACCGCCAAGGGTAAATGCAGGACGGATAACAAGAGGATAACCGTTTGTGGATGCAAACTCAAGAGCACCCTCAAGAGTGGTGGTAACGGTGGAGGGGATAACGGGCTGACCGATCTTCTCCATCGCATCCTTAAAGAGCTGACGGTCCTCTGCACGGTCGATTGTGTCGGGCTTACAGCCAAGGAGCTTTACTCCGTGAGCGGCAAGGAAGCCTTCCTTTTCAAGCTGCATGGAAAGGGTAAGACCGGTCTGACCGCCGAGAGTACCGAGGATGCTGTCGGGCTTCTCCTCCTCGATAATGCGCTTTACCGTTTCAAGGGTAAGGGGCTCAAGGTAAATACTGTCCGCCATAGCGGAGTCAGTCATGATAGTAGCGGGGTTAGAGTTGATAAGAACGACCTCAATACCGTCCTCGCGGAGAGCACGGCAGGCCTGAGTACCCGCATAGTCAAATTCGGCAGCCTGTCCGATAACGATCGGACCGGAACCGATAAGCAGAACTTTCTTTATGTCTTGACGCTTAGGCATTTGTCTTTACTCCTTCCATCATCTTTGCAAAGTCCTCGTAGATATAGCCGGTATTCTGGGGACTCTGTCCGAGGTCGGGGGTGAACTGCACCGAGATAGCGGGAGCGGAAATGTACTCAAGTCCCTCGCAGCTGCCGTCGTTGATATTACGGAAGGACTCTTTTGCCTTACCCTCAAGAGAAGCGGCAACAACGGAATATCCGTGGTTCTGTGAGGTGGAGAAAACACGACCGTCAAGTGCGCGGCAAACCGGCTGGTTAACACCGCGGTGGCCGTAGGGAAGCTTCTCGGTCTTGCCGCCTGCGGCAAGAGCAATGAGCTGATGGCCGAGACCGATACCGAGAAGGGGAATCTTCTTATCAAGGATGTCACGGATAGCGCCGATAATGTCACCGTTTTCTTCAGGCGCGCCGGGACCACCGGAAATAACTATACCGTCAAATCCCCGGAGCATGTCCTCATGCTTCGAATCTGCAGGGAAAACGGTAACCTCACAGCCTGCTGCGGCAAGGCCGGAGAGAATAGATTTGTTAACACCCATATCCCAGAGTGCCACATGGTACTTTGCACCTTCAAGGGCAATTGTCTCACGCTCACGTCTGCTGACCGAGAGAACTGCATCTTTAAGTGAATACTCCTTGAGCTCGGGCAAAATATCATCGGACTGAGGGGGAGCAACTGTGATTTTTGCGTTCATGGTGCCTCTGTCTCTGATATGGCGGATAAGAGAACGGGTATCGATACCGTAAATACCGGGTATCTTGTTCTCTTTGAGATAGTCATCAAGAGAACCCTCACAGCGGAAATTGGAGGGGACGTCGGCCAGATCTCTCACGATGAATGCGGAAAGAGTGGGTGCAGGAGCATCCATGTCCGCTGGGATAACACCGTAGTTACCCACAAGTGGGAAGGCCTCGACTACTATCTGTCCGTAGTAGCAGGGATCTGTCAGGGTCTCGAGATAGCTCATGGAAGTGGTGAATACCAGCTCACCCACAGCCTCACCGGGATACCCGAAAGCAAAGCCACTGTAAACGCATCCATCTGCGAGCGTTAAATAAGCTTTTTGCATCTTGATCTCCTTCTGTCGGACACATGATCCGACGGTAAAATAATTTTGAATATACCGATTAATTATACCATAATTATATATATGATTGCAATAGCGTGACCCTAAAAAACTTTTCCTAAATGTAAAAAAATTCCCTTGACAAAGGTTGCCTATTATGATATAATCTGTAAAGCGTTTTGGTTTACACCGTGCTTTTTAATGTTCGGAGGTCAGGGGTATGTTTTCAAAGGATCTTACAATGAACTACTTGCTTGACTTTTACCGCGAGTTGCTTTCTCCGCGTCAGTACGAGGTGCTTAACCTGTACTACGGTGACGATCTTTCACTTTCCGAGATCGCAGAGGAGCTTGGCATATCGCGACAGGGTGTACGCCACATTATAAAAAAGGGTGAGGAACAGCTCAGAGGATATGAGGATGGGCTGGGACTTGCAGGGCGTTTCTCTGAGGCACGTCGTGCCGCTGAGGAGATAAATCTGAGACTTGAGGGTCTCAGGAAAAAAACTGACGATAAAGAGATTATTAAAGAGATAGAAGAGATCAGCCGACTTACCGCAATTCTTGCGGAATAACAAACTGAGAGGGAAAAATGTTAGAGAGCCTTTCTGAAAAACTTTCAAATGCGTTTAAAAAGTTCAGAAATAAAGGCAAGCTTACCGAGTCCGACGTAAAGGAGGGCATGCGTGAAATCAAGCGCGCACTTCTTGAGGCGGACGTAAACTTTAAGGTTGCCCGTGAGTTCACCTCCAGGGTTTCTGAAAGAGCCGTAGGTACGGAAGTGCTGGAGAGCCTTATGCCCGCCCAGCAGATAGTTAAGATAGTTAACGAAGAGCTTATCTCCCTGATGGGCGGTAGTCAATCAAAGCTTGAGATAAACCCCAAGCCGCCTACGGTGGTTATGATGGTAGGTCTTCAGGGTGCAGGTAAAACTACCCACAGCGGTAAGCTTGCGGGGATGTACAAGAAGCAGGGAAAGAGACCTCTTCTCGTTGCCTGTGACGTATACCGTCCCGCCGCAGTAAAGCAGCTTTGCGTGGTTGGTGAGAAGCTTGATATCCCGGTGTTCTTCATCGAGGATTCAAAGGACCCGGTTGCCATTGCACGTGCCGGTGTTGAGCATGCAAAGAAGCACGGTCATGATATGGTGTTCATCGATACCGCGGGCCGACTTCAGATAGATGAAAATCTTATGGGTGAGCTTTCTGATATAAAGGAAGCCACGAGCCCCACTGAGATACTCCTTGTAGTCGATGCAATGACAGGACAAGATGCTGTAAACGTTGCCTCCGGTTTTAATGATCAGCTTGATATTACCGGTGTGGTACTTACTAAAATGGACGGTGACACCCGTGGTGGTGCGGCGCTCTCCGTTAAATACGTTACAGACAAGCCTATCAAGTTCATCGGTGTGGGTGAAAAGCTTGATACCATTGAGCCTTTCCATCCTGATAGAATGGCATCCCGTATCCTTGGTATGGGTGACGTGCTTACACTTATCGATAAGGCACAGCAGACCTTCGATGAGAAGAAGGCTGCAGAGCTTGAGAAAAAGATGCGTGAGGAGACCTTCACGCTTGATGATTATCTCGATCAGTTGGCATCGCTGAAGAAGATGGGAAGTCTTGAGCAGATACTTTCCATGATGCCGGGTATGAACTCGGCGGCTCTTAAGGATGCAAAGCTTGATGAGAATATGATGAGCCAGATCGAGGCCATCATCCTTTCCATGACCAAAAAGGAGAGGGAAAATCCCGATATTATCAATTTCTCACGTAAAACCAGAATTGCAAACGGCAGCGGAACTTCTGTTGAGGCGGTAAACCGTCTGCTTAAGCAGTTTGATCAGATGAGAAAGATGATGAAGCAGTTTATGAATCCCGGCAAGAGAAAAGGCAAGCACCGTTTCGGCGGATTGCCCTTCCGTATGTGACAGTAAATTCCGCTAAGCGGTTTTTATAAAAAAATAAAAAATAAATTATATTATATTTCAGGAGGCCCTAAAATGGCAGTAAAAATGAGACTTAAGAGAATTGGAGCAAAGAAGACTCCTTTCTATCGCGTAGTTGTTGCAGACTCTCGTTATCCCCGTAACGGTCGTTTCATCGAGGAGATCGGTTACTACAATCCTATGAGCGAGCCCGCTGACATCAATATCGATGCAGAAAAGGCAAAGAAGTGGATCAGCAATGGTGCACAGCCTACCGATACTGTTCGCGCACTTCTCAAGAAGAGCGGTATCACCGAGTAATATCTTGGAACAGGTGGACAGATAATGCTCGATTTGAAGACCATTCTGGCCGATATCGCCAAGTCTATAGTTGACAACCCTGAGGCTGTCAATGTAGTTGAGAGTGAGACTGAGAACTCCGTGCTTCTTACACTTTCCGTTGCAGAGAGCGACGTTGGTATGGTTATCGGTAAGCACGGTCGAATAGCTAAGGCTATTCGTTCGGTAATGAAGTCCGCATCTTCGGTTACCGGTAAAAAGGTAATCGTTGAGATTCGTTGACCTACAACGTAGAGTACTTACACGCGGACATAAACGAGAATATCAAACGGGCTGTCTTATTAAGACAGCCCGTTTGAATTTCGATTGTTTTCAGAGTGCTTGCTGACAAAATATTCACAGATTTCATTTACTGAAAGGGAAATTTTTATTTCGACGAGTTCGATTGCAGGGACCGGATCACATTAGTGAGACAGTCCCTTTTCCTTTTGTCCGCTTTTTACCGCCAGACCTCTTGAAATTTTATTTTCTCTTTGATATAATATTATAATGTATAAGTATTCGAAAAAATGACACAGGAAGGTGAAATACAGTGATCCAGAAACCGAGAGGAACAATGGACATTCTGCCGGAGGAGACTCCCCTCTGGCAATATATAGAGCGTACCGCACGTGAGGTAGCGGCAAAGTATGGATATGATGAGATCCGTACCCCTACATTTGAACCTACCGAGCTTTTTGCTCGCGGCGTAGGAGATACCACCGACGTAGTACAGAAGGAGATGTATACCTTTGAGGACAGGGAACATCGCTCCTTTACCCTTCGTCCCGAGGGAACTGCATCGGTTGTGCGTGCACTTATTGAAAACGGACGTTGCTCTGATGCAATGCCTCTTAAACTTTATTATCTTATCAGTTGCTTCCGTTATGAGAAGCCTCAGGCGGGAAGAAGCCGTGAGTTCTTCCAGTTCGGTACAGAGATGTTCGGTGCTGCCGCTCCGTCATCCGATGCTACTGTTATCGCCCTTGCGGCAGATATAATTAAAGCTCTCGGTATCAAGGATGTTGTTCTTCATATCAACTCTATCGGATGTCCCGATTGCCGTCCCAAGTACAGAGAAGCGCTGGTTGAGTACTTCTCTCAGCATACCGATGAGCTCTGTGACAGCTGCCGCGAGAGACTGAAGACAAATCCTCTCCGAGTTCTTGACTGTAAGTCTCCTATTTGTTCCGGTATTGCAAAGGATGCACCTAAGACTATAGAGCATCTTTGTGACGGTTGTCACGATCATTTTGAGAGTCTCAAGGAGTATCTTACCGCAATGGGAATCGATTATGAAATCGATACTCATATAGTAAGAGGTCTTGACTATTATACCCGCACCGTATTTGAGTTTATCGCCGGCGGCATCGGTGCACAGAGTACCGTTTGCGGCGGCGGCCGTTACGACGGTCTTATGTCACAGCTTGGCGGTCCAGCTCTTCCCGGTATCGGCTTTGCAATGGGAATTACCCGCCTGATACTTGCTATGAAGGCATCCGGTGTTGAGATTCCCGAGAAGAGTGCTCCTGCAGTGTATATTGCGCCCATGGGCCCTGCAGCCGCAAAATATGCGCTCAGCGAGGTATCTAAGCTCAGAGACAAGGGTGTTTATGCAGAGTGCGACATCGTAGGACGTTCACTTAAGGCACAGATGAAGTATGCTGATAAGATTGGCGCAAAATATACTCTTGTTGTAGGTGATAACGAGCTTGAGGTAGGCCGTGCTACACTTAAGGATATGACAGGCGGAGAAAATAAAGAGGTTGCTCTTGACAGTCTCTCCGATCTTTTTGAGTAATAATGAGTATCAGACTTATAATCTTTGATATGGACGGTACCCTTATTGATTCAGAGGGTGCTATCGGACAGGCAGCTCAGGCATCTCTTCGTGAGTATGGTATTTCCCCGGAGCTTCACGAGTTCATTGAGTTTACCGGTCAGGGTGATGACAAATTTATCGGCGGAGTTGCAGCAAAGCACGGGCTCACCTATACCACCGATATGAAAAAGCTTGCCTACAGTATATATATGGCTCATCCCGAGAGAGTTACCGTTTTCCCCTGGTCACAGAAGACTGTAAAGACCGCAGTGGAAAAGGGGCTTTCTGCGGTGGTCGCTTCTGCATCTGACAGGGAAAAGGTTCACTTTAACCTTTCCTGTATAGGTCTTTCCCCGGATGATTTTACCGCGGTTATTTCCGCTACCGATGTTACCCGTCAGAAACCGGATCCTGAGATATTTCTTCTTGCCGCAGAGCGAGCGGGTATATCTCCCGAGGATGCTGTTGTTTGCGAGGATTCGATTTCGGGAGTTATGGCAGGCCGCGCGGCGGGAATGACGGTAATCGGTATTACTACCGGGTACAGTGCTGAGGAGCTTATCCGCGCAGGTGCTAACTATATAGTGGATGACCTTACCAAGATTTTTGAAGTATTACATCTCTAAAGAATTTTTATAAAGAAGGTACAGAAAAATGGCTGAACTTTTTACAAGAGAAGACGAGCGCACCGGTTATTGCGGTGAGTTCACAGAAGCGGATATTGGCCGCCGCGTTACGGTAAACGGCTGGGCACAGCGTCAGAGAGACCTTGGTGCACTTATATTCATTGACCTTCGCGACCGCACCGGTATAGTACAGCTTGCTTTTGACGAGAAGACTGATAAGGAAGTATTCGATAAGGCATTCTCGGTACGTGCAGAGTATGTTATTTCTGCTATCGGTACTGTTCGCGCAAGAGGCGAGGGTGCTGTCAATCCCAACATGAAGACCGGTGGAATTGAGATCGCTGTTGAGTCTATGAAGATACTGTCTGCGGCAGAGACTCCTCCCTTTGAGATAAACGACTCAGTATCTGTTCGTGACGAGCTTCGTCTCCGTTACCGTTATCTTGATCTTCGTCGTCCCTCTCTTCAGAACAATATTCTTATGCGTCACAGAATCGCTCAGGTTGCCCGTAACTATTTCTACGAGAACGGATTCCTTGAGATAGAGACACCCATGATGATAAAGCCTACTCCCGAGGGAGCAAGAGACTATATTGTTCCTTCCCGTATCCATCCCGGTAAGGTATACGCTCTTCCTCAGTCTCCCCAGATATATAAGCAGTTGCTTATGCTGTCGGGATATGACAGATATATCCAGCTTGCACGTTGCTTCAGAGATGAGGACCTTCGTGCTGACCGTCAGCCCGAGTTTACTCAGATCGACCTTGAGATGTCCTTCGTTACCGAAGAGGATGTAATGAAGACTGTCGAGGGCTTTATTGCCCGTCTCTTCTCAGAGGTTCTCGGCCGTGAGGTAATTCTTCCCATCGTACGTATGACCTATACCGATGCTATGAACCGTTACGGCTCCGATAAGCCCGATACCAGATTCGGTATGGAGATTACTGATATCTCTGAACTTGTACGTGACTGCGGATTCTCCGTATTCTCTTCTGCGGTACAGGGCGGTGGATCTGTACGCGGTATCGTTGCAAAGAACGGTGCGGCTACCCTTACCAGAAAAGAGATAGACAAGCTTACCGAGGCTGCACGCGGTATCGGTGCAAAGGGTCTTGCATATATTCGCTGGGTTGACGATGCTCCAAACTGTTCATTTGCCAAGTTCCTTGCTGAGGGTGAGTGTGAAAAGATCTGCGAGGCTCTCGGATGTGAGAAGGGAGACGTTGCTCTTATCGTTGCAGACAAGAACAGTGTGACTCTTCCTGTTCTCGGTGCTCTTCGTAACACTGTTGCAAAGAAGCTTGATATTGTTCCCGAGGATCAGTACAACTTCCTTTGGATCACCGAATTCCCCTTCTTCGAGTGGGATGAGGAAAGCGGAAGCTGGCTTGCAATGCATCACCCCTTTACTATGCCTCTTGATGAATGTCTTGAGTACCTTGACAGCGATCCCGGTAAGGTAAGAGCTAAGGCATACGACCTTGTCCTCAACGGAACAGAGCTCCTTTCCGGTTCTATCCGTATTACCGATTACGAGCTTCAGGAGAGAATGTTCCGTGCGCTCGGACTTGGTAAGGAGGAGATAGAGGCTAAGTTTGGCTTCCTTGTTGAGGCTTACCACTACGGTGCACCTCCTCACGGTGGTGCAGGTATCGGTCTTGACCGTCTTGCAATGCTTATGTGCGGTGCAGACAGTCTCCGTGACGTAGTTGCGTTCCCCAAGGTACAGAATGCATCCGAGCTTATGAGTGCTTGTCCTGCATATCCCGATCCCAAGGCTCTTGAAGAGCTTTGCATCGCGGTTACCAAGAAGGCAGATGAAGAAGATAAATAATTAGCTAAAATTACGTCGGGCAGGGAAGTGTAGTTGCTTCTCTGCCCGATCCGTTTCCTTATTTAGCTAATTAACAACAGTGCCAGTTCAAGAGGAAGAAGGTCGCCCTTACCCTCTCTTAAGAGTGCCGTTATAACCGAGGCAATCAGTAGATCCTCAGGATTTATCGGTAGTTCTCCGGTACTCCTTTTTGGTACTTCATCCGTGGGGTGCTCTGAATTGTTTGCATATGGACACTCATTTGGATATTCATCTGCCTCTATTACCGAAAGGTGTACCTTTTCTGCCTTATCATTCTTTGTAATGTTTTCTGACAGCGGCGTTATTCTTTCTCTTTGCATAAGGGGACTTTTTGCGTGGAGGGGACTTTGCTCCGGTGTGTGTACTTTCGTTGTTGTTTCGATATCCGGCGGCTTCGGTGTGTTTTTTGAAAAGTATACTCCGCCGTAGTTTTTGGGTATATTTATTCTTACCGGACCTCGTTCTGATTCCGGAAAATTTCTCACATACATACTGTCACCTCCCATTACTTTTCGTCACCGGAAAAGGAGGTACTCATAGCCTCAAGCATTCGTGTCATACTGTATATACGGTCCAGCTTTTTTCTTCTTTCCGGGCTGAGATAAGGTTTTAGAGCATTTATAAGAGCAAGACTGTCCGGTCGCGCATCTCCCTTTGCTTTTGGGAGAACTGTAGCGGGGATTGACGGCTCGTTGTTTTCCCTTTCCTCGCCGCTTTCTTTTTTCTCTGCATCATCGGTGTTTTCGGTCTTTTCCTTACCGGAATTTCCTCCGCCCAGAATGCCGCCAAACAATGGTATCAAATCTGGGAGCAATGCCGCCGCTTTTTTTATGGTATCCGGATCGGACAAAAGTGCGGATAGACCGGATGATAATCCCTCTGGCGTGGGGGTTGATGCTTCATCAGACATGACTTACCTCCTATTTTCTGTATTTTGACAGTATTTTAAGTGCTTCGTTAACATCTGCACCGGTCACAGATGAAAGGGCAGATCTGATTTTCTCCATTTCTGCCCGTGGTGCAGGTCCATTATCCAGTTTTATTCCCGAGGTAGATGCTATCAGGCGGATAGAGCGCCACAGATCATCATCTGACATAGCAAGCATTTTATTTACTGTACTTTGATTTATTTCCATTTGAGTCCCTCCTGTTTTTCTCTTTATGCTTTTAGTATATGCAGAACGGGAAAAACTGTTATGGTAAATTATTCTTTACAGTTATTTTTTATGTTTAAGGAGAAGAATATGAAATTCATTATAATATCCGACTCACACGGAGATACCGATGCTATCTATGAGGCTGTACGTCGACGTGGTTCAAAGGATGACGGTATCCTTTTTCTGGGTGACGGTATCCGTGATGCAGAAACGGTTTCTGCCGAGGAGAGAATTCCACTTTTTGCGGTAAGAGGTAACTGCGATATGGGTGGTTCTATTTTCGGAGAGGACTATGGAACAGAACTTACCGTCACATTTGAAGGTGTTAAAATATTAATGATACACGGAAATCTCCACGGTGTTTCAAATGACGGTCTTGCCGCCGCAGACTATGCGCGGTATAAAGGCGCGGATATACTTCTTTTTGGTCATACTCATATCAAGACCGATCACGGTATTCCCGCAGATGACGGCAAAAAGGCTATACATATATTTAACCCCGGCAGTATCTCCCGACCCAGGGATGGCAGTGCCTCATTCGGCACTCTTGAAATGAAGGATGGGAGTTTTATTTTCGGTCACGGAATTTTATAGTAGAAAGATGGTATCTCACTCTTTGTGTGAGATACCATCTTTAATTTTATAAGATTATGCAGATAAGACCGCCACTGCCCTCATTTATTATTCTCTCAAGGGTCTCACCCAGCTTTTTTCTTGATTCATCGGGCATGTGAGCAAGCTTGGTATGAAGTCCCTCCCCCACAAGCTCGTACAGAGTTTTTCCGAACATATTGGACTCCCATATTTTTTGAGGATCCTCTTCAAATTCTTTTAGCAGGAAATTTACGATTTCTTCAGATTGAGCTTCTGTCCCTACAATTGGATTTATCTCGGTTTCTATATTGGCCCGTATCATGTGAATCGATGGTGCGGCTGCCCTAAGTTTTACCCCATAACCGCCCGATTGACGAACGATCTCAGGCTCTTCAAGAGTAAGGTCTGCTATCTCAGGCATAACTATACCGTACCCAAGATGTTCCGCATCGGAAAGTGCGGCAGAAATACGCTCGTACTTTTTGCTTGTAGCGGAAAGTGATACCAATGCCGATATAATATCTTCCTCTTTTTCTATTTTAAGTCCTGTGATTTCACTTATTACCTTGTAATATAGATGTATTGGCATATCTACCTTGAGTATTGCTTTGCCGCATCCTGCATCTATCTCTGCTACCGTTACCCCGTTTATATATTCACATTCGTGCATTTTCTCTGCAGCAGAGGGTATATCCCCAAGACACCTTACCGATCTCGCCAGATCATTTACCGATTGCATAAGAGCGGTACGTATCTTGTGTTCGCGAGGCATGGAAACTGTCCAAGGTGGTAGATTTATCGATATCTCTCTTGCAGGAAATTCAAATAAAATAAGTTCAAGAATTTTTTTGATATCTTCTTTATCCATGAGTGCACAGGAAATCAGCGCAACGGGGACCTTGTATTTTTCCTCAAGCTCGTATCCCAGAGCAGTTGCCTCCGGACTTGATGGATCTTTGGTGTTAAGGACTATTGCAAAGGGCTTCCCGAGCTTTTTAAGCTCTTTTACCGTTCTTTCCTCTGCCGAGGTATATGCAGATCTGGGTATGTCCCCAATAGTTCCGTCTGTGGTGACAATGATTCCCACGGTAGAGTGATCGCTGATTACCTTTTTTGTACCGATTTCAGCCGCAAGGGAAAAGGGAATAGGTGTCTTTGACCAAGGGGTGCTGACCATTCTTTCCTCTCCGTTTTCACCCTCTTCTCCACTTAAAGCTCCATCCACCATATAACCTACACAGTCTATCATTCTTACCGACATAGCTACCCCGTCGTCGATTCTGATCTTAACCGCTTCATCGGGAATGAACTTTGGTTCAGTGGTCATAACTGAGCGTCCGTTTGCTGATTGAGGGAGCTCGTCACGGGCACGGATGCGGTCTTGTTCCCCTTCGATACCCGGGATGACCAGCTCCTCCATGAATTTTTTAATAAAAGTGGATTTGCCGCTTCTGACAGGCCCCACCACGCCAATGTAGATGTCTCCTCCCGTGCGGGAGGCTATATCCTTGTATACGGTGTCCATTCTGAGAACATCCCCCTTTTGACAGCTTAGTTTGTAAATATATATTGTCCGATGTGTGAAAATATTCCGAAGACACGGACAAAACTATAACAGACAAAAGTAACCTCCCTGCTATAGAGGGCGGTTACTTTTGTCAAGTATTATTTTGTTTAGCTGTTTGTGGATACACCACCTGAATTTGCGGTTGAGAGATTGTTAAGGTCAAAATATTTTGTCCAGTTATCCATTGTGTTTGCATCATCTCCCACTGGAAATCACAAAGGATTTGGACAAACACAGTCAGCAGATGTTCCTTTGTCGGAAAATAGTAGGTTGTATTTCCAACGTATATACCCAGTTTCTCACAGATGTCCTTAGGCGGAGTATTTGAGTACCCTTGAGTAAAGAACAATTCTGATGCGCATTTTATAATATCGAGTTTTGTGGTTTTTATCTTTTTGGTAGTCAATTTTTTCACCCCCGGTAAAAAAGAAATGTACAGATATGTTAGGTACATACATTTTATATCAATGTTTTTGGTTTGTCAGTAACTTTTTGGAATGTTCCAAAAAGCAAAAAACAAGCTGTATCAAAAAGTGAAATCGTTCTTGATACAGCTTATTAAATTTGTAAAATATAGAGGGAATATCAGGTATCAGTGACCTGAGGATCCACCTCTTGCTCCGCTGGAAGCATATACCATAAACTTTTTAGGTATAAAACCAAGACTGTTCATTCTATCAAGCTCCTCAAGAGCAGCAGTAACACCGTGTTTGAGTCGGTATTTTGAAAAATATCCTTCCCATTCACCGGCATCCCACTGGAAGTAATATTCTTTGCCTTTTTCCTCCTCTTCCTCTTTTTCGCTTTCTTTTTCAAGCTTTAAGGCAAATTCTTTTTCCCACCGGCCATCTTCTATAGAATCTCTGTATTTTTCATATTCTAGCTTTTCGGTGTATTGCCTTATCGCCTCGTCAAATTCCTTCTGCCACTGACTGTCCTTTGCAGTGTCTCTGTAGTCTTTATAGGCGAGATCTCTGTCAGAGGAATATATGTCATAGGATCGGTCAAGCTCCTTTTGATACTCGTCCGACAGATATTTTCTTTCCTCATCGTATTTTTCCGATCGGTCAAGATATTCTTTGTATTCCCCATCGTATCTATCTGAGAGCATGTCATATATTCTTTCCAGATCGTCTCCTTCAGCCGAGTATCTCTCATATGCTATTTCGTAAAGTTCGGGAATAATATCCGATAACTCAGTGAGATATTGATTATATGCTTGATTTCCCGCAGTCACTGCATATGAGTTTCCGTATCCACCGGTAAGAGAAGCGGCACGCCCGACTGTATCCTCCATGGCCAGTTTGCCAAGTGAGAGATATTTGTCCTTATGCTGTCGGTACAGCGGATCATCTGAAAGATTGTAATTAAAAGGTTTTCTCTCGGCGATGGACTTAAATGCACTGTCAAGCTGATTTTTATAGCTCCCCCCGTTCCACGTAGGTGAACCCGCGGTTTCCAGCTTGTCAAGCTCTTCTTTCAGCTTTTTTGCGGAGTCGCTCTCCTTATATTTTTCATAACTGAATGACATTTTTTCTCCTTTTTTCATTTAAATTTCTACCCAATCAGCAACGGTCCAAGTGCTTGCATCATCCATAGTAAAAATGTATCTGCTATACCTTTTTCTGCCGGTGAAATTGATATAGTCCTGTACTATGTATACCCATGTACCGCTTGTTTTGGATACCCCCAGTCCTGACCATACCCTTAGTGTTCCTGCTTCCTTTATCGGAATATTCAGTATGGTTTCAGCACAGGTGTTTGACGGGATACAGTAAATTCCGTATTCTTTGCAGTCGTTGAGATCTGTTCCGCTGTTAAGTGACGGTACACCACCCAGTCCCATAACACGACCGTGTACATTTCCGTAAAAGTGACTGTCAAACCCTACCTCAAACCCACCGTTCTCCGAAAACATCCCCACGGCAAGTCCTTCTCCACCCTCTGGCAGATGAAGAGTTACTGCCTCTGATGGAACTGAAAGTGTGATAATATTATCGTTTCCGGTAAGATCACTTGCACGGAACTGTATCGAGTAACCGACAGCCCCATCAAGTTCAAGTCCGGGTATAACATCATCAAATGTATCGGGATCATTTTCCCTCAGAAGTGTCACCCATGTACTGTATTCAGAAGAAGGAGATGAAGCTGTCTTGTATCTGTAACTGAGTGCTCCTCGGTTTTTTGAAACTCCCATAACGGTTAGAGGAGAAAATTTCTTTTTTATTTTGACTAACAGTTGGTCACCTTCGTTCGCCTGACCTTCACCGTTTGATATCCTTTTGCATGTTATGGTGTTTTCCCCATCAGTAGGTATAGGATATGGCTTTGAGTAGGGAAGTACCGTTATTGTTTTTTCATCGGATCCTACAAAACCTCGGGAATCTGCTACAGTTGCTGACAGTGTAAGATCTCCGCTGCTGGATATTGGCGGGGTAAGCACTGTCAACTCTCCGTATTTCCTTCCGTCAAAGGAAATACTTCGGGATGCTATCGTTGCACCTTCCTTTGCTTGTTCGGTTACAGTTATGCGAACCTTGGTCAATCCCTGTATATATAGATTTGAAAGCTCGGCTGGCAGTCCGAAGTTATCAGCCACCGCTGTGACGGTAACGTCTGGAAGAGTATACAAATTCTGTGGGATTCGGTATTCAACCGCCGTTTCTTCACTACCGATGATAGTACTGGCCGTACTGTCAGAATAAGTAATAAGGGTGAAGGTTAGAGTAACTGTTTCCTTACCGGAAGCATTTTCTGCCAGAGAATAGATCGGTGTCCATCCAACTGTGAGCAGATCCTGGTCGGGAGAAATTAATGTTCCGCTATGCGTCCCTGCAGAATAGGTAAGGCTGTGTCTGAATTCACCTGAATATCTGTTTATTGTAAGCTGTTGCTTTACACCAAGGGTACCACCTGAAACATCGAGAGTTGATGCTCTTGATATTGTGTCAAGTACAGCGGCTCCCGTTACTTTTATACTTTCTGTATACACTCCTGCAATTGTTGCTTTCATGGAAAATATAGCAGACAGTTCAAAGCTACCGCTTCCGTCATCTGAGTGATATACAGTGTGCGTAGTTTTTCCAAGGAGCAGGGTCTCATTACCATCGGTAACAATAGACGATGTTGTAAACCCTACTGTACTGTCCCCAAGAGTTACAGAATGTGCTCGTGATGAGTATATATAAAGGTCGTACCCCTTGGCACATACTAACTCATGAGTACACTGGATTTTAGTACAGTTTTCCGGGATGCTATGACTGCCTTGCCAGGAAATGCGGTATGTATATCCTCTGTATGAGTTTGAGAATATTCCTGATAAAGCCATATATTATCCCTCCTATATCCATTTGAAGACGATACCGTCTGAAAGTATAAGACTGTATCGGCCAAGCTTAAAATTCCCCGTGATCTCCCCGTCTGTTATATACAGCTTATAGTCACCGATATATGCGACCTCTCTGCCTGAACCGTCGTAAAAGGACAACCTGTCTGGCATAAATCTTGCAAATTTGTTAAATACCTCGTGGCCGTCTGCTTCCGTCCTTTGTCCTATCTCAAGTCCATAGATCGGAGCACCGTTTTCACTGTAGTCAAGAAGACCTGAATTTATATAAGCGTTAACATGAAGCATAGTACTCTCGATGTTTTTTATATCGCTTATAACTGTTTGAAGATTACTGTACAGCTGTGAGACCAAGTCAGAACTGGCAGTGAGCTCAGAAGCTGTAACCTCCTTATAGGTACCAAAGTCGGATGTTGCCACGTATTCGCCGCTGAATTTTTTCTTCATTTCTTCATAATATGCGTTTACTATATCAGCGGACTTGATTATCAGTGCCTTAATGTTATTGAATGATGCCTGACTGTCATCCGTTTTGACGTTTGAAGTAACAGCAGCTTGTAAATTCCCGCTATAACCACTCTCTATGTTACCATCAAGTGATTCAAGAGCAAGATTTAACTGTTCCACAAGGCCGTACATATATGATTCAAGCTCTTTGATTCTGCCGTCGGTAGAACTTGCGGTTATTCGGGGGAGTCTCAGTCCCTGACAGTTCATCTTATCTCGCTCCCTTCGTAAAAGGTTTTTGAGATAGAGTGAATTGCTCCGTCACCAATCCCTTCAATTTTCAGAGTAAAGTGGTCACAACGCCTTGGACGTATCGGAACAGTAAAGCCGTTAAGTGAATGACCGCTGAGCGACATGACCTTTTTCCATTCCCCCGTTGAATCATATTTTATGAAAACAGAAGCTCTGCTGTCGATCGTAAGAGAAATCTTTACAGAAAGACGGGATAGAGTTTTTCTGTCGGTTGTATATCTGCCGATGACACCGGTCTCTGCCATCCATTTTACAGGCTCGGTTTCTTCCTCTCCCGTTCCGCCTACCGTCTTTATTTTTCCGTCAGCACGGTCTATATAGAATAGCTCGCCCCCGGAATTACAGAATTCTGTGACATCAGTATTATCTTCTCTGTACCACAAAGAACGTACCGTATCATATACGAATAGGTGAGGAGTACCTTTACCGTCTTTCATAGAAATAAAGTATTTGTTGTCAAATACTCCTGCAGTACCGTTTTTGTATATATCTGACCCAAGGGGCGATGATATACTGACAGGAAGAGAGCCGTCGTAGGCACAAATACCGTCACGGGATTTGTAATACAGTACCTCATTCACCGCCGCAAGGCTGTTTTCCGCACCGCGCATAACACCTCTTGCCATGGTCGTCTGTACTCTGTAGTTTGCGGGGTAATTTCCATGTAGCTTATGTATGCAGTTTTCCTTGAAGAAAATCGGAAAACCGAGATAATTTACCGCACCGGTAAACTGACCGTCTGTACCGACCGATACCCTGTAACTGTCGGTCGATACACCCATAAATGTATTCCAGTTTTTGAAATCTCCCAGCTTTGATGCATAGATTTCATTTACCGTTTCACCGTCACGTGAAATCCCGTATTTACACCCCCACAGGCGGTTTTCCGATTCAATTACAAAGTCCATATCAGGCATTATTCTCTTTACAGTCAAGGGATCTGTCTGACTCAGCGGTGCAGAGATGATTCCGGGGATTACTATATAGTCACCCGATGGCGAATCGGGATCACAGTATACATGCCGTATAACAATGTTACCTCCGTCAATGTCGGTTAGTTCTGACAGCTTGGAGTCTATCCCCGATATTCTTACACCGTCATATTCTGAAAATTCCCTTGAAATACCGGGGGAAGAAATTTTAATATAGGTTGATTCGACCGTTACCCATATTCCGCCAGAAGAAGAGAACTCTTTCAGAACGCAAGGTGAGGAGGAGGTATCTATCCAGATGTTACCGTTCTCAGGAGAATCTGGGGCGGATCTTGAGACGGTACAGTTTTGATATTCGCTTCCGTCAATAGAGCAGTTTGAAAAGGAAACTGTACCTGATGAAGTGAAATAGCTCTCGATGTCCCCCTTGTCGGTAAGATCTTTGGTGTTAATATATTTCTTGTCAGGCAGAATTATCAGATATGCTCCCATGGATACACATTTCTTCGGAAACATGTGTTCTTCCTGAGACAACTCCATATCCACACGATATTCGTTTATTACAATGGCTGTGCCGTCGGTATAACAAATATTGTCCTTTGATATTAGACCGCTTGCCTTGGTGGGAGACGTGTAAACTCCTCTTTTCCTTCTGGGGGAAAGCATGGGGAATTTATCGGAGGATAGGTTTTCGGTATTAATAAATTCACCGTCGGAATAGGATGAACTTCTGTTATATCCGCGAAATATATCTGTGGTACTTCGGGTAAACACCGGTTCGCTGAGATTTGGCAGTATCATTGTTATCCTCCCCTCAGAAATATTTTATCTTTCCGCCAACAGGAGTATGGAGAGAATTATAGCTCGCAGCAAATTTGGAATAAAGAGAGTTATACATGATGAGCGCGTTGTTGTATTTCGGGTATTCCTCGTTTGAATAGTGTATTCTCGAGGCAAGGAAATAAACGTAAAGCTCATCATGAGGGTGAGGCACCAGAAGAACAGTGTCAAGAGAAGTGTCATCGGTGTACGATATAGGTTCCTTCATAGGTGCATCTTCATGCGTCATGTGTATGTCTCTGCTGATTATTCCGTCAAGTAAGGATAGCCATCTGATCTTATCGTGTACCGAATATCCGTTGGGAACGAGAGCATCGGTCCTGTCCAGCGCTTCGATTATCGTCATAGGATTCCCCCTTTGGTAAAGTTATTTCGGTCATTATTTTCTTTCTGCGGCCTCACTGTACTCATACGCGTGAAGAAGAGCAAGCTCCTGGTTTCTGAGTACCTCGTAGGCGCATTCGGGCAGCTCTACCTCTTCACCTCTCTTGATAAGCCAACTACGGTCGTTTACCGATACAAAAACGTCATCGGCCATCTCCTTGGTCTTGGGAAGTCTGATCTTGTATTTCTTTTCTGCTGCAGTAGTGTTTGCCATTTGTTTTTCCTCCGTTTTATGATTGTAGTTGTAATTGTCCCACCCATTGGGATAGACCTCATCATCACAACTATCGGCAAGTAAACAGTTATTCCGATGTGTGATGAATTGCTATACCAATACCCGCCCTTGTTTTTATTTAAGTAGACCTATCAGTTTGCGGATGCGGACTGAGAGAACTCGCCGCAGGACTCGATTCTTACCATATAGTTTTCAACCAGTCTCTCTGCGGTCTTGAGAGCCTTCCAGCCTACAGAGCTTCTCTGGTCAAGAGGATCTGCGGTTCCGGCAGAACCCTTCTGCTTTACGATGGTCTGGAGACCTCCGCCAGTGATCTCGGTGGTACCGTATGCCTCGTCACCGAAGATGAGAGTACAGAATACCGCAAGACCATCGGGACAAGTACTGTTCTTGATGATAGCGGCTTCAGAGGTCTGAACGAATCTTACACCGCTGATCTTACCGATCTCGCCTACGTAAAGATTTTCAGGCTGTGCATACTTGTGTGCATCTATCCATTCAGGGTCACGCATAAGATCGTAAGCAACGTAAGGATGTACGATAGCCACGTAATCACCGTTAATAGTGGGTGCATTATTTGCACGAAGCTTTGCAACTGCTTTCTGTACCTGCTTTACGGTGAGCTTTGCAGTACTGTCAAGTGCACTTCTTGAAGTAACGGCGGTTTCAGTACCGTCAGAAGCTACCTTGGGACAGTAGTTTACGTTAGTACCTGCCACAATGATGTTTCTCACTATGGTATCAAGGGTAAGGCCGGCCTGTCTGCCGAGAAGCTTGGTCTCTTCAACGATAGTGTTATCGATGGAAGTAAGCTCGAGCACATCACTCTGAACTATGTAGTCACCGTACTGAGAAACAGTAGCGGTTACCGCCTGAACGTTAAGAGCCTTTCCGTCAGGAGTAACACCCTCGGTAAGAGGAGTGGTAGCCTTGGCAAGAGGAGAGAACTTGCGGAACTCGATTGTCTTGCCGGAGTTTGCAGGTATGGGACGCTTCTGACCGAACTGATCATGAACCAAAAGAGCGGATGCCTCATCAATAAGGTTCATATCATAAAAGGTTTTCATTTCAGGGGAAAGGTCGTTGCCGGTTGCGGCCGATACGGTGGTGTTTACGATTGTGTCAGCAAAAAGCTGAAGGTTAAGGTGGTTGTTCATGCTTTTTCTCCTTGTTTTTAAAATTTGATTTTTTCTCCTCGTTGAACACGGCGGATTATCTCACGTCTGTCAGCGCGTGTGAGCTTAGACACGTCGTTTTTGACAATAGCGGGAGAACCGGGGGAAAGTCCGTTTTCACTGGGCCTGATACCGTTTGCAAGGATAGAATTTGTGATCTTTTCTTCCGCGTTTCTTTTTGCATATTCCATAATTGCGGGAATGATCTCGTTTTTGTGCAGTACCTCATAGGCCGTTCTTATGTCTACACCGCTCTTTATCAGCTGTGTAAATCTTTTGTCGGACATTTCCTGTCTCATATCAAATGAAGGGTAGACTGACTTTAACTCTCCTGCATCCTTTACCCAGCTTCTTACCCGATCATCGGCAAGAACTCTTAACTCTTCCGCTGTTTTGGTCGGGCTGACGGGAACACTGTTGTTTTCTTCAGAGTGTTCGTTCCGGATATCGGTATCCTCGGGAATGGTACCGTAATGTTTTGAGAGAAAATCAAGGGCTGGTTTTATACGGTTATATTTTGCCTCTGTATCTTTCACGTTTTTTAGTCGTCGTCTTACCGTTTCACCTACTCTTTTGTCGTACAGATCCTTGTAATCTTCTTTGATAAGCCGCTCAAACTCCGCCAGTCGCTTTGCTTCAGCGTCAGACGTGTCTCGTTCCCCCTGAGCGCTTGGGGAGGTATCTCCTGCGGTGGGATCCGCAGAGATATCTACGCTCTTTTGATGGGACTCGGCGATGTCCCCCTTTACGCCGACCTCAGAGGAAACATCACCGGTTTCCCCAAAGAGGGTAAGATTAATTGAATTTTTTTGAAAGTTATACATTTTTACTTTCCTTTCTGCCCGTAAGTGGGCGACTCTTTTGGTTATCTTCAGGCTTAATGCCGATACCAAACTTTTTAGTCAGCATGACGTAGCGGGGATAGCTTTCGGCAAGAAGCTCAAGGCCTCTTACAGTAAATTCCATATCTCCCCTGAGAGCACTGTACATTCCCTCTCTCCCCGGTACTCTGGATACCAGGAAAAAAGCTTCTCCGTTACTTATTACCGCCTGTCCAAGGTCCATGCCATCCCCGAATCGGGCGGCAAGGGTTTCGATGAGGGCTGAGCATGCGGCACAAACAATATCCTTGCCCTTTTCCGCATAACCGGCATGTCCGGTTACTGAAAGCAGTGCGGCGGCACCGTTTGTTGTATATGTTACTTTAATCATAGCTTTCTCCTTTTTGTTATGACGGAATGTGACTCTCTGCCGCACGGATCCGCGCATTCTTGGTTGTCTGAGGTTCGGTTAGGTTTTTCTTCGTATTGATATTTGACTTAATTACTGCCATTTCAGACAAAATCTGCTGCTTCTTGTAACTTTCACTGTTGCTTGCTATCTTGTCTCGTACAAACTGTTTTCTGTCAAAATCCATCATGTCAATACAGGCAAGTGCCTGGTCAGCAATACGTGGATCAAAAAGTCCGGCAGAAAACAACTGCAGTGCCAGTTCATTCTGAGACATCTTGCTGTAGGGGGATGCTTTTCCTGCAGTGACCTCTACATCAAATATTGGCAGACGGAAGGAGTCTGCGTTTGAGGCACGAATACCTTTATTCCCGTATTTTACAAATCTGTAGGCCCCTTTTTCTCCGAGAATCCTGAAACATCTTGGCAGATCGTAGAACTGACGTATCAGCTCGATGATCATAAGGCATACCTTTCGGTAGGCGCGGTATGCGGACTTACTTGAATCTCTCGACAGCTTGCTTCCGGCTTCTTGCATAGCGGCGATTGCTGATGCGGCAGTGACTCCGTGTGAACTGCCGCCGGTGGAAATATCTCGGTTTCCGGTGGTCTCCTTGAGCTCGTCTATTTTGTTGTTCACTACCTGAACGTATATTTCGCTCAGCGGTTTACCCTGAATCGGAAGAATACTGTCCTGCCCCAGGTTTCCGTCAACATGAACGAAATCCTTTGTCATATCAGCGTATTCCTCCTCGTTTACAGAACCGTCGGTGCGTATAAAGTGTCTCGGACGGCAATTTGCCAGCATATTCTGCATAATTGCGGAATTTCCGCGGTCTATATAGCTCTGTGCATCCTTGCCGATATCTATGTAACCAAATCCTGCAGGAGTTCCCTCAACAGAGTAAAGGGGGTCGAATACAAACGGATACATACCGTGATCATAAAGACCGCTGTAGCAGAGAAAATGACCATTTTCGGTTGCATACAGAAGCTGATCGTTTACGTATTTACAGTAGTGGAGCACCGTTTTTCCGTTATACTTTTTCTTGTAGTACCAGTCTACTACCGCGGATTTTCCGGATGTGTCCACCGAGTCGTCATAAATATATCTTGCCAGATCCTGTGTTACACCACCAAGCTTCCCTTCGAGGAAAGGATACGATACCTCAAGAATGTCGTTGTCCTGAAGCTCAATGTGGAAAAGATTTCTGCTTTTCTGTATATCGGTAATACCGCTTTCCCAGAAAAGGTTGATGAGATCGATCTTTCTTACTGTAACGTCACCGAGTCCCGAAAGCTTATCCTTATCCCAGAATACTCCGTATACACCGGTACCGCTTTTAAGCTTATAGAACCATACGTCGGAGTATATCTGTTCAAAATCGTTTTGATCAAGTATGACCGGGATAATAGAGGAAAGCATTTCTGCCTCTCCTCGGTCGCTTTCTTCTCTTGGGAGAATATTCGGAGAGGGATAGCTGTCCATTGCTTCAGCGTGTTTGTTCAGAATACAGTTAAGTAACCACGCCGAAACAGGCTTAATGCTTTCATTTTCGCTTCTCATGCACTCCCAGTGTCTGAGTTTAAACCATTGCTCATTGTCAATGATCTTTCTCTCGAGGTTTGCTTTACCTTCCTTGTACTTTCTCAGAATACTGTTTGCCATAGTGATTTGCTCCTGTCCTATCTTTTCGTTTGGAATAGAGAAAGCACTCACAGCATCTGTGATGACATCTTCATAGGGCAAAGAAATAGTCTCTTCTTTTTCGGGTTTTCTTCTTTCAAATAGTGGCATTTTTTCCTCCGCATTTTTTATTTATCAGTCGCCTTCCACGATCTCCATTCTTGACAGAACAGGGGGTGGATGGACGTCTTTTTTGTCAATATCAAGGAATATCCTTTTGGGGTCAGATATGTACCCGTCCGTTGTTTTTTCTCTTGGCTTTATCTGTCTGTGCATACAGAAATATCTTGTTTCATCTGCAATGTGGTCTTCACCGTCGGTATCAAGATCTTCGGGACGCTGACTGTCATATTTGAGAGAGGGGAGAGTACGTATAAAGGCGGTGCAGTTTTTAAATATGTAGAGCATGGCGTATCCGTTTTCATCAAATGTCATTCTGTAGTGCATCTGCATCCATCCGGGAATGCGCTTGTTATCTCCCGGTGAGAAATAGACTCTGTATTTTGCTGCCCTGTCAGCCAGACTTTCTCCCGATTCCGCATCCCATATAGCGGGATCCGCTATACCGATAATGTGCTTGTTTTTGAGCCATCTGTGCTCTGTCTCGATTCTGTGAATTTCAGAGAAAACTTTGTCCGGTGTCCATTTGACCCCCTCGTTTGGTGTCCCGGTACATCCGTACAGTTCAAGTATGCGGTATGCTGTACCGTCACTGTCTACCGCCCACCATCCGCATGAAAAGGGCTTGTTGTACCCCCAGTCAAACGAACGGTATATCTGATAATATTCAGGTATTTCAAAAGGCTCTATAACGTGTGTGTTCTTTCTTGTTAAGTATCCTTCAGGCACGTCTCTGAATTCCTCAAAGAACTGTCCGTCAAAAATATCCCAACTTCCCTCAAGCCATGCTTTTTTCAGCTTCGGCGGAAGGGCCTCCAGCTGTTTTAAGTAATCCGGTTGACTTTCAAGCAAAACCTTGTTGTCAGTAACGAGGGAACGGATAAAAATGTAATCATTCGGGTCTTCTCCCACCTCAAATCTTCTGTCAATAAAGATTCTTTTTATATATCCGTGTCCTTGTCCTCCGGGATTACATGTGTAATATACCCTTTTAGGGAATTCGTTTACACCTCTCAGACATGCAGTCACCGTCTTCATCTGATATTCTGACAACTGGGTTGCCTCATCGAGAAATATTACGTCGTACTCAACACCCTGCATTCGGTCAAGATCTGCATCGCACGCACAATAGGTAAAGTTTATGGTAGAACCCCCGGGGAATTTCAGCACCTTGTCCTTGTCAACGTATTTTGCTATTCCTGCAAGTTCTCTCCGCAGGATATTAATGTGGTTGTTTATCAGCTCCGGATAACTGCGTCTGACAATGAGGATTCTTATCCCGGGATATCTTACGGCAAGGAGCTTTGCTTTGGTTCTTACCGCCCAGGATTTTCCTCCCCCTCTTGCACCGCCAAAGGCAATGTGTTTTGCACCGGCTCTGAGAAAAAGCTTTTGCTTTTCACTGGGCAGATCAATTTTGAGTTTTTTCATTTTGCGTATTCTTCTACATCCCCTTCGATAAAAACGGTTAATGTACTGTCATTGTTCTCGTCCTCCTCGGCCTTTTTTTGCAAAATAGCAATTTCAGCCTTTTGCTTTTGCTTTTCAAGGGGAGACATTATCCCTTGAATATCTTTCACTTCTTTCAAAAGGGAGGAAAACTGCTTGAGAGTGCTTTTATCCGGAACAGAACCATCGAGCAAATATTCATCAATCGCCGTTTCAATGACAGTAAGCAATTTATCCGATACACTCAGGAGACGCTTCGTGCGTATTGCCTCTCCCGGTACCGAGGGATTACGTTTATGTTTGTCTTTTTTGTTTTCTGCTTCCATTTTTTGCTTTTCCTCCCTCCGATATCTGAATTATAAGAATTAATCTCCCCCGTAGTCACCCAACCCCCTCAAAAATTTTTTTATAAAAAAATACCGCCCACGTTTTCACATGGACGGTAAAAATTATTGAAGCCCAAGGCTGACAGATATAGCAGTATTTATCTCATTCATGGCACTGTCGTCAAGATGCCCCATTTTTTCTTTAAGTCTTCTTTTGTCAAGTGTTCTCATTTGTTCAAGAAGAACCACCGAGTTCCTCGAAAGCCCCGCACTGTCTCCGTGAATATCAATGTGTGTCGGCAGTCGGGTTTTATCCTGACGGCTGGTTATTGCCGCCGCTATTACCGTAGGACTGTATCTGTTTCCCACGTCATTTTGAACTATAAGTACGGGTCTCAGTCCCCCCTGTTCGCTTCCCACAACAGGTGACAGATCGGCATAATATATATCTCCCCGCTTTACTTCCATATTTATATACATCCTTTCTGCTTTTATCTGTAAGATTATTTTTGCCGCAGAATGAACGGTTTTAGTCATAAATATATAAAAAATCATGTGGGAAGATATGCCATAGGACGACAAATAAACCGTAGCCAAAAGCGAGGTCATTTTATTGTGAAACTTCTTTGGTACAACTGTCAAATTTGTCCTCTTTTGTTATTTATAGCTGATTATATAAAACACAGTGTTCTTTTACATCAAGTATTCATCGGAATATAAACAAGTTGTAAAAACACAAATAGGATGCCATTACCGACATCCTACTTGTATTAGTTATTTAGCTTAATTCTTCTCGTTTACTATGAAATACGGTTCAAATTCCTCTGTATCGGGATTCCATACTCCTGTTCCGTCTGCGCTGATCTCGCGTACTCCGTATCCGTCGCAGGCAACAAAGTATTCTCCGGTAGTTTCATCATATGAGAGAAGGTACATATATTTTGTTCCTTTTACGGGATTGGCAGAATACTGAGTTACGGGAACACCCACGTATTTTGTATCTGCTTCGAGCTTTGACAGTTTATCAAAGCCGCGTTTTGCGGAAATATCGGAATCAGCATATTTCATAAACTCAGAGACAGGCAATGCTCCGCCGTAAAAAGTGATTTCTTTGGGATTACGTGATGCTTCCCCCTCTAAAACATAAAAATCACTTACCCTACCGATCGAGTATATCTGACCCGCTTTTGTTGCATAGGTTGATACGGTTCCGTCGTACGTTCCCACGATCACAAGATCGACCGCTTCGATCATAGGTAACAGATCCGTTGGTATATTGTAATCACTGGTCTGCTGAACTTCATAGGACAATTCGGGATTGTCAACAGGCTTGATCTCTGAATAGTACATTATACCGAAAGTATCAAGGTCTGTGATTTTGATGTTTCCTTCTCTGAGTGCGTCAACAAGTTTCTGTTCACTGCCGTCAGAATATTTTACGATAGTATAATCACTCTGAGGATTTCCAAAGATGTAGATATATACGTCATCTTCGAAAAACGGTTCTTCAACGTCACTTTCCGAAACTTTGGTAACGGTTATATCAACGACTTCTTTGTTTTTGCCTGCAAACAAGCTTTCCAAAAACTCTACGTCAAATTCACCGGATTCAATATAACAACAATTCTCGTTAAAGGATATATAAGGAGTGGTATTCGAGGAAATGCTAACTCTCTTTTGTTCGCAGGCATTTTCATCAAGGAAAGTAAGCTCAAATGCATATTCTATGGGTTTTACATAGTCCATGTTTTTTAGCGTTAGTGACTCAAGTGAGTCGCAAATGATGTTAACATCTTCTACAGAAGTAAGCAAAACCGTCTTTGTTGTTCCGTCTGTACGATCCCACCTTTTTACGTTAATAGCTTTTATGTTATCCGAAATTTCGATATTGACGGTGGCAGGCTTGTATATATCAGAAGGATCATCTATATCGGTATTAGCGTCGTTATTATTTGTAGTCTCTTGCTTGCCGAAATCTGTTCCTGCTTCAGTATTTAAGCAACTGCTTAATGACAAAGCAAGAACGAGAATTAAAGCGAGCGTAATGTATTTCTTCATAACTTATACCTCCTCTTTAATATGAATTACTCATTTCTAAAATAGAAACTTGTATCAACATATATCACTTCTTCGTCGGTATCCATCCATTGTGGAATAAGCTCGAAAACAAGGGATAATTCAGGTGAAGGTTCAAAGCTCTTTAACTGTTCGAGCGTTAAATGAAGTATAACGGCGTAATCTGTATTTAGTTCTACAGAATCCCCACTTTCGGTTTTCGGAATCAGCGTTACAACTTTTGCCTTATAACCTTGACTTTCAGCAAGCTTTAAAACATTTTCACTTATCCGTAGATGCGTCTGATTATGATATTCCATTTCGAACTCATCGCTTGCGTTCATCGCTTTTATTAACTGTTCTCTGAGATAAGCACATTCCGTACAATGCTCAGCATCGGCATAGTCAAAGTTATGAATTTTTTCGAGATGTTCATATTCTTTCTGAGCGCATTCTCCTTCGTATTCATACAACTCTTTCCATTGCTCGGATGACGTACAGTCATACCAGGAATAATTCATTCCCGAAAGACGTACTGCATATAAGAGGTTATCTTCCGCGTTAGTATCAGCGATCGAAAAATCACCATAGAATACTATTTCACCGAGTTCCTGTGGGTAATAAACATCCTCCGCTTCCACTTTATCACCTAAGCTGTAGTCATTATCCTTTGCATAAATAACCGTATAACCACTGTAATCCGGTTTATTGTTGTCTTTGACGGTATTATCCGTATTGCTATCAGCATTATCTTTGTTACTGTCCGAATTATCAATCACACCATTTGAAGTATCTACAGGATTTCCTGCAGGTGTATTGCGGAACATAGGTAGCATTGTAGCGAGTGATATAGTAATTACTATCATCACAGATGCGGCAATGCTGCAATATTTCATAACGTTTTTTCTTCTTACTCCACGACGGCTACGTCTGTCATGATATTCGTCTAAAAACTTGCTATCGATCTCTCCGAGCTTGTCGGTCAGAATATTTTTATTATTCATCAATTGTACCCCCATTCTTTAAGGATTCTTTTGAGTTCGGCTCTCATTCTTGACAGCCTTTTCTCAAGGGTATTAACGCCAATCATCATATCATGTGCTATTTCGCGGGTAGCTTCAAACTCATAATAACGCCTGATAAAGATCTCTCTGTTTTCTGACGTTTGATTTTCAAGGAACTGATTCAGTATTGTCGGTATGCACATTTCATCAATTACCGTGTTCTCAACATCCATACAGGATTCAAGTTCGTTTGAAACCTCTATGTAAACAGTATTTGCTCTTTTCTCGGCGCTGTTGTATCGGATACGGTCAATAGCGATCCTTCGCATAAGCATACAAACGTATGAACGAATGCTTTTAGGCTTCGCGGGAGGAATGGTATTCCACACCTCAAGGTATGTATCATTCATACATTCTTCCGTATCACCTGAGTTTAGTCCCAAATTAACAGCTATCCTACGGAGTAGTGCTCCATAGTTCTTTTGGATATCTGCAAGAACTGTGGAATCGCGATTTTCCAAAGCCTTGACTACTTCTTCTGTTGTGCACAACTTTCTCACAAAGCACCACTCCTTTCCGTGATGTGTTTTCACTTATATTATCGAAAAAGATTTCAAATCCTGACATCTGAAACGGGAAAATAATTTTTAATATTATACTATGACTTTTTCTAAAAATAAAAACAAATTTGAAAATACTATTTTTCTGTGAGAACTAAATTGACATCTATATGAAACAAAAATAGTTTTAAAATTCTACTTTCAAAAAATACAGATACATTAAAGACAAAAGGAGTTTCGTTTGAAAGCGAAACTCCTTTTGTCCTTAAATTAGCTGGTGGAAAATGCCCTGCTTTGTGTTATCTGTTTTCTATATCTACATAGTCTCTGTGTCCGAATGTACTTACGTATGCGGGACGGATTATCTTGTTTGCGGCACAAAGCTCCTCAAGCCTGTGTGCGCTCCAGCCTACGATACGGGAAACCGCAAACATAGGGGTAAAAAGCTCAAGGGGAAGCCCCAACATGCGGTACAGCAGACCGCTGTAGAAGTCCACGTTTATGCTTACCCCCTTATACATTTTTCTCTTATCTGCAATAAGCTCGGGGGCAAGGCGTTCAACTGCCGAGTAAAGCTTAAACTCGGTGGACTTGTGCTTTGTTTCAGCAAGCTTTCCGACAAACTCCTTGAATATCTCGGCTCGTGGGTCGCTTTTTGAATATATTGCGTGCCCTACACCGTATATAAGTCCCGAACGGTCGAAATTCTCTTTTGCAAGTATTCCGCAGAGATAATGCTTTATTTCATCGTCATCCTCAGCATCCTTTACGTGCTTACGCATATCGTTCATCATCTCAACAACCTTTATGTTGGCACCTCCGTGTCGGGGACCCTTGAGAGATCCCAGGGCGGCTGCCATGGTAGAGTAGGTATCTGTACCGGACGATGAAACTACTCTTGTGGTAAAGGTGGAGTTGTTACCTCCTCCATGCTCCATGTGGAGGACTAAGGCCAGGTCGAGCACTGCCGCCTCCATGGGGGTATACTGCTTGTCATCACGGAGCATCATAAGGATGTTTTCGGCCACAGACAGTTTCCTGTCGGGACGGTGAATTACCAAACTTTCACCCTCGCTGTGCTTATACGCCTGATAACTGTATACCGCAAGCATGGGGAACTGACTTATCATGTTAAGACATTGACGCATTACGTTCTCGATCGATGTATCGTCAGCGTGACTGTCGTAGGAATAGAGAGTGAGGATGCTTCTTGAAAGGGAGATCATCATATTTGCACTTGGCGCCTTCATAATAACGTCTCTGAAGAAGTTCCTCGGCAGAGTACATCTGTCTCTCAGTTCTCTTGTAAAGTCGGAAAGCTCGTCTTCACTCGGGAGCTCCCCTATAAGCAGAAGATATGCCACTTCCTCAAAGCCAAAGCCTCCCCTTGAGAGAAATCCGTTTGTAAGATCCTTTATGTCATATCCTCTGTAATATAATTCACCCCTGCAGGGAACTTCCTCTCCGTTCACCGTCTTTTTTGCAATTAGGTCTGAAATGTTGGTAAGACCTGCAACCACGCCGCGCCCCTGTGCATCTCTCAGTCCGCGTTTTACGTCGTATTTTTCATAGTTATCGGGGTTTACCGCATCACATTCACGGCAGACCTCCGACAGCCTTTTGACTGTTGGAGTTATCGTTTGAATAGTTTGTTTCATTTTCATTCCTCGTTCTTACTGTTCTGATTTTATCTTATCATAGAGGAGAAAATAAAACTGTCGATTTTAACTTGTTATTTTTTTTGTTTGTTCTTTTTTACTCAAGCGGCTCAAAATTATAGTCAAGAAACGCTTTTTCTTCCAGATATTTGTCTATAAGTGATTGCAGTCCGGTCATATCCGATGCAGAGGAGAATATCTCGGGGTAGTTGGTTTTCGGGCTGTAAACGTAATGCTCCGATATGTACACATTGGAGTCAAATACCGAATTCACCGAAGCATCACAGCAGAAACCGTATGGCTGACCAACTGCGGTTTTGCCGGTTATGGCACAGTATGTCATCAGGGAGGTTATATATCCTGTAAGCTGATTCGGATGATAACCGTCCTTTTTTGAATTGGATACAATGAAGCTGCTTTTTTCGTAGATCTGTGTGGCATCCGGAACCTCGGTTTTACCATTTATAATGTCTGCGATCAGTTTACCCCAGTCGACTACGGTAACTCCCCATTTTTCAATGGTTTTAAGGTTGTTGAGAACGTTTACCGGCAGTGATGGGTCAACCGAGATATTATGTGAGCCGGAACAGCATAAATATGCAAACTTAACATTGGGATTTGCTTGTTTGAAAAAGTCCATCAAGGTTTCCATGCTTCCGAGAAAATCCTCTTCGGTCGTCAAGGATTTGCGGCCTCCCGAAATAATTACGTAGTCGTAATAACTGTCGGTGAGATGCCCGAGATGGTCAGAACCGTAAGGTGTACAGTTTTTGTTGGCACATGGGTGCTGACAGAAGTTGACAAGGCTGTGAGAACCAAAGGTCCAGTTAGTGACAGAGACGTTTTCGCCGTTGGCTTTGCATAATTGATAAAAGTAACCCTTGTCATTTTTTCGGCTTTCTTGGCTGTTTACAGACCAGTCGCATTCTAATACGGTTTGACCGTAATAAACGAAAGAGTTTCCGATAAAAATGATCTTCTTTCCGTCAAGAGAGGAGGGGTCATCATTCGGATTTTCCTGATTTACTGTATCGTTTGTTGAACTGTCCGCATCAGTTGTATCGATCGACGGTGCTTCTTTTTGGGTAGCACATGCCGAGAGATTGACGGCAGAACTGAATATTAAAAAAAGGATGAGCATACGGCTGAAAAGTTTTTTCATGATTGTCTCCATTCTACCACTTTGCGGTAATGTAAATAATTGGGTGGATCGGTATATCTATAGTGTGATGCCAATTCGGCTTTGTTTTCAGAAGGTTTATTTATGTATATTATTTATCTTTTTTTGTCTGTTTTCTTCCCGACGGCGTGAGAAAAAATCAGTCAGAATAGCGGAGCATCTGTCACTGCAGAGACCGTACTCAATTTTTATCTTATGGTTAAGAGGATAGGAATTAACGTTAATGACACTTCCCATTGCCCCCGCCTTAGGATCCTTTGCGCCGATCACGACTCTGTCAATCTTTGCGGCAACGATAGCACCGGCACACATAGTACACGGCTCGAGAGTCACGTACATGGTGCACCCCGATAAACGCCAGTGTCCCACGTTGCGGCAGGCATCCGCTATTGCGTTTATTTCTGCGTGTCCGAGAGCAGAGCTGTCCTTTTCTCTCGTGTTACAGCCGCGGCCGACAATGGTTCCGTCCTTGACTATCACGCACCCGACAGGCACATCGTCACTGACCAGGGATTCTTCTGCGGCTACAAGCGCTTCTTCCATATATGTGAGATCATTTGAACTGGACATAGAACACTCCGTTTTATATTAAGTAAAGTTGGTAGATATTATCTGAATAAGAGCAAATGCGCAGTATATAACAGCAATTACAGGAAAACCGCAGGGTTCTTCTGTTGTGCGGTACTCGGTTATTGCTCCGAAACCTTTGTCATTTTTTCTTTTGTGTATGAGGTATATAAGAGCTATTCCTCCACCGACAATAAAAACTCCGTCAACCGAGAGAGATAACAACCCTGCGGCACCTGTACCAAAAAATGAATTCACCGCAGTTATTGCCACCGAGTATCCATTATTTAGCCCATGAAGAAGAATAGATGGCAGAATACTTCCCGTCAGAAGGTAGATATATCCGAATGCTACCCCTGCCGCAAATGTATATATGATCTGTCCCAGATTTCCGTGAAAAAGAGAAAAGATAGCGGCGGAGATAACAATAGCCTTCATACTGCCAATAAGGAGAGACCGTTTGAGTACGAATCCTCTGAAGAATATCTCTTCTGCTATAGGAGGGATAACTGCGGATGACAGTATCATCAGTATAAGCTGAGGAATTGAATCAACGGATGCTGACAACTGTGAATTAGTGATGATACCTGCCGCTTCAAAGGGCAGTACTGCCGCATAGTTAAGATACGCAGAAACAGTGACTATTCCCATTGGAATAAAAATCCACACAAACGGAGAAGAAAGCTTTTTCTTTTCCGGTAAGTGGGGACACACGCCCATTATCCGTGCCCCGATGAGAGCCGGCAGAAGAAGGGAGAAAAGATATACCCCGTCAAGAATAAGCTCGCGCACCGTTGTATTGTCTGAAATCAAAGCGACAAGTGGCAGAAGCCTTATCATAACACAGGCCATCAGTGATACTAAAAAGACGGTGTTCAGTATCTTCGTTTTACTATTCTGTTCCACGGTATCTCCTCCTTTCACTGCAATGCAAATAGAACAAAAAGGCTATTACAAGTAAGCAACAGCCTTTTGATAATTTATTATAAGCGGCTTACTTTGACTCAAGAATAAGTTATATTCCTCTGAGATACGATGGGGTAAGTGTTTTTTCCGTTACAGTATCTCCGTCAAGGTAGTGGTGATAACCGCACAGGGCAATAGAGCCTCCTCGAGGTGAGCGAAGCGTAAAGGGCGTCTCTGCTACATCAAGTCCAAAGTCATTTTCGGAAAAATAATCCCATGCAAGAGGATATCCGTCGCCCACGAACATGATGCGTCTGCCTTTCGCTATTCCTGTAAGTAATTCCTTTAACTCATCAAGAGAGAGGGCTGAGTCAGGACAGAGCTGCTGCGGTTTTCCACCCGACATGAGAAACGCGGCGGTATACGCCTGGGACCGTCTTGCATCCATTACCGGAACCGCAATGAAGGGATCTCTGTCCGAACCAAGTCCGAAGAAATTATATGCAAGAGCCTCAAGAGTAGATACAGCTGCGATGGGAACAGGGGTTTCTCCGCTGTCTCTGAAGGCAAGTCCTTTTATCGTTGCCGCACCGATACGAACGCCGGTAAATGATCCGGGGCCGCGGGTCAGTGCGTACAGATCAACATCCTTTGGAGAAAGCGAGAATGTTGAGAGCAGTCTCTCAATTGTGGGGAGCATAGCCTCGCTGTGAGTGTTTTTTGCATTTACGGTGACCTCTCCCAAAAGGGAATTTTCTTCACAAAGGGCAGCGGCAACCGTTTTCGCTGTAGTGTCTATTGCAAGTATTTTCATTTTTCTGTTTCCTTGATAAATTTGTTACTCGCGCGGTCCTGCTTTGCTGTAGTCAAAGGGAATAAATCCTATTTTCTTGGCAGGAGAATCGGGCATTAGAGTAAAATCATCGTTCTGAGGATCACGGAACAAGGGATCGGCATATATCGACTCATACTCCATTCCTTGCTTTTGAGCAGTATCAAGAGTATCGAGACCGTCTGCATCGGAATAGCAAAGCTTTCCTGACACGTCATATATAAGGTTTCCGAACGTGACTACCGTTCCGTTACTGATTCCCGTACCGGGATATCTGTCGTAAAATTCTCCGATTATCGGTCGTGAATCCGTATAGAAAATATTCGAATTCAATGTTGCTGACAAATGGGGCTCAGGCCTTGTGAATCCGAGCACAGTGGTACCGGGAAAGGCAAAAATATTGTTCCGCAAAACGTTTCCCGCACCGTAATGCTGATGAAAACAATTGGATGAGGTACGGTAACAAAGGTTATTTTCAAGAAGAATACCACTTGAGCCTTCATCCGTGTAAAGCGCCCAACCACCGTAGTTTTTGCACTTTATATCGTGGATGTGATTCTTTGCGACTACGGTTCCGGGCTGAGGACCAAGCAGATATACTCCGCCCATATCTGACAAAAAGCCTTTTCCCAGATCGAATATATGATTACCGATTATCCTGTTGTCCCGACATACGGAATGAGAGTACCCCCATACCCAGCCGACGGATATACCGGAATAATAAAGATCGGATATTTCGTTGTGTATAATATCACAGTTGAATGCATGCATCAAAAGTACACCGCAGCCTGCGTAATATCTGCGGCCGAGACATCTTATTTTGCAGTCTGACACGGAAATTGAGTGGGTATATGTTGCCTCATGAGCGGAATCGTTTCCTCCGCATATCTTTATACCGCCTGCTCCTCCGTCACGTAAGCTGCAGTGCCCAACTCTAACGTAAGAACAGCCTTCCTTTATGCTTATACCGTGGGTACCAAAGCATTCAACAGAACAGTTTTCGAAGGTAATATTTTCGGCATATTCAAGCTCAATGGCACCGTGTACACCGGCAACAGACTGTCCGACAGAAGCAAACTGTTTTCCTCCGCCACCCGGTATTAAATCGCCCTTGGTACAAGCAAATTTTATGTTTTTGATCCTTAGTCTCTTAACTGGGGTCATGCTGCTTCCACTGATTTTGAGCAGTATGTGTGCAGTAGGTGCCCATACAATGGGGGAATCCCACTCTTCTTTACATTTCGGAAGATAGTAGAGCATTCCGCTTTTTCTGTCAAGGTAATATTCTCCCGGTCTCTCAAGCTGTTTTGCCACGTTTTCAAGCAGATATTCCTGATCGGGGCAGATGGTACAGAGGGAGGGGTATTTCATATATATCCTGCCGTTTGACCGGTCAAGGGATTCGATGGGAGTATGCTCGTCTACCCAAAAGTGATTAAAAGAAACTGATACGTCCTCGATTCCCTCAAGTGCTGATATCGCTTGCATATCCTCAGGCTGGGGAACAAAGTATTTTGAATGGTCAAATATATTGTCGGATGGACACTCTGTCTCCTTCATTTTGAAGTATCCATCTGACGGTAAACGTGTCTTAAGAGCTCGTGAACCGCTTACGTACAGATCGGTAAAATTCCATTCACCCGACTCAACCTCGGGAATATGTAAGGACAGACACTCTTTGCCGAAAAACAAGTCGCGATTAAATCCGCTGAGCTGTTTTCCACCGAGTATCGTTACATCACCATCGCCAAATGGCTCTATAGTAACGCTTGAAACATTACCATTGATCAAAATAGGATCGGTGATTTGGTAAACACCGCCCAGCAATTTTATGCTTATCGGAAACAGAGCTCCGCCCCCACGGATTTCTCTGACATGCTTAAATGCATCCGAAATACTGCAAGGGCCAAAGCCTTCCTTTTCGTTGTGGCAACACATACCGCTGCCATTACCGTCGGGAGACACGTATATAGTGTTCATATCTCTGTAAGACAACATTACGCTACCTCTGAAATCAGATTTTAATTTTCTCTGCGGTTATGTTTCTTTCGGTATCGGATATCTTATCAATAGTTACCCGAATGTATTCGCGCGGTAAAGCGTAGGGGATTTTTTCGCTCCACTCGATTACCGATATACCTCTTTCCGGATAGTCCTCAAACCCGATAGAGTATAGGTCGTCCTCGCTTTCGATGCGGTACATATCAAAGTGAAAAAGTGACGGATTTCCGGGGTATTCATTTACTACTGTATATGTTGGACTTTTTACCGGGGCACCGGGGGTCAGTACATCGGCCAGGCCGCGTACAAAACAGGTTTTCCCTGCTCCCAGGTCACCGTAAAGCGCGACTGTTGGATAATCTCCGGTTACAATATAACCGGAGATTATCTCTGCTACTTTTTTTCCTGCATTCTCGGTGTCTTCAGGAGAAACCGACAAAACAGAGAATAATTGTTCTGCTTTCATATCATCAGGAAAGACCGGTTATAGCACCGTTTGCATCTATGTTGATCTTCTCAGCCATGGGAGCTTTAGGCAGGCCGGGCATTGTCATGATCTCACCGGTGAGAACAACAATGAATCCGGCACCTGCGGAAACTCTCATATCACGTACAGTGAGTGTAAATCCACTGGGACGGCCAAGCTTGGTGGCGTCGTCAGAGAGTGAATACTGTGTCTTAGCCATACATACAGGGAATATGGAGAAATTGGGGTCAGCTGCAAGAATAGCCTCAAGGGACTTTTCTGCGGCGGGTGTATAGTTTACACCGTCTGCACCGTAGATTTCACGGGCAATGGTTTCTATCTTTTCTTTTATGGTAAGCTCATCCTTGTAAAGGCACTTGAACTGGCCGGGCTTTTCACAAGCGGCAACTACTGCCTCTGCAAGCTGGATTCCGCCTTCTCCACCATTAGCGAATACCTCTGACAGAGCGAAATCGGCACCCATATCAACGCAGGTGCGGCGAACAAAGTCAAGCTCGGCATCGGTATCGGTACCGAAACGGTTAAGAGTAACTACCACAGGCACACCATATTTCTGGAGATTTTCAATATGAGCCTTCAGGTTACAGATACCCTTTGAGAGAGCATCAAGATTCTCGGTCTGAAGATCCTCCTTCTTAACACCGCCGTTGTACTTAAGAGCACGTACAGTAGCAACAAGAACAATGGCAGAGGGTGCAATACCTGCAAATCGGCACTTGATGTCAAGAAATTTTTCAGCACCAAGGTCGGCACCGAATCCTGCCTCGGTAATTGCATAGTCAGCTGTTTTAAGAGCAAGCTTGGTAGCTCTTACAGAGTTGCATCCGTGGGCGATGTTAGCAAAGGGACCGCCGTGGATGAACGCAGGGGTATGCTCAACTGTCTGCACAAGGTTGGGGCAGAGAGCATCGCGAAGAAGTACGGTCATGGCACCGTCAGCACCAAGTTCGCGGCATCTTACCGCACGGCCGCCGTAAGTGTATCCGATTATAATGTCACCGAGTCTCTTTTTAAGGTCGTCAAGAGAATCTGCAAGACAGAGAATAGCCATTACCTCGCTGGCAACGGTTATCTGGAAATGATCCTCTCTTACTACACCGTTTGCCTTTCCGCCCATACCGATAACGATATTACGAAGGGCGCGGTCATTGGTGTCGGTAACACGGGAGAAAACTATTCTGCGGGGGTCTATACCGATGGTATTCCCCTGCTGAATATGGTTGTCTATCATAGCGCAGAGAAGATTGTTTGCGGCGGTTATGGCATGGAAGTCACCGGTGAAGTGGAGATTAATATCTTCCATGGGAAGCACCTGAGCGTATCCGCCTCCGGCAGCACCGCCCTTAACACCGAATACCGGGCCGAGAGAGGGCTCTCTCAGAGCAATAGCGGCATTTTTTCCTATCTTTTTCATTGCCATGCCGAGACCGACGGTAGTAGTGGTCTTACCTTCACCGGCAGGGGTGGGGTTGATGGCAGTAACGAGGATAAGCTTTCCGTTCTTTCTGCTTTCAATCTCTCTGAGATATTTTTCAGAGATTTTTGCTTTATATTTTCCGTAGTACTCAAGATCTTCATCGGGAATACCGAGCTGTGCGGCAATCTCACCTATTTTAACGAGTTCTGTACTCTGAGCAATTTCGATATCGGTCATCATTTTATCAAAAACCTCTTTTCCTTTAGAAAATACCGCATCGGCGGCTAAATATATTACTTATAATTGTAGTTTATTTTCACCCTTTTGTCAAGCAATATCGGTATGTTAGAGCTCTATTGTATCTCCGTCCGAGGGGGAGAGCATTTTGTATCCGAAGGTGTCTTTTTTCGCCTCGATCAATTCGTATTTATCAAGTGGATAGACGTGGGTAAAACATAAAATATCTGTCTTTAGCTTTTCTAAGTATGGATGAATATGATCCATCGAGAAATGTGCCATCTCGCAGACGGTGAGATCAGTGTGATTCTCAAGACCGTAAGATGGAAAATCGTTCAACTTCAGGTTTCCTGACAGGTCACCGGTAAAGAGCAGCTTTTTACCTTCCGTCTCGAAAAGAATTGCATAAGAGGGTTCAATCCCTCTGTTTTTGTGCATGGTGCTAATGTATGATACCTTAATGCTTTTATCCTCATACACAGTACTTTCCGTTATTTTTTCGAAGTTTATTCTTCTTGCCGGATTGTTGTTTGATAAATATCCCGACGTTTCAAAAAGAAGATCTAACAGCTTTTGCTCAGTCAGATAGACAGATATAAAAGCTTTTTTGTAATGCCATGTTACCAGGTCGCACAGGGAAAACAGACCAATAACGTGATCTCCGTGGGAATGGGTCGTAAAGACGGCTCTTATGTTTTCAATTTTTTTACCCATGCGAAGTACGAGATCTGTGATGGGCGCACCTGCGTCAATGAAGTATATATTGTCTCCAATCTCGATCATTGTGGCTGAACAGTATCTGTTTGCAGCCGGAACCCCGTGAGATGTTCCCAAAAAGGTTATTTTCATTTTTTCTCCGCCTTTTCCTATAATACTTGTTGAGAAAATTTTATCATAAACTCTATTTGAAGTCAACGGAGAGAGATTCTTTTTATGGCTTTCGCACTTATCTGACTGAGGAAATTTTTTCAAAAATTTTACTGTTGTTCCGATAATGTTCACATAATAATGATAAACTTACTCTGTGTGAAAAAATATATTGTTATACTTTAAAGTGTGATGACATTTTACTGAAGGGAAGTGTATTTTTGTTAGAACTTAGAAATATTAAAAAAGATTATCCTACAGGTGGAGAGACGGTGCATGCACTGCGTGGCGTATCGATGAAATTCAGAAGAAATGAATTTGTGTCGATACTCGGTCCCTCCGGTTGTGGAAAGACCACAATGCTGAATATTATTGGCGGTCTTGACGGATATACCGATGGAGATCTGCTTATCAGCGGTCGTTCCACCAAATCATTTAAAAACAGAGACTGGGATACCTACAGAAACCATTCGATAGGCTTTGTTTTCCAAAGTTATAACCTTATTCCTCATCAGACAGTGCTTGGTAATGTAGAGTTGGCTCTTGCGCTTTCCGGTGTGCCTAAGAGTGAGAGACGAAAGAGAGCAAAGAAAGCACTCATCGCGGTCGGCCTCGGAGACCAGATAAAGAAGAAACCGGGAGAGATGTCCGGCGGACAGATGCAGCGAGTTGCTATAGCCAGAGCACTTGTAAACGATCCTGATATAATCCTTGCCGATGAGCCTACAGGTGCACTTGATACCGAGACCAGCGTTCAGGTAATGGATATACTTAAGGATATATCTAAAGATCGCCTTGTTATAATGGTTACTCATAACCCTGAGCTTGCTGAAAAATATTCGAGCAGAATAATCCGTATGCTTGACGGACAGGTTGTGTCCGATTCCCATCCTCTGACTGAGGAAGAGCAGATGTCTGATGAACAGCCTTCAGGCAGTGATGTGAACGGCAAGAAAAAAGCGAAGAAGACTAAAAAGCCTTCTCTTTCCTTCGGTACCTCATTTATGCTGTCCCTCAAGAACCTTATTTCCAAAAAGGGACGTACTGCTCTTACTTCATTTGCGGGTTCTATAGGAATTATCGGTATAGCGCTTATCCTTGCTATATCTCAGGGCATGACTACGTATATCAACGATGTCCAAGAGAGCACTCTGTCAGCATATCCTCTTACTCTTGAGGCATCTACCGTTGAGATAAGTTCTCTGATAAATGCGTTTATGAATGTTTCCTCCGACGGAGAGGGACATGAGGATGATGCAGTATATAAAAAGTCCGCACTTTCTGACATGATCACTGCCATGAACAGTATTGAGGAAACCGAGAACGACCTCAAGTCATTTAATGAGTTTTTAAAGGCAGAGATAAACAAAGAGGACTCTGAGCTTGCAGGTGCCATAAACGGAATACAGTATTCATATCCCCTTGAACTTCTGGTGTATACTAAGAATGACAACGGTACCATAATCCGTTCAGATACCGAGAAGATCCTGATGGAACTCATGATGAAGTATGTCAAGGTCGATATGTCTGCAATGATGGCAATGCAGGAGATGTCCCCTCTCGGTTCTATGAGTAAAATGACTCCCTCTCTTTGGCAGGAACTTTTACCCGGGGATGACGGAGCACCTGTAAATCAGCTTATACTTGACCAGTATGAGGCTGTATACGGTACCTTCCCCAGTGCATATAACGAAGTTGTTCTTGTAGTTGACAAGAATAACGAGCTTGACGACGTAACCTTGTTTTCCCTTGGTATTATTTCTGAGGAAGCAATGGATGCTCTCGCGGATGCCGCAATTAACGGTGCAGATCTTGAAAAGGGTAAGACCAAGTGGAGCTATGAGGAGATCTGTGCAAGAGAATATAAGGTTATCCTTAATCCGGATTGCTTTAGTTATGATGAGTTTACCGGTAAATACACCGATCTCAGAGCGACTGATGCAGGACTTAGGTATCTCTATGATAATGCCATGTCCCTTAAGGTAGTTGGTATAATCCGTCCCCGTGAGGATGTTTCGACACACATGCTCACCGGTAATATTTGTTATACGTCAGATCTTACAAAGCATGTTATAGAGAATTCCGCAAATTCAGCTGCAGTTAAGGCTCAGCTCTCCTCTCCGGATATTGATATTTTTACAGGTCTTCCTTTTGAGGAAACTCAGGGCGATCTTGACGATGTATCCAAGGAAAAGGCATTCAGAGATCATATATCTGACTTGGATATAAACGGAAAGGCAGAAGCGTTTGTAAAGATAAGCAGTATTCCTCCGGAGGGATTTGTTGAGGCACAGCTTCAGGCTATGCTCGGTGGCATGACAAATGAGGATATAAAAAATACCCTTATTGAGGCCATGAAAACCCAGATGAGCGTAAGTGACAAGGATATCAGAGCGTATCTTGATTCAATGAGCGACGAAGAACTAACAGAGCTTTTCAGTCAGTTTGCCGGAGAGGGTATCGCTCTCGGATATTCAAACATGATAGCATCTCAGTTGTCTGTTATGACAAATGAACAGCTTGCCGCAAAGCTTGATATGGATGCAGCAGGTTATACAACAGAGCAGTGTGCACTTTATTACAACATGGTAATGGAGTTCTCAAAGGCTGAGTACAAGTCTAATCTCGAGATACTCGGATACATAGATACCGAGTATCCTTCCGCAATAAATATATATGCTACATCCTTTGAGAACAAGGACGTTATTACCGCCGCCATCGCGGAGTATAACAGCACCGTTGAGGAACTGAAGGAGATAGCCTATACCGATTATCTCGGAATAATGATGTCCTCTATTACAACTATAATCAATGCAATCACCTATGTTCTCGTAGCATTCGTATCTATCTCTCTTATAGTATCTTCAATAATGATCGCGGTAATTACCCTCATCTCGGTACAGGAGAGAACCAAAGAGATCGGTATACTCAGAGCGATCGGTGCTTCAAAGAAAAACGTATCCACTATGTTCAACGCTGAGACTGTTATCATAGGTTTTACTTCGGGACTTCTCGGTGTGGTGGTTACCTACCTCCTCTGCATCCCGATAAATCTTATTCTCCATGCGCTTACAGGTATAGGAAATCTCAATGCTATCCTTAAAATAGAAAATGCAGTTGTTCTTGTGCTTATCAGCGTAATTCTTACTTTGATCTCAGGAATCATTCCTTCAAGAAGCGCGGCTAAAAAAGATCCCGTTGTTGCTCTCAGAACCGAATAAAAAGCAGGAATATAAAGAAAGGTTTTAATATGAACATCACCTGGAAAAACTGCTTTAAAATAGCCGTGACGGTGTTTCTGATATTTTTGTGTATATTCTACTGGGATGGTATATCAAGTGTCCTGTCCAGGACACTTGGCTCTCTCATTCCCCTTTTTGCGGGACTTGCCATAGCTTATGTTATCAATATGCTAATGTCCTTTTTTGAGAGACATTATTTTCCCAAAAAGGATAGGAACACATTTTTATGTAAAACCAGACGGTCTGTTTGTATGATAGGTGCCATCGCAACCCTTCTTATTATCGTTGGTGCTGTAGTATACCTTATAGTACCGGAGTTGATCCTTTGCGTGAAGTTCCTTATTGCAGAGATCCCTCCTATGATAGTACAGCTGCTTCGAAGTCAGTGGGTACGTGAGATCCTTCCTGCGGATATTATTACTCAGCTTTCATCTATCGACTGGATGTCACATGTTACGACTATCATCAATACCGTAGGTGCTGGAATCGGCGGTGCCGTCAATGTCCTCATCTCGGCATTATCCTCTGTGATCTCTGTAGTGATAACGGTATTTCTGTCAATAATTTTCTCGGTATATCTCCTTTACAGTAAGGAAAGGTTTATATCACAGATAAGCCGACTTGCTAAAAGTTATCTTCCCCGTAGAATAAGCGGCGGTCTTACTAAGGTTTTTCATGTACTCAATGATTCATTCCATAAGTTTATTGTCGGCCAGTGTGCTGAGGCAGTTATCCTCGGCGTTCTCTGCGGAGTTGGTATGCTGATATTTCGCTTCCCCTATCCCGGAATGGTGGGAACACTCGTGGGCTTTACTGCTCTTATTCCTGTTGCCGGCGCATATATCGGTGCTATCGTCGGTGCGGTAATGATACTTACCGAGTCACCGATTAAGGCACTGCTGTTTGTGGTATTTATACTTGTTCTTCAGCAGCTTGAGGGTAATCTCATTTATCCCAGAGTTGTGGGCGGCTCTCTCGGGCTTCCTGCTATATGGGTACTGGCATCAGCTACCTTGGGTGGTGCGCTTATGGGGGTGCTTGGCATGATCATCGGAGTTCCTCTTGCGGCAACAGTATACCGTCTTGTCAAGGACGATCTTCACAGAAGAGAGAATGCTTCGGACAGACCTTGTACAGATGATTGTTAGTATATAGTTAAATAATAAAAAGAGCTTACATATGATCCGGTGATCATCTAAGTAAGCTCTTTTTGTTTGCTTTTATATTGTTCCGAAGAAATGAAGAATATTCATATCATCCGGGAGTGCTGTCCCGTGTCCGCCCTTTTCTGTGTCGATCTGGTGCTGACCGTGGTCGGGAGAATAGGATATAAGGGTTCTTTTTCTGCTTTCACAGTACTTTGCGGCAGAGACTATTCTGTCAAAGTCTTCTGCTACAAAATCCAGTGCATTTTTGGCATCCTTTGCCTCGGGACCGCAACTGTGAGAGGCTGTATCATAGTCCAGCATGTGTATGCTGAGAAGATCGTAGTCCTCCTCCTCTATTACTTTTATCGCAGTATCTATCGTTTCGTATCCTGTGTTGCAGATGTACACCTTCATGTCGCGTCCTCTGAACAAATGAAGAAATGATGAATCCTTATGAGCTATTATAACGGGATGCTTTCCGATTTTTATCAGTTCATCGTAAAGAGTACTGCAACTGAGGGGCTGAGGAGAGTAACTGTCTACCCCGTGGTCACTCGGCATAAGTCCGGTATACATGGATGCATGTGCAACAGGGGAGATCGAGTTTTCTGTACTGCAGAAAGGAAAAGCGATAGATGTATTACTGTATACGGCGGCAAATATATCGGTATACTTCTGCCACATATTCATTCCTACTCCTCCGGCATGGAAGAGTATTGCACGTTCGGCACTGCCACCAAGACGTGTCTTGAGAATTTTTGACAACCAGCTTATACCCGGGGCATACTCTTTTGGGAGATCGATCTCCATACACTGTGCCACCGTTCCGGCAAAATGTTTCAGATGATACTGGTTAAAATAATCAGCCATTTTTTACCTCGTTACTGTTATACCTGGATTTTTAGTGCTTTGATCCGTTTTGTGCATTGTATTTTTTGCCTGAACGCATTATATAGAAGTAAATGGGTAAAGCCACAAGGGGGAAGATCGCCGCTGTTAACATACCGGCTTTCATTCCCAGCATTTCAGGTGTGAGACCCATTGTTGCCGCGGCTGTAGCCGCAGTATCAGATGAGGAGATAATGTCTGTGATAACTCCTATCAGCTGGGGGCCGACAGAAGCACCCAGGTCACCGCCTGCCGCCATCATAGCGAAAATAAATACTCCGCCGTCAGCTATTCTGTTTGATGCAACTACAAGGCTTCCCGGCCACATCATAGACACACAGAAGCCGGTAAAGGCAGATGCCGGAAGTACGAGAATAGGAAGATCTGACAGTGCGGCAATGAGATAACATATCGTAGCACCCACGGCACCGAAGAAAAGAACTCTGCCGATGTTTTTTCCAAACTTAGAGTAAAGGGTACGACCAAGGCCAAGTGCTACAGCGAAGAGAGCGGCGCCGAGAATGTCACCCCATATCTTGGGAATATTAAGTGAGGTCTCAAGGAATCCGGACATCCACTGTGCCATAGTACATTCTGATGCACCGCCAAGGAAGATGGCGAAGAAACACAGCCAAAGCACAGGTCTCTTTAAAAATTTTCCTACACCGTCCACTTTTTCGGAGGATAGCTTTTCCGGTATTTCCGCACCGATAAAAAGGAAAAATGATGCCGCCGGAACACAGAGAAGAATAAAAATGAGAATATTCCAATTTTCTCCGCCAAATACGGTCAGGAAAACAGTGGAAATAACGATCATCACTACTACTCCCCACGCATATATCGAGTGGAGCTTGCTCATCTCTCTATCCGGGTCCTTTGCAGGTATCGCGGCGATTACGGGACTTATCAGCACCTCGTTAAATCCGCAGGCGGCAGAGAAAATAATCGTTCCTATTACCAGTCCGATATACGCACTCTCCGGGGACAAGGTAGGCCATAGGGCAAATATTCCCAGTCCCAGAACCGACAGAACAGGGGATGTCTTTACCGCGGCAGGAATATTGAATTTATCTGAGAAAAAGGAAAATATAAGATCAACTATCAACTGAGTGATAAAGTTTACCACAACAAGAAGACCGAGCAGGGAATATGATATACCGAACGTTTCTCTGAATGTGAGAAACAATAGGGGAGGAACGTTGCCTGCAAGTGCCATTGTTATATTGGTAGAATAGCAGGCGAGTTTGGTTCTTCTGTATTTGTTTTTGCCGTGTATTGCTGTCATATGTGTTAGTCCTCGTAGCAGAGCTCAATAATGTCCTTTTTGATTTCAGAGCTCATGCAGGCGTGCCATGCAACAGACATATTCTTCTCGGGTACAACCAAAAGCATCTGACCTCTCATACCGCCTTTGCCGTAGGAGAGACCACATCCGGTCTTGTGGAGCTCGTATTCCTTTTCGAGAACAGTGTTTACCCAATTTTCGGAAAGGTAACGCTTACCCTTGTAGGTACCGCCCTCAAGATATATCTGACCAAGCTTGACCGCATCCTCAGAACGGATATACAGGCCTGTTGCACCCATAGCATGACCCATGGGGCACTCGCTCCAGGCGATCTCTCTTGCACCGATACCGAAGAACAGCTCACGCCACATAAACTGTGTAAGGCTCATACCTGACTTTTCCTCAACTATTCTGCCGAGAAGGTAGTATGCACCGTCGGTGTACTTGCTTCCTTCGCCGGGGGTGTAGGCAAGGGGGTGTGAGAGCATGTAGCTGAGGTAATCGTAACCGAATTCATTTGCATCAATGCAGTCAATGTCAAGGAATCCGCCGGGGAGACCTATCTTGTGCTTGAGTGCCATATGTACGGTGGTCAGATTCCATCTCTCGTCCATATCAGCAGGAAGGTAGTCCTTAAGTATATCGGTTACCTTCTCGTCTGTGGAGAGAAGACCCTTGTCATAGAGCATACCTATAGCGGTCACAACGAATGCCTTTGCCATAGAATAGGAGTTCTGACAGGGATTTGAACGGCGTATAGAGTGTATGTTTTCGGCTTCACCGTTTATAATTGCGGAAAAATGGTGAACGTTATAATCATTTTCGTCAATAAAGGACTTGACCTTGTCCATAAAGATACTCATGATGTATTCCTCGCTTTTTCTGGTTGAGTAATAATATTTTGGTATATTATAGCACAATAACAATCGGCTGGCAACCCTTTTCGGGGGTAGTCTGTTGACTTTACCGTCCCTCCATGATATACTTTGATGCAGAATAAAGATAAATACGGAGGTATCTTACCCGGTGATAAGAGCGGCGGAAATAAAGGACGTAGAACAGCTTCTTTGCATATATGAAAAAGCAAAGGGATTTATGAGACAGGCTGGAAATCTTACTCAGTGGACGGGTAATTATCCCTCAAGGGAGTTGCTTTTGTCGGATATAGAGAAGGGACAGCTTTTCTGTGAGGAGAGTGAGGATGGGGCGATAGTATTCTGCTTCGTGCTTGCTTCGGGAGAGGACCCTACCTACGGTTATATCGAGGGTAGCTGGCTGTCCGACGAGCCCTACGGTACCATACATCGTATTGCCAAGGACGGATCGCACCCCATGAGCCGCGGCGTGGTCTCAAGGTGTGTGGCGTTTGCTTTGGAACGCTATTCTCACCTGCGGGTGGATACCCACGCGGATAATCTTCCTATGCAGAGAGCAGTTGAGCGAGAGGGCTTTCGCCACTGCGGCACCATATACTTAAGTGACGGCTCGCCGAGAATGGCATACGAGTTTATAACAGACTGAGGGAGAATAATTATGAGAAAAGATTTCGGATGTAAGCCTATGCTTTACCCTATGCCGGTGCTGATAATCGGCAGCTATGATGAGAACGGTATCCCAAACGCAATGAATGCGGCCTGGGGCGGTATTTCCGAGGAGAACGAGATATCCATCTGTGTCTCCGAGGGACATAAGACCACCGCAAATATACTGAAAAAAGGTGCCTTTACGGTAAGTGCGGCAGATGCGGAAAACGTTATAGCCGCCGACTACGTTGGTATCGTGTCCGGCAACAAGCAGCCCGACAAGATAGCAAAGTGCGGATGGACGGCTAAGAAGAGTCAGCTTGTTGATGCTCCGCTTTTCAAAGAATTGCCCTTTACCCTTGAGTGTAAGCTCAAATCCTACGATTCTGACACCTGCCGCCTTGTAGGTGAGATAGTAAACGTGTCGGCTGACGAAAGAATACTTACCGACGGAAATATAGACCTCTGTAAATTCCGCCCCATAACATACGATCCTGCGGGACACGGCTACTACACTCTCGGTGAGAGAGTGGGTAACGCTTTCTCTGATGGAAAAAAGCTAAAATAAAGGAGAGTCGACAACTGTGAAAGTACTACTTATTTTGTCAGACGGAATGCGCCCTGACAGTATCGATGGACTTCCCTATATAGAAAAGCTTAAAAAACAGGGCAGCTATACCATGAACGCTCAGACGGTAATGCCCTCTGTGACCCTGCCTTGTCATATGTCCCTTTTCCATAGCGTGCCTCCGGAGCGTCACGGTATTACCACTAATACGTATATACCGATGGTTCGTCCCTTGAACGGTATCTGCGAGCAGGTAAAGGCGGCTAAGCTGAGAAGCTCTCTCTTTTATAACTGGGAGGAGATACGGGACCTTGCCCGTCCCGGCAATATCTGCCACGGTGAGTTTTTCGGCGGCCGTATGTACGGCTATGACCGAGCAAACGAGTATCTCTGTGAGAAGGCGGCAGAATATCTTTCCTCAGAGGATGCTTCTGACTTTACCTTCCTGTACCTTGGCTGGACTGATGCGGCAGGTCATAAATTCGGCTGGATGAGCGACGGGTATCTTGATGCAATGAAAAAGACCATTGACATGATAGAGAAGCTTACAGATTCGCTTTCTGAGGATTATGCAGTCATAATTACGTCAGACCACGGAGGTCACGGCCGTGGCCACGGCAGTGACTGCCCTGAGGATATGACCATACCGATATTTGCTTTCGGCGGTCCCTTTGAGGGCGGAAAGATCTTTGAAAATGCCTCTATCCTCGATATCGCCCCCACAGTCACAAAACTGCTCTCGGTTGATCCCGACCCGGACTGGGAGGGGGCACCCCTTATATAAAGCAAAAAAAGAGCTCTCGCGAGCTCTTTTTTTATTCGGTTTGTTTGTATGCTAATCACCGGCTCTGTCAGTGAAAAAACTTTAGCTGTGGGGAGTCACACCGCGGCGGCTTGAAGTGGCTGAGGGATTGTTGTTATAAAACAATCCTCTCGTCAACCCTCGGCTGCCACCCTCCTTTACACAAGGAGGGCTTGTATCGTATTTGCTTAGGTAAGGTAAACGGTACAAATGAATGTGTTCAGTACACCTTTAGCTACTTGCCTTTATTTACCGGCTATTTCTCTGGCTTTCTCAATGTATTCCTTGAAGCGTTCCTCATCACGTACCGAATCAAACCATTCCCAACCGTGAGGTGCAGTAAGACAATAAACAAGAGTGCTCGCACTAAAGTTCATTCGATAATCATACGAGACAGGCTCCTTGGAACCGTCCGGAAGCACTATAACACCTTTTGTATATTCGTATTTTACGTTTCCGAGTAGTTCAGCGTTTCCGGTATCAAGTAGATCCCCTTTCTTGATTTGAGAAATCAACTCGCAAAAGTTTATAGCGATATCAAGAGCATCATAACCCTCTTCCTTTTTTCCATCACCGAATAATGCCGCCGATTTTACAACAGCAGTCCAAGCATATAGGTTATACCATGCAGGGGGAACAGCACCATTTTCGCCGAGCAGTTCCATCATATTCATATAAAAACCGTTAATTTCAATGGATCTTTTTGCGTTATTTCGATTACGACTTGGTCTTGCAAGAAGATGGAGAATAAGATGGAAGTTGTTAGCTGCATACTTCATATGCCCTTCCTTCCATTTGCCTTCATCCCATAGTTGCTGCTCGATCACCTCGCCTTGAATTGCGCTATACTGCGTAATTGGAGGCGGAACTTCACGAATGCCCGTGCGATCTGCAAATACAACAATATCTCCGTCCTCATCAGCAACATAGGCATATTCTACCGCTCCTACAAATCCATCGGTCAGATCAAGTGCATCATAGCGGCGTACAAGACCGTCAGCAAGCGGCATAAAGCCTTCGCCAACACCCTCGTAAGAGGTTAACTCGTAAACCGCCGTTCTTGCACCACCGCAATATTCATTCTCAGTACGAACGATCCCGATTCCTTCGGCAAAATAGTAAACCTTCTTGCCACCACGATACGACCATCCATCTGCCATACCGCCGATATCAAGACAGAGCTTGAAGCAGTTCTCAAAGGTTCCGGCTTTCGTGGTAATCGTTCCGCCATTCTCGCAGGTAATTTGTGTTTTTACATCACGCGACCACTTTGTGTATTCAATGATGGGGGTTGCTCCAACACACCACTCGTCCGACCAAATACAGTTTGTTGCATCCTGCAAAATACCTAAAATATCATTATAAAGAATGGGATCTTCTGCAGCACCCATACTGCCCGTAT
>JAFYMF010000033.1 GCA_017556745.1 Clostridia bacterium
GATGAATATGAGATCATATCCGGTCACAGACGGGTTATGGCAAGCAGAAAGGCAGGGATTACAGAAGTCCCTGCCTTAATTGTTTCTCTTGACCGTGATGCGGCGGCGATTGTGCTTGTGGACAGTAATCTCCACCGAGAGCATATTCTGCCGAGTGAAAAAGCCTTCGCTTACAAAATGAAACTTGATGCTATGAAGCATCAGGGGTGGCGTTCTGATTTAACTTCGCCACAAGTTGTGGCAAAGTCCCGCACTACTGAAATGGTTGGAGCCGATACGGGCGATAGTCACGAACAAGTGCGCCGTTATATCCGCCTTACCAATCTCATCCCCGAAATTTTGCAATACGTGGATGACGGTCGCATTTCATTCACTCCCGCCGTCGAGCTTTCCTATCTCAACGAACAGGAACAGCAAGACCTATTGGAACAGATTGAGCAAAGCGATTGCACCCCGTCACTTTCGCAGGCTTGCCGCTTTAAAAAGATAAGTCAAGGCGAAGGTCTTACACCCGAAGTAATTGCGGAAATTATGGAGGAAGAAAAAGCGAATCAAAAGGAGCGTGTCAAAATTCCTACCGAAAAACTCCGCAAGTATTTCCCAAAGAATTACACGGTTCAGCAAATTGAAGATGAAATTATAAGGCTTTGCGAAAAGAACTACCGAATGAAACAAAGGGATGCGAGGTGATTGTATGATGCAAAAAGGTAATTTTAAAGACATTCTTGTTATGAAAGGTATGGGGCGTGTTGATGATACTCGTCCTATTGATTTACGGGAATATGCAATCCCTAAGAGCAAAGATATTAAAGAAACGCCTATTCCAGTAACAACAGTCCCTAAAAAGATATGCTTTTCTAAAAAGATAGGCGGAACGATTTATGATGTGACCGCCAATTTTGATATGGAAGGCAAAGAAACAATACTGCAGCAGTTCAAAGCACTAATTTTAGCGAAAGAACTGTAACCAATAGATTTGTTATAAGTGTGCCGGTCATTGTATAATAGGCTTGCCCAAATATACAATGCTCGGCTTCACAGAAAGGAGTTAAAAATGGCAAAAAAGAAAGCCGAGAATAAAGCAAAAATAACTGCTCTTTACTGTCGCTTGTCAGTAGAAGAAACAAAAGATTCAAAAGATAAAAGAAAGAAAAAACAAGAGGATGAATCTAATAGTATCAGTAACCAAAAACAGATATTGTTAGATTATGCGAAGCAAAACGGATATCTGCATACTGAATTCTTTGTTGACGACGGTGTTTCGGGCACTACCTTTGATCGTCCCGATTTTCAGCGTATGCAAAAAATGGTTGAAAACGGCGAGGTCGGTACAATCATCGTAAAAGACCTTTCTCGTTTCGGTCGTGAGAGTATCGAAATGGGTAGATTGACACAGGTGGTGTATCCTTCGCTCGGAGTAACTTTTATCGCTATCCAAGAAAACGTAAACACTTCTACCGGCACAGGACTCGAAACAATGCCATTTCATAATATTTTTAATGAGTGGTATGCGGAGCAAACAAGCAAAAAGATAAAAGCAGTATGGAAAGCCAAAGCAGATAATGGAGAACGCGTTGCTCCTGCTGTTCCGTTTGGTTATATGAAATCTCCCGATGATTCTAAGCAATGGATTGTTGATGAGCCTGCCGCAAAAGTGGTTCGATATATTTTCGAGCTATGTATTGCAGGACTTGGTCCGATGCAAATTGCCAAACGTCTTGAAGGTGAGAAAATCGTAAGCCCAACGGAATATTATTATAGCATTGGAAGAAAAGCCTCGAATAAAAGACCTGCCAACCCATATAGATGGGAACAAGCCACGGTGGTTCATATTCTTGAAAATAGGCAATATACCGGATGTACTGTCAACTTCAAGACAACCTTTGTAAGTTTTAAGGTAAAGAAAACTATCCACATCCCTGAAGAAGATTGGCAGATAATTCCGAACACCCAAGAGGCAATCATTGACGAGGATACCTTTGAGAGAGTGAAAGAACTTAGAAAACATCGTCGCCGTCTTTCAGCCACGGGGAAAACGGGTATGTTTGCAGGACTTCTATACTGCGCAGATTGTGGCTCGAAACTTTATTTTGCGGCCGCCAAAAGCATCAAGGAACACCAAGAGTTTTATAGTTGTTCTCAATACAGGTCGAATAGAGGTTCTTGCAAGATTCATTATATCCGTGAAGTAGTGATAAAAGAAATGGTGCTTGAGGCAATCCAAAAAGTTGCGAAATACGTTACAGAATATGAGCCGGTATTTCTTTATCTTTTTGCAAAGAAAAATACACTTGGTAGAGAAACTACGATAAGAACAATGAAAACAAAAATCGAAAAATCCAAACAGCGCATTAAAGAACTTGATATGTTGATTGAACGTATTTATGAGGATAATGTGCTCGGTAAGATTTCTGATGATCGTTTTTATCGTATGTCTGCCAATTATGAACAAGAGCAAAAAGAATTGCTTGCCGCAGTTGAACACGACGAGCAAAAAGTCAGAGAAGCCGAACAAGAGAAAATCAATCTCAATGTTTTTCTCACGGCGATACGTGAGTGTACTGACTTAAAAGAATTAACACCCACGATTGTAAACACATTGATTAAGCGGATAGATGTTCATAACAGTACGAAAGATGAACACGGCCACAAGCACGTTCCAATCGATATTTACTTCACTGCAGTCGGAATTATTAATATTCCTACTGAAGAAGAACTAATTTCGGCAATGGAAGAAATGCGTGATAAACCGCTGAGATCCGCTTGAATAAAGGAAAAAGGCATAGCCCGTGTGGGCTATGCCATATCCTGCGAAAGAACTGTCCTTTAGGGTACGACCCTAACAGCCTGCTTTCCTTTTTTTTCTTTGTCATTTTAAGGGATACTAACATAAAATATATATAAGTAAAAGAGGAAAAGGAGACCTTATAAATGACAGAGATCACCTCCGGTGAAAGAAGATATTTTGCCGCCGCAAACAGCGGAAACGGATTTTGCAGTTATTATAAATATATATTTGATTCAAGTAAACTTGATAGTTTGATTATAGTAAAAGGTGGTAGTGGTACAGGGAAAAGCTGCTTTATAAAAAAACTTGGAAGTGAGGGCGAGAGACGTGGAGGCAGAGCAGAATATTTCTATTGTTCGTCAGATCCTACCTCACTTGACGGACTTATACTTGAGACCGGTGATGGAAGAAGAATAGCAGCGGTAGATGGGACAGCACCACATGTGCGGGATACCGAGCTCCCCGGGTGTTGTGATATCATACACGACACGGGAAAATACTGGGACAGCGCGATACTGTCCGATAAGAGAGAAGAAATAAAGTCACTGATACATAAACGAAAGAGCAAGTTTGCGGATATTTATGATCACTTGTCTGCGGCACTTTCATGCGAGAGGATCGTTGATAGAATAGTAGAGAAAAATACTGATTTTCCAAAGCTTGAAGCTGCAATAAATCGGCTTTTTAAAAAGATAGATCTCAGACACGGAGACGGAAGAATCGAATACCGGCTGACTGACTCGATAGGAATGAGAGGCAGAGTACGCTTTGATACTTTTACCGAGAGTGCAGATAAGGTCTACCGTGTGACCGGAAACGGATGGAAAGCTTTTTTTGACACCTTTGTAAAAATGGCAAAAATGAGAGGCGCTAACATGTTTATATCACCTTATTACCTTGATACAGACAAAGTCTCAGGAGTATTTCTGCCGACGGAATCGGTGGCTTTTGTACGGGAGGATTCTGATATTGGGGATAAAGAGTATGGGGTAATTAATACTGCTAGATTTTCCTATGTATATGATAAGGCAGATAGGAAAGAAATTAAAAGAGTTATGAGAAGCGCCAAATCTGCTCTGACAGAGGCCGAATCTGCTTTCGATGAGGTAAGACGGATTCACTTTATCCTTGAGGATATTTATTCTGATACTATGAATTTTGAACTCAAAGACGCAGAGGAAAAAGCACTGATTGCTTCAATTTTATAAAATGTGTAAAACCGCCGATTTTTTTGGCGGTTTTACTATTGACATATCTTATTCATCTTATATAATAGTAGTATAAATAAGTAAAGAGGTGATTTAGTGAAAACTATCATAGCTGTTTTTCTTCTTTTGTCGTTATGTCTTTCTGTAGGATGCTCAAGCAATACTGCAGTCAGTGATGGAACCACTGATGCTGATACTACAGTAGCGGATACTACAGTATCTGACGAAACTACAGATGTCGTGACCGATCTCCCTGAGAATAAGTTTGAAATGAGAGAGGATCAGGTATATGCTGCAGATCTTATAAAAGATGCCGATACTGTGTCCGTTGCCTTCATCGGTGGTTCTCTTACGGAGTGTGGTATAAATACCAATTCTATGTTCCCCGGGTGGCCCAATACATCAAGAAAATGGGTTAATGATGTTTTAAACTATTTTGTGACAGGCAGTGTCAACGGCAGTAAGCAAATAAGAAATGTTAATGCGGTCAATCTGGCTCTGGGTGGTACCGGTTCTGATTACGGCTCCGCCAGATTCCTTCAGCATTTAGGAGATTTTGCTCCGGATATCCTTTTCTTTGAGTTTTCATGTAATGATCATTATTGGGGTGCAGATAACGCATCGCTTTATTTGGAATACATAATCAGAAGATGTCTTGAGTTTGATAAAATACCGGTAATTGTAGTTTTACACGCACCTGTTCCGTGGGAAGAAAGCTCTGATGGGTTCGCTTTATATCAGGCAGGTGTTGCCGAAAAGAATAAGGTTGCTGAGCATTACGGAATCAAGACCATTGATATATATGATTATATGAAACGACAGCATGCCGCCTCCGGTTCTGAGCTCAGTCTTCTTGATTATATCGGAGCAATGGGATATTACTTCATGAAGGACGGGGAATATGACGTACATCCTTCAAATGAAGGTTATGCTATGTTTAGCGGGGCTTTCTTCGAGACGCTTGAAGCAGACTACGACGGAACTATGGCAAAGATCAAGTTTGCGGATGTCTATAATACCGATAAAAAAGAATTCGTCGATAGTCGAATGAATTATAAGAAGCTCACCGATGAAAGCATATCCTATGAGGGAGATTGGAAATATTACACCATGGAATCTCCTTTTATTACTGATGATTACGATATTGACTTTGATGAGTACGCTTTAGAGAGCAGGCTTGCTTTCCCCGATGGAATGTATCAGGTTGTAAATTGTCCCGGTGCATCATTTACCGTGACTACCTCCGCTTCTGCAATCTCCCTTACATATCTCAGCTCGATCAAGGGCTTAAATTCAACTGTTTATCTTGTTAACAGTGATGGCAGTAATGGGGAGGTTATCGGAACCCTTAATCAGTATTCTAAGTATGATACGGTTAATTATATGTCAAAGTGGTTTGAGATTCCTGACAACGGAGAAGAGCAGCATACCGTAAGAATTGTGATAGATGATCCTACTGAAGAAAGATATGTTTTCAAAATGGGTCATATCATAGAACGATTTGACAAAAAGTAATTTTATGAAAGAAAGGCAAAGCACTTTTATTATGTGTTTTGCCTTTCTTTTGCCTTTTGTGTACGGATGTTGATTGACTTTTGACAGTGATGCTGATATAATATAACCATATGAATATGTAATATTACTATGGTTAGGAGTAAAGATGAAAAAGATAATTTCAATATTTTTATTAGCTGCGCTTTTTATCATGTCCGGTTGCTCTGGTTCAGTTTCGGACAGCAGCGGTGACGTATCATCCGATACAACTGCTTTCGATACAACTGCTTCTGACACTACTCAGACTGTTACAGATGTTCCTGATGAAAAATTTGAGATGAGAGAAGACCAGGTATATGCCGCAGACATTCTTGACACCACTGAGGTAATATCCATTGCGTTTATGGGCGGCTCTCTTACAAATGGCGGTATAGCATACAACAAGTACATTCCCAACTGGCCCAGCAGTGATAATGCATGGGTAAATGAAACAATATCATACTTTGTTACCGGTGGACAGGGTGGTAAACAGGTTAGACAGGTCAAGGCATGGAATGCGGCTCTTCCCGGCACACAATCAAGTTACGCTGCAGCACGGTTTATGAAGCAGGTGGCTGCTAATGAACCTGATATTATATTCCTTGAGTATTCTGCCAACGACAGTGGTTGGAATCCTGAAATAGCTTCTGTCTATTATGAGCAGATAATCAGAATGTGTCTTTCTCTTGATAAGATACCTGTTATTATATTTGTTCATGCGCCTATGCCCATAACAGAGACAAGCAGCACTTATGAAAAATATATTCAGGGCATTGCCGCAAAGGATGCACTTGCCGAGCATTACGGAATCAAAACTATCAATGCCTATGAATATCTTAAGGAACTGTATGCCGCTGATAACAAAGGGCTTAGTTTCTTAGATTGGCTCGGAACAAAGGGTACCGGTTTCTACAACGAGGTATATGAAGGCTACTACGATGTTCATCCCAACAGAAGCGGCTACAGTGTGTATTCCGGAGCTGTTAAGGCAGCTCTTGACTCCGACTTTGACGGATATATGTCTCGTCCGAAATTTGTTGACATATATAATAAGGGTTATGAGAACATAATTTTGAGCAGTTATAATCTTATCCCTCAGAACGATGAGCGTATAGAATATGAGGGGGAATGGACAGAGTACACTCTTGAAAATATGTTTATTACAGACGATAGAAATATCGGTATAGGTGACCACCAGTACAAATATCCTTACTTTGTGGAAGGTATTCGTCAGACCATTGATCCTGTTTCTTCAAGTTTTACCTTTAAAACAAAGGCGTCCTATATTGCCATTGCCTATATGTCCGCTACTTACGGAAGTAACGTTACCTTTTATCTTGTAAACGAAGACGGTAGCAATGGTGAAATGCTTGGAACTATACAGACAGAGCAAAACGTTGAGGCGATGGGAATGGGTATGGATTTTTCTTCCGGTGAAGTGCGTCTTCCGGCAGGTGGCGGTGAGTACACAGTACGCGGTGTGGTCGAAGAAAAGAATGATCTCCACAAGATATTCAGATTTGGTTATATCATCGAGTGCTTTGAAAAATAAGGTTTTCGAAATCGGATTTTCGAAAACAAATCAATGTATAAAGTAAAATAAACATAAAATTATGTCCTGTCAGACGATGGGGTAGAAATTAAGTAAGGAGTATAATAATATGGCACAGTTAGTAATGAATTGGAAAAATGACGGAACAGAGAGTGTTGCACCGGTAATACCCGAGGGTGTTGAAGTAAAGACTTTCCCCGAGCTTCCCAACGCTGTTTACGAGTGGCTCGATATAGTTCGTTTTATGGATCAGGAGGAGGAGCCCATCAGCGATATTAAAAAATATGAGGAGGATATGTACAGCTATCCTACATATAACGATAACATGTGCTATTTCCTTCTTGTCAACGGAGTACCGTTGTCAACCATTACTGTTATCTGTGATTACGAGAAGAAGCAAGGATACATCCACATGGTATCCAGTAAGCCTGAGTTCAGAGGTAAGGGTCTCGGACATCTTATGAACAGTATTGCAGTTCATACTCTTAAGAAAGAGGGCATGGAGACTGCATATCTTACTACTGATGATTGGCGTATAGCTGCAATAAAGACCTACCTCAGAGCAGGATTTGAGCCTGATCTTGACAGTGAGCCCGATTACAAGGAGAGATGGGCGAAGATATACGCAATTATTGAAAATAAGTAATCTTAACAAGTAAAAAAAGAAGCCTAAAAAGGCTTCTTTTTTTACTTATTACTTTATTATAAATCCGGTTGGAAGCTTCCATGAGGAGTTAGTGTAATAGAAGGTAACGCTGGACATAAGATATTCACCGTCGTAATACATACATGACGAGCTTCCGCCGTCAAGATTAGCAGCGTTTACGGCACCAAAATCAGACATTACACTTATCAGATCGGCGGCAGAAGCACCTAGATGGCCCGACTTTCCACGTCCGTCCGTAACGAACATAAGTACGGCACCGTCTGCACGTTGTCCAATAGCGGTACGGGGATTAAGACCACTTCCCATACCGTTCATTTCTCTTGCCTCTCCGTTAAGGATTAGCTGTACAAAATGATTGTTTGAGTCGCTCGCTTCCTCCTGGAAAGTAACTGCATCCCTTATTTTTCTGTCACGTATCAGCTTTTCTATTGTTGATGCACTCATTTTGTTAATATCAATTATTTCAAGAATATTATCCTCAGTAAAACCGATAAGAACGAGTCCCGGGAACTGAGTGGGATTGTTGAACTGAATTTCTCCGTTTGAAACCACTACGCCAAATGGGGCACCACCGGTATTATTTGTTGAATCGTATAGGCCGCCATTGATTCCACCAATAGCTCCGGCTGACTTGACAAGTGAATCAAGAGTTTCTCCCTCTTCCCGCCATGGAAAAATTGTTGCAAGGGATATTCTTGACGGGTCCTTGATCACAAGCATTGTGCCGTAGAAGGTAGCACCCGATACCTGGTGAACCTCGATCGGATCATTGTTCACCTCTGTTCCACCAACCCCGGGCATACCCAGACTGCCTGTGGCACCGATATTGATAAGTCCTGTATCAACATCTCCAACAAGAGAACCCATGGAATTTTTATCAACAATGGACTGTATTTTGTCGGCAGGTAATACTAAGGATGCAAGGAACTTAAGCTGACCGGTTTCAAGTATGGTAGTTACGAACATTTGCTGAGATGCGGGAAATGCATCAGAACAGATCAGCTTCAGTGAAACAAACAAGGTGGCTGCGAGAACTATCACCAGAGTAAGTAGCATTAAAAAGAATTTGCCAAAGAATTTAAATATTCGTTTTACGGGGGAGGTATGTATGTCTTTAACTTTATAAGTTTTTGCCGCCTCAGTACCTCTTACAGGTGGAATCGGGGTGATATTATTTTCCATTTGCCCCCACCTCCTTCATTGCCGCAAGTCTCCATGTAGGAGGAGTGTTTTCGTTTTCACTGTATTTAAGAAAATACCATCTTTCATTCATGGAATCTATGATCTCTTTTCCGTAATACAGCTTCATATGCTTATCAAAGCTGATATCCACTGAGAAACAATTCTCGGTTATTTGCCTGAAATTAACTACCTTTTCGTTTCTGAACGGTGGATCCATAAGGGTGTGTATACTGGTGAAGGTAATATCTATACCGTTTGCATACTTTGTTGCTATAGAGTACTGATATGACCCTTTGATAAGATGCTGTGATATTTCCCCAAATCCGTGTGATGGGCCTTCAATATCGTTTGATACAAACATACTCCATTTTTCGGCTACCTCGAGGGGATTTACCTCAATGGAAATTTTTTCGGGAATAATGTCTGATCCTGGCAAATCGGTATAGTCAACGGAAAGGAGAGAAGTATCCGCTTTTAGTTCGGTACCGTCGGTGGTTACCGTTATTATCTCTGCGTTATCTTTGAGAATAGCTATACTGTATTCTGCAAGGCGGGGCAGATCCTTTGCAAACTCGGCAAATCCGGTATATTCAGGGTTGTCAGTGAGGGTAATTGCACTGTCGGGAATTTCTTTACCGTCGGCGGTTACTCTAAAATTCTCAGGTGCCTTCAAAGTCATATAGGTTAAGGGAACAGTACTTTCACCTGCGTATACTATCGAGTTTCCATACAGATCTTCAATGATAATTTCCGGTTCGGTTAAGGTTACGATACTGTGTTTTTCGTGTCCGTTGTCAAGTAATTCTCCTGTGTGTCGATCACCATTCAATTTTACCGAAACGGTGTTTGGCAATGTGATAGAATAATTATATATTTGAGGAAGCACCTTGTCACCTTTGAGAGTGTAGTTAACTATACTGCCGTCATCTGAGGTTATTTTAAAATTCGGGGGAAGAAAAATGTTTTCTATCGTGTATTTTATCTCGGATTCGGTTATTTCTGTTACCGAATCTGAGTTAACTGCTACACCACCCAGGGAAATATGATAGCCTATAGGTATAGAAACAGTATATTTATGAGAATCGAATGTCGCTTTTATATCAGCAATTTCCCAGTTTGTCCATGAAAATACAGCAAGACGGGTTATCGGATCGCCTACCGCTTTAAGATGTACTTCGGCAAGTGTAAAGCCGTCCTTTTTTACAGTGTATACTTGTTCGCTTGATGTGGTACCGCCTGCTTTTTTTGCAATAGTAAGGTCATCTGAAGACAGCATGTCAGTATATTCACCCTTCAGATCACGGCCTGCTTCGTATTTGCTGACGGATATTTTATCGAATCCTATATCTGACCATAACTTACCGCTTCGTGAGTCAATTATCAGTTTATCTATTGCTTCATACACTCTTTTCTCGGGTTGAGCCTCCTCATAGCTTCTGAGAAGCGAGGAAACATACAGTACCGCCGCTACGGCAAGAATGAGTAAAGTAAAAAGATACAAGAGGTAAATATATTTAAATTTTCCGCGTTTTTTCATTATTTACTTTCCTTCGGGGATACCGATCTTTCTGTCAAGGTCGTACTTGTTGAATATGTATTTTATAACAAAGTAAGCTATAATGGCATATCCGGTACCGAGGATGATGCTGGCGAGGACATCTGTTGGATAGTGAACGTAGAGATACATTCTTGAAAATGCAATTATAACAGCGAAAATAATAGCAGGAATTCCTATTGATTTCTTTTTGCAAAGGAGAAGTGCTACCGATGCCTCAAAGGACGCAATAACGTGTCCTGACGGAAAGGAAAAGTCGCTGAGACTGCCTACTATAAGATCGGCTCCCGCATTAAAGTCATAGGGACGGATGCGGGCAACCATGGGCTTCATCATCAGATTAACGGTGAGCAGTCCGAATATGAGAGCGAGGCCGACTGTTAAACCGGCTTTTCTGGTTTTTCTGAAAAACAGCATTACTACAGCTAAAGCTATCCATATTATTCCTCCGTCAACAAGGGATGACAGAACAGGTATGACCGCATCAAGAAACGGACAGGAAAATGTGTTTTGTATCCAGTCAAGGATCGGTATCTCAAATTCGTTAAAATAATTCATTTTTTGTTCTCCTTAGATGAAAATACCCATTTTTGCTGAACTCTGAAGCTGATAACCATAAGAAGCAGATCTATGACGATCTTTATCAGCGTGCTGATAATGGGGGCGGTAACACCTAAGAGCTTTTCTGTGGTGAATACCAGAAGAGAAGAGAGGGTAATTTGGACCGCCGCAAGTATGTAATATTTCGTAATGGTCTTGGCATTGGTCTTGCCCTCGAAAACTATCTTTGCGTTCAGGAAATAGTTGAGCAGGGATGAAACGATTCTCGCTATGATCGATGCAGTAAAGGTGAGTGGAAAAGGGAGAATCAATCCAAATAGTTTGAAATGCTTGATTAGCCAAAATACAAGGGTGTCTGTTATCGCAGATGCGGTGGAGCTGGCAAGATATTTTATTATCCGTCCGTAAATGCGTATACTGTCTCTTATTACTCTGAAGTGAGATGACTTGTTTTCATCAAGATATACCGTGGATATCGGTACTTCGGAAAAAGGAATGTCTAAACTGTTCATAGTAAAAAGAACATTGGTTTCATATTCAAATCTGTCCCCTTTAACTTCTGTAAGAGGGGCGATATATTTTCTTGGGAATCCTCTGAGACCTGTTTGAGTATCGGTTATTTTCATGCCGAAAAAGATACGGAATACTGCAGAGGTGGTACGGTTACCAAACTTACTTCTTGGTGGGACGTTTGCGGAAGAAAAATCTCTTGCGCCGATAATTACCTCATCGCGGTCTATTATTGCATTCGCTACTTTGAGAATGTCTGTAGGTAGATGCTGACCATCGGCATCTGCGGTTACGACACCGTTTCTTTCGGGTCTATTTTGAAGGAAATAACTGAAGGCGGTCTTCAAAGCTGCGCCTTTCCCGCGATTGACGGGATGATGGAGAAGGGTACACTCGGGTATGCTCTCTATTATACTGAAAATATTATCAAAACTTGTATCACTTCCGTCGTTGACAATGATAATATCATCGAAGCCAATATCGGTAAGGTCATTTACCGTTGCAATGAGCTTCTCATCCGGCTTATATGCGGGTATAATTATTGAGATCCTGTTTTTACACATATCGCCTTCTCCTTTGCTTTGATGTTGGATTTGTCCTAATTTTATTTTAACATTAAGTTAATTAAAAGGCAATGGAAAATGAAAACATTACGGTAAAAAATATGTAAAAAGTTGAAGATTTCAACACTATAACGTATAACAGAAATACAAGTTAAAAGGTACAGGTAAAATGAAATGCTTGACATGTAAATTGACGTATTGTATAATTTGATTAGTGTTAATTTCTTGCTTTTTGAAAGGATTTTATTAGTTATGAAAAAGAATTATCGAGTTTTATCATTGTTGCTTGCGTGTATCTTTTTCGTAAGTGTTCTTGCCTCCTGTTCCGGAGGGGAGACACCGGAAGATACAACGTCTGCGGACACAACTGCTGTTTCCGTGCCGGACAATTGGCCCGAGGTAGACGGAACGGTTATTTACGTAGATGTTTCAGCCGAGGACGGCGGTGACGGAAGTAAGACAACCCCTTATAAGAGTATCCCCGAAGCACAGGCAAGGATCCGCGAGATAAAGAGTGCAGAGGGGCTTCCCGATGGCGGTATTACCGTTCTTGTGGCTTCGGGTGAATACAATATTAAGGATGGAATCAAGTTCACCGAAGAGGATTCGGGTACGGAGAGCGCACCTATAAAGTATGTGTCTGCCGAGAAGGGCGGAGCTGTTCTGAATGGCGGAGTTACCCTTAATGCTTCCGATTTTGAACCACTTAACAATGAGGAAAAAGCTATACTTAATGATGCGGCGGCGAAAGAAGCTGTTCGCAAAATAGACCTTACCAAGTATGGTCTTACCTCCGAGGATTTGGGAGCACTTCATAACTATGGTCATGCGGCTGCTAAAACCAGTTCCGCACAGGGATATTCTGAGTTGTTTATTAACAATGAGAGAATGACCATTTCCCGTTATCCGAATTTATCTGATGATGATTCTAACCTTCGTACCGGAAGTACTAATGGTAAAGATGAATTTCAGATATTGTCAATAAATGAATTTGAGGCTCCTGCTTTTGCTGTTAAAGAACGTGGTGTTAATTGGAATACTGATGATCTTTGGGTGTTTGGTTATTTTGAATATCCATGGGCGGATTCTGCCGTTAAGGTTTCATCTTTGGATCTTGAATCACTCACTGTTGCGATAGACGATATTTTAGCATACAGCATCAAAGTGGTTAAACCTTTCTATTTTTACAATATTTTGGCAGAGACAGATGAAATTGGAGAATATTACATAGATCGCGAGAACGCAGTTCTTTATGTATATCCAACCGAGGATTTTGAAAACAGTAAAATTACAGTTTCATCAGCAAGCGACAATCTTATAACAGCACAAAATGTTTCTTATATTACTTTCGAAGGATTTGAACTTACAGGTTCAATAACTAACGCTCTTGTTCTTAGTGGAGAATATATTACTGTAGATAATTGCCTCATCCGTGATGTCCGTTACAATGCGATCGAGGCGACGGGTACCAATATAACAATTCAGAACAGTGAGATCTGTCAGATCGGTGACTCCGGTATTATAATAACCGGAGGTGATGCAAGTACTCTTACTAACTCTGAAAATCTTGTATATAACAACTACATATACAATTGGGGGCAAGTTGGCAGAACCTATGAGAGCGCGATTGAACTCTATGGATGTGGAGTAACTGTATCTCATAACGAAATGCATAATGCTCCTCATCAGGCTATAACCTGGAATGGACCCAACCATGTGATGGAATATAACGAGATATATAATGTTTGTCTTGAGACCAGCGACTGCGGTGCTATGTATTCCGGTCGTCGATATGATTGGTATGGCGGAGTTATTCGTTATAATTATATTCATGATATTGGTTCCGGTAGTGCGGCAGCTCAGGGCATCTATCTTGACGATGCTCTTTCCGGACAGACTGTTTATGGTAATGTTATTGTAAATACTACCGATTACGGAATACAAGTTGGTGGTGGACGAGACAATATAATAGAGAATAATCTTATCATAAATGTGGCAGGGAATACAATTGATTTCGATTGTCGTGCGTACGAGGCTTTGACGTCCGGCGAAGGACATTGGTTCTATTCGTGTATAGCATATATGAGTAATCTTCTTATTCCGGCACAGACATGGCAGATATGGCTTGATACTTTCCCCGGCTACGGTGATATCATACCATATACGGCTGACTATACAGGTGATCTTGACGACCCCAATTTGTCTGTTAATCCCTCAAACAATATTGTTCGTACGAATATGTATTATGTCCTTGATGAGGGTATAAGAGGTAATGATGGTATTAGCAGCAGAGTTGTTGAAATGAGTATTGTAGAAAATAATCATACAATATTGGATCTCGAGCACACCGATATTCCCGGATATGTATCCGGTGATTATACTCTTGCCGATGATGCAGAGGCGTATCAGTACGGCTTTGAAAAGCTGCCATTTGATGAAATGGGACGTATAGAAAAATAAAGAAATATTTTATGGCACCCCATTTATGGTGGTGCCTATTTCTTTTATTGTGTATGTTCTTTAACTGTGTGAAGAATGGGCTTCTTATTGACAATACAGTGTTTGTAATATATAATTTATTTGTATTGTAAGAAAGGATTTAATCAATTATGAAAAAGAATTATCGTATTGTATCATTGCTGCTTGCGTGTGTCTTTTTCGTAAGTGTTCTTGCCTCCTGTTCCGGAGGGGAGACACCGGAAGATACAACGTCTGCGGACACCACTACTGCTCCAGTTCCGGACAATTGGCCCGAGGTTGAAGGAACGGTTATTTACGTAGATGCTTCAGCCGAGGATGGCGGTGACGGAAGTAAGACAACCCCTTATAAGAGTATCTCCGAGGCACAGGCAAGGATCCGCGAGATAAAGAGCGGAGAGGGGCTTCCTGAGGGAGGTATTACCGTTCTTGTGGCATCAGGTGAATATAGCATTAAGGATGGAATCAAGTTCACAGAAGAGGATTCCGGTACAGAGACTGCACCTATAAAGTATATGTCTGCCGAGAAGGGCGGAGCTGTTCTGAATGGCGGAGTTACCCTTAACGCTTCAGACTTTGAGCCTCTTAGCGATGATGAAAAAGCTATACTTAATGATGCGACGGCCAAGGAAGCTGTTCGCAAGATAGATCTTACCAAGTATGGTCTTACCTCCGAGGATTTGGGTGAACTGCATCAGTATGGTTTCTCTTCTAAAAAGCCGTCTTCGGGACGTGGTTATTCGGAGTTGTTTATTAACAGCGAGAGAATGACTATTTCCCGTTATCCCAATGCAAATGCCGAAGACCCTAATTTATATACCGGTAGCGGAGACGGAGTTGCCAATTTTGATATACTTACAACAGGTGAACATGAAGCTCCTTCTTTGGCTATTAAGGAGCGTGGAGTCAACTGGAATATTGATGAACTTTGGGCCTTTGGTTATTTCTATTACGGTTGGTCGGACGCAGCTGTGAGAGTTGCCGATCTTGATACAAATAGTTTGAATGTTATATTGGCACAGAATGTTACTTTCGGTATATGTGAAGAACAAAATTTTTACTTTTTTAATATATTAGCTGAAACCGACCTTCCTGGTGAATATTATATAGACCGTAAAAATGCTGTTCTCTATCTTTACCCAACCGAGGATTTCGAAAATAGTTCTATAAGCATATCTGTAATTGACGAAACAATAGTGTCCGGTTTAAATATATCATACATTACACTTGACGGTTTCGAAATTACCGGTTCAAGAACCAATGGAATCGTTGTTTACGGAGATAACGTTACTATAGATAACTGTTTAATACGTGACGTTCGTTATAATGCAGTAGAGATTACAGGCAGTAACATTGTTGTTAAGAATAGTGAACTTTGTCAAATCGGTGATGCAGGAATCATTGCCGGTGGCGGTAATGCAGAAACACTTACTTCATCAGGCATTCTTATATACAATAACTACATTCATCACTGGGGCCAAGTGGGAAGAACGTATGAGAGCGCGGTAGAGCTTAATGGATGTGGTATTACAGTATCTCATAATGAAATGCACGACGCTCCACATCAGGCTATAACCTGGGATGGACCCAATCACGTGATGGAATATAATAATATATATAATGTTTGTCTTGAAACAGATGATTGCGGTGCTATATATACCGGACGTCGTTATGATTGGTATGGTGGGGTTATTCGTTATAATTATATTCACGATGTTGGTTCTGATACTGCCGGGGCACACGGTATTTATCTTGACGATGCACTTTCCGGTCAGACTGTTTACGGTAATGTTATAGCCAACATTACAGGACATGGAATTGTTTTGGCAGGCGGAAGAGATAATGTTATTGAGAATAATCTCATAATCAACTGTGTCGGAAACAGTATCAGCTTTGATATACGTGCCCGTGAAGCAATGATGAACGGTGTGGGAGATTGGTTTTATGATATCACGCTAACAATGAGTGAACAGCTTAAACAAGCACAGACACGTCCGGCATGGCTGGAGTATTTCCCCGGATATGGTGATATTATCCCATATACTGCCGATTATGCGGGAGATATTTATGATCCCATGGTATCTTGCAATCCCTCTAACAACATAGTTCGAAAGAATGTGCATTATACTGTTGATTTAAAGAATAACAAAGGTTTCCTTCTCAATTATGTAGTTTTTATTAATATGAGTACTATTGAGGAAAACTACGATTTTATTGATCTTGAATGTGCTCAGATACCGGGTTATTCATCCGGGGATTGTACTCTCACCGATGATGCCGTTGCATATCAGTACGGATTCGAAAAGCTCCCCTTTGACGAAATGGGACGTATAGACAGTTAAACACTAATATAAAAAACCCGACCGTCCGGTCGGGTTTTTTATATTAGATCAAAAATTATTTACCCTCATATGCAACTACTGTATCAACGGAATAGTCCTTTAACTTTTGTCTGCCGTTGAGTCCCTTGAGTTCAAGTAGACAAAGGATCTTGACAACGTCAGCCTTGAGACTTTCAAGAAGATGAGCTGCCGCCTCAAGAGAACCTCCGGTGGCAATAAGATCATCAATAAGGACGATTCGGGTGCTGGGCTTTACGTCTTCCTTATGAACCTCAATGGTGGCAGAGCCATACTCCAGAGAGTAGGATGCACTTGCGGTATCGCGAGGAAGCTTACCTTTCTTTCTTATGGGAATAAATGGCTTACCTAAATTGTATGCGATGGGCATACCAAAAAGAAAACCACGGGATTCGATGCCTGCTATTGCGTCAAACTCGACACCGTCAAGAAAAGCGGACATCTTGTCAATTGCCATTTTAAGTCCTACGGGATCATTAAGCACAGAGGTAACGTCTCTGAAAATGATTCCGGGTTTAGGAAAATCGGGAATGCTCTTTATATATTTTTCCATTTCGTTCATGATTTTTCTCCGTTTAAAATAAACTATAAAGCTATTTTAACAGATATTTATGAAAAATACAATAGTTTTATGTTAAAGAGTTATAAGAAATTTTTTCAGGATATCCGCTATTATTCGGTGTCCCACGTCATTTGGATGGAGACCGTCCGGAAAATAGCCGCGAATATGTTCTTGGTTTTTAGGGTCAAGAGGGACGAGACTGTAAAGGTCACAGACCGGTACAGAAAACTTATTACATAGACGGTACATTTCCTTTACGTACGAATCAAGAGGGGTACTGTCAAAGCCAAGTGCTTTTTCTGCATTTGCACGAGGGAATGGTGTCATAAACAATGTTTTTGCGTTTGGTAATCTTTCTTTTGCGCGAGTGAGAAGGTGCTTTAGTGCACCGCGGAATGTGAAGAGGTCGTCAGTGCCCTCACGTCCGCTCAGAGGAATAGCACGACCGTAATCATTTGTACCGCCGAAAATAACCAGAAGATCACAATCATCCGGAATATCCTCTACTCTCAGGCACATAGGCATTTTATCCCAAATATCGTAGACAGATTCTACCTTTCTTGCAATACAGCTTGCAGAAAGTCCGTAGTTGTATGCAGTGAATCCCATTTCTTTTGAGAGAAGTGCGTGATAGATAAGTGAATCATCGGAGGGACCTACGCCAAAGGTTATACTGTCGCCGAGAAAACAAACTTTTTTTCCTTTAAGTTCCATAAAAACACCTCATAAAAAAATCAGAAGCCTTTCGGCTTCTGATCTTTTTGTTTGATATTAAAGAGTGCTTACAAAGCCGATAAATCTTGATGCGATTATTTCATGTCCCAGATCGTTGGGGTGATCTCCATCGGGAATGAGGAGGGGACGCTGACTCTCAAGCATGGGAACGATACCCGAGTTTGCGAAGAGATCGCAAACAGGGATTGCGTACATTTCACAAACCTCACGAACTATGTCGATATAGTCCTTGAATACTCTGCCGTGCTCATTTTCAAGCATTTCTGCCTGATAGTGAACAGGGGTCATGAATATGAGAGGCTTGCAGGGATACTTTTCAAGAATTGCCTTTATCAGATAGTGACATGCACCGTAAAAGGTGTCGGGTGTACGGTCATCGGGAGTGCCGATGGGAGCGGTACAATGGCTGTAGTCATTCTGACATCCGAAAACAACGTTGATATCAGCGTTGGGATCCATGTCTTCTACTCTGTCGCAGAAACAGGGGGGCCAATTCTTTGCCTCTTCCTCTGTAGTCTCACGTGCAAAGCAGCTGCCGCCTTCGCCGTATACATTAGCGGTACACTCCATCTTTCTTGCTATGATCTGGTGATATACCATAGCAGGATCTTTTACTTTACATCCTCCGGTAACACTGTCACCGAGGAAGTTAATTACTTTTCCTTTAAGTTCCATTGTCTGATCTCCTTATTAAAGTGTGCGGACAAAGCCCATAAATCTTGATGCGATTATCTCATGACCGAGAGCATTGGGGTGAACACCGTCCGGAATATAAAGCTCTCTCTGTGACTCAAGTATCGGAGCGATACCGGAGTTCTTATAAAGATCGCATATCGGGATACCGTAGTTACCGCAGACCTCACGAATTATTCTCACATAATCGATAAACGGACGGCCGCTTGTAACACCCGGGAGAAGCTCCGCCTGATAATGAGTTGGAGTCATAAATACGATGGGTTTAAGAGGGTATTTTTCAAGGAGAGTCGTTATTATATAGTGGCAGGCACCGTAAAAACTATCGGGGGTTCTGTCATCGGGGGTACCGATGGGAGCAGAGCCGTGACCGTAGTCATTAACTCCACCGAACACAACGATCATATCGGGATCGTTACCCATTTCGTCAATACGTGCGGCAAAGCTATCCTGCTTTTCAACCTCGGTCACCTCGTTTGCAAGACAGCTGCCTCCTACACCATAGTTAACAGAGATACAGCCGGTCTTACGAGCAACAACCGCGTGATATACGGTATCGGGGGTAACGCCGCAACCTTCGGTAATACTATCACCGAGGAAGTATATCTTTTTACCTTTAATTTCCATAATTTCTACAGATACGTTTCAGTCAGATTACTTAATTACGTTGATACGGATAATACCGTCTACTGCCTTGATCTTAGCAAGAACGTCATCAGAAATATTTCCGGTAACGTCAACGATAGTATATGCAAAATCACCGCGGGAACGGCTAAGCATATTCTCGATGTTAGAGCCCTCATCGGAAATGGCAGTGGAGATCTGAGAAAGAATATTGGGCACGTTGTGGTGCATAATGCAAAGACGGATATCACCGCTTCTGTCAAGAGAAACTGCGGGATAGTTAACGCTGTTAACGATATTACCGTTATCAAGGAAGTCAACAAGCTCCTTAGCTGCCATTACCGCACAGTTGTCCTCGGACTCCTCAGTAGAAGCACCAAGGTGAGGTATTGCGATAACGCCTGCCATGTTAGCAGTCTTGGCATTGGGGAAATCGGTAACGTAACGTCTTACTTTACCGCTCTGGAGAGCCTTCTCCATAGCAGCATCGTCGATAAGAGCATCGCGGGCAAAGTTGAGGATGATAACGCCATCCTTCATCATGGAGATAGCTTCCTCGTTGATCATACCCTTGGTAGCGATCTTAGGATCATCATTTACGATAAGGGGAGTGTGAACAGATATGTAATCGCACTCGCGGAAAATTTCCTCACGAGTCTTTACGTGCTTAACACTGCGAGAGAGCTTCCAAGCGGCATCAACGGAAATGAAGGGGTCACAACCGTAAACCTCCATACCGAGAGATATAGCTGCGTTACAAAGAGGACCACCGATAGCACCGAGACCGATAACACCAAGCTTTTTGCCGAGAATTTCGGTTCCTGCGAACTTACTCTTGCTCTTTTCAACGGATTTTGCAATGTCGGGATCAGCAGCGTTGTCCTTTACCCACTCAATACCGCCAACTACGTCACGAGCGGCAAGGAGCATACCTGCGATAACAAGCTCTTTAACACCGTTAGCGTTAGCACCGGGAGTATTGAATACTACGATACCCTCTTCAGCACACTTGTCAACGGGAATATTATTGGTGCCGGCACCGGCTCTTGCGATCGCGCGAAGATTAGCACCGAACTCCATGTCGTGCATTGCGGCAGAACGTACCATTATGGCATCGGGATCGGTAATATCCTCGCCTATCTTATAGGTATCAGCGTCGAATACGTCGGTACCAACCTTAGCAATTTTATTAAGAAGCTGAATGTTTTTCATTATTTCTTATTCTCCTCGGCAAACTTTTTCATAAAGTCAACGAGAGCAACAACGCCCTCATAAGGCATAGCATTGTAAATGGAAGCACGCATACCGCCAACAGAACGGTGTCCCTTGAGATTCTTAAGACCTGCCTTACCTGCCTCGGATGCAAACTTCTTGTCAAGCTCAGCGTCACCGGTAACGAAGGTAACGTTCATCATGGAACGGCTGTTCTTTTCTACGGGAGCCTTATAGAAGTCCTGACTGTCAAGATAATCGTAAAGATATGCAGCCTTCTTCTCGTTGAGCTTCTTCATCTCCTCAAGACCGCCGAGCTCAAGAACCCACTTGTATACAAGACCGGCAACGTAGATAGCGTAGCAGGGGGGAGTGTTGTACATAGAATCGTTTTCTGCCATTACCTTATAATCAAGCATGGTAGGAGCGATATCGCGGCACTTGCCGAGAAGATCCTCACGAACGATAACAACGGTAAGACCGGCGGGAGCCATGTTCTTCTGAGCACCTGCATAGATGAGACCGAAACGAGAAACGTCAACAGGCTCTGAAATTATGCAAGAGGACATATCCGCAACAAGGGGAATATCACCAGTGTCGGGAATATAGTCGAACTTAGTACCGTAGATGGTGTTGTTGAAGCAGATGTGAACGTAGTCTGCATCGGGACGGAAGGAATCGCGGGTGGTACGGGGAATGTAAGAGAAGTTCTTATCCTCGCTTGTAGCAACGCAAGCAACGTCACCGTACTTCTTTGCTTCCTTGAAAGCCTTGCCGGAGAACTGACCGGAAACTATGTAGTCGGCCTTTCCGCTACCGTTGAGAAGGTTAAGGGGCACTGCGGCAAACTGAGTGGAAGCACCGCCCTGAAGGAAAAGTACCTTGTAGTTATCGGGGATGTTCATAAGCTTGCGAAGATCAGCCTCAGCCTCTTTGATGATATCTTCATAAACGGGAGAACGGTGGCTCATTTCCATAACGGACATACCGGAATCTTTATAGCACATCATCTCTGCCGCTGCCTGTTCAAGTACAGTCATCGGGAGCATGGAAGGACCGGCTGAAAAGTTGTAAACTCTGTTCATAATAGCACCTCTTTATGTAAAATAAAAAATATTCTAAGTTATATTATATACCCAATTATGATTCAAGTCAATGCTTTTTGAATTTAATTTACTAAATTAAATCGTTAAATAATCTCCAAAGAAAAAAGATGGAGAGACTCCCGTACCTGTGTAGGTACAGGAGCCTCTCCAAAACCGACTTGTGCGGTTTTACATTCGGCGGTTATCTGCTCTTTCTTCGATCTCATCTCTTGAGCGGAAGAGCAGGGATATACACCATACTGCGGCAAGGCCCACTACGGTATAAATTATTCTTGCTACCAGAGAATCGGCAGAGCCGCATATCCAGGCAACGAGATCAAAACGGAAAAGTCCAATGCTTCCCCAGTTAAGACCGCCGATTATTGCGAGTACTAATGCTATACGGTCAAGAATCATCGGCATACACACTTTCATTGTTTAGAATCGGCGGTGTTTCTTACCGCCGATATTATCATTACCCGAATCGCTTTTTTTAGTCGTAGATACGGAATTTTTCCCGTTAGGAATTTTATGTAAAAAATGAACCGAAAAAAATAAAATTATGTATATTAATTGTTGAAAAAATCTTTGACTTGAAGCACTATATATGATATAATGTACTAATAAGTATAAAGTACAATGGGGAAATATATAGTAATGAGAATTCTCGGTATCGATCCCGGCTACGCTATAGTTGGTTGGGGGGTTATTGAATATGAGGCATCTCGTTTCCACGTTTTAGGATATGGGTCGATAACCACACCTGCAGGACTTGATATACCGAAGCGTCTTGAAATGATATACGACGGTATGAATGAGCTTATTGATAAATATTCTCCCGATTCTATTGCAGTGGAGGAGCTGTTCTTCGGTCATAATACCACAACGGCAATAGTGGTGGGTGAAGCAAGAGGTGTTATCCTGCTGTCGGCGCAGAAGCACGGAATAAAAATATCGGAATATACTCCCCTTCAGGTAAAGCAGGCTGTAGTCGGCTATGGCAGGGCAGAGAAGAACCAGGTGATAACTCTTGTAACACAGCTTCTCGGTCTGTCCGCACCTCCAAAGCCCGACGATACTGCAGATGCACTGGCAATAGCGGTATGTCATGCCCATAGCGGTAGTTCACGGATTGCCGATTATTTTAACAAGTAGGAGCATAAATATGTTTTTGAATGATAAATGGAAGGATTATGAGCTTCTTGACTGTTCTGACGGAGAACGACTTGAGAGATGGGGCAAGTATGTGCTTGTTCGTCCCGATCCTCAGGTGATCTGGCACGGTGCCCGCCGTGCAAAGGAATGGAAGAATCCCGATGCAACATACCGCCGTTCAAGAGCGGGTGGTGGAGCGTGGCAGGAGCATAAACTTCCCGAAAGCTGGAAGATAAGCTATGGGGATCTTCGCTTTAACATAAAACCAATGGGATTTAAGCATACAGGACTTTTCCCTGAGCAGGCAGTTAACTGGGATTGGTTCTCTGATCTTATAAAAAAGCGCGGAGGCGGAAAAGTACTTAATCTTTTTGCCTATACCGGCGGTGCTACAGTTGCTGCAGCCAAGGCAGGGGCATCGGTATGTCATGTTGATGCCGCAAAAGGTATGGTTGCGGCAGCAAAGGAAAATGCGGCGCTTTCGGGACTGGCTGATGCGCCGATACGTTATATAGTTGATGACTGTAAAAAATTTGTTGAAAGAGAGCTTCGCCGCGGTAATCGCTATGACGGTATTATAATGGATCCCCCATCCTACGGGCGAGGACCGTCCGGTGAGGTATGGAAGATAGAGGAGGCGGTAGACGAGCTTGTGGGTCTTACTTCAAAGCTTCTCTCGGATGATCCATTGTTCTTCTTAATCAATTCTTATACAACCGGCCTCTCTCCACTTTCAATGGCTTATTTGCTTGAGCTTCATGTGTGCTCACGCTACGGCGGAAGGGTGAGCGCATCAGAGCTTGGTCTTCCCTGCAGGGAGACCGGTGCACCTCTCCCTGCAGGTGCATCTGCAAGATGGCAGCCGGGTAATATACAGTGAGGTAATTATGTCAGATGCATTTATCAGAACGGAGAATCTGACCTTCGCATACGAGAATGACGAGGGTAAAGAGGTCCCCGCAGTAAAGGGTATTTCTCTTGAAATAAAAGAGGGTGAGTTCGTTGCCATGCTTGGTCACAACGGCTCCGGAAAATCCACCTTTGCTAAACTTCTTAATATGATACTCACTCCTACATCAGGAAAAATATATATTGACGGTAGGGATATCACCGCTGATGATATGACAGAGGACGATATGTTTGACGTCAGACGCAAGGTGGGAATGGTATTCCAGAACCCCGATAACCAGATAGTTGCTACCATAGTTGAGGAGGACGTTGCTTTTGGTCCCGAAAACCTTGGCATTGAGCCTGAGAAGATTCGGCGCAGAGTTGATCAGGCTCTCGAGACGGTGGGAATGACCGAGTACGCAAAGCATGCACCCCATAAGCTGTCGGGTGGTCAGAAACAGAGGATCGCTATTGCGGGAATAATCGCAATGCGGCCGAGATGTATTATTTTTGACGAGTCTACCGCCATGCTTGACCCTCTTGGACGTGAGGAGCTGATGTCCACTATTGAAAAACTCAACCGTGAGGAGGGCATTACCGTTATTCATATAACTCATTATATGAACGAGGCGGCAAAGGCAGATAGAATAGTGGTCTTTGACGACGGACAGGTATTTGCTGACGGTACCCCGGAGGAGATATTCTCGTATCCCGAGCCTCTGCGTGCAGTTGGACTTGATGTTCCCCAGACAGTTGAACTTCTCTTTAAACTGAATAAAATGGGTGGTAATTTCAACCTTAAGAACATTTCTACCGAGGATTGTGCCGCAGTAATAGCTGAAGCTTACCGCAAGGCAACTGAATCGAAAAACTAAAAGGAAAAGGAAAATTCGGAATGGCAATAATTGAGCTTGAGGGCGTTTCATATATATACGGTGCAAAAACACCCTATGAAATGACCGCGCTCGACAATATAGATCTGAAAATTGAAAAAGGCGCGATAACCGGTCTTATCGGTCATACCGGATCAGGTAAGTCCACTCTTGTACAGATGCTCAACGGTCTTATCAGACCCACATCCGGAAGGGTGCTTCTTGACGGTAAGGATATATGGGCCGAACCAAAAAAAATACGTGACATCCGCTTTAAGGTGGGACTCGTCATGCAGTACCCCGAGTATCAGCTCTTTGATGAGACTGTACGCGCAGATATAGCTTTCGGTCTTAAAAACATGAAGATGCCTGAAGAAGAGATTGCAGAGAGAGTGGAGAGAGCGGCTGAGTTCTCAAATCTTGATCTTTCTCTTCTCGATAAGTCTCCTTTTGACCTCTCGGGAGGTCAGAGAAGACGTGCGGCTATTGCCGGTGTTATCGCAATGTCACCACAGGTATTGGTACTTGACGAGCCTGCGGCAGGACTTGATCCCAGAGGACGCAGAGAGATTCTTGACGGTGTAAAGCGTTTCTCACGCGAGAGTGGTACTACCGTTATCATTGTCAGCCACAGTATGGAGGATATGGCACAGTACTGTGACAATGCCGCAGTTCTCTCAAGAGGAAAGTTATTTATGTACGGTAGCTGCAGCGATGTTTTTGGCCGCGCGCCCATGCTGTGCAGTGTTGGACTTGATATTCCTCATGTTACAAGAATTAACCAGAAGCTGATCGAGCTTGGTCTTCCTCTCCCTGAGGATGTATACACAGTAGATTACGCGGCTGACAAGATAGCAAAGCTACTCGGACTTGGGGGTGAGGTAAAATGATGAAGGACATTACCCTCGGTCAGTATTACCCCGGTAACTCTGTTCTGCATAAGGCTGACCCGAGAGCAAAGCTGGTTGTGACTATTCTCTATATAGTTGCTATTTTCCTTGCAAAAAGCATATACTCTTACGGTGCGGTGGTACTGTCGGCGATACTTTTGCTTGTCATAAGCCGTGTCTCCGTTTCGGTAGTGCTCAAGGGTATTAAGCCTCTTATATATGTTATCGTTATTACCGGTATAATGAATATCCTTTTTACAACCGGAAAAACACCTCTTTTCCAGTGGTGGATAATAAAGGTATATCCCGAGGGACTGCGTGCTGCAGGTCTTATGGTAATAAGAATAATAGTTCTTATAATGGGAAGTAGCCTCTTGCTCACATATACCACTACTCCAATTGCTCTTACAGACGGTATAGAACAGCTTCTTGCTCCTCTTAAAAAGATAAAGCTTCCCGTACACGATTTTGCTATGATGATGACCATCGCACTCAGATTTATCCCTACTCTCCTTGAGGAGACTGACAAGATAATGAATGCTCAGAAAGCAAGAGGCGGTGACTTTTCAAGCGGAAGCTTGATTCAGAGAGCAAAGGCACTTGTGCCGGTACTTGTTCCTCTGTTTGTGTCTGCTTTCAGACGTGCAGATGAGCTGGCGGTTGCAATGGAATGTCGTTGTTATCGCGGCGGTGACGGAAGAACCAGAATGACTAAGCTTAAGTTCGCCGCAAGGGACTGGTTCCTCGTGATTTTCACTGTTCTTTTCTGTGCACTTCTTGTTACGTTGAATATTTATTTCGGCCCGGCACAGGTCGTGGTTGAGGCAGTAGTATGAAATATCTTTTAAAGATCGCATATATCGGAACCGATTACTGCGGTTTTCAGGCACAGAACAATGGACGAAGTATTCAGCGTGTGCTTACAGAAGCGGCAGATAAGATATTTTCCGTGCGTTGTCGGGTTACGGGGTGTTCACGGACTGACTCTGGAGTACACGCACTTGAGTATTATATAACCGTTGAGCCCGATGATGGTGCTTCCTCTATAAAAACCGAAAATATTCCACGGGCAATGTGCTCAGTGCTTCCTGAGGATATAGGTGTACTTAGTGCAAAGACCGTAGCAGATGATTTCCATCCACGATACAGTGCTAAAGGTAAGGAATACAAGTATCTTATCTACACATCACCTGCAAGAGATCCTTTTTTCTCAGGCAGAGCATGGATGCATTTTATGCGTGTCGGGGATGTCGAACTCGAAAACATGAAAAAGGCCGCGGCACATTTTGTCGGTGAGCACGATTTCACATCATTTATGTCTTCGGGAAGCAGTATTACTGATGCGGTAAGAGAGGTATTTGCCTTTGATGCTGAGAAAATTGGCGATGTTCTCGAACTGAGGGTATCGGCTAACGGTTTTCTCTATAACATGGTAAGAATAATGGCGGGAACGATCGTCGCTGTAGGTGAGGGAAGACTTTCTCCCGACGACATCCCGGGTATTATAGCAGCTTGCGACAGAAGTCGTGCAGGAATAACAGCCCCACCCGAGGGACTGTATCTGAACAAAGTTTTTTACTGATTCAGTCAGTATACCTTTTACGAAAGGAGGATACGGTATGCCGGAAAAGATAATCATAAAGACACCAAAAAAGGTAGAAAAGGTAAATGAATATTACCTAAAGCTGTCAGGGCGTATGCGTGTCCTCAAATATATTGTGGGAATAATACTTGTTGCCTTTACCGTGGTGATGATGCTCATTTTCAGAGAATCAATTACCTATGAGAACATGCAGTATATGCTTAGAGATCTTAGCGCCGCAAGACATGATTCCACATTTTCTGTTGTCAACTTTAAAAAGGGTGGAGTTGTCTCGGCGGGGGTCTACCGAGGTGAGCTTATTGCTCTCGGGAAAAAGAACCTTTCCCTTTATTCTCTCGGTGGAACCGGAATACTTGATCAGACAGTCAATTTTTCTGTTCCTCGCGTCGAAACCTCAGACAAATATTTTCTTGTTTACGATAGAGAAGGAAAGGGATACTCGGTATACAATTCTTATTCAAAACTCTTTAGTGAGACATTTGACTATACTGTTACAGATGCTGATATATGTGACAGCGGAATTTACGCAGTAGTCACGTCAACCAGAGAATATCCATACGCTGTTTATCTTTACAGCAAAGATTTTAAGCGTATCGGTGAATATTATAAAAATAAGCACTTAATGGACACGGTTCTTTCCGACAAGGGAGATTTGATCCTTTTACTTTCTTTCTATGCATCCGGTGGCGACTTTGTTACCGAGGTGTCTATCTGCTCAACAACAGATGACTTTGAGAAGACGGTGACATTATCCGGTGTTATGCCGATATCTGCTTCTTTTACTGATGATGGCAGAATAATTGTAGTTACCGACGGTGGTGTTCATATATGTTCTCTTGGCGGTGATAAAATTGAAACAGTGTCTCTTGCACGAGATATTTTGTCCGGGTTTTGCTTTGGTACAAACAGTGCCGCGGTGATGAGTAAAAAGACCGTAGGTGACAGTGAATGTACCGTTCAGCTATTTGACAATGTGGGTAAAGTACTGTATAATCATGTGTTTAAAGGTGATATAATCGACTCCATTATCTCGGACGATGTACTTTATCTGCTTTACGATGACGGTGTTGTATCAATTGACCCTGACGGTGGTGTAAGATACGGTAGTTGTAAGTCGGGTGGACTCTCTATATTGGTATCGGATAGAACAGGAACTGATGGTAGTGCCAGAATAATAGTTTGTTATCCTGATTCTGCAGTAACGGTGAATTTTGATGATAGCGAGGGGAAGAAATGAGTCTTGTACTTGATCTTATTATAATAGTCAACATCGTTGTTATACTGGTAGGCGGTGTAAAGCGGGGATTTATAAAATCTGTTATGTCCCTTATTACTACAATAGCTGCGTTTTTCTTTGCGTGGTTTTTGACCCCACTGGTATCTGTGTTTCTTCAAAACAAAGTGTTCTCAGGTGCTATCAGCTCCTCCGTTGAGGGAACACTTAAATCTTTGCTTACATCAAACAGTGACGGATATAATGTGTCTAAGCTTTTTGAGGATAACCCGGATGCTTTTTCCACGTTGCTTGACAGTTTCGGTGCTGATCGCGCTGCTCTTGCCGCTGATTATGGCGGAAATGCATCGGCTACCGATTCAGTGATCTCCTCTATGGCAGATACTATTTCATCCCCGATAGTAATTCTTGTGTCAAACGTAGTTGCTTTTGTGGGACTGTTTATCATAGCTATTCTGCTCCTTAAGCTTCTTACAGCTGTTATTGATCTTTTCTCGAGGCTTCCTGTTATCAGAGGGGCAAACAGAGTTCTTGGATTTATATTTGGTCTTATCATGGCATTGGTAACTTCGGTGATCCTTGCCAAACTGTTTACTCCTATCATGGATCTTCTCAGCGCATTAAACCCGACTGTTTTTGATAGCTCGGTAATTGAAAAAACTGTTATTGCTAAGCATGTGGCATCGATTGATATACTGGGACTTTGGTCACGGCTTTTTCCGTAATTGTCATTGCTTAGTAATGTAACATAAAAGGTAATATGTAAAAAGAAGGATATAGTAAAGTCATGAAAGCAAAGTATATTCCAAACATCCTATCTATTATCAGAATATTGATGGTGCCTCTCTTTGTGGTTCTGTTTTTTAAGGATATGCATGTATCTGCGGTTATTGTTTTTGTAGTTGCAGGTCTTACAGATGTAGTTGACGGTATCCTTGCCAGAAAGTTCAACTGGATCACAAATATAGGTAAAATACTTGATCCTTTAGCTGATAAGCTGATGCAGTGTGTTGTACTCATCTGTCTTTTCATTGATAGAATAATCCCCTGGTGGGTTCTTGCTATATGCGTTGGTAAAGAACTGCTTATGGCATCCGGTGCCCTTTTCCTTTTCAAAAAGGAAAAAGTTGTGGTTGTCAGTGGCTGGTGCGGTAAGATGGCTGTATGTATTTTCTACGCAGCTATATTCTCAATGATCATGTTCCCGGCTATGTATTATACAGTTAAACTTATAATATGCGGAATCACCGTTGCAGCTACTGTGTTTGCTATCAGTAAATATTACTACGATTATATGAAGAGTGAGAAGGCTCTCAGGCGCGAGCTTGAAAACGCAAAGAAGTCTACAAACTGATCTACCCCTATTTATGAAAGGCGAAAACTATGCAGATGTGTTCAAGATGCCATAAAAGAATGGCAGTGGTATTCATTACAAGACTGGAAAATGATAAGCACATAAATGAAGGACTTTGTCTTAAGTGTGCAAAAGAGATGGGACTTAAACTTCCAACCGGCGATATTTTTGAAAAAATGGGTATTACCGATGAAGATCTCGAAAGAATGGAAGGCGAGATGGAGAATATGATGGCAGATGCTGGCATCACTGATCTCGCAGAGATTGGAGAGGACGGCGGTGCCCCCACCATTGATATTACAAAGCTTATGGGCGGAAATCTGACCGATGGTGATAAAAATACCTCCGGAAAGTCTGACAAAAAATCCGCTGATAATAAAGACGGTAAAAAGGAAAAAAAGAGAAAGTTTCTTGACGGCTATTGCCATAACCTTACCAAAAAGGCTGCAGAGGGCAAGATAGACCGCATTGTTGGTCGAGACAGAGAACTTGAGCGAGTTATACAGATACTCTGCAGAAGACAGAAGAATAATCCCTGTCTTATCGGTGAACCCGGTGTAGGTAAGACTGCGATCGCTGAAGCACTTGCTCAGAGAATAGTTGACGGTAACGTACCCTACCGTCTCTCCGAATGTGAGGTATATTTGGTTGACCTTACCGCACTTGTAGCAGGAACTCAGTTCAGAGGACAGTTTGAGTCGAGAATTCTTGGTCTTATAGGTGAAGTTAAGGAAGCCGGTAACATTATTCTTGTAATTGACGAGGTACACAATATCGTAGGCGCAGGTGATGCTGAGGGAAGTATGAACGCGGCCAATATCTTAAAGCCTGCGCTTTCCCGTGGTGAGATACAGGTTATCGGTGCTACAACTCTTACCGAGTACCGTAAACACATTGAGAAGGATGCGGCTCTTGAGAGACGTTTCCAGCCTGTCACTGTAAATGAGCCATCAATTGACGATACAATAAAGATACTTCTCGGTATCAAACACTATTACGAAGCTTTCCATAAAATAAATATTCCCGAGGAGACTCTTCGCCGCGCAGTAGTGCTCTCTGAGAGATATATAACCGACAGATTTCTGCCTGACAAGGCAATAGACCTTGTGGATGAGGCGGCATCTCACCTTGCTCTTTCGTCAAGCTGTCTCAGTGAAAGAGAGAAGAATACCCGTGAGCTTGATAGACTCAAAAAAGAGAGAGAAGCTGTAGAAAGCGAGAATATGGAAGATGCGCCACCCGAAAAGCTGGAGGCAAAATACAAGCGTCTGGCTGATATTAAGAGTGAAGAGCTTCGTCTTGAGGATAGTATAAAAGCCCTTATTCCCCAGTGTGAGGCAGTTACACTTCTTCCATCACACCTTGCAGAGGTTGTTGAGATATGGACGGGTGTACCTTCAAGTACGGTAAATGAGGATGAGTTCAAGAAGATAGATGAGCTTGAAGAGAGACTCAAACAGAATATTATTGGTCAGGATACAGCGGTATCTGCCGTTTCACGTGCTATCAAGCGTAACAGAGCAGGTGTGTCATACAAGCGTAAGCCGGTATCCTTTATTTTCGCAGGTCCCACAGGTGTAGGTAAGACAGAGCTTGTAAAGCGTCTTGCGGCGGATTTATTTAACTCTCCCGAGAGTCTTATCAGACTTGATATGTCTGAATTTATGGAGAAGCACTCGGTATCCCGTATTATTGGAGCACCTCCCGGTTATGTGGGATATGATGAGGCAGGACAGCTCACCGAGAAAATACGCAGACGTCCCTATTCGGTAATTCTTTTTGACGAGATAGAGAAGGCCCATCCGGATGTTCTGAATATACTTCTTCAGATACTTGACGACGGTCATATAACAGATGCCGGCGGTAAGCATATCAACTTTGAGAATACCGTTATTATAATGACAACCAACGCAGGTGCGGCTACCTCTGCTACTGCCGGATTTGGTACTACCGAGGAGAAGATTGACTCCGGTAAGACCGCAAGAGCGCTTGAGTCATTCCTCCGCCCTGAGTTTATAAACCGTATAGACGAGATAATTACATTCCGTTCTCTTGACAGAGATGATTTTGTGAGAATATCTATTCTCATGCTTGAGGAGCTCAGAACGGCACTTTCTGAAAGAGGAATTACTCTTAGTTATACTGAAGCAGCATCAGACTTTATAGCAGAAAAGTCATATTCTGTGAAATTCGGTGCAAGAAATATGCGCAGATATATTCAGACAGAGGTTGAGGATAAATTGGCAGAAGCCATTATATCTTCCTATAATAACAAGATAACCGGAGCGGCTCTTGACTGTGACGGAGAGAATCTTGTTATAACAACTATATAAATAAATGGAAGAGAAGTGTCGATGGAAAACAAGCAGTGGTTTGATAAAAGTCTGACCGACGTATATACTGAGCTTGAATCTTCCCCTGCGGGACTGTCACAACGTGCTGCCCGACGGCGGTATCGCCGTGGGGACGGATTACTTACACAGAAAAGAGAGAGTATACTCTCTCTTTGCCTCGGCGTGCTTTCCGACTTTTCTCCTGTTCTTCTTATACTTTTTACCATCCTTGCGGTGGTAATGGAAACAGGAGAAGGAGCGGGTGTTGTTATCGGAATAACAGTATTTTATATGATTGCATCCGCTCTTCTCAGTATTCGTTCCCAGGCAATAATTGAGGGAATGTGCGGACAGCGAGTTCCGAGGGTTCAAGTACAGCGAGGCGGTAAGGTATTCTATATTCTCTCGGGAGACGTGGTTCGCGGTGATATAATACTTTTGTCAGAGGGTGACGTTATTCCTGCAGACTGCCGTCTTATCTCTGCAAATGACCTTTTTGTACACGAGGGCGGTGTCACAGGAAACGCTTTTTCGGTGCCTAAATTTGCGGTAACAGATGAGAATTTTAAACCGAAAAAACCCGAGGACATGAGCAATATGCTTTTTGCCCTATCAAAGATAACTCACGGTAATGCAAGGGCAATAGCTGTGGATACCGGAAGAGACACATATGTAGTTCGTACCAGAGGAGAGAATAAACTTCCTGTTGCGGGAAAGTTGAAGATACTCAAGGTTCTCTCTGAATATGCGAGAATTTCCTCTTTGGTTATTCCTGCTTTAGCCTTTATACTTATTCTTGTTGATATAATAGTACCTCCACATACCTCGATATATGCCGCATTTATGTGGGGATTTTCCCTGGCGGCAGGGTCTGTCAGCCAGCTTTTTAATCTTCTTGGTCGCGGGGCGGCGGCCGTGGCCATACGCAGTGCCGCAAAGGACAGTCGCGGTGGTGCGGTAGTCACAGATCTCGGCGCTCTTGAGAAGATCAGAAATACCGATACGGTGGTGTTTTCTGTAGAGAGTGCGGTGCTTACGGAGGAGAGCAGAGTAGTCTCTCTTTACCACAACAATTCCGAGCACGATCCCTATTTCCCGGATGGTGAGGGAGGACGCGAGATGCTTGGTCGCGCGGCGGCTATCATCAATTCCCTTGAAAATAAACTTGCTGTATCCGGTGAGGGTGGCAGAGCTCCTATGCTTCGTGCAGTTATTAACTGTGCAATTGCCCAGGGTGCGGATTCCTCTCTCTATCCTGTGCTTGACAGTAGGATGAGAAGCGGTGATTCTCGCTTTAACACTGCACTTTTTGCGGCTGAGGGTGAGTTTGTTGCCGCATCTCTTGCTGAGGCGGCAGAGATACTTCCTTACTGCAGCGAATGTATTGTCGGCGGTAAGAGAGCTCCCATGTCACAACTTGTGTATGCTAATGCACTTCAGGTCATTTCTTCAGCTGAGTCAAAGGCACGAACAGTGTTTGCACTGGCTGAGAAAAAGACGGGATATAATAATCTTCACAGAACTACGGCTCTCCAAACTGATCTTACTCTTGTTGGATTTATAATTGTAGAGAGAGAATTATCCCCTACTTTTTATAAGGTAATGAATGCTATCGTAGAATCGGGAATAACCCCAATCATGTTTACCTCGGAAAACAGTAATCCTACAACTGCAAAAAATCTTGCGCTTTATCTCGGTATTGCGGAAAATGATAGCGAGATAATAACCGGAAAAGAGATCTCGGGAATGAGCGACAAGGCTTTGGACGAGAGGATAAACGGTGTGCGTGCCGTGCTTTGCGTAGGCGGCGACGAGAGAACAAGAATAGTCTATTCTCTTGAGAGAAATGGTAAGCGTGTTGCATATATGGGCGCTGAGACCTGCGATGTTGCGGCGGCTACTGCCGCTACCGTCAGCTTTGGTTGTGCTATGACCGGCAGACGCAGACGTATGGAAGTTCTCTCACGCGATACCGATAGATACGGGTCTCAGGTGCTTAAGATGATAAGCCATGTTACAGTTCAGCGTGCACAGAAAAAGCGCGGCGGTCTTGGTGCTTATTATAACACCCTTATCTCTGCGGAAAGCTGTTTCCATAATATCAGATCAGCTGTAAAGTATCTTATCACCATGCAGATGATGAGGATCGCAGTTTGTCTTTTGGGTATCTGTACCGGTACTGTGGCTCTTTCTGCGGTGCAGGTTCTGGTATCGGGTCTTGTATTTGATCTGTTTGCGGTAGCTGCCTTTTGTGAGAAGAAGGATAGGGATATTTCTAGAAAGAAGCCGAAGGAATGGCACTATTTGTCTAAGCTGAAAAAGGTTATGCCATTTGCGCTTATCTTTGGTGCGGCAACGGTGATACTACCGTTTGCAGCAGTTCGATTCGGTGCAATGCCACAGGAGTCTTTCTCTTCTGTTGTGTTTGCTTCCCTTATCCTTTCACAGATAGCTCTTCATGCCCATTATGCTTGTTCGGGATGTATCGTATCTCCATATGAGTGGTGGGGCGGGGTACCTTCGGGGTTGTTTTACATATTAGTTCTGTCTTTTCTTTTTGCCGCGATAGTTATAGAGCCGTTTGGTACGATATTCGGTATATTACCTGATTCCCCCAGGGATATGCTGTACTCTTTTATCGTTCCGTTGCTTCTGCTTATAACAATGGAAATCAATAAATATATTCGATCGGCTAGTGAAAAAACGGTTTCTGAGGAAAAAACGTAAAAAGATAAAAAAGATTTTGAAAACCCCTTGCTATTTGCAAAGATATAAGGTATAATATATAATCGTGGAATGATTATGCTCAGTCGGACCCTCTCAGCCGACATAGGGCAGATGATGATAATTTTATTGAGGGAGGTGAAAGAGTTGCCGAATATCAAGTCCGCTAAGAAGCGTGTTAAGGTTATCAAAGCAAAAACTCTGCAGAATCAGATGTTCAAGTCTCAGTACCGTACTACTCTCAAGAAGTATGTTGCTGCTGTTAACGCAGGCGATAAAGCCCTTGCTGCACAGACTTACCGTGATGCAGTTAAGAAGATCGATCAGGCTGTTTGCCGCGGTATCATTCATAAGAATGCCGCTGCTCACAAGAAGAGCCAGTTTACCAAGATGCTTAACGCTCTCAACGCTTAAGTTATCCTGAGTGATGGTTTTTTGATCAGTTATATTAAAAAGAGTAAAAGCCGATTTTATTATCGGCTTTTATTTTTTTTGTAGTATGCTATAGTAAAAACTTGACACTAAACAGAAAAAAATATATAATGTTTTTGAAAAAATTAGATTAATGAAAGGATCGTTATGATCATGAATAAACGAATTTTATCATTATTTCTCGCGTGTCTTTTTTCTATAGTTGCACTTACGGCATGCTCAGGTAACGGGGGTATCGTCGGTGAAGATACTACAGTATTGGACACGACCGCAGTTCCCGACTCAGATAAATGGCCTGAGGTAGATGGAACGGTTATTTATGTAGATGCATCTGCCAATGAAGGTGGAAACGGAAGCAAGGATGTTCCATATAAGAGCATTTCAGAGGCACAGAAAAAAATCAGGGAGATAAAGAGCGGAGAGGGACTTCCGGCAGGTGGTATTACTGTTCTTATTGCATCAGGGGAATATGACGTAAAAGACGGTTTAGTCTTTACAGGAGAGGATTCCGGTAGTGAGAGTAGTACCATAATCTATATGTCAGCTGAAAAATACGGTGCTTCGCTCAGTGGCGGCATTAAACTGAATGCGGCTGATTTTGTATCCCTTACCGATGACGAAAAGGCTAAACTCAATGATGAAACTGCCAAGGATGCTGTTGTTAAATTGGATCTTACAAAGTATGGAATAACCTCTGAGGATATCGGTAATATGTATTCATGCGGCAGAGCTTCAAAAGATAGTAATATAGGTTCTGCAGAGCTTTTTATTGATGAGAATAGAATGACAATTTCACGATATCCTAACGTGGGTAATCTCAAGACAGGTATAAATGACGGAGACAAGGTATTTGAGCTTGAGGACGCTTCTAAAGAAGAGGTAAGAGTTCGCACCGCTAATTGGGATCTTGATAAAGTATGGGTATCAGGGTATTTCTTCTACGGCTGGGCAGATGCCAATCTTGCTCTCGCAAAATTTGATGTAGAGAAGATGGAAATGACACTGTCAAAAAGTATTAACTACGGTATAGCTGAGGATACCAATTTTTATTACCATAATATATTTGCAGAGACAGATATGCCCGGTGAGTATTATATAGATCGTGAAAATCTTGTACTTTACCTTTATCCTACCGAGAATTTCGATTCTTCATCTATAGTTTTTTCTGTTTCCGATAAGGATATTATAACTGCTACAGATCTTTCTTATGTTACATTCAGTGGGTTGTCCATAAGCGCAACAAGAGCAAATGGTATAGTTGCAAGCGGCAACAATATAAAAGTTGATAACTGTAAGATATTTGGTATTCGTGCAAATGCAATGGATATTACCGGTAACGATATAAAGATTGAGAATAATGAGATCTGTCAGGTTGGTCACAGTGGAATAAAAATGACCGGCGGTGTGGCAGAAACTCTTAGTGAATCAGGTAATATTGTCTATAATAATTATATACATCATTGGGGACAGATAGGCAGGACCTACGAGGGTGCTGTAAATCTTTACGGATGCGGTAACACTGTATCTCACAATGAGTTTCACGATGCGCCTCATATGGCAATAAGTTGGGACGGCCCACTTAACATTATGGAATACAATAAGGTATATAATGTTTGTTTTGAGACAGATGACTGCGGTGCATTTTACGAAGGACGTAGTTTTGGTTACTATGGAAGTGAGGTCAAATATAATCTCATATACAATGTAGGTTCAGGTACTGCGGTTGCTAACGGAATATACTTTGACGACGCGCTCTCCGGACAGACTGCATATGGTAATATTATTGTAAATACTACCGGCTTTGGTATTGTTATTGGTGGCGGTCGAGATAATGTTGTTGAAAATAATCTGCTCATAGATTGTGGTACCAACAGTAGATCAAATCCTATCATTTATGCATCTCGTGCCAGAGAAGGTATGCTTGGTGGTAAGAAGCATTGGTTCTATAGAATCATCATTGAGATGCCGGAGGTTCTTATACAGATGCAAACCCATCAAGAGTGGCTGGACCGTTTTCCCGGATATGGAGATATTATCCCTTATTACGAAGGATATGAGGGAGACCGTGATAATCCTATGCTTTCTCCAAATCCTGCAAATAACATTATAAGGATGAATATGTTCTATTATACAGGTGATTACACTCAGATTATTGATATGGATTATCAGGTAATGAAAATGGGTACGGTCGAGGAAAACTACACTATTCGTGATAAGGATCTTACCCAAATCCCCGGTTATAACTATGGTAATTATTCTCTTTCAGACAATGCAGATGCATATCAGTATGGCTTTGAAAAACTTCCGTATGACAAAATGGGACGTGTAACAGAGGAATAAAAACCCAAAAAAGTATATAACAAAAAACATCCCCCGACATAGATAAAAAGTCGGGGGATGAATTTATATCAGGAATTAGCGCCAAACTTGAAGATTTCTTTCTTGCTGATAAACTCTGCGGGACGTGCACCCGGAGTGGGACAGTATGCTCTGACCTTATAAAGACCGTTGATGCGGTGGAGATCATACTTTCCGTTAGGTACCTGCTCGTAGAGGTCGGGGGACATAGGCATCTCAAGAGTATAGATCTCTCCTGCCTTGACAGTAGCGGTGAAGTTGTATTCGGTCAGATCGTAATTCGGTACGTTTGAATCGAATGAGTAGCTTACAGTCTCGGTTCTGTCGCCACGGTTGATCACCTTAAATATCAGCTTATCGGGAGTTGGAATAAAGGCGGAGTAAAGATCTGCCAGCTTTCCGCTACGGCATTTAGGGTCGGAAATACCGATCTTAGACATATCAATACCCTTAAAACCGCGACGAAGAGCAAGAGCATTGGTGACATCAAAATCACCGATATTTGCATCTTTAAATTCGCTATACTCTATCTCACTGTTGTTATCAAGTTCAAGTTCGGCTGATATACCACCCATATTAAATATAAAATTGCTTGAATCACAGAAGATGTTGTTTGTGACTTTAGCGGAGGGATGAATATGGGGAAGACACTCTTCGGCATTGAAGAAATCAAGAATCTCCTGAAGCTCGGGATATTTTTCTACAAATTTGGGATTGACTCTGAGTCGGCGGTTAACTGCTTTGGAGAGGTCATTCATGATGTTTCTCCAAAGTATCATATCCGGCTCACCGCGAGAGTCAAGCTCTATCGCGGGGTGGCAGGAAATGAAAATGTTTTCATTTACCTTCAGTTCACGGCCGCCGCCAAGCATACAAGCTCTGGGGGTAGCGAGGAAGATGTTTCTCTCCATAATAGTACCGGAGAAGCAATCATCATTATAAACACCCATCGCACCGATACCTACACCACCAAGATGGTGTACGAAATTCTCTCTGATAATATTACCGCGGGCGGTATAATCACGTCCTGCATAGATAGCACCGGAGTCACCGGTATCCTGAATGAGGTTATACATCTCATTATGCTCAATGAGAAGATCGTTACCCATGAAGAATATTGCAGTGTGGGGATGGTCGTGGATCAGGTTGTTTCTTGCGGTGTTACCAACGCCACAGAGGTTAAGTCCGCCTGCGTAACAAAGTGCGCTGTGAGCCATTCTGTAAATATGGTTGTCACAAGCAAGAGAATTACCGGGGATGAGGGATTGTACGTCACCACTGTCAATAGAAATACCTGCGCCCGCGCAGTCGTGAACTGAACAACCTCTTACGACAGCATCATAAACTTTATCCAGCTCTACTGCGGTGTCGTACATGTTCTTTACTTCACAGTAGAGTATAGAGATGTTTCTACCGCCGCAAACATAAATTCCGCGTCCCATGGTGGATTCTACATTTATATTTTCAAGTGTAATGTTTTCACAGTCAACCATATGCATAGCACTGGAATTGAGAGTGGCTAATATAACATCGCTTACAGGTCCACCATCTGGAGAGACAAAGTAGATGGTTCTGTTAACCTCATCAATGTAGAAAGTACCGGGTTCATTAAGCTCCTCAAGTATGTTATAGAAGAACATTCTCTGACCGATGCGGAAATATTCGTTATCATCACCATCAAGCTTGACTATCATCTTATCCGGATCAAGGTCGGTTACTTTGTAACGTCCTGTCATCCAGTCGTAGATCCAGAAGCCGTTAGTCCAAAGATTTTTGGGATCCTTCCAATTACGGACGTGGGGATCGTTAAACACCACACCGTCCTTTATCAGACCCTCTTTTCTGCCCCATCCATCATCGATCTCAGGCTCAACAAAATTAATGTAGTCGGTTATGGTTATGTATTTGCTTTTCTTGGGATATTGAGAAAGATGCATAACTGTGCCGTTAACAGAAAAACCTATAGGGTCTGCACAACAGATAGACAGATCATCGGAGATACCGTTTTCTCTGAGGTCTACCATGTATATGCGATTTTTTACAGAGGGATCAAGGTGGGAGAGAATCTCTTCGTCGGTAACGAGAGAAACTTTGTCAAGTTTCTTACCGCCAACCAGACGGGCACCGTCTTCACCTACGATCTTGATGTTTTTTTTGTTTTTTATCTCCAGAGTGTTTTCCAGAGTATATATACCCGGGAGAAGTGTTATCTCAAGCTCGCTCCCGTCCGAATCAAGAATATATTTTTCAAGCTCGGCTGTGTTTTTTACAATCACCTTCATTTGATTTACTCCAATCTGCCCGAAAACACGGGACTAATAATCAAAAATATTATACTTTAGGACTATTGTTTTTTCAAGTCTCATGGGAAATATTTTCGTTTAAAGTTAAATTTTTTTCACATAACAAGCTATGATTTTGTCTTTTTAGTAAAAAAACATCCCCGGACTCTCTAAAATCCGGGGATGAAGTTATATTAGGAATTAGCGCCAAACTTGAAAATTTCTTTTTTACTGATAAGCTCTGCGGGACGTGCACCGGGGGTGGGGCAGTATGCTCTGACCTTATAGAGACCGTTTATACGGTGGAGGTCATACTTACCGTTGGGTACCTGCTCGTAGAGATCGGGGGACATGGGAATCTCAAGGGTATAGGTTTCACCTGCTTTAACGGTAGCGGTAAAGTTGTAACCGCTGAGATTGTAGTTCGGTACATCTGAATCAAAGGAGTAACTTACTGTCTCAGCTTTATTGCCGCGATTAAGAACCTTGAATATAAGCTTGTCGGGAGTGGGAACAAATGCGGCATAGAGGTCTGCTATCTCACGGCTGCGGCAGTTAGGATCGGAAATACCGATCTTGGACATATCAATACCCTTAAAGCCGCGGCGAAGAGCGAGAGCATTAGTGACCTCAAAGTCACCGATATCTGCATTCTTGAACTCGCTATATTCAATCTCGCTGTTGTTTTCAAATTTAAGATCGGATGAAATACCACCCATGTTAAATACGAAGTTACTTGAGTCACAGAAGATATTGTTCTTGACCACTGCCTGAGGATGAATATGGGGGAGACATTCCTCTGCATCAAAGAAATCAAGAATTTCCTGAAGCTCAGGATACTTCTCAAGGAATTTGGGGTTAACTCTGAGTCTCTGGTTAACTGCTTTGGAGAGGTCGTTCATAATGTTTCTCCAAAGGATCATGTCAGGCTCACCGCGAGAGTCAAGCTCTACAGCGGGATGACAGGAAATAAATATGTTTCCGTCAACTCTGAGATCGCGTCCACCACCCAACATACAAGCTCTGGGGGTAGAGATGAAGATGTTTCTTTCCATGCGGGTACCGGAGAAACAGTCATCGTTGTAAACGCCCATTGCACCTATACCTACACCGCCAAGATGGTGCACAAAGTTCTCTCGGATAACATTACCGCGAGTTGTATAGTCACGACCTGCATAGATAGCACCGGAGTCGCCGGTATCCTGGATTAGGTTGTACATCTCATTATGCTCGATTGTAAGATCGTTACCCATGAAGAATATTGCAGTATGGGGAAGGTCGTGGATAAGGTTGTTTCTTGCGGTGTTTGCGACTCCGCTAAGATACATACCGCCTGCATAGCAGAGCATCCAACGTGCGATTCTGTATATGTGGTTGTCACATACGAGTGAATTACCGGGGGTAAGTGACAATACGTCACCACTGTCTACACCAATACCGTCTCTTGCACAATCGTGGATAGAACATCCGCGAATAGTAACATTATAAACGTGCTCGGCTTTGATTGCACACTCGTTTATATTCTTCAGCTCGCAGTAAAGGACAGATATGTGACTACCCTTTTCAGCAAAAATACCTTTACCCCAGCAGGACTCAAGAGTGAGCTTTTCAAAGGTAATGTTCTCTGAAGAATTGAGAACAAAGATGCCTTTTTTGAGGCGGGTAATGATGACCTCGTTTATCTCATTTTCGTCAGGAGCTACGAAGTAGATGACTCTTGCCTCTTCGTCAAAGTAAAACGCACCGGGCTCGTCAAGTTCCTCTATGATGTTATAAAAATACATTCTCTGACCGATACGGAAATATTTGGATGGATCGGTTCCTACCTTAACGGTCATATTTTCCGCATCAAAGCCTGTTATCTTATCACGGGAGTTCATCCAGTCGTATACCCAGAAGCCGTTTGTCCAAAGATTTTTCGGATCCTTCCAGCCCTTCACGTGCGGATCGTCAAAAATAACACCATCAGCACGGATACCTTCTTTTCTTCCCCAACCGTCATCGATCTCCGGCTCAACGAAATTAACGTGACCTGTGATGGTTATGTATTTTGAACGCTTGGGATACTGGGAGAAGTGAAGAACAGTACCGTTTACAGACAAGCCTATAACGTCGTTACATTTATATGTATCGGAGATACCGTTTTCCTCAAGGTCAATTTTGTATATACGGTCTCTGAATGCGGCACCTACACGGGAGAGAAATGCCTCATCAGTAACGCGATGAACTTTATCAAGAGTGGAACCGCCAACAAGACGTGTACCCTCTTCACCTACAATTTTTATATTTTTCTTTTCCTCCATGTAGAAGGGTTCATCCACAAAGTATATCTGCGGTAAGAGAGCTATCTCGAGTTCACTACCGTCAGATGCGGCAATGTACTCTCTGAGCTCGGCCGTAGTTTTAGCTGTAACCTTCATTTGCTTTACTCCAATCTGCCCCCAAACGAGGGCTTGTATAGTTAAAAATATTATACCTAAATAAAACGGATTTTGCAAGTAAAAAGGGAATATTTTCATGACTTAGGGAGTAAAGAATTTATATAAAAAATCGGCAGAGATCATAATCCCTGCCGATTTTTGAATAATAAAATTATTAGTGCTTGAAATGACGCTTGCCGGTGAATACCATTGCGATACCGTACTTGTTACAAGCATCGATGGATTCCTGGTCACGGATAGATCCGCCGGGCTGAACGATAGCGGTGATGCCTGCTGCAGCTGCGCTCTCAACACAGTCGCTGAAGGGGAAGAATGCATCGGAACCAAGAACAGATCCTTTGGATCTTTCGCCTGCGTACTTGATAGCAATATCAAGAGCAGTAACACGGTTGGTCTGACCGGGGCCGATACCGATGGTAGCGCCATCCTTAACGAGAACGATACCGTTGGACTTGGTGTGCTTAACTGCACGCATAGCAAACTTCATATCTGCAAGCTCTTCTTCAGTGGGCTTGCGCTCGGTTACGCAGGTAACGTCTGCATCGTCATAAAGCTCAACGTTAAGCTCCTGAACGAGAAGACCGCCCGCAACCTTCTTCATATCAAGCATGTCTGCGCGGTTCTTCTGTGCAATCTCGGGGAGACGGAGGAGTCTGAGATTCTTCTTTGCGGTGAGGATCTCGAGAGCCTCGGGAGAAAACTCAGGAGCGATGATGATCTCAAGGAAGAGCTTAGCCATCTCCTCTGCAGTCTTACCGTCAAGAGGACGGTTAACTGCAACGATACCACCGAAGATAGATACGGGGTCAGACTCGTAAGCCTTCATGTATGCATCGTAAAGATTATCAGCTACACCGATACCGCAGGGGTTAGCGTGCTTAACTGCAACTGCGCAGGGCTGACAGAACTCTTTGAGAGCATCAAGTGCGCCGTTAGCATCGTTGATGTTGTTATAGGAGAGCTCCTTACCGTGAAGCTGCTCTGCAGCTGCAAGAGTACCCTCAAAACCACGGCCTACCTCACGGTAGAATGCAGCCTTCTGGTGGGGATTCTCGCCGTATCTCATGGACTGAGCCTTCTCATAGGTAAGAGTAAGTTTCTCGGGGAATATATCGGAGCCTGTCTCACGGCGGAGATAGGATGCGATAAGTGCGTCATATGCGCTGGTGTGCTCGAATACCTTATATGCAAGCTTAAGCTTAGTATCAACGGAAACACCGCCGTTTTTAAGCTCTTCAATAACTGTGTCGTAGTCAGCAGGATCAACGATTACCGCAACGTCCTGATAGTTCTTGGATGCGGCACGAAGAAGGGTGGGACCACCGATATCAATATTTTCGATAGCCTCTTCACGGGTAACTCCATCCTTCATGATGGTCTGCTTGAAGGGGTAGAGGTTGATAGCTACTACGTCGATGGTTTCAACGCCAAGCTTCTCAAGCTGAGCCATGTGCTCGGGATTGGAACGCATAGCAAGAACACCTGCGTGAATGTTAGGATGGAGGGTCTTTACTCTTCCGTCAAGGCACTCGGGAAAACCGGTGATGTCAGAAACACCGATAACGGGAATACCTGCATCGGAAATAACTTTTGCGGTACCGCCGGTGGAGATGATCTCAAAACCAAGCTCGTCAAGAGCCTTGGCGAATTCTACAACACCGGTCTTATCTGTAAGACTGATTATAGCTCTCTTTGCCATTTTATGTATATCCTTTCGTTATTATATTCTATATCAGGGGAGAATAGCGACCTTGCCATCCTCGATCACCAACTTGTCACGGCAGAAAAGATCTACCGCACGGGGAAGAATGTGCCACTCTGCCTCTTCCATGACTCTTCTTTGGAGAATCTCAGGTGTGTCTCCATCCTTGACCTCAACAGCCTTTTGAAGAATGATGGGGCCGCCGTCACATACCTCATTTACAAAGTGTACGGTAGCACCGGTGAGCTTAACACCGCGGGAAAGTGCCGCCTCGTGAACATGGAGACCGTACATACCGACACCGCAGAATGAGGGGATGAGAGAAGGATGAACATTCATCATTCTGCCTGCGAACTCATGCATTATCTGCTCGTCAAGTATGGTCATAAAGCCTGCGTATACAACCAGATCTGCCTCAAGCTCTTTGAGGGTTTCTATGATTGCGGCGGTATAAGATGCAACGTCTTTGTATTCGGCTCTGGGTAAAACCCGGGTGGGAATACCTGCCTTTTTTGCTCTTTCAAGAGCGTACACACCGTCCTTGGATGCAATTACACCGCAGAAACGGCCATTATTTATTTCACCTCTTGCAGCGGCATCTATCATCGCCTGAAGATTAGTACCGCCACCCGAGACGAGAACTGCTATATTTTTCATGTCTTTTTATTTGTCGAACTTACGTCCGGTGATCATCTCATATGCTTCTACATACTTAGCGCGGGTAGCGGCAACAACTTCTGCGGGAAGCTCGGGAGCAGGAGATACACCTCTGTGACCGTTAGCGGTAAGCCAGTCGCGGAGGAACTGCTTGTCGTAGCTGGACTGCGAACGGCCACTCTCATACTCTGCTGCAGGCCAGAAGCGGCTGGAGTCAGGAGTGAGTACCTCGTCACCGAGAACAAGCTCGCCGTTCTCATCAAGACCGAATTCAAGCTTGGTATCAGCGATGATAATACCTCTCTTAGCCGCATACTCAGCACAGAGAGAATATACCTCGATAGTCTTATCTCTTACCTTGCTTGCAAGTTCTGTACCAAGCTCGTTTGCCATATAGTCGTAGCTTACGTTGATGTCATGACCCTCAGCTGCCTTGGTGGAAGGAGTAAAGATAGGCTCATCGAACTTGTCACTTTCCTTCATGCCTGCTCTTACCGGCATGTCACAAACAGTACCGTTCTTCTGATAGCTTTCCCAAGCTGAACCGGATATGTAACCGCGAACGATACACTCAAAGGGAAGCATCTTCAGCTTCTTTACAAGCATTGATCTGCCCCTAAGGTCAGCATCACCCTTGAAATCACCGGGATAAAGATCAATGTCAGAGGTGATAAGATGGTTCTTTACAGTAGACTCTGTAAGAGAGAACCAAAACTCGGAGAGAGAGTTAAGGATAACGCCTTTCTCAGGAATGAGGGTAGGCATAATAACGTCATATGCGGAGATACGATCGGTGGTGACGATAAGGAGAGAGTCATCGGATGCTTCGTAGATGGCTCTGACTTTACCTTCGAAAAGCTTTTCGTTCATTTTGTCTTGTCCTTTCACGTTTTATATATCTTGATTAAATTATTACTTTGTAAGCTGAACTTACTTCGTAAGTTCGGCCATGAGAGCGGCATCTTTCTTAGCTACACCGTCAGCCATATCTTTCTTCATCTTGTGAAGAGCCTCGGTGAGGGAAGGTTCGGAGAGAGCGAGGATCTGAGCCGCAAGGATAGCTGCGTTTGCCGCACCGTCAACCGCGACTGTGGCAACCGGTATACCGGAGGGCATCTGTACGGTGGAAAGAAGGGAATCGAGACCGTCAAGAGTAGAAGATTTCATGGGAACACCGATGACGGGGAGAACTGTACTTGCGGCAAGAACACCTGCAAGATGTGCTGCTTTACCTGCGGCAGCTATAATAACACCAAAGCCGTTCTTCTCGGCATTTACGGAAAAATCGTGAGAAAGCTCAGGAGTTCTGTGTGCACTCATGATGTGCGCTTCATAGGGAATACCGAAGCTGTCGAGTTTTTCAATACAGCCTTTCATTACCGGCAGATCACTGTCACTGCCCATTATAATAGCAACTTTTTTCATTGTTAGTTCTCCATTCTGATTTATCACCCCGGGACGGGGCATGTATTATTTACGGACAAAACCGTAAAAAAGTCTGAGTAATATACGACCGACAAAAAAGAATACCGGATATGACAGGGAAAATGCAAGGACGGATAGCCATTCTGGCAGACCGAAAAGAATAATAACAATACCTACTGCCGCCGACGGAACTATCCATACGACGGAAAATGATGGATGGAATATCTCCGAGATAACAGATACCATAGCGGCAAGAGTAAAGAGATAGGGAATGAGGTCGATCAAAAAGGTACCCCCTTTGAGATCACCTGCTGTTGTTTACCTGATGCTCGTATTCAAGGATCTTATCGATCTTGAGTGTGCCCTCTCTGTCAGTAAGTACGAATGCAAGGGGACGGGAGCTGTCGCTGTCTCTGTCCATAAACAGAGAACCGTTGTTGCGTCTGATCTTGAATTTTACCACGTAGTAGTAGAAGTTATCTCCGTTTTTGTTCTCGGAGGACTGGAACTTTACGTGAATATCGTAGATCTTCTGCATGGTGAACATCTCTTTGGGTTCGTTCAGTTTATAATATTTCTTTGTAAAAAGCTCGTTATACCCATCAACGTCACCGCTGATAACACAGGCAAAATACTCTCCGAAAAACTCGGCACCCTCACCGTAATCAGAATAATTCTCGTCTTCTATAAGGTAGGTGACACCGTTTCGCTCGTAGCTGACGTTACGGTTGAGATCCATATATCCCGGATCTGTGAAAATGTTTTCAGAGTAGTCAGTGGGATAGAAAAGGTATCTTGTTTCGGTGTTCTCTTTTTCAAAGAGGTTAAAAAACTTTGCCGTCATTACATCAACGTCCAGATCCAGAAGAGCCACCATATATATGGCAGCAAACAGCACCATTACGACAAAGGTGATCAATATTATTTTTTTCTGTTTTTTCTTTTTTTGCTTTTTCAGCTCCTCGGGGCTGAGTGTCTCGTCAATAACTTTCTTTTCTTTTTTCATTATTGCCTCTCCTTTACGAAAATCATCAAAAATCAGCTTGATAAAATAAAAACCTTCGTGAAGAAAAATATCTCAGTCTACTACACATTATAACATTTAAGGCTATTTTTTTCAAGTACAATATTGATACAGTAACTACAATAATTAAGACAAAAAGGTAAACTTTTTTTGTCTTTCATTGACAAGACCGCAATAAAGATATATAATGTATAATACCAAAATTGTGGATATAACTGTCCGCATGCAATGTTCTTGACAAATCAACAAATTGTGATATAATAAAAAAGTGTAATTATGCGTACCGTATCTGTGAGGCAGAGTACGGTAAGTATACGGAGGATATTTATAATGAGAATGATAAATAATCTCAAGGCAGACCCCCCGAAGATAATAAACGATCTTCGTCACTTGATAAGATCCAGTATGGAGGCTTTTGGCGAGAAATATATTTACACCTATAAGGAACAGGGAGAAATAAAAAATTATTCATACATTGACCTTTGGAATAATATGAATTACCTTGGTACCGCTTTTGCAAAAAGGGGACTTATGGGTAAGAATATTGCTGTTATCGGTGAGCTTCATCCCGGTTGGGTCAATACTTATATTACTACCGTCAATGGCGGCGGTGTTATTGTTCCTTTCGATAAGGATATCGACGAAGAGCATCTTCTCGATTTTATGGAGCTGGCTGAGATTTCAGCGGTATTCTATACTGAGTGCTGTAATAATCGCATACTTGCTCTTGCAGATAAGCTTCCCAATGTTGAGCTGTTTGTTCCCATTGCTCCATGGAGCGAGAAGTTGACATCAGACAAGATGGTTGCATACGATGAGCTTATCGCAGAGGGTAAGGAACATCTTGAGGTCGGATGCAGAGATTATATTGATTTCAGACTCAATATGGATCAGATGTGTGCTCTTCTCTTTACCTCAGGTACTACCGGTACCAGTAAGGGAGTTATGCTTTCTCAGAGTAATCTGACTGCAGCTGTAAACGCATCTTGTCTCTCTATGTCTTATGACAGTAAGAATACATTTGTGTCTGTTCTTCCGCCTCATCATTCGTACGAGCTTACCTGCGGTAACCTTGCTATGATAAATATTGGCGGATGGGTATTTATCAACGACAGTATCAAGTACGTTATGCGTAATTTTGCATATTTCAAACCCAATACCCTTGTTCTCGTGCCCCTTTTCGTTGAAACTATGTACAAGAAGATTTGGGATGAGATAAACAAAAAGGGTATGACTAAGAAGGTCAAACTGGGTATGAAAGCATCAAATGCCCTTCTTGCACTTGGTATCGACAGAAGAAAAGAGATATTTTCCCAGATACTTGATGCATTCGGCGGTAATCTTACCAGTATTGTCTGCGGTGGTGCACCTCTTTCTCCTCAGCTTATAAAGGATTTCTATTCTTTCGGTATAACCATTCTTGAGGGTTACGGAATAACCGAGTGCGCACCCCTTGTTGCGGTTAATTCTCCCGGTAAGGTTAGATTCCATTCCGTTGGACAGCCTGTTCACGGCTGTGAGGTTAAAATCGACAAAACAGATGACGAGGAGACCGGCGAGATACTTGTTAAGGGTGGCAACGTAATGATGGGTTATTACAAGAACCCTGAGGCAACTGCCGAAGTATTCACTGAGGACGGTTTCTTCCGTACCGGCGATATAGGTTATATGGATGAGGATAACTACATATATATTACTGGAAGAAAGAAGAACGTCATTATTCTCAGCAACGGTAAGAATGTATTCCCTGAGGAAATTGAGGAAAGACTCAGCGGTGTAGATGTCATTTCTGAGTGTGTCGTTATCGGACGTAAGAATGATAACGGTGATATAGTAATTACCGCTATTGCTGTTCCTAATATGGAAAAGCTTGCAGGAAAGAATGATGAAGAGGTATATGAAGAGGTCAAGAAGGCTATCAATGAGGCTAACCGTCATCTTCCTTCATTTAAGCAGGTACATGATATAGAGATTCGTTACGAGGAGTTTGAGAAGACCACCTCCCGTAAGATCAAACGTTACGCAATTAAATAATAAAATCATATATACGGAGGAAATAACAATGTTTGAAGAGATTAAAAAGATACTTGTTGATGAAATGCAGGTAAATGAAGAGGATATTACCCTTGAGGCAGAGCTTGCGAATGATCTCAGAATTAATTCTCTTGAGCTTGCAGATATGGTTCTTATGTGTGAGGAGCGTTTCGGTATTGAGATCAAAGACGATGATCTTCCCAAGTTCATCACCGTTGGTGACGTAGTTGATTATCTTACCAAGAACGTTAAATAATATTTTTTAAAAAATAGTTTACTTCACCCCCGTGGACTCAGTCCGCGGGGGTCTTTTCATCGAATAAATATTGAAATACAAATTAAAATGTGCTATACTGTTTTCAACGCCAAAGCGTTATAAATCAATAGATAGAGGTGCTGAACGTGAACTATTCACCAGAAATAAAAAAGCTTATAGAAGATGCACTCAGTGAAGATATAGGCACAGGGGATATAACCACCCTGTCAACCATACCTGCATGTAAAGATGCAGAGGGTAAATACAAAGCTAAAGAAGACGGTATTCTCTCCGGTATTGATATAGCGAGAGAGGTGTACCGTGTTATTGATCCCGATATAGAGTTTACTGCTTTTTTCAAAGATGGCGATGCGGTAAAGAGTGGTGACATAATCGCACAGGTGAGAGGAAACGCAAGAAATCTTCTTACAGGAGAGAGAGTTGGTCTTAACCTTATGCAGAGAATGTCAGGTATTGCTACCCGTACAGCCAAGGCGGTTGAAGCAGTAAAGGGCACAGGAGCGAAGATTGCCGATACCAGAAAGACTACCCCCGGACTCAGAGTTATCGAGAAGATGGCGGTAAGAGCCGGCGGCGGTACCAATCACCGCTTTAACTTAGCCGACGGAATACTTATAAAGGATAATCATATCGTTGCAGCAGGGGGAATTACCGCAGCTGTGGCGGCGGCAAGGGCAAATGCGCCACATACCCTCAAAATCGAGGTTGAGGTAGAGACCATTGATCAGCTCAGAGAGGCACTTGATGCAGGTGCGGATATAATAATGCTTGATAACATGGATAATGAAACCATGCGGGAGGCAGTAAAGATTACTGCGGGCAGGGCGGTTACCGAAGCATCAGGAAATATGGGTGACAGAGACCTTCGTGCCGTAGCTGAGACAGGAGTGGATATTATAAGTATCGGTGCACTTACCCATACTGTCCGTGCTCTTGATATAAGTCTGAAATTCACTTTGGAATAAGAACCGAGGAAAAGAAACCAATGAAAAAAAGATATCTTTACGGAAAAGATATAAATTCACTGCCACGGCTGAACTATGACGTTCTGGTGGTTGGCAGCGGTATTGCGGGATTGTATGCCGCTATAAATATAGACACATCACTCAAGTGCGCTGTTATCACTAAGATGGATATAGAGCATTGTAACTCTTATCTTGCTCAGGGTGGTATTGCTTCGGTTATATCTCCCGAGGACAATTTTGAGTCCCATATTGAAGATACAATGCGCGCCGGTGCCGGACTTTGCGACAGAGAGGCTGTTGAAGTTCTGGTTGCAGAGGGGCCGGAGAATATAAAAGCTCTGGTTGAGCTTGATGTTCCGTTTGACACAAACCCCGAGGGAGAACTGCAGATAACCCGTGAGGGCGGTCATTCCTTCAGACGAATCGTTCATTGCGGCGGTGATGCTACAGGACGTGAGACCACCCGTCGTTTGGGACAGATTGCTCTTGAACGCAAGAACACTGAAGTTCTGATGACCACTTACCTTATCGATATTATTACAGATGATGAGACGGATAAGCTTATAGGTGCTCTTGTCTCAGACATAGACGGAAATATGAAGGTGATCCTTGCACCTGCTGTAATAATGTGTACCGGTGGCATAGGATACCTCTATAAATATACTACCAATCCGAGAGTAGCTGTGGGTGACGGCATTGCTTCTGCCGCAAGAGCCGGAGCGATAATAGAAAACATGGAGATGGTACAGTTTCACCCCACAACGCTTATCGCTCCATCAAAGAGCGACCGACTTTTCCTTATATCCGAGGCGGTAAGAGGAGAGGGAGGAATTCTTAGAAATTCCGAAGGAACTGCGTTTATGGACGGGGCGCATCCTCTTAAAGATCTGGCACCCAGAGACATTGTTACCCGAGGAATACTTGCAGAGCTGAAACGTTCGGGAGAGGAGAACGTTTTCCTTGATGTATCTTCAATGACAGAGGAATTCTTCTCACATAGGTTCCCCACCATATATAACGAGTGTCACCGTTTCGGTGTGAAGGTGCCCGAGGAGAGTATACCCATTCGTCCTGCACAGCACTACCTTATGGGTGGAATCAAGACAGACCTTAACGGCATGACGAATATAGATGGGCTATATGCCTGCGGTGAGGCGGCATGTACCGGTATTCATGGTGCTAACAGACTTGCAAGTAATTCAGTTCTTGAATGCTTGGTTTTCGGCAGACGTGCGGCACTTGATATAAATAACAAGCACAGAGATAGAATTCCTGATGATGTCATCCTTCCTATAGGTGAGAGCTGTGAAGGTAAACCTCTTTCTCCTACCGAGATAATCGAGATAAGAGAGAAAATTCGTTTCACTATGACTGAGTATGTGGGACCTTTCCGCCGTCCGAGAGAACTTGAGATGGCTGTACAAATCCTTGAGGAGATCAAGGATAAGATAGCCACCACTTCTCTTGAGTATCACGATCAGTTTGAGGTATACAGTATGGCTGAAAGCGCTCTTATGATTGCTCGTGGTGCACTGGCAAGAAAGGAAAGCATAGGTGCCCACACTGTGGTGGAGGACTGATAATGATAAAATCAGAATCCTCAAGTATCACTATTTCTGCATATGCGAAGATAAATCTGTTCCTTGATGTCATTTCCAAAAGAGAGGACGGATATCATAATATTGACGGTGTAATGCAGAGTGTGTCTCTGTGTGATACAGTTACGGTTACAGCTTCCTTGGGAGATGAGGATATAGTACTCAGATGCAGTGATCCGTTACTGCCTACTGACAGGCGAAATCTTGCCTACAGAGCCGCTGAAAACTTTAAAAATGCATTTGGTATCAATGGGTACCGCATAGAGATAGATATTGAAAAACGTATTCCCGTTGCTGCAGGTATGGCAGGGGGCAGTACAGACTGCGCCGCGGTGTTGAATGCATTGGGACAGATATTTGATATTGATAAAAATAAACTTTTTATGATAGCCGAGAAACTTGGAGCTGACGTGCCTTTCTGCCTTTACGGAGGCACTGCAAAAACCGCAGGTATCGGCGAACAGCTTACACCTGCTACTCCCATGCCGGACTGTTATATAGTGATCGGGCGAAAGGGTGAAGGTGTGTCTACTCCTGTTGCATTCTCCCGTCTTGACGGAGTGCTCGGTATTGGCAGGGAAGAGGTCAGACACGCAGACCTTTCTGTTATGACAGCAGCACTTGGAGCTGATGTTAATACTCTTGCACCCACCCTCTATAACTCCTTTGAGGATGCTATCTTCCCGATCCACAGCGGAGCGGAGGAGGTACGCCGTACTCTTAAATCCACCGATCCTTTAACGGTACTTCTCAGTGGAAGCGGTCCGTCAGTATTTGCGATTTATAATTCTGAGGAAGGAGCATCGGCAGCTTACCGTGCTCTCGGTAACATATCTGCCGATCGTTTTATTACCCGACCTGTAAGACGGCAAGATGAAGAATAGATTTTCTGATATTTATAACTCTGCCATTATTTGAAGTATTAACTTGACAATACGTTTCAAAGATGTTATTATCTAGAAGGTATAACAGATAATTAAATATTAAATATATAAGGGAGAACAAACAATGGAAAAACCGATTCGCATTGGTCTTGTAGGTCTTGGCCGTGCAGGTCACGGTATGCACAAGAAGGAGCTTGAGACCAGACAGGACAAGTTTCATTTTTACGCAGTTTGCGACGTTATAGAGGAGCGCACCAAGCCTTTTGTAGAGGCTTTCGGCAGTAAGCCCTATACCAGCTACGAGGAGATGCTTAAAGATGAGAATGTAGAGCTCATCAGCATTGCTACTCGTTCTTGCGATCATTACAAGCACGCTAAGATGGCACTTCTTGCAGGTAAGGATGTTATGCTTGAGAAGCCTTTCTGTATGCATCCCGAGGAGTCTCGCGAGCTTATCGCTCTCGGCTCTCAGCCTGCAGGTCCTCACCTTTACATTCGTCACAACCGCCGTTTTGAGAAGGGTTTCTGCAAGGCTATGGAGATAATCGACTCCGGCATCCTTGGTGACGTATTTGAGATCAAACTTAGCCGTAACAGCTATCAGCGTCGTTGCGACTGGCAGACTATTTCCGAGTTTGGTGGCGGTCAGCTTCTTAACTGGGGTCCCCACATCATCGACCATTCTCTTCGTTTCTGTGGCGGTACATACACCAATATGTATTCCGCTATCCGTCACGTTGCGGCTGCCGGCGACTGTGAGGATCACATTAAGATTGTGTTCACCGGTGTAAACGGCCGTATCGTTGATATGGAGATTTCCGGCGGCGCAGCTCTTCCCACTCCGGAGTACCGTATCTACGGTTCTCGCGGTGCTCTTGTTTCCGAGAACGGCGAGTTCTCTGTTAAGTACCTTGATCCTAAGGTAGAGCTTGCTCCCGTAGTTGCAGATCCCGAGACTCCCGGTGCAGGTACAGGCTTCGGTAATAACGAGACCCTTAGCTGGATCGAGGAGAAGATTCCTTTCGGTGAGGGTGACGGTACTGCACGTATTTGGGATGCTCTCTATGATACTATCCGCCACGGTGTTAAGTTCCCCATCGCTCTGTCTGAGGCTCTTTCCGTTATCGAGGTTATCGAGAAGGTTAAAGAGGGAACTATTTTCCAGAATAACTGAGTATAAATAATAAGAATCCCCCCAATGGAGGGATTCTTATTATTTATACAGAAGAAAAACGGCTGTTGAATCAGGTGAGAAGATGTGAATACACCGACATATAGTCGTCTGCCATTTTCTTTACAGAGTAGTACTTTTCTACTGTTTCTTTTGCGGTGTGCCCTAAAGCCTTCAGCTCTTTATCTGACATTGAGAGAAGACGGATAATGTCATTATTGAGTTCTCTTGGTTCAGCAATATTTCGCCCTCTGCAACAAAAATTACTCTCTGCGGCAAGAGCCAGCTTGTCCTCTGTATATATACCCATATACCCTTGATCACCTGAGAGTATGGTTGGCTTTCCTGCAGCCATAGCCTCAAGGGCGGCTCTTGATACTCCGACAAAAATATCAGATGAGATAAGGATTTTGTCAATGTCTGTGCGCGGGCCTGTAAGCTTCACGTATTCGCGGCCTATCAGTTCATTTGCAGCACGTGCTACTGCTCTTATTCTTGCCATATCGTCACCGTCTCCAACGATCAGAATATCTGAATCCGGGTATAGGGGGTAGATATCGGGGGCAATTGCAGTGAGGAGAAAGGCTGTGTAACTTCTGTCACGGTCAAGACGGCTTACCGACAGTATTCTTCTACCCTTTGGCGGGGGTGGGATGATGTGTTCCTCATTATCGGGTGATGATGGTGAATATCTTTTTGTGTCTACTCCGTTTACGGTAACGGTGATATTCTCGGGAGAAAGTCGATATTCTCTCACCAGATATTCCTTTATATCGTCACTCACTGCAACAGTTTCCTTTCCCCATCTTGACAAATATCGCAGAAAAGGGTCTACCTTAAAATCAAGATGAGCGGTTGTAATAAAAGGGAGACTGTGTTTTCTTGCAGCTCTGCTGCAGATCATTGCAGGTATTCTGGCATGAGCATGAACAATATCAAAATGTTCTCTTGAAAGTAACGCATCAGTCTTTCTATAGGCCGATATAAGGTCAGCCGGGGAACGGCTATCAAAAGGGATCTCTATATGTCTTATACCATGACACAGTAGTTCATCTGCATATACTCCTCCTGCAGATGCCACAGTTACGTCTATTCCCCTTGAGACAAGTTCTCGCGATAACTCAAATATATGTGTTTCCGCACCGCCAATACCCATTCCGTTTGTTGTCATAAGAGTTCTGGGTAATCTGTCCATTATAAAAACCACCCCTTTTCTTTTCATTGCAAATATGAATATTTGCAGAAAATGATGGTTTTATACCTATAGTTACTCTTAGAGTAGATTACCGATGAACAAACTTACTTTAAAACAGAAAAAATAGAATTTGCCGGAACAATTTTATAGTTCATTCGTCTAAATTTGCAAAGGGGGTTGCTATATGAAAAAGAAATATATTGTAATCACCTTATTTATTGTAGGTGCTGTTTTAGTTTGTTTGCCCCTTGTTCTTGCTGTTATCGAAACAGCAAACAAAGATATAATAGGCGGAGCAGATATATATACTTTTAATTATGTGTTTTTTCGTGAGAATCGAGGCATACACTCTATACTCACGTTTTGCGGAATGATTTTTATTATTGTTTCTGTAGTTATGAGATCGCAGAGAAGAAAAAAGTAGCATTGCGTAGTGTAATCAATTAGTGAAACTTAATTTTTATAAAGGCGGTTCTGTGTATGAAAATGATGATTGCATTAGTTTTACCGTTGGTTCTTGTATTTGGTCTGATAAACTGCAGTGACAGCGACCAAGACTATACCAGCGAGCCAAGTATTTCGGGAATTATCAAGGAGATTGCTGATACATCTATTTTGATCGAAAGTGATATGGGTGATTGCTGGGTATCACTGAATGTTAAAGGAAAAGAAAACTCAATAAGTTTTAATATTGGTGATGAGGTTGTGGTCTATTACGATGGCAACATTGCAGAGTCATATCCTTTACAGATACACACAGTCCATGCAATTATCCTTAAAACATCGGATAACTAAATAACCAAATCCCAATTACCTCTATCATCATAAAAAACGAACCCCGACAGACCTTTGAATATCTGTCGGGGTTTTCATTGTTTTTTGTGCCTTTGGCGATTACACACTATTGTGCGTTAGCACGGCGGACGAGGGTAAAGAAATCAGAAAGAACGATGTCTTTTCCGATATCCTCCATAATGATCATCTCGCGACCGTCATTCAGATTTATCCAGTTACCCTCAGCGGTAATGGAATGAGCGGAAACGAAATGCTTATTGCAGAAGCCTACGGGATTACGCATAAAGGCAATCGCCGCCAGATCGAAAATTGATCTTTCCTTTGAATTACAGAAAAGGTTCTCACCCATGGGGTGCCCCTCTTCTTCGTTGAAAATATCACAGAGATAATTACCGATGTTTCCTGCTTTATCGCGAAGGAAATATTCTACCTCAGCATTGGTTGCAAGTAACTCATCAGTGCACTTTATGGCGGGTAGCACGATAACGGGAACACCGCATTCAAAGATAACTCTTGCGGCATTCTTGTCCTGCTCAAGGTTAAAGTCATTGGCACATCCGAAGCGGATCTTCTGTCCGCCAACGAGTATAACTACCGCCTTGTCCATAATAGTAGGATCAAGCATGAGAGCGGATGCTACGTTGGTAAAGCAACCTATAGCTGCGATGTAGACTACCTCGTCAGATTCGTGAACCTTGCGTACTATTTCCTCGACAGCTTGGCTTTTTACAGGAGTGATCGTGTTCTTCAGATAACTGTCTGAGCCTCTGTATACAGGGATATTTCTCTTTCCCTCAGGGTCATTTAAATCACGGATCTTGATAAGCTCGTGATAACTCTTTTCCATACCGTCAGCAGGATCTGATGAACGGTGGTTATGGAAAGGTGCGGCGGTCAGCGCAAGAATATTTATATCGTCTGCCACCATAGCGTAGGTTACCGCAAACTGATCATCTATCTCATTGTAGGTATCGGTATCGAGGATCAGATTTTTCTTTTTTGCATTGCCAAGATGTTCGTATATCTTGTGCATATCGTAATCATGGGATTTCATTATTTGAGATCAGCCTTTCTGAGAGTATTGAGAAACTCCGAAATGATCGGATTCCTGTGTGCGGCTTCTACATAGATTATATTCTTGGCGTCATTAAGGGTTTTCCAATGACAAGTTGAGGTGACGGTACGGGCGGGAACTTTTTGATATACAAATTTACCCGGGTCGTGTAGAAACGCTACTGTGCCCAAGTCGTAGATACTGCGCAGACGGGACTGACACCCGTCACTGTTTTCGGGAGGACATTCTTCATGATCAAAAAGACCACAGAGATAATTTCCTATTTTACCCGTCTTGTCCTTTAAGTAGAAATACACCTCGGAATTTGACATACAGATACTGTCGGTACACCCCACAGCAGGGAGAAATATCACCGGAACTTCGCTTTCAAAAATGACTCTGACAGCGTTTGTGTCCTGGCAGAAATTAAAGTCACCGCAATAATCGTAGTTAAAGCTGTGACCCACAAGCAATACTATTACAGCCTTAGTGACAATAGATGGATCAAGGAGTAAAGCGGATGCAACGTTTGTGGGGCATCCTATAACACCTATGTACACAATGTCATCTGCCTCATTGACAATGCGTACTATATTTTCTGCAGCTTCGCTTATAACGGGAGATGTTATACTGTCGAGATAATTTTCAGAACCCAAGTAGCATGGAATATTCATTTTTCCATCAGGGTCAACCAGATCGCGTACGTGTACAAGCTCGCGGTAACTCTCTCTCATACATACCTCGGGAGGATCGGAGCCCTCATATGAGTACGGAGCGGCCGTCAGTGCAAGAAGATCAATATCTTCAAGCAGCATTGCATAAGTTATGGCAAACTGATCGTCTATCTCGGCATCTGTATCGGTATCCAGAATGAATTTCTTTTTTGGTGTGCTTTTTATATGTGCTATAATTTTTTCAAGGTCGTAATCGTGATATGACATTACTTTAAATTTGCCTTTCTTACTGCAGTAAAGAAATCGGATACTATTCTGTTTCTGTATGCCAATTCAGCATATATCATGTTTCTTCCGTCTTCCAGAACTCTCCATCTGCAGTCGGGCGTGGTGGTACGGGTAGGTACTATCTCATACTTGAAGGCCTCGGGATTATGAAGAAAAGCTACTGCACCGATATCAAATATGCTTCTCTGACGAGATTCGCATACATCGTCATCGTTCTCGGGTGAGCACTCTTCGTCATTGAATATCTCGCAGAGGTAATTACCTATTCTGCCTGCCTTGTCCTTAAGATAGAAGGACACCTCTGCATTTGTCATATAGATAGCATCGGTACATCTTCCGCCGATAGCGGGGAGGAGCACTACAGGAACACCGCATTCAAATATAATGCGTGCGGCATTTACGTCCTGATAGAGGTTAAAGTCACCGCAACCGTTGCAGCTGAGAGAACTGCCTCCGAGAAGCAGAATAACAGTCTTGTTTGCAATAGACGGATCGAGAAGAAGCGCGGATGCGATATTTGTAAAGCAACCGATAACACCGATATATACGATATCATCAGCCTCATTTACGATACGAACAATATTTTCCGCCGCATCACTCTCAACGGGGGTTATCATACTGTCCATATATCTGTCAGAACCGCGATAGCATGGAATGTTCAGCTTTCCGTCGGGATCAACGAAATCACGAACCTTGAGAAGTTCTTCGTAGCTTTTTTCCATACCGTCGGCAGGACCCGTAGAACGCTCGTTTGAGAAAGGAGCGGCTGTCATTGCCAGCACGTCAATATCGTCAAGGAGCATTGCATAGGTAACGGCAAACTGATCATCTATTTCGTTATATGTATCGGTATCGAGGATAAACTTTTTCTTCTTGGTGCTTTTGATATGCTCAAGAATTTTCTCGAGATTGTAATCGTGGTACATGCTTTGTGTCTCTCCGTCAAAAAATATATTTTTTTATTTGTTTGTGTACTTTCTGAGATTCTGGAAAAATTCTGTCATAATACGGTTTCTCTTCAGTTCATCTACATAGATCATGCTTCTGCCGTCGTTGAGCTCAAACCAATAATAATCAGCAGAGGTAGAGCGGGAGGGTATGTATCTGTAAGAGAAAATACTGGGATCGTGGAGGAATGCGATACAACCCAGATCAACCAGATTACGCATACGGCTGATACAGCAGTCACTATCTGTCTCAATTCTTTCGGATCTGTCATATATCTCGCACAGATAATTACCGATAGCGCCTGCTTTGTCCTTCAAATAATAGTTAAGCTCAGCGTTAGTGGTGTAGATCAATTCGGTACAAGCATACATAACGGGTATGAGAATAACGGGAACACCGCACTCGAAGATAACACGTGCTGCATTTACGTCTCCGAAGATGTTTGTATCACCGCAGTGATAGTCCAGCTTACCCGCACCGATAAGAATGAGAACCATCTTGTCGGCAATAGAGGGATCGAGGAGCAGAGCGGATGCAACGTTGGTATAACAGCCGATAACACCAACGTAAACAATATCGTCAGCTTCCTTCACAATACGAACGATATTTTCCGCTGCCTCACTTCTGACGGGTGATATTACGTTATCCATTTTTTTAGTGGAACCGCGATAGCAGGGGATACCACGCTTGTTTTCGGGGTCAATGTGACCGCGCAGTCTGAGAAGCTCTTCGTAGCTCTTTTCCATACCCTCGGCAGGTGACTCACTTTCGTCATTGACAAAAGGTGCCGCATTGAGAGCAAGAAGGTCGATATCGTCAAGTACTGTCGCGAAGGTGACCGCAAACTGGTCGTCAATTTCATTAGCTGTATCTGTGTCAAGAATGAATTTCTTCTTGGGTGTGGTCTTTATATGGTCCATGACCTTTTTCAAATCGTAATCGTGGTACATAATATGCCTCCGTAAAATTGATTTAACTCTTTTTTTGTTTTTCTGCTTACGTTTAATGAGTTAAACGATTGTAAGCAGACTATTATGATTTTATCTTATATTATTTTGATAAGGATGTCAAGTGTAATACGTAAAATATGGAAAATGTTGAAAAATAGAGACTCTTTGCTTTTCTTTCATTGACATAAATTACCTTGTATGGTAGAATAAAATAGACGATATGTACTACCTGTTAAGGAGGAAAATACTGATGAATACTTTAAAAAGAATTCTAAGTTGCGTTATTGCTATACTGATGGTGTTATCTTTTGTAGCATGTGCGGGTGAAACGGGTAAAAATGATAAGCCTGACAAGACAAAACCTACTGATACAACAGCACCTCTCGTTAATAATAGTGGTATTGAATACGAGGAGGACGATCTTCCAGCCGGTCTTAATTTTAACGGAGAGAAGGTAGTCGTTCTTTCGGCCAGTGTGTACGATTCCGACGGTAAGGTTGATGAAGGCAGAAAACCCGAGTTTACCGTTGAAGAGCTTACCAGTGACGTTATCAATGACTCGATATATAACCGTGAGCTTTATGTTGAGGATAGGCTCGGAATAAACATAGAGAGTTATCAGGTAACACACCGTGACGTTAATACCGAGATAACAAAACAGCTTAATTCTCAGGATGATATATACGATGTTTTCCTGTATGACTCTCACACATTGTCTACTTACGTTTTTGATAACTTCCTTGTTGACTTTTATACTGTAGATTATCTAAACTTTGATAAACCCTGGTGGTCGTCAAAGTTTATCAAGGAGGCAGAGATTGGAGATATGCTCTTTGAGATCACCGGTTCTCTTTCCCTCAGCCTTACCCGTAATATATATGCTATGTATTACAACAAAACTCTTGCCGGGGCCTACAGTTCTACCATTACCGAGCTTAGTGATCTCTATTCTCTGGTTGAAAACGGTGAGTGGACGTTCGATAAGTTTGTTGAGCTCGGCGGCGGAATCTATGAGGATATAAACGGTAATACTATTCCCGATATTGATGACGAGTACGGTATAGCATACTCTGATTACCTTCCTCTTGATGCTATTTGGTCCAGCTTTGACATTAATATTTTCAGCCGTACCGATGAAGGCTGGTTTGAGCTTGACGTTAATACCGATAAGCTTTATATCGCTCTTGATAAGGTATACAAGCTTATTCACGATACAAAGGGTAGTATTACTTCCGGTAAATTTTCAGTTTCTTTCTCAGATATCCACAAGACATTTGCAAACGGTCATGTTCTCTTTATGCCCAACATGCTTGGTAATATAGAGACTACCGAACTTCGTAATATGCAGGATGACTACGGTATACTTCCTTTCCCCAAGTATGATAAGGCTCAGAAGGAATATTATTCATATTCTCACGATCAGTATAGTGCATTCTGTATCCCCAATACCAATGAAAATCCCGATGTGGCAGGTGCAATGCTTGAGGCTATGGCATCTTATGCTTATCGTGATACTCAGCCTGCATATTTTGACATAGCTCTTAAAGGTCAGTATATGACAGATGCGAAGTCAAGACATATGCTTGATTTGGTTGTTGACGGATTTATGGTAGATGCAGCGTGGATATACCTTGGTACTCTTGCAAACGGTTATCCCCCGTCATTCAGATACATGATCGGTGAGGGAAAGAACTCATTTGCGTCAAACCACAATAAGCTTTCAAGAAACGTAGATGCGTGTCTGAAGCTTTACAAAAAAGACTTTGATAAGATGTTTAATAACTAATAGTAAAGAAGACCGCTTCGAACAGAAGCGGTCTTCTTTACTTAACAGCCGATAAAAAAGGGGTGCACTCTTAAAATGAGTGCACCTCTGATTCTATTAGTTTTATTTAAGGTCTGAACGTCTGACTGTGGTGTAGAAATCGGAAACGATCCAGTTTCTGTCAGCATGAGGAACGTAGATCATGTTTCTGCCGTCTTTAATATCTCTCCACATACCCTTTGCGTCAATAGACTTGGAGGGAATTATCTCATAACCGAATGCGTTGGGGTCATGAAGGAAAGCAACTGCACCAATATCATAGATACTGCGCTGGCGGGTATCGCAGGAGTTGTTTACTCCGTCGGGAGGACACTCGTCATTGTTAAATATCTCGCAGAGATAGTTACCGATCTTTCCTGCTTTATCTTTGAAGTAATATGCAACCTCAGCATTTGTCATGTAGAGAATATCGGTACAACCCTTTCCAAGAGCAGGGAGAATAACCACGGGAACACCGCACTCAAAAATAACACGAGCAGAGTTACGGTCCTGAGCCAAGTTGAAATCATCTGCGCAAAGATTCTCCAGCTTGTTGGGACCAAGGAGAAGGATAACCGCCTTATCAGCAATAGAGGGATCAAGAAGAAGAGCGGATGCAATGTTGGTAAAGCAGCCGATAACACCGATATATACGATATCGTCAGCCTCATTTACAATACGTACGATATTTTCTGCCGCATCACTCTTAACGGGGGTGATCATGTTGTCCATGTACTTATCGGAACCGCGATAGCAGGGGATATTCATCTTACCATCCGGATCAACGAAATCACGAACCTTAACCAGTTCCTGGTAACTCTTTTCCATACCGTCGGCAGGACCTGATGAACGGTGGTTAGAGAAGGGGGATGCTGTCATTGCAAGAACGTCGATATCATCAAGCAGCATTGCGTATGTAACCGCAAACTGGTCATCTATCTCATTAAAGGTATCAGTATCAAGAATGAATTTCTTCTTTTTTGTGGTTTTGATATGCTCAAGGATTTTCTCCATACTGTAATCGTGGTACATAATTAACCTCCGAAATAAAATGTTATATAGTTATTCTATATTATTTCACAGGGGTTGTCAACTGAATTTACATAAATAGTGTTTGTTACGAGTATTTCTGACAACAGATTTAACCATTAAACAGTTATACAGCAGTCAAACTGTTTGAATTATGAAAAATAAAAGCTACTTTACTTTGATGCGTGAGATGCCATGTAGTAAAAAGTGGTATTGGGTGGTGGGTTCTAAGAAAATAACGATTCGGGTACAAAAAAGAGCCGTACATATACGGCTCTTTTTATCGTTTCTACTACTTACTGTTTGACCTTATCGGAATTTAGTTTGCGAAATTTTTCTCGCGTAGCCTCGCCGCCGCGGAGGTGACGTTCTGCTTTATTTCTGTCAAGTATCTTTTTTACCTCTCCCGCAAGTGAAGGATTTATTGATTTCAGCTTTTCGGTGACATCTTTATGTACTGTACTTTTGCTGATCCCGAATCGGTGGGCGGCGCGGCGTACCGTTGCCTCATTATTGACGAGGTACTCTCCGAGGACCTCGCACCGTTCTTTACTGCCGTTCAATCGTATCATATGCATACCGACTCCGTAAAGAAATGAATTTATATATGTATATTCCTGTGTCGTCTGCAGTATACCTTGCCAAGTGGTACTTTCTATTATACTGTATGAGTTTTTTTGTTAATCTTTAGTTCTTTGAGAGAAAAAGCAGAGGGAGAATAAAAGATTTACAGTTTTGTATTGAATTATCTTAAGATTTAATATATAATACTATTTGTACCAAAAGAAAAGGAGGGTTCGTTTTTGCTTTCTGCTTTTAAGAATTTTCTTATTACCTTCGGTATATCTGTTACTATATTCGGATTTATTGCATATTTTACAGTAAGTTATGCTGTTGGTGCAATGACGTCTACTCCCGGGGAAGTGGGGGTACCCGATGACCCGGAGGATACCGATATTTCTTTTGAGACTATAGTACCTCCCGATAATGGGGATAAATTGCCCGAGACAAAGGGTAAATCTTTTAATGTTCTTTTGATTGGTACCGACCTTCAGGAGAGTAAATTTGATGATTACAGTCCCGATCTTTGGTTCTGGGAGCTTGAGCAATATGAGCGTCTTGAGGTCTCTGAGGGCACTTTGGCAAAACAGAGCGGGCTCTTTAAATACAGAACCGCGGAAGCTGACTCTATGGTGGTCATGCGAGTGGACAAGGAAAGACGGGAATTTACCTTTACATACATTCCGGGTAATATGATCGTCCTTGCAGAGGGCGGCGAGGTAGAGATCGGAACACTTTACGGAAGTAAGGGTGTTGACTTTCTACGTCAGAAGGTAGAGGCTGTTACGGGACTCAGAATAGACTATCATATCTGTATCAGCGTTGAGGAGATCGAGGCAGTAATCGATGAGTTTGACTGGGTAGACTTTAACGTCCCCTGCGACATGCAGTACGAAGATGAATTCCAGGATCTTGTTATCGATCTTAAAAAGGGTAATAATCGCCTTGACGGTTCCGAGGCATCACAACTTCTTCGTTTTAACGGTTACACCGGTAACAGTGAGAACAGAGGAACTACTACCGTTAAGTATATAATGGCACTTATGTCACGTGCGGCAAGCGTTTCCAACAAGACATCGGTGGCTCAGCTTTATGAGGCTATTTATAAGCTTGTTGATACCAATCTTACCGTTGATTTTCTTTTCGAAAATATAGATCTTATCTTCTCGTATTCCGACTATAAAAACTATGAGCTTACTTATCCCGGTAAGTACACGGTTGATAACGATGGTAATAAAATATTTGAACCCGAGATAAAGAATGCGATAAACATGTTTTACAGTTATCGCCTTCCTCACGATATTAAAGAGTAAATAATTATTAGGAGAATAGATATGGACAACAAAGCTAAAACAATGGAAAAAGTGGTTTCTCTCTGTAAGAACCGCGGTTTCATCTACAGTGGCTCCGAGATTTACGGTGGCCTTGCAAATTCTTGGGACTACGGTCCTCTTGGTGTAGAACTCAAGAATAACGTTAAGAGAGCATGGTGGAAGAAATTCGTTCAGGAGTCCAAGTATAATGTTGGACTTGATAGCGCAATTATCATGAATCCTGAGGTATGGGTAGCATCCGGTCACGTTGGCGGATTCTCCGATCCCCTTATGGACTGTAAGAGCTGTAAGACTCGTCACAGAGCAGACAAGCTTATCGAGGATTACGCAGCTGAGAATAATCTCGATGTTAATCCCGCTGGCTGGACTAACGAGGAGATGGCTGAGTACATTGAGAAAGAGGGTATAGTATGTCCCTCTTGCGGTAAGAAAGACTTTACCGCTATCCGTAAGTTTAACCTTATGTTCAAGACCTACCAGGGTGTTACCGAGGATTCAAGCGCAGAGCTTTACCTTCGTCCCGAGACCGCTCAGGGTATTTTCGTAAACTTCAAGAATATCGCAAGAACATCCAGAAAGAAGCTCCCCTTCGGTGTTGCTCAGATCGGTAAGGCATTCAGAAATGAGATCACCCCCGGTAACTTCATATTCAGAACCCGTGAGTTTGAGCAGATGGAGCTTGAGTTTTTCTGCCGTCCCGGTACTGATCTTGAGTGGTTTGCATACTGGAAGGATTATTGTGCAAACTTCCTCTACAATCTTGGCGTAAACAAGGACAACCTTCGTCTTCGTGACCACGATCCCGAGGAGCTTTGCTTCTATTCCAAGGCGACTACTGACTTCGAGTATCTCTTCCCCTTCGGATGGGGCGAGCTTTGGGGTATTGCTGACAGAACAGATTATGACCTTGGTCAGCATGCTAAGCACAGCGGTGAAGCTCTCGAGTATTTCGACGATACCACCGGTGAGCACTTTGTTCCTTACGTTATCGAGCCTTCTCTCGGTGCAGACCGTGTAACCCTTGCATTCCTTGTTGAGGCTTACGATGAGGAAACTATCGGTGAAAACGATACTCGTGTTGTTCTTCACTTCCATCCTGCGCTTGCTCCTTTCAAGGCGGCTGTTCTTCCTCTTTCCAAGAAGCTTTCCGAGAAAGCAGGCGAGGTGTACGATGAGCTTGTTAAGTTCTTCCCCGTTGACTATGATGAGGCAGGTTCTATCGGTAAGCGTTACCGCCGTCAGGACGAGATCGGTACTCCTTACTGCATTACATATGATTTTGAGTCTGAGAATGACGGTTGTGTTACCGTACGTAACCGCGACACCATGGAGCAGGAGAGAATCGCTATCGCTGACCTTAAGAACTACATTGAAGAGCGTATCAGATTCTAATAGTGATCTACATAAAAGAGCTGAGGATTTCCTCAGCTCTTTTTGATTTATTGTATATAAAAACACTTGATTTTAGAAAAAAATGTGATATAATAGTATAGTCATATCAAGCCGGTATGATGGAATTGGCAGACGTGCTGGACTCAAAATCCAGTGGTAGCGATACCGTGCGGGTTCGACCCCCGCTACCGGCACCACAAAGAAAAGACGAGCTCGATGAGCTCGTTTTTTGTTTGTGCCTCGTATGCCACGCGAGGGGTCGAACCCAATCGACACCCCGCTACCGGCACCACAAAGAAAAGACGAGCTCGA
>JAFYMF010000034.1 GCA_017556745.1 Clostridia bacterium
AACAAGACCGTCGTCCCCCAGCTCCTCACGGTCAAACTCACCCTCAGACTCACGGTTGGTCTTACCAACGACGATCTCCTTTTCTGCAGGGGCGGTACTGTCGGTAACTATAGGAATCTCTACCCCTGTTATCTGCTTTATGTATGACTGAAGCTCAGTAGATGCAGTCACTTCTGTGATATATGCGTTCTCACTGCGAACAATAACGTAATCTGTCTTTCCATCATCAACAAGCAGTAAAGGTTCGAGCATATCTTCCGCCATAGTATCATCAGGGTGGGTAACGTCCGATTCTGTCACGTTCGTATCGGCACCGTTTGTACTGCATGCAAAAAGAGAACCGATGCAGAAGACACAAGCAAGAAGGAAAGATAAAATACGTTCGCTTTTTTTCATTGTTTGTCCGCTCCTTTCAAAACCATCTTTCCGATTTTTTCGATTAATATCATATATTACGTACCAACAAATGTCAAGGATCCCTTTGGTGTTTTGCACATTTTAAACCACCTGTTTTTATCACGTGTGTGTTGCACACATTTTAAGCTGTTGTTTAGACAGAATTATTATATCTTATATTTTATGACCGATAAAAACGCAAAAACGGCGGTACGGAAAAGCCGTACCGCCGAAAATCATGTTTTTATTACTTGATAGTTCTCTTTGCGATCTCATCAAGAGCGTAAGCGATGAACTCGCTGACGGTCTTGGTGCCCTCGTCCTCGCCGCGGCGGGTACGAACTGCAACAGAGCCGGTCTCCTGCTCTCTCTCTCCCACAACAAGGAGATAAGGAATCTTCTGAACGGTAGCCTCTCTGATCTTGTAACCGATCTTCTCGTTACGAAGGTCACAGAATACTCTCATACCGGCAGCCTGAAGCTGATCGGCAACCTGGCGTGCATAGTCACTGTAGTACTCACCAACAGGAAGAACCGCTACCTGAGTGGGTGCAAGCCACATGGGGAATGCACCTGCATACTTCTCGATAAGAAGAGCAAGAGTTCTCTCGTAGCAACCCATAGAAGTACGATGGATGATGTAGGGGATCTTCTTCTGTCCGTCGCTGTCAACGTACTCCATACCAAACTTCTCTGCAAGGAGCATATCAATCTGGATGGTGATAAGGGTATCTTCCTTACCGAATACGTTCTTGATCTGAATGTCAAGCTTGGGTCCGTAGAATGCTGCCTCATCGATACCGATCTTGTAGTTAATACCGAGATCATCAAGGATATCCTTCATGACGCCCTGAGCGTAGTTCCACTGCTCGGGAGTACCCTCGTACTTATCGGTGTTGTTAGGATCCCACTGTGAGAAGCGGAAGGAGCAGTCCTCCTTAAGACCAAGAGTCTCAAGGCAATAGATAGCAAGGTCAAAGCATCCGCGGAACTCCTCAGCAAGCTGATCGGGGCGGAGAACGAGGTGACCTTCGGAGATAGTGAACTGACGGACCCTGATAAGACCGTGCATCTCACCGGAATCCTCGTTACGGAAGAGAGTAGAGGTCTCACCGAGACGCATGGGAAGATCTCTGTAGGAACGCATACGGTTAAGGTATGCCTGATACTGGAAGGGACAGGTCATAGGACGGAGAGCGAAGCACTCCTTGGACTCGTCGTCGGGATCGCCAAGGATAAACATACCGTCACGATAGTGATCCCAGTGGCCGGAGATCTTATAGAGATCTCTCTTAGCCATAAGAGGAGTTTTTGTGCGAATATAACCCCTCTTCTGCTCCTCATCCTCTATCCATCTCTGAAGCTGCTGCATAATGATGGTACCGTTGGGCAGAATAATGGGAAGACCCTGACCGATAGTATCAACAGTGGTGAATATCTCAAGCTCACGGCCGAGCTTATTGTGGTCGCGCTTCTTTGCCTCTTCAACCTGAGCAAGATACTCCTTCATCTGATCCTTTGCGGGATATGCAACACCGTATACACGGCAGAGCATCTTGTTCTTGGAGTCACCCTCCCAGTAAGCACCGGTACACTGAGTAAGCTTGAACGCCTTTACAGCACCGGTAGAGAAGAGATGAGGACCTGCACAAAGATCGGTAAACTCACCCTGACGGTAGAAGGATATCTCCTCGCCCTCGGGAACGCGATCGATAAGAAGCACCTTGTAATCCTCACCCTTTTCCGCCATAAGCTTCTTCGCCTCGTCACGGGGAAGAGTGAAACGCTCGATAAGATGATTTTCCTTAACGATCTTGGTCATCTCGGCCTCAATAGCGGTGAGATCCTCGGAAGTAAAGGGCTTAGGAGTATCAAAATCATAGTAAAATCCGGTATCTATTGCAGGACCGATGGTAAGCTTTACCTCAGGATAAAGTCTCTTTACAGCCTGAGCGAGAATGTGAGATGCGGTGTGACGGAAAACCTGCTTACCGCCGTCATCCTCAAAGGTAAGGAGAGAAACGTCAGCATCTCCCTCGATCTTGTGAGTCATACCTACAAGCTCACCGTTAACGATAGCGGCAATGTGGGCACGGGCAACGATACCCAGCTCCTTTGCGGCGTCAAAAACGCTTATGGGAGCATCAGAGGAGAAAACCTCTCCGGAAGAAAAAACGATCTTCATAATATATAAAATCCTTTCCTAAGAATAAATTACAAAATAAAAAAACGGAACGGATAAAATTATCCGCTCCGGGGTGTAGATATAAATATCCGCACGGTTCCACCCGAAATTTTAACTCGATGGATATTCGGTTTTATAAAAAGCCGGTGGTAATTCCGATGCCGTCCGCAGACACATTTCAGCCTTTGTGTGTCCTCTCTTTCGCGGCAGGTGATATCGAAACCGTGTCCGTCTCCCACTAAAGCAAATGCTTTACGTCTCATTAGTGTATACCATTTTATCGTTTTTGTCAAGGAGTAGGACATTATCTTTTCTTTCTTCGTAAAAAAATTTACATTTTAATGTTCTAACCTATTGCAAAATGATTTTATATGTGGTATAATAATGCTCGCACGTAAAGATAATAATAACAAAGCGAAAGCTTCGTTACCTATGAAATTACATTTCCGATGGAGAAGTACTCAAGTAGGCCGAAGAGGCGCCCCTGCTAAGGGTGTAGGTCGGGTAACCGGCGCGAGAGTTCGAATCTCTCCTTCTCCGCCAAAAAGAAACGACAATTTTCGTCAGAAGATTGTCGTTTCTTTTTTGTTCTTTTCGCTTTTCTCTTTTCGTTCTTCTCTCTTCTCTTAAATTGTCGTTTCCAGAGAAAAGAATAAGAGAGAAAAGAGAAGAGAAAAGGTAGCTTTGCTTCACAAAGCATTGTATTATCATAGTTTCGTAAGTTCGAACTTATATGATTTAGACATCTATTTTATTCTACCTTTCCAAAAAATAAAGGATACCAAACGGTATCCTTTATTTTTTTGTTGTCGAAGGATTTGAACTCTCGTGACGGGGACCGGCGGGGACTTTGAGCACGACCACCGCCGGGGGTGGATAAAGGGAGTGCGAAAAGGAAGAGAACAAGGAGTGACGGAGGTGACACAATCACGTCCGACGCGACTATGTTTTCGGCCGGGCAGATATAGATAGTTTTTTCCCCAGCAAAGGACGGGCAAGAGACTTCTCGCAGAAGAATGCTGCGTAATAAAACAGTAAATACTTTCCAAGTCTTGTCACAAAAAAACGGTTTTTATCGTTATAATTGATGTCCGGACAAAAAACACGGAAAGGAGTTATGGTATGCCATATACAAGAGAGGATATCATCGACACGTTGTACAGGCTCTACGAGCAAACGATGTACTTTGAAGCGTATAAGATCCTACACGACGAATATCTCGCCGAGGATGCTGTTCATGAAGCGTTTCTAAAGCTCATTCGGAACCGAAAAAAGATTGTAGACCCTGCTTCACCGTCTGTTAAAAGCTACGTCAGCAAAACACTGAAAAGTGCGGCACTGGATTTGTACCGCAGACAGAAGAAGAACCGCGAAAATCTGCTTGCGATTGATGAAGTAACGGAAAACACATTCATCTCTGAAGAAATGCCGCAGAATCTACCGTCAGCTTTATTTTCAGAGCTTCCCGCAAAATATGCGTCGGTAATGCGGTGCTTGTTTCTTGACGGACTAAGCATCAAGGAAACATCGGCAGTCCTTGAAATCAGTGAAGAGCTTGTAAGAAAACGTTGTGAACGTGCTCGAAAGCTCCTCCGACCGACCCCCGTAAATCTGAATAAGGAGACACACAATGAAAGATAAGCACATTTTTTCAAAAGCTTATACCGAGCGAAGAGAAGCGGTACTTACGGCAATGCGCCGTGAAGAATCCATCAAAGCAGAAAACCGCGCGTACAGTTTTAAGCATATGATCCTCAAAATGATGGCCTCTGCCGCAATTCTAACGGCGTTGACTGTCAGTGTATATGCGGCGGCTCAATGGATCGAATTCCACATGGAGAAAAGCGGTGACGAGGTTCGTATTCACGCAAGTCTGAGCGAAACAGGCAAAAGCTCCGACAGTGAAGAAAAGCCTCTGCGCAGCTGGCGTGCCGAGGATGGGGAGATCAGTGTCAGTCTGCAGATCCCCGATCTTCCTGCAGATATGAGTGAGGATCGCACTGCAAGCGGTAAATACGGCAGTGATAACAGTTCCCGCTCCATGACAATTAACGGCATAGACCTACGCCGTTCCGATCTTGATCAGATCATAAGCGGTGCGATAAATACCAAGCAGCTGAATGTCGGCGGCAGATCAATGTATGTCGTTGAAAAGGGTGAAGCGTATTACTACAATCGGATAGCTTATATTGTGTTTGAGGAGGATGAGCTCGTTCTGAAGTTATGGATAAGCCACGGCATTACGGACGAGGAACTCCACACACTTGCGGCCACTATAACACTGGAATACACTACCGACACTCTTCTCGCGATTCCGATCCATAATGAATTGGTCGACGGAACAAGCACTGACGTTCCCGACGTTATCTGTAGTCCGGATGATCCTATCTATGAAGCCGATCTTATCCGGATCGGTGAGTCTGCTCGGGACGATAGCGACCGATACACCATAACAGTGAATGACGTAGATGTATACGACAATATCGGTACACTTGATTCGGACTTTATACTACGTAGAGATTTTGTCAACCGTTTCGTAGACGCCTACGGAAAGCTGATCCCGTACAACCGCACGCAGATCGTCTGGATAGAATCGGAGGGCAAGGAGCCTACCAAGGCCTTTCGCGAGGATGAAAGTGCTATAAAGAAGCTGTTCGTTATTACCGTTACGGTAGAGGACGTATCCATGGACGACCTCAGTGAGGAAGACCGTACTACAATGCTGAAGGCCTGTATTAACAGCTATAATCTCAGCGGATACACGGTAAACAACGGAAAGCTTGATATAATCAGTATAGATGCGGTCGTTGACCATCAGCCCGGAGAAACAGCATGCAGCAGTGAACCGATCTACCGCGAATATATCGGTGACGGCCAATGGCGTGTTGCATATCTGATCGATGAGGATATTTCAGAGAACGGCCTTATAATGAATGACTATATCGGCGGAATTGCGGTAAAGATCAAATAAAGTCGGGTTGCCCCTCAAGGGGCAGCCCGCTTTCTATTGTTAAGTCGATCAATTATGAAAAATCCTCACAAGCTATCCATTTTTGTCAGTGCTGATGATGACCATGATGACAATGTTCGGAACGGGGATGGTGCTCAGTCTTACACACCTTATGGCTACACTCTTCTGTGCTTGACTCGATTTCTACCGTTACGTGCCCGACACCGTGTTTTGATAATTCTTCGCGGATCTCCCCTTTTATCCTGTAAGTGTCACTGTCGGTCACGATATGCAAGGTAGCATAATTGCTGTTTCCGTCCATACTCCACAGATGGACGTGATGTACGTCAAGTACACCGTTAATTTTTTCAACATGCTCTTTTACCTTCAATACGTCTATACCCTGTGGTACTTTTTCGAGAAAGACATAAAAAATTTCCTTTAGATTTCCGACGGCATTTATAAGAATAAAAAGAGAAACACCAACCGACATGACAGGATCAATAAAAACAAGACCGGTAAAGTGCATCACGATTGCTCCTACCAATACGACAACCCAGCCGAGAACGTCCTCAAGCATGTGCAGATTCACGGCCTTTTGATTCAGTGAACTGCCGCCGCGGGTGAAAAATGCCGCACAAAAATTAACGATCACACCGATCACCGCGAAAATTATCATCCCGTTATAGTTTACAGCAGTCGGATGAATTATCCTGTCAACCGAATTATATACCATTACTGCAGAGCCGAGAAGAAGAACCAGTGTGGTTATAAAACTTCCCATCACAGAATAACGGGTATATCCGTAGGTATATTTATCGTCCGGATGACGCCTGCTTTTCTTTTCTAAAAAAAAGGAAAGGCCGATGCTTAAGGCATCTCCCATATCGTGAAGTGCATCGGATACTATGGCCACACTGCCGGTCACAATACCCCCGAAAAATTCAAATACCGAAAAGGTTAAATTAAGAATAAACGCCGCCAAAATATTTCCTTCCGTTTTCATGTTGACCTCCATTCTCCTAAAGCAACGTATCTGTTGATTTTTAAAAATAACTATGATACAATAAATCCGATAATGAACACGTTGTTCGTTAATATTATATCAAAGCTTACAGCCGTTTCAATATACGGTATCACCCGGATATTCATTACCGAACAAATCATAAAAAATATACGGAGAAAAAGCATGGACAGGCGGCAGAGAAAAACAAGAGAAGCAATATTTAAAGCATTTACCGAGCTTCTTTCCAAAAAGGATTTCAGCAAAATAACCGTAGGAGAAATAATTGACGGTGCGGACATTGGCAGAGCGACCTTTTACGCTCATTTTGAAACAAAGGACTTTTTGCTCAGGGAATTTTGCAATGAACTGTTTTGTCACATATTTGACACCGAAAAGGATGACAAAAACGGTCACCGCCACATTTTTGACTGCGGCGGCTCGGAATCGGTATTTCTTCACCTGCTAAAACACCTGCAGAAAAATGACAATAATATTCTAAAGCTTCTGTCATCTCAAAACAATGAATTGTTTTTAAAATACTTCAGAAAAAATCTCGAGGAGCTTATTGAAAGTCATACGCATTTATTCGAAAATAGTAACAAAACGGATATCCCTGCCTCGTTTCGGAAAAACCACATCGTTTCCGCTTTTATCGAGACGGTCAGATGGTGGATCGAAAACGGGATGACGGAAAGTGCCGAGGATATTAACGACTGGTTTTTCAGAATAATATAACTGATACTGAATTTACTGCAGTGCACATAATGACCCATTCATTGACAAACAGCTGATATTGTGATATAACTAACACAAATCACAAAGGCGGTGACAGTATGAAGCAAATTAACGCGGCTGTAGAAAAAAACAAGGATCTTATCCTTGAAGCAGAGCGACATATATGGAAGCATCCCGAAACAGGATATAAGGAATATAAAACCTCCGAATACATGGCAGAGGTATTCAGAGGCCTTGGTTACGATCTTGTTATGGCAGAGGGTATTACCGGATTTTACACAGTGATCGACACCGGTAGACCGGGGCCTGAGGTCCTTATTCTTGCTGAGCTTGACTCCACGGTCTGTCCCGAGCACAAGGATGCCGATCCCGAAACGGGAGCTGTACATGCTTGCGGTCACAATGCTCAGTGCGCGGCTCTTGTCGGTATTGCGGCGGCTCTCAGAGAGGAAGGTATCCTCGATAAGTTCAGCGGCAGAATCAGACTCTGCACAGTTCCGGCAGAAGAGCTTCATGAGATAGAATACAGAAAAGAGCTGATAAAAGAGGGAAAAATCAAATACCTTTTGGGCAAAAGCGAATTTTTGTCAAGAGGCTACTTTGACGGTGTTGATATTGCTTTTATGGTACATACCGCATCCTCCTTCTACGTAAATCAAGGCGCGGTAGGATGCCTTGCAAAGTATATTACCTATAAGGGTGTTGCATCTCACGCAGGAGGTGCACCTTGGGACGGAAGAAACGCTCTTTATGCCGCGACCTGCGGTCTTAATGCCATCAACGCTATCCGAGAAACTTTTGAGGAAAGCGAAATTATAAGAGTTCATCCCATTATTACCGGTGGCGGAACCATGGTAAACGCTATCCCTGACAGAGCAGTTCTTGAAAGTTACGTCCGAGGTTCATCGTTTGATGCAATAACCAAGGCGAACAAAAAGGTTAACAAGGCTCTCTGTGGTGCGGCTCTCTCCTTGGGGACAAACGTTGACATCACCGACATGCCCGGTTTTTCTCCCCTTATAAACGACAAAAATCTGATACAGATAACGGCAGAGGCTGCAGAGCTTGCTATTCCCGAATATGACTTCACTGTATCTGACAAAACCTGGACGGCAAGCACAGATATGGGAGACCTCAGCTGTATTATGCCGGTAGTCCATCCATTCTCAGGTGGCGACGCAGGTCTGCTTCACGGAAGCAATTATGAAATAAAGAACCCTGATGCCGCTTGTACGGCCAGTGCAAAGCTGCAGCTTGGAATGCTCTTTATTCTTTTGTCAGACGGTGCAAAGAGAGCGAAGAAGGTAGTAGAGGAATATAAGCCCCTGTTCCGATCAAAGGAGGAGTACCTCACATACGTTGATACTCTCAATAAAACCGGAGACAGAATAGTATATAATGAAAACGAAACTGTGGCGACAGTGGATATTGAATAATAAAAGAACGGACATCTGCGGTGCCTGCCGAAAAGCAGGCTACCGTAGGTGTCCGTTTACCTTATTATATAAATTATTATTTTCTCTTTCTGATCTCTGTAAGTCTGTAGAGAGCAGGGCTGAGTATAATGTTTGCCAAAAGCTCAAAAACAAAGTTGAGACCTACAAAAAAGATGATGAGATAACCGAATGTAGACATTCCCTCTGCTGTCGCACCTGCGTTTACCGTATCCATAAAGAATACAAGGCATCCTAAAAGAAAAATGCCGGTATTTACAATAGGGCAGACGATGGCACTGACGATTACTGCCACATACTTATTTACCTTTTTGATGAGGTTATAGACCAAACCTGCACAAAGGCCTGCAAGAATACCCTTTATCATAACTGTGATAACTGTTCCGGGGATGCTGAGACCAAACCAGAACATAGCATCCGGGGTTACAAAGAATATCACACCGGATACAGCGCCAAGCCACGCACCTGCAAGAGGTCCGTAAAGGCTTGCACCAAGGACTACGGGGATGAGGGTCAGAGAGATCGATGCAAGACCGCCGATCTTGATAAAGCCGCCAAAATAAGAAAGCACGGCTACAAGAGCGGTAAGTAATGCCATCAGGGTCAGCATTCTGATTCTTTCCATTGATTTTTTCATTTTTTCTCCTTGCTGTCGTCCGCCGCGGCGGTACAACGCATAAATTATTTATACCATCTGCTGAAGCAGAAAATATATCACTTCAAATATTGCCGGACTCAACTCTGGTTTTTCCGATACAGGATGTTAAGTCCCTTGAGTACAAGATATTCATCTATAGCTATCTCGTGCTTGCAAAGGGGAATAACGGTGCTTGCCATACCGCCGGTAGCGAAAACAGGCAACTCTCGGCCAAATTCCTCGTTTATTCGGTCGATCATTCCGTCGATCATACCTGCGTTTCCGTAGAGGACACCCGAACGCATACAGTCGGTGGTGTTCTTTGCAATTACCTTTTCAGGAAGCTCAAGGCTGATCTTAGGCAGCTGAGCCGTCTCTTTTGCCAGGGCATCAAGTCCCATCATAACACCGGGAATAATGGAAGTACCGATAAAGGCACCGGAGTCATTGACTACCGTCATCTTGGTTGCGGTTCCCATATCCACGATAAGAGCAGGACTGCCGTAGAGCTCCCGACATGCAACCGCCGCCGCGATGATATCCGCACCTACAGAGGAGGGCATGTCACACCGGATACCTATACCACTTTTGATACCGGGACCCACGAAAAGTGCATCCACACCAAAAATAAACTTGACCGCCTTTTTCACGGCAAAGTTAAGAGGGGGCACGACAGATGCAACTATAACTCCGTCGATATCCTCTTTTTTTATTCCGTAAAGAGAAAGAGCCTCAAGAATACGTATTGCTAACTCGTCCTCCGTCTTTGGATGAGATGTGGAGATGCGGGAAACGAATACAGGCTCATTCGACACAAAGCCGCCAAGCATTATATTGGTATTACCTATATCAACTGTTAAAACCATATCCGCCCGCCTTTCCAAAGAAATTGACAGGATATTATATCACAAAAATCAAAAATTTTCAATAGTTTTCATCTCAAATCGGCCACGAGTCCTCATCTGATTGATTTCCGTACTCATTTGTATTTATTTTTACTTGTCTTCTCTCTGTTTCGTTCTCTCTGGACTCAGAGATCTTTTTATCGAAATAGCATATCAAGGCAGAGATAACGGCACACAAATAAGATCCTGCAGCAAACACGGGAAAGAGACCAGGAGTAAGGATAAATGTTATAATGAAAGTCATTGGCAAGGGTAAAAACCACAGCTTTTTTATTTCGGTTCCGCAGATACCTCCTATAATTGCGGATATTACTGCGGGCAGGATAATTCCCGCGGGAACCATAATAGCAAGTCCACCATAGTCGCCGTAAAATTTATCGTATGTAAATACCCAGGCCGCTACCGAGATCACAACAGATATAACCGCGAGAAAAACACAGAGAGCTGCCTTTTTTGCGGCTTTCCATTTACCTTTTGTCAGGGATTTTTCTTTCATAATTACAGTTCCTTTCCAAATAGTATTACAGAAAAGATATACAAAAACTATGAAAAAAAGGGTGGGACAAAAACAGTATACCACAATTTTTTTGATAAGTAAATACTTTACGGTGTTACTCGGCGAGCTACGTCTCCCGGAAAAGCACAACTGAATTTTTAAAGTTTTACTGATTCCGTTTTCTCATTCTTTTGTTTTATATAACGCTGCCTATTCTGTCATCCTCGGTCGAGACAGAGCCTTTCTAGAGTACCACTAAAACTACCGAGTTCTCGCAGCATTATATGTACCCTCATGATTTCATATCGACAAAAGCCTTTACTATAAGGGTACCACTAAAACTACCGAGTTTTCGCAGCATTATATGTACCCTCATGATTTCATATCGACAAAAGCCTTTCTACGGAAGAATTACGTTTTTGCGTTAGCAAAACGGTGTTTTTCAAACACCGAGTAATTCTTGTAAGAGGGTACCACTAAAACTACCGAGTTCTCGCAACATTATATGTACCCTCAGTTGACAAAACCCATTAAATATTGTACACTTTCTATATAACATAATAAATGGAGGTAAAAATGAGATCTGCTATCAGTATTGCTCTGATCCTGACACTGCTCCTTTCCTGCATTGGCTGTGCTGCCACAGGGAGCAACGTAACAAATGACATTACAGATTCTGTGACAACTCCGATCCCGGATGACACTACCATATATTACGAAGAGGACGATCTTCCGAAGAACCTGAAATTCAAGGGAAACACAGTAAGAATACTCTCCCTTGATGAGGAGGGCGCAAAAAACGAGCTGACTGTTGAGATGCTGAACAGCGATATAGTCAACGATTCTGTTTTTAACAGAGAACTGTTCGTTGAAGACAGACTCAACGTAAACATTGAGAATATCAAGCTCACCGCCGACCAGTACAGAAAAGAGGTCATACGTCAGCAATCATCAGACGAGGATGACTATCAGATATATGCAGGGGCGGTAGGCTCACTGTCCGGATTTGTTTTTGACAAATACCTTACAGATCTGAATACTGTAAATCATCTTGACCTGACAAAGCCCTGGTGGTCTGACAGTTTTACCGAGGAGGCTCGACTTGGTGATAATCTGTACATAGCAACCGGTTCTCTGTCTCTGACTCTTATCAGATCTATGTACGCTACCTTTTATAACAAGGAGCTTGCAAAGGGGTATGCATCGGCAAACTCCGATATGTCAGAGCTTAGTAACCTTTATAACCTTGTTGACGAGGGCAGATGGACCTACGACACCTTCTACAGTCTCGGCAGTAAGGCATACACCGACATGAACGGTAACACAAAGTACGACACCGAGGATCTGTATGGAATAGGTATCTCCGGTGCCGATACCGTAAACATATTCTGGAGCAGTTTTGACCTGAATATCTTCTCACGTACCGAGGATGACTGGTTTAAGCTTAACGTAAACCTTGACAAGCTCTATTCCGCACTTGAACTCGGATACACTCTGGTAAACGTCACTCCTCAGTGCTATATCCCCCCAAAGGACGGAACTCTGTACGACTCCCTCTCCGCCAAATTTGCGGGAGATACCCTGCTCTTTATGATAGATAAGCTCCACTCGATAGAAAGTTTCTCTCTGCGTAACATGCAGAGCGACTACGGTATCCTCCCATTCCCCAAATACGACGAGAGACAGGACGAGTATCACACATTTGCAGATGAAAACTATACTGTTTTTGCAATTCCCACCACATGTCTTGACAAGGATATGACAGGTGCTGTGCTTGAGGCACTTGCATCCTACTCATACAGATATACCGCACCCGCATATCTTAACGTTGCACTTAAGGGTAAGTATATGAACGACCCTCAGTCAAGAAAAATGCTTGGTATCGCAGTAGACGGATTTACCGTGGATTCTGCGTGGATATACAGAGACACTCTGGCAGGAAAGTACCCGACTGTATTCTCCGGTCTTATAGCAGAGAAAAAGGATAACTTTGCTTCCGCACACCAGACAGCAAAAGATGCAGTAGAATTTGCTCTCGCAGGACACAAATACATAATCAACACAGACGATACCGCCGAGAGTGAATAAAGAAACAGCAAAGAGTTTTTCTTATAGATAAAAACAGAAAATTTTATAATCAACTTATGTTTATATAGCTACATTCGGGTCGATGTTAAAGCCACCCACATCAAGGAGACAACACAATGGAAAAGGCTATCAATCTTGCGTTAATCGGTCACGGCGGACGTGGCAGAAGTCTGCTGAGAAGTGTATTGCTTCCACTTTGTGAAGAAGAAAACCTTCGCGTTACAGCTGTATGTGACATATACGAGGATCGCGCCAATGCAGCAGCGGATAAGGTTGTAGAAATGGGTTTCCCACGTCCTGAGGTATTTACCGACTACAATGAAACGATAAAACATCCGGGACTGGATGCAGTAATCGTGCCCTCTGCTTGGGAATCTCACATAGAAATCGCAATCGCCGCTATGAGACAGGGGCTTCATGCCGCCATCGAGGTAGGCGGAGCTTACAGTGTCGAGGATTGCTGGGCACTTGTAAAAGCACATGAGGAAACAGGACGTCACTGTATGCTGCTTGAAAACTGTTGCTACGGCAGAAAAGAGCTTGCTGTGCTCAATATGTACCGCAAAGGTATGCTTGGCAAAATAGTTCACTGTGAAGGCGGCTACCACCATGACCTGAGAGGCGAGATAACTAACGGTATGGAAAACCGTCATTACCGTCTTCGCAACTACATAAACCGCAACTGCGAGAACTATCCCACCCATGAGCTTGGCCCCATTGCTAAGCTTCTTGACATAAACAACGGTAACCGACTGGTTTCTCTCAGTTCTTTCTCCTCCGCCTCCTACGGACTCCATGAGTTCGTGCAGGAAAAAAAGGGAACCGATTCGCCCTTAGCTGACGTTGACTTTAAGCAGGGTGACGTCTTCACAACAGTTATAAAATGTCAGCAGGGACAAACCATCGTTCTCACCCTTGACACCTCTCTTCCCTGTAATTATTCAAGAGGTTTTACCGTTCGCGGAACAAAAGGTGCATTTTACGAGGATGGCGGATACTTCTATCTTGATAACGTGCACAACGAGTTTCGCGACCACCCTGAGAATCTTTGGGGCAATGCGACTCCTATTCTTGAGGAAAATGCTCACGACATATGGAAAAACTACAAAGCCCGCGGAGGTCACGGCGGTATGGACTGGCTTGTTTGCCGTGCATTTATTGAGGCAGTAAAGCTCGGTGTCCGTCCCCCTATCGATACTTATGACACTGCAACATATATGTCTGTCACCGCACTCAGCGAACAGTCTGTAGCCATGGGCGGAGTACCGGTAGCTATCCCCGACTTCACTCGAAGCAAATGGTACCGCAGAAACGATATTGTCGATACATTCTTCAATATTGACAAGCTCGAGCCATTTGCCGATCTTTATCAGTATTGATATCCTATCTGAGACAATAAAACACTTACAAATAAAAACTTTATTGAAAATCATAGATATTTTTTCATTTTCTGTTGTAAATTGAGAATTCGTATGTTACAATTAAGTTTCAAGAACCCCCTATGTATAATTAAAGACGGAGGACTTTCCAAATGGATAAAACAATTAATATTGCAGTGATTGGTCTCGGCGGAAGAGGCAGAAGCTTACTTAAGTGCGTTATTCTTCCTCTTTGTAAGGAAGAAAACCTTTGTGTTACCGCTCTGTGTGACATTTATGAGGACCGTGCAGCTTCTGCGGCTAAAAAAACAGAAGAGCTTGGCTTCTCTCGTCCTGCTACATACACTGACTATAAAGAAGCGATAAAGCATCCCGGACTTGATGCGGTAATCATTGCTTCCGCATGGGAGTCTCACATTGAGATAGCTATCGCCGCTATGAAACAGGGACTTTATACTGCTATGGAGGTTGGCGGCGCTTACAGCCTTGAGGACTGCTGGCAGCTTGTCCACACCTATGAGGAGACAGGACGTCACTGTATGCTCCTTGAGAACTGCTGCTACGGTAACGAGGAGCTTGCTATCCTCAATATGTACCGTCAGGGTCTTCTCGGTGATATAGTTCACTGTGCAGGTGGATACATGCACGATCTCAGAGGTGAAATCCTCAACGGTAAGGGTGACCGTCACTACCGTCTCAGAAACTACATCAACCGTAACTGTGAGAACTATCCTACCCATGAGCTTGGTCCGATAGCTAAGCTTCTCGACATAAACAACGGTAACCGTATCGTTACCCTCAACTCCTTCGCATCCGCATCAAAGAGCCTGCACGAGACCGCAGTACGCGATTTCGGTGCAAACAGCCCTCTCGGTCAGGTTGAGTTCAAGCAGGGTGACATTGTTACAACCGTACTCAAGTGTCAGAAGGGTCAGACCATCGTTCTCACTCTCGACACCACTCTCCACCGTAACTATTCCAGAGGCTTTACCGTTCGCGGCACCAAGGGTGCTTACTTTGAGGACGGAAGATATTTCTGCATAGACGACGTCAGCGACTATAAGTTTAATCCCGATAAGTTCTGGGGTAATGCAGATGAGGTTATCGAGGAGTTCAAGCACGACATCTGGAAGAACCACACCGCATGTGACGATCACGGCGGAATGGACTGGCTTGTAATCAGCGCATTCATTGAGTCCATCAAGAGAGATGTTCGTCCCCCCATCGATACCTATGATGCAGCTACCTATATGTGCATCACCGCCCTCAGTGAGCAGTCTATTACTCTCGGCGGCGCTACCGTATTCGTTCCCGACTTTACCCGCAGTAAGTGGTACCGCAGAAATGACATTGCAGTGGACACTGTCTTTAACCTTGACAAGGCAGAGCCCTTCGCAGATCTGTATCAGTATTAATTTTAAAAACGATATTTTAAAAAAGACATCCACTCGGGTGTCTTTTTTATTTTTGTGATATTTTATATAAATTATAGTCAACCAAAAATTATAAATATATACCCTTTTTATATTTACAAATTCACAGGGATTTGTTAAAATGATAACAATACAGTAAAAATGTTCGATTTTATTATACCTACAAGGGAAAATCGCCATCGAAAAAACGCAAATTTTCTTTTTCTGCGGAGTAAATTTCATTGAAATCAGACAAGATATGTGCTATAATTACTCAGTGAAGTTTTTTCGGTCAATTTTATAAAAAACAGTAGTTTTTAATCGCTCGTCTTACAAGGTGGGAAAATTATGAAATGGTTTATTGCATCTGATATACATGGCTCGGCACTGTACACTCGTCAGCTTCTTGATGCCTTTACGAGAGAAAATGCCGACAGACTGATAATCCTCGGTGATATTCTCTATCACGGTCCTCGCAACGACCTCCCCGACGGCTATGCGCCCAAGGAGGTTATAGAGCTGCTAAACAACATAAAGGACAAGATTCTTGCAGTAAGAGGAAACTGTGACACTGAGGTGGATCAGATGGTTCTCTCTTTCCCGGTACTAGCCGATTATGCCATACTTCCCATAGGTGACCGTCTTGTCTATATGACTCACGGACACGTATATAATCTTTCGAAGCTTCCGCCTCTCTCGGACGGAGATATTCTTCTTCACGGACATACCCATGTTCCTGCAAATATCGTCGAAAACGGCGTCAGATATCTTAACCCCGGCTCAGTATCTATACCTAAGGAAAATTCACCTCACAGCTACATGACCCTTGAGAACGGTGTTTTCCTCTGGAAAGATCTCTCCTCTGGTGATATATATAAGGAATTCACTCAAGAGGCATAAAAACCATTACCAAAACACTTTTTCTCAGACATATTAAGTCACAGTGGAGGAAATATGAATAAAGTCACTATTATCGGAACCGGATATGTAGGATCAACCATTGCCTACACTCTCACTGTCAGCGGCATCGCCTCTGATATAGTTATGATCGACATCAACCATGAAAAGGCAAAGGGTGAAGCCCTGGATATCCGTCAGGGAACCCCCTTCTGTATGAGCTCCTGCTCCATATACGCAGGGGATTATTCTGATGCCGCGGACTCCGACATAGTAATAATAACCTCCGGTGTTGCAAGAAAGCCGGGACAGTCCAGACTTGACCTTGCTCAGATCAACGTTGATGTGCTCAAGGACATTATTCCTAAGATCACCAAATATGCGCCGGATGCTACCTACATAATAGTAAGTAACCCGGTAGATATCCTTACGTATGCATTCTGTAAGCGTTCGGGTATTCCTGAGGAACGCATTATCGGTTCGGGAACTATCCTTGATACTGCAAGACTCCGTTCCCGCCTTGCTGAATGTTATTCCATAAATCAGCAGAACGTTCACGCATACGTTCTCGGCGAGCACGGCGACTCATCCTTTATTCCTTGGTCAATCGTAAATATCTCCAATGTACCCGTTGCACAGTACAGAAGCTCACTGATAAACGGTCCTACGGATTATCCCGAGCTCAACGAGAAGGAGATAGAGGATTACGTTAAGAAATCCGGAGCAAGAGTTATTGCACGAAAGGGTGCTACCTTCTATGCAGTATCTATCTCGGTCTGCCATATATGCAAGTGTCTGCTCAGCGGTATCGATACCACTATGACAGTATCCACAATGCTACACGGTGAGTACGGAATTGATGACGTATGTCTGAGTTTGCTCAACGTAGTAGGACACAAGGGTGCCCACAGCAAGGTACTTCTCTCCTTTACCGATGTTGAGCTCGTCGCACTCAAGAACAGTGCAGAAAAACTTAAAGAGATCATAAGAAATACTAATATATAACTATAGACGATTTTCATATAAAAGGATATTTTTTAACGGTTTATCAATATATAATAAGACAAACGGGCGGTCTCTCAAGAGGGTAGCCCGTTTTGGGTTTTGGTGTTATACACCGTTATCACTATAACAGATTGACAATTTTTGCAATTTATGTTATAGTGAAAAGCATAATTTATTTTTTAGGAGAACAAAATGAAATCTTTTCTCAGCGTATTTCTTGCTTTAGTTATGTTGCTTTCTTTTGTTGCTTGCTCGGGTGGAACCGGTCCTGCAAAAGACAGCAATTCCAAGGATACCACCGTATCCGGTACCACCACTGATCCCATTATAAATTACGAGGAAGATGATCTGCCGGATGATCTGAACTTCGAGGGTCAGACAGTTAAAATACTTGTCACCGGTTCCGAACCCAAGGAAGGGGATACTTCAATCAGCCTTCCAGAAATTTGCGCCGACGAGCTTACCAGCGATGTAGTCAACGACTCTATCTATAACAGAGAGATGTACGTTGAGGACCGCTTGAACGTAAACATTGAGCAGGTAAAGGTCGACGACAAGCAGTATGAAAATACAATGGATCTTCAGTTCGGTTCAGATGATGACGTCTATCAGGCATATGCATACGTCACTTTTGCATTCACCAGATACGTTTTTGCCGATCATCTCATAAATCTTTATGACCTCGATTATATAGATCTCGAAAAGCCCTGGTGGTCCCAGACCTTCAATGAAGAAGCCGAGGTGTTGGACGGTCTGTACGTCACCACAGGTTCTCTTTCCTTATCGCTTACACGTTATATGTTCACAATATTCTACAACAAAAATCTGGCAGAGGATCATTCCTCCTCTTCCCCCGAGCTTCTTGAACTGTATGATATCGTTGAAAGCGGCGACTGGACCTTTGATAAGTTCTGTGAGCTTGGCAGTTCAATTTACGTTGACAACAACGGTAACGATACCGCCGATGAAGAGGATACCTTTGGTGTCGGATTTCAGGGTAATATCGGTACCGATGCAATGTGGTCCAGTTTTGATATAAGTGTTCTTTCACATGATGATGACGGATGGTTTGAGCTTAACGTTCCTACAGAAAAGCTCTATTCAGCAATGGATATGATAAACGATCTTCTTCATGAAAGCATCGGTACGTATGATCCCGGCCATGACGATGAACATCTCGACGTGCTTTCCGATATGTTTGCAAGCGACCGTCTGCTCTTCATGAACAATAAGCTTCTTGCAATTGAGTCCAAAACGCTGCGAAACATGCAAAGCGACTACGGTATTCTTCCCTTCCCCAAGTACGACTCAAACCAGAAAGAATACTATACCTACGCTCACGACAGTTATACATCCTTCGGAATTCCCAAAACAAACCGCAACCCTGACGTAACCGCAGCCATTCTTGAAGCTATGTCATCTTACGCATACAGAGACACCGAGCCGGCTTATCTTAATACTGCGCTCAAGGGTAAGTATATGAGCGATCCTCAGTCAAGAAAAATGCTTGACCTTGTGGTTGACGGCTTTAAGGTTGATGCTGCATGGATATATCTTGAAACTCTCAGTGACGGATATACAACCGCATTCAGAAGAATGCTGGGATCTAACCAGAGAAACTACGCAAGTACACATGCAACAATGGAAAGAAAGGTTAAGACCGCACTTAAAATGTTCAAGGTAACGACCAAATTCAGCTGATAACATTTATACAAATATTCAAACAACCGATATTGATCTGTTCTGTATCGGTTGTTTTTTTGTATACAGTAAATACCATGTTTTTTCACCAATTAGGTTGACATTTTTTTGATTATTATTGTATAATATGATTAACAATTTTTATGTTTTTACAGTGGAGGCAACCATGAAAAAAATTTTCAGTATCTTTCTTGTACTCGCTATGCTTTTCTCGTTCGCGGCTTGTTCCTCAGGCGACGGAAATTCCAAAAACACCGGTCCCGTAGGCGATACCACGGGATATAACGGTCCGAACGATAACGGTATTGAATACGAAAAGGACGATCTCCCGGACGACCTGAATTTCGGCGGTGCAACAGTCAAGTTTCTGTTAGAAACTGTGGGAAGAGGCGACCTATTTTCTGACGAGCTTAACAGTGACGTTGTAAACGACTCTATTTACAACAGAGAAAAATACGTTGAAGAGCGTATCGGTGTTGAACTCGAGCCTTTTTATGTCGATCCCCAAAACGGCGGTGACTATGAAAAAGAAATTGAAAAAATGATAGCATCTGATGAAGATATGTATCAGCTTCTCGGATATACCACATTCGCTTTTACCAGATTCGTTTTCAATGACTATTTCAACGACCTCTACGATCTTGAATATATCAATCTCGAGAAGCCTTGGTGGTCTCAGACCTTCAATGCAGAAGCAGAGATCATGAACGGACTGTACGTAACCACAGGTTCTCTCTCTCTTTCTCTTACCCGTTCCCTGTTTGCTATATTCTACAACAAAACAGTAGCTGCGAACAATGCCGAAGACAATCCTGAGCTTGATAAACTCTATGATATAGTCGAGTCCGGTGACTGGACCTATGATAAAATGTATGAGCTGGGCAGTTCTGTCTATGTTGATAATAACGGTAACGACGAAGCGGATGAAGAGGACTCTTTCGGTCTCGGATTCCAGAGAGGAATCGGTATAGATTTCATTTGGTCCAGTTTTGATATAAGCATTCTTTCTCCCGATGAGAACGGTTGGTTTGAAATTGATATTCCCACAGAGAAGCTCTATTCTTCCCTGGAAAGATTAACAAATCTTCTTTTTAATACGAATGGATGCTTTGTTATCGGAGGCGGAGACGGAGGTCTTAACACACTTTCCGCTATGATGGCAAGTGATAACCTGATCTTTATGAACAATATGCTTAACGCCATCGAAACACCGACTCTCCGAAATATGCAGAGCGACTACGGTATTCTTCCCACACCCAAGTATGATGAAAAGCAAGATGAATACTACTCATACGCCCATGACAGTTACCTTTCCTTTGCTATTCCCAAAACCAATCTCAACCCCGATGTAGCGGCAGCCGCTCTTGAAGCTATGGCATCCTATGCATACAGAGATACCGAGCCGGCATATCTTGATACCGCACTCAAGGGTAAGTATATGAGCGACCCTCAGTCAAGACGTATGCTCGACCTTGTAGTTGACGGCTTTAAGGTTGACGCTGCTTGGATATATCTTGAAACTCTCAGCGCAGAATATCCCTCTAATTTCAGAATATTCATTTGTCAGAATAAAACCAACTATGCAAGTGAGCACACGAAAATGGAGAAAAAGATCAAGAACGCACTTAACATGTTCAAGATAGCCTCCAAATTCAGTTAATCTGTCAAATAACCCGACAGTCACACGTCATCGATGACACCGTCATTTTGTTTATAATATGGGAGTCTACTATGAAAAAATTTATAAGCATTCTTCTCATGTTTGTCATGATTTTCTCGTTCGTAGCTTGTTCCTCGGGGGACGACAATTCCAAGAATACCGGTTCTGCAGATGATACCACAGGATATAAAGGTCCGAACGATAACGGTATTGAATACGAAGAAGACGATCTTCCCGATGACCTGGATTTCGGCGGTCAGTCTGTTAAGTTTCTTATGTCCAAAAGAAAATCCGATGTTGACATTGCCGGTGTATTTACAGAAGAGCTTACCAGTGACATTGTAAACGACTCTATTTACAACAGAGAGCAATACGTTGAAGAACGACTGAAAGTCGAGATTGAGCCTACTTATATCGATCCCACTGTCAGCGACTTTGAAAAAGAGCTTGAAAAGATGATAGCATCTGATGAAGATATGTATCAGCTGCTTGGTTATATCACCTTTGCTTTCACCAGATTTGTATTCATGGATTATTTTAACGATCTTTACTCTCTGGATTATATTAACCTTGAAAAGCCTTGGTGGTCTCAGACATTCAATGATGAAGCAGAGGTAATGGGCGGTCTGTACATTACCACCGGCTCACTTTCCCTGTCTCTTACCCGCTATATGTTTGCCATATTCTATAATAAAGCTCTTGCAAACAGCAACTCGGAAACTTACCCCGAGCTCCTTGAGCTGTACGACATTGTTGAGAGGGGTGACTGGACCTTTGACAAGATGTATGAGCTTGGCAACTCTATCTACATTGACAATAACGGTAATGATACTGCGGATGAAGAGGACTCTTTCGGTCTCGGATTCCAAAGATCTATCGGTACCGATTCCATCTGGTCCTCTTTTGACATCAATATTTTGTCTACTACCGATGACGGATGGTTTGAGCTTGACGTTCCCACCGAGAAGATGTATTCCGCACTTGGAACCATGGTCAACCTTCTCCATAACACCACCGGATGTTTTGTCGCAGGCGGAGACGACCAGGATCTTGAAAAATTGTCTGCCATGATGGCAAGCGACAACCTGCTCTTTATGAATAACAAGTTACACGCAATCGAGAGCGCAACGCTCAGAAATATGCAGAGCGACTACGGTATTCTCCCCTTCCCCAAATATGATGAAAAGCAGACCAACTATTATACTTACGCACACGATAGTTACCATTCCTTCGCCATCCCCAAGACTAACCAGAAGCCCGATGTTGCCGCGGCTGTTCTTGAAGCAATGGCTTCCTACGCATACAGAGATACCGAGCCCGCTTATCTTGACACCGCTCTCAAGGGTAAGTACATGAGTGATCCTCAGTCAAGAAAAATGCTTGACCTTGTGGTTGACGGATTTAAGGTCGACGCCGCTTGGATCTATCTTGAGACTCTGAGTGCAGAGTACCCCTCTAAGTTCAGAATGATGATGGACGGTAATCAAACCAATTTCGCAAGTGCACATGCAACAATGTCAAAAAAGGTAAATAACGCACTCAAGATGTTCAAGGCAACAACCAAGTTCAGCTGATCCATTATTCTGAATATAACTTAACACATCAGATCGCCGCATTTATAACAATGCGGCGATTCTTTTGTTTTTCAGTGTCATATTATATTCAGGAAATAACTTGACTTAATTATTGAATCAGTTGTATAATGTAGTATATATTTTTTTAAATTATAATGACGGAGGTCAAGATGAAAAAAATTTTAAGCCTTTTCCTTGTATTTGTCATGATGTTCTCCTTCGTTGCCTGTTCCGGCGGAGATGATAGCTCCAAGGGAACAAAGCCGGGTGACACAACCGCATCAAACGATCCTGATAATAACGGTATTGAATATGAAAAAGACGATCTTCCCGATGACCTTAACTTCGGAGGACAGGTCGTCCGATTCCTGCTGGAAAAGAGAAGTGCGACAGAAGGCAAAGCTTCATCCGACAAGGACGATGTCTTCACTGAAGAGCTTAACAGTGACGTTGTAAACGACTCTATCTACAACAGGGAAAAGTATGTTGAAGAACGTATCGGTGTTGAGCTTGAGCCCGTTTATATCGATCCCAGAAACGGCGGTGACTATGAGAAAACTGTCGAAAAGCAGATAGCGGCAGATGAGGATGAATATCAGCTTCTTGGATATATCACATTTGCTTTCACCAGATTTGTTTTCATGGATTATCTTAACGATCTGTACGAGCTTAACTACCTTGACCTTGAAAAGCCCTGGTGGTCTCAGACATTCAATGCAGAGGCTGAGGTAATGGATGGACTGTACGTTACTACCGGTTCCCTCTCCCTTTCACTTACACGTGCATTATTTGCTATATTCTATAACAAGAGTCTGGCAGAAAGCAACTCGGAAAAGTACCCCGAACTTCTTGATCTTTACAATGTTGTCGAGAATGGCGACTGGACGTTTGACAAGATGTGCGAGCTTGGTAGTACGATCTATATTGACAACAACGGTTCAACCACGGCTGACAGTGAAGACACCTTCGGTCTCGGATTCCAGAAGGGTATCGGTATTGACTTTATCTGGTCCAGCTTTGATATAAGTGTTCTTTCTCCCGATGAGGACGGTTGGTTTGAGCTCGATGTTCCCACAGAAAAGCTCTACTCCGCGCTTGACATGTTAACGAACCTCCTTTACAACACCACCGGATGTTTTGTTGCAGGTTATGACGACGATAATCTTGATATACTGTCAGCCATGTTCGCAAGTAACAATCTCCTCTTTATGAACAACTCTCTTGAGGCGATCGAGAGTACAACTCTCAGAAATATGCAGAGCGATTACGGTATTCTTCCCACCCCCAAGTATGACGAAAAGCAGAATGAATACTATTCCTACGCTCACGATAGCTACATTTCTTTCGCTATTCCCAAGACTAACCGCAACCCCGACACTGCTGCCGCTGTTCTTGAGGCTATGGCATCCTACGCATACAGAGATACCGAGCCCGCTTACCTCGATACTGCTCTCAAGGGCAAGTACATGAGCGATCCTCAGTCAAGAAAAATGCTTGATCTTGTTGTTGACGGATTCAAGGTTGATGCTGCTTGGATATATCTTGAGACCCTCAGTGCAGAGTATCCCGCTAATTTCAGAATAATGATCTCAAACAACAAAACCAATTATGCGAGCCAGCATGCAACAATGGAGAGAAAGGTTAAAAACGCGCTCAAGATGTTTAAGGTCACAACTAAATTCAGTTGATAAGTCGCAGTTTGCCGCATATTCGGTTATAAAAATCTGATAATAAAAAGTCCTGTTTCAAAAAACAGGGCTTTTTATCATTCATTATTTAGTTTAATAAATATAGGGTTGACATTATCTCTTCAATGCTGTAAAATACAATATACACTTATATAATTAACGGAGGTAAACATGAAATCATTTATAAGCATTTTTCTTGTGATCGTTATGCTTCTGTCTTTCGTTGCCTGCTCCGGAGGTACTGAAGATAAAAAGAATCCAAACGTATCAAAGGACACTACGTCCTCAAATGAACCAAACAAGTCCGATATCGTATACGAGGAGGACGATCTTCCCGATGACCTTAATTTTGGCGGGCAGGTTGTAAATTTCCTTGCTCAGAACTCAGCAGACAAAAATACTGAGATCTGTACAGAGGAGCTTAACAGCGATATCGTAAACGATTCTGTTTATAACAGAGAAAGATTCATTGAGGATCGCCTTAACATTGAGCTTGAACCTATTCTTGTCACATTCGGTGATATAAATATAGAACTGGAAAGACAGATGGCTTCTGACGAGGATATGTATCAGATCTGTGCACATGCAACATCTGACTTTTCAAAATCCGTATTCAAAGCCTATTTTTACGATCTCTACGAGCTTAACTATCTCAACTTTGACAAACCTTGGTGGTCTCAGACCTTCAATGACGAATCAGAAATTTTAGATAGCCTTTATTTTACAACAGGTTCCCTTGCACTTTCTCTGCTCCGTTATACTTTTGCTATTTTCTACAATAAAACACTTGCTGAAAATAATGCCGAGGACATTCCCGAGCTTCTTGACCTTTATAATATGGTTGAAAGCGGTGACTGGACATTTGACAAGCTCAATCAGCTCAGCAGTACTATCTTCATTGATAACAACGGTAATGATACACCCGATGAAGAAGATACCTACGGTATTGGTATGCAGCGTGCTATCGGTGTAGATACAATGTGGTCCAGCTTTGATATCGATGTTCTCGCGCCTGACGGTGAGGGTTGGTTTGAACTCGTTGTTTCCACAGAGAAACTTTATTCCGCAATGGAAATGGTCAACAATCTTCTCTACAATAACACCGGTTGCTACAACTCCGGAACGAGTGATGAAGATCTCGACACCCTGGCTGCTATGTTTGCAAGTGACAACCTTCTGTTTATGAATAACTCACTTGATGCAATCGAGACCGCAACTCTCAGAAACATGCAGAGTGACTACGGTATTCTTCCTTTCCCCAAATATGACAGTAAACAGGATAACTATTATTCATACTCTCACGACTGGTACACCACCTTTGCAATTCCCAATACCAACCGCAATCCCGATGTTGCAGCGGCAGTTCTTGAGGCTATGGCATCTTACTCATATAGAGACACCGTACCCGCTTATCTTGATACCGCACTCAAGGGTAAGTATATGAGCGATCCTCAGTCAAGACGTATGATCGACCTTGTTGTCGAAGGTTTCAAGGTAGACGCATCTTGGATATATCTTAAAACTATCGGTGCAGACTTCCCCACCACATTCAGAAGAATGCTCTCAGATAACAAGACAAACTATTCAAGTGAATATGCAACTGCTTCCAGAAATGTTAAGATGAGACTTAAGGCTCAGAAAATAGATTTTGAGGCAAAACTCGGTTAAACATATCAGTAAAGAACCCCTCCGCACTTAATCGTGCGGAGGTTTTTTTGAAAAGTCCTTTTGTTTTAAATAATGGGTTGACTCTGCCGTACATTTATTGTAGAATATGATTAATACGATTAATTTAATAGTGGGGGTAATTATGAAATCACTTTTCAGTATACTTCTTGTGCTTGTTATACTGTTCTCTTTTGTAGCATGTTCAAGCGGTAGTACCAATACTAAGGATACAACACCTTCAACCACAAAGCCTTTAGATAACACAGATCCTTCTATCGTATACGAGGAGGACGATCTCCCGAACGATCTTGATTTCGGCGGACAGGATATTCATTTTCTTGTAGTTGACGACTCAGACAAGAAATCTGAGATTTGTACCGATGAGCTTAACAGCGATGTCGTAAACGACTCTGTTTACAACAGAGAAAAGTATGTTGAGGAGCGTCTCGGCGTTGAGATCATCCCCGAGTACATTGATGACAGCGACTTTGAGGATGCAATGGAAAAGCAGTTTGCTTCTGACGAGGATCAATATCAGATCTACGGATATATAACATTTGCATTCACCAGATTCGTATTTATGGATCACTTGGTCGACCTTTACGATCTTGATTACATTGATCTCGACAAACCCTGGTGGTCAAGTACATTTAACAGCGAGGCTGAGGTAATGGAAAGCCTTTACCTCACAACCGGTTCCCTCTCCCTTTCTCTTACCCGTTATATGTTTGCCATGTTCTATAACAAGAGCCTTGCAAATGATAACGCAGAGAAATACCCTGAGCTTCTTCAGCTCTATGAAATAGTTGACAGCGGTAACTGGACATACGATAAATTCTACGAGCTTGGAAGTTCTATTTATATTGATAACAACGGTTCTTCCACACCCGACAAGGAAGACACCTATGGAATAGGGTTCCAGAGAGCCATCGGTACCGACGTTATTTGGTCCAGCTTTGATATTAATATTCTTTCTTCTGACGGCGACGGATGGTTTGAACTTGATGTTCCCACAGAAAAACTCTTTGCCGTATCCGAAAAGCTCTATAATCTCATCAATAATACACCAGGTTGTTATGATGCAGGTATATCAGACGGTGATCTTAACGATTTATCAAAAATGTTTGCGGGCGACCAGCTTCTCTTTATGAATAACAAGCTCCTTGCAATTGAGAGTGCAACTCTCAGAAACATGCAGAGCGACTACGGTATTCTTCCTTTCCCCAAGTATGATTCAAATCAGAAGGAATACTATACCTATGCACACGACAGCTACACCTCTTTCGGTATTCCCAAGACCAATCGCAATCCCGATGTTTCTGCTGCCGTTCTTGAGGCTATGGCATCTTATTCCTACAGAGAGACCGCTCCTGCTTACTTCGATACCGCACTCAAGGGTAAATACATGAGTGACCCTCAGTCAAGAAAAATGCTCGACCTTGTTGTTAACGGATTCACTGTAGATACTGCATGGATCTACATTGAGACTATCGGTGCAAGTTACCCTTCTTCATTTAGACAGATGTACGTTGAAAGAACACAGAACTATTCAAGTAACCACGTGACTCACGCAAGAAAGGTACAGTCTGCACTTAAAACATATAAGATGTTCATTAACTAATAAAACAAACAGTATACGGCGGATACACATTATGTGTATCCGCCGTATTTTGATTATTATTTCCTTTTAAAGTACTGATAGAAATAGCAGGGGAGCATGCCGTTATACAGTTTCTTTACCTTGTCCGCACGTCTTCCGTAAAGATTCTGGAACCCGGGATGTGAGGTAAGAATATATATCTGCCAGCTGTCAAGAGTGGCAAAGTGTCTGCCCATATTCCTATATAGCTCATCAACTCCGCCCTCAGCAGATATTCTCTCTCCGTAGGGGGGATTGCACACCACGGTACCTCGTCTGCCGCCGGTCTTTATGTCAAGGGCATCGCGCTGAAATACCTTTACTGTTCCGACCACACCTGCGTGCTTACAGCATTCCTTTGCAAGCTCTACCGCCGCAGGATCAATGTCAGATGCATAAACCTCAAAGTCACTTTTCTTCACGGCAGAACGAGCCTCATCACGGGCATTCTCCCAAAGAGTTCTGTCTATCTGGGGAAATGCCTCTGCAGCAAATCCGCGGTTTATACCGGGAGCACGTCCGGTCATCATCATAGCTGCCTCAATGGCAATAGTTCCCGATCCACAGAAGGGATCCCAGAACAGTACGTCCTCACGTGGACGTGCTGTAGCCGCAAGAGCCGCGCCAAGTGTCTCTCTGAGGGGTGCGGTAAACTGCTGAGGTCGGTAACCTCGCTTATGGAGAGCCACTCCGGAGGTATCTATCATGATCGACACCTTATCGTGGAAAATAAAGAACTCTATCTGATATTTGACACCGGTTTCCTTAAACCAGGATATACCGTATATCGACTCAAGCCGCTGTACTACCGCCTTTTTAACGATGCTCTGACAGTCGGGTACCGAGAAAAGTGCACTCTTGATACAGTGTCCCTTTGCCGGGAAAGCATCATCCTTTGATATCCAGTTCTCCCACTCAATGCGTTTTACTCCGTCAAACAGCTCAGTAAAGCTGCGTGCCGGAAACTCGTCCAGCAAAATAAATACTCTTTCCGCATAACGGGAAAAGATGTTCATTCGCGAAATCGCGCCGATGTCACCGGTAAAGGTAACACGACCGTCAATTGTCTCGGTACGCTTATATCCGAGAGCAGATATCTCCTCGCCAAGCAAGTGCTCAAGACCGAAGAGGCAGGTAGCAACAAAAGTGTACATCTGTATGCCTTTCTGCGCCGATGGCGCACGGTAACAGAGGAGATGATCCTCTTACCGATATTATACCCGAAATACTGTCAAAAAGCAACAGTTGTAACGTTTCACGAAAAAGCTTTTAACAAATTTTACTCATGGCTCAACTTGGCGAAGGCCGTGAATAAAGCCACTGACGTCAGCAGAACAAATATCTCCCCCAATAACTCGGTTACCTGCTATAAGCAAATTTGCATACACCTTTCCGTCGTACCCCGGGTAGTTGGTCACATTATAGCTGTACTGTGTAACTTCCTTACCTCTGTACTTATAGAGGTCAAGACCTGTTACCTTCTGCAGCTCGTTATATGACACCATGGTCTTATCGAACTCGGTGGGGATCATCACCTTCTTTTCTTCGATGGGTTCGGGATCGACGGTGTAACCCAGCGAAAGCAGGAAATTGATTCTGTCATCACCGGTCTTGATTTTTTCGTAACGTATTTCTCCGTCAACGGCAACCGATGCCGTGTCCTCAGCAGGAAAAACGAGGATCAATGCAACAAGCACAGCGACCCCCGCAAGGACAACGGCAAAAAATTTCAGTGAGCTTGCTCTTAATGAATAGATAAACATAAACATTCCTCCGGGACAAGATTTTGTGATACATTATATTTATCGCGATGTTTTAATATGCCTTTGTCCGAAGAATACCACTCTGCCAAATAAAATATACATATATCAAAAATGAAGAAAACAAGGAGAAGCCATGAACAGCTGTACTAACGACCTGCGCAACAAGGAAGTAGTAAACGTGTGTAACGGAGCAAGACTTGGGTATATTGTAGACATCATATTTGATGTTTCAGACGGAAAGATAACCGCTATTGTTGTACCCGGGGAAAGCTGCGGGGTATTTGGACTTTCACATAAGGAAGACATTACAATACCATGGTGCAACATAGAGAAGATAGGGGAAGATATTATACTTGTTCGCCTTGAGTCCTGTCCATGCCCCCCACCGCCACCGCCAAAAAAGAAAGGGCTGTTCTGAAAAAGACGACACAATTATTCATGAGTCGAATAAATATTCATTTATTACGGAAATTTCTTAAATAAATATATGTTTATTAATATATTACTATTGAAAAAATTACAAACCTGTGATAAAATATACCTAACTATGAAAATTTTATGGAGGACATAAAAAATGAAAAAGATATTTGCATTTCTTCTTTGTGTAGCAATGCTTACTCTTTGCTTCGTTGGTTGCGGTGAGACTGCAGACGAAAACAAGGGTAATGCTGACGACACCACCGTTGCAGACGATACCACTGTTGCAGATGACACCACTGCCGCAGACGATACCAACAAGGTTATCAAGATGGCTACCAACGCCGCTTTCCCTCCTTACGAGTATAAGGAAGGCGATGCATTCGTAGGTATTGACGTTGAGATCGCTACCGCTATTGCTAAAAAGCTTGGTTATACTCTTGAGATCGTTGATATGGAGTTTGATTCCATTATCACCTCCGTTCAGCAGGGTGAGGTTGACTTCGGTATGGCAGGTATGACCGTTACCGATGAGAGACTTCTTGAGGTAGACTTTACCTCCAGCTACGCTACCGGCGTTCAGTCCGTTATCGTTGTTGACGGCTCTGACATCGCTTCTCTCGATGATCTTGCAGGCAAGAAGATCGGTGTTCAGCTCGGTACTACCGGTGACATCTACGCTTCCGGTGATTACGGCGAAGATAACGTTACCAAGTACGGTAAGGGTGCTGATGCCGTTATCGCTCTTAAGGGCGGTGACGTTAGTGCAGTAATTATCGATAATGAGCCCGCAAAGGCATTTGTAGCTCAGAACGAGGGACTCAAGATCCTTGATACCGAGTACGCAATTGAGGACTACGCTATCGCAGTTAAGAAGGGTAACACCCAGCTCCTTGACGATATCAACAAGGCTCTCGAGGATCTTACCGCTGACGGCACTATTGATGCTATCATCGCTAAGTTTATCAAGGCTGAGTAATATCAGATAATGTGAGATTACGGGGGCTGCTTTATGCAGCCCCCGTGTATTGCCTTTATAACGGGGCAAATTAAACCGTTATCTGAGTAGTAAATGTGTTTTTACTGTTCAGATAACGGCTTAATATATAATTATAGCTATCAGCTTTCACCGGAGGATCAAAAAATGACAAAAAACAAAAAACTAATTGCAGCGATAGTTGCAATTGTCCTTGTGCTCGTTGCCGCAGGAATACTGTTTTTCAGTATAAGATCCGGCACAGTTGCCTCAAGTATATCGATAGAAAACGCAGAAGAGCTGCTCAACAAGACCTTTGACGATATGGCTAAAACCAAGCCTCTCATCGCATTGGCAGAAAAGAATTACATACGTGTCAATTCGCTTGACTACGGCAGTGAAAAGAATATAATTGTTGACTGTACTGTTGCAACCCTTGATGCTTACAGTGTGATCTCGCCGAATTACTCTGAATTTTTGTCTTCTGACGCAAAAAAGCTTGGCGGTGCAATGTTCAAGTCTGCCCTTAACTTCAAGATGGAATTTGAGGACAGATTGACTGAGCTTGTGAACTCCGCACCGGAAATTACAAAGAACATCTCTATCGTTATTTACGATACTCAGGATCAAGGCCTTGTGGTATACAGCGATGCCCAGACCGTTGACGTTGTCTACGGCGGGCTCATTACTATGGCTGATGAGGTTGATAAGATGACCCATTACACCGTTATTGAAAACGGTGCAGAGGTGGAGCACCAGATTGAAACCAATAACGTAAACAAGGGCTTTATTCAGTGTATAGCTCCCAGATATTCAGCGGACAAGCCTGATACCTCAACAGTACTCATTCGTTTCTGGAACGATCTTAAAGATGACTTCCACAAGAACTTTATCGAACATGACCGTTGGCTTACTATTCTCAAGGGCCTTGCCGTAACTATTGAGCTTACCGTCTGTGCTCTTCTTATCGGTATAGTCCTCGGTTTCATTATTGCATTTGTTCGCTGTACATACGACAAGCTGTCAAAACCCGGTATTCTCCTGTCTATATTTAACTCGATATCTAAGCTGTATCTTACTGTAGTACGCGGTACACCTGTTGTAGTACAGATCATGATAATATATTTCGTAATATTTATGCCTATGGGAGTTAATAAGTTCTTAGCTGCCGTTATCTGCTTCGGTCTTAATTCCGGTGCTTACGTTGCGGAGATCGTCCGTGGCGGTATCATGTCAGTGGATGACGGTCAGACTGAGGCCGGCCGTAGCCTTGGCTTCGGTTACATGGCAACCATGTACCACATCGTATTCCCTCAGGCATTCAAGGCTGTGCTTCCTGCTCTTGCAAACGAGTTTGTTGTACTTCTCAAGGAAACTTCTATCGCATTCTACATTGGCCTCGGTGATCTGATGTATGCCGGTAACGCTATACGTGCGGCCACATACAGTGCTTTCATGCCTCTTATTGCCGTTGCGATCATTTACCTCATAATGGTACTTGGTCTTTCAAAGCTGGTCAGCATACTTGAGAAAAAACTCAGAAACAACGAAAGATAAGAAAAGAGGCTAAGTCATGACAAATAAAAATGAATCGATCATCAAGGTCGAGAATCTGCATAAATGCTTTAAAGGTACCATTCATGCTCTCGGCGGTGTTGACCTGGAGATAGCGAGAGGCGAGGTTGTGGTTATCATCGGTCCCTCAGGAAGCGGTAAATCTACCCTCCTTCGTTCACTTAATTTGCTTGAAGAGCCTACCGACGGTCACATTTACTTTGAGGGTGTAGATATAATGAACCCTAAAACCGATATCAACAAGATGCGTCAGAAGATGGGAATGGTGTTCCAGCAGTTTAATCTTTTCCCCCACATGACCGTTCTTAAAAATATGACTATCGCACCCACAAAGCTCCTTAAAAAATCCAAGGAGGAAGCGGAGAAAAAGGCGCTTGAGCTACTTGATACCGTTGGTCTTGCTGACAGAGCCGGGGCATATCCCAGTCAGTTATCCGGCGGACAGAAGCAGAGAGTTGCTATCGTCCGTGCCCTTTGTATGGAACCTGATGTTATGCTTTTTGATGAGCCAACCTCTGCACTTGACCCCGAGATGGTCGGCGAAGTTCTTGAGGTAATGAAGAAGCTTGCGGCTGACGGTATGACCATGGCAGTAGTTACACATGAGATGGGCTTTGCCCGTGAGGTCGCAGACAGGATCATCTTCATGAGTGACGGTGTTATAGTTGAAGAAGGAACCCCTGTTGAGATATTTGAGAGTCCCAAAAATGAGAGAACAAAAGCGTTCCTCAGCTGCGTATTATAATATTAACATGATAAACGAGCCCTACCCGATTTTGATGTTTTAAAATTGGTACAGGGCTCTTTGAATGTAAGTTAACACGAAAAGGAATAAAAATGAAAAAATATCTGTCTATACTTTGCCTCTTCCTCACCGCCGTTATCTGGGGCTTTGCTTTTGTTTTTCAGGTCAAGGGTACTGAGCATATTGGCAGCTTTACCTTTAATGCCACCAGATTTGTTCTCGGAACGGTGTCTCTTATCCCGGTAGTTCTTATTTTTGAAGGGAAGAAAATATTCCGCGGAGAGATAAAGCTAAAGAAAATTCTTCCCGGTTGGATTGTGTGCGGCAGTATTCTTTGCATAGCATCCAGCCTTCAGCAGATAGGACTCAAGATTACCGGCAGTGCGGGTCTTGGTGGTTTTATAACCTCCATATATACCGTGCTCACTCCGGTAATGTACTTTTTGATATTCAAAAAAAAGACCAAGCTCCCTGTGTGGATAGGCGCATTTATGGCAGTTGCCGGACTTGGCTTCCTCTGTATTAAACCCGGTGTTGGTCTGTCTTTTGGGTTCGGAGAGGTACTTCTTCTCATCGGTGCAGTTTTCTGGGCAGCACACATGATCTCGGTAGACCATTTTGCACGTGAGCTCCCGTCCCTTTCCTTTGCGTGGGGACAGTTTCTTGTATGTACCCTACTCAGTCTTGTTTGTGCATTTGTCGTTGAGAGTGGAGATTTTTCCTTTGAGGTACTGATGGATGCAAAGTGGGATATTATATACTGCGGTGCTGCAAGTGTGGGAATTGCATATACTCTTCAGATAATCGGCCAAAAAAACGCAGATCCCACCTTTGCGGCTATTGTATTCTCCCTTGAGTCGGTTTTTTCCGCAGTGGGAGGTGTTATCTTCGGTATAGATAGCATATCATTAATTGGATACATAGGTTGTAGTATTATCTTTGGCGGAATTGTTATTTCCCAGCTTGACTTTTCTCGCAAGAATACGAAGCAACCCGTCAAATAGTGTCACACTTGACATTTAACATCGATAGTGGTACAATTGTAGTAGGTTTTAGAATTATAAAAAGTAAATGAGGTATGATAATGATCTATAATGAGATTAAATGTATTGTAGAGAATTTCAAGTTCGAAGGTGAATATATTGCCGTAGAAGAGCTTACAGCAGGTAATATAAACAATACATATAAACTAACCTTTAAAAAACCTGACGGAAGTATTATTAATTATGTACTCCAGCGTATAAACACCAATGTTTTTAAGGATCCCGTCGGTCTTATGAATAACGTGGAAGAAGTAACGTCTCATATTGCCGATGCAATGAATAAAAAAGGAATTGACAGCTCCCGCAGAGTACTTCGTTTCATCCGTACCAAGGATGACAGTCTCCTTTGTGAGTATGACGGAGGTCACTGGAGAGCCGATAACTTTATCGAGAATGCTACAGCCCACAACAGTATTTCCGATCCCAGACATTTCTATGAGTCAGGACGTGGCTTCGGTCAGTTCCAGAAGTACTTGTTTGATTTTCCCGCTGATAAGTTAGTTGAGACTATTCCCAATTTCCATAATACAAAAAAGCGTTTTGAGACTTTTAAACAGTCCGTTGCAAAGGATCCCGCAGGCAGAGTCGCATCTGTAAAGGAAGAAATTGATTTCCTCCTTGAGAGAGAGGAAAAGATGGGCAAGATCGTTGATCTTATTGAATCAGGTGATCTCCCTCTGAGAGTTACTCACAACGATACAAAGCTTAATAATGTAATGATAGATGACGAAACCGGTGAAGCAATCTGCGTTATTGACCTTGATACCGTAATGCCCGGTTCCGTACTTTACGACTACGGTGATGCTATCAGATTTGGTGCCAATACCGCCGCCGAGGACGAGGATGATACCTCTCTTATAGGTGTTGATATGAATCTGTTCCGTCTTTTCACCGACGGTTTTGTTTCTGAGGTTAAGGACGTTCTCACAGAAAATGAGATCCATTATCTGCCACTCGGTGCTTGGGTAATGACCGCAGAGCTGGTACTTCGTTTCCTCACCGACTACATTGACGGTGACGTTTACTTCAAGATAAAGAAGCCCGGTCATAACCTTATCCGTACCCGCGCTCAGAAGAAGCTTCTTGAGGAGATGGAGAAACATTACGACGAAATGGTCGCTTATGTTGATTCTCTTATCACAAAGTAATATTGTTCATGAAAACCGTTTTCCGCTTTGCGGAAAACGGTTTTTTGATAAATATTGATTTCTTATTAATGTACTGGTATAATATAAGTAGTTCAACTACCGCTACACACGGAGGAATATATGAAAATAAATATTAAAGAACTCGTAAACCGAGCTGACCTTCACTATGACGGTCCCGCAGAGCGTTGTGAAGAGGGACTTCCCATTGGTAACGGTCGCATGGGATCCCTTATTTGGACATCCCCCGATGCAATCAAGCTTCAGATAAACCGCAGTGACGTGTTTGCAAACGGTCCTAAGTCCCGTGCATTCCATGAGGAACACAGAGACTACGGATATGCCTGCGCTTATTTCGATCTTTGCTTCGTTGGTTTTGGCCCCGACGTTTTTGATGAGGCCACTAAGGAGCATCTTGATATATATGATGCAGTAGCCAATATTTCTGCGCACGATGTGGATTTTTCCGCCTTTGCCGCAGAGGACGATGTATTTGCCTTTAAGGTTTCCGATATGCGTGAGACTCCCTGTGAGTCTGCAGCAAAGCTCAGACTCCTTCGTGCCGCAGAAGTAGAGACTCTTCCAAAGCACACCGCCCGTTCCTACCTTGAGCGCAATGGCGATGTGTGCATACTCAGACAGGTCTTCCGAGAAGAGGGTTATTACTGTTCCTCTGCAGTCGCAGTCAGAATTGTGGGCAGAGATACTATTTCCCGTATCAGTGACGAGAACAACGGTACAAGACGTATTCTCCCGGAGGATATGTGCGGTTTCGGTGCATCGGGTGAGTACGAAATGCGTATGTGTATGCCTGCTGAGAAGGGCGAATATTACGTATATATCTCCTCTGCTGCTACCTTTGATCCTGAATACGATGTTGCCGCTGAGGCAGTAAAAAAGGTTACAAAAGCATCTGAGAAGGGTTATGACAAGCTCTTTGAAGAAAACTGTGATCTGTGGCATCAGTTCTGGAGCAAGTCATATATTTCCCTTGACGGTTTCCCGGAGGCAGAGATACTCGAGACACACTACCAGTACTATCTCTACATAATGAATTCCTGTTCAAGGAATGCCCAGTTTGCGCCTAACTTCGGCGGACTGCTCTTTAGCCCCAGAGGTGACAAACGTCACTGGGGTACTATGCAGTGGTGGAACAATATTACCCTCACTTATAACGCAGTTCTCCCCTCGGGACATCCTGAGCTTATTGATCCATATCTTAATATGTACTATAACTGCCGCGAACGCCTTGAAACTGCGGCACGTCAGCACTTTGGTGCAGAGGGTATATATATATTTGAGACTATGCATGTTCTCGGTCCCGAGCCTCTTCCCGCTGAGCTTGAGGAGGAGTTCAGAAACTTCATCCTCGACCGCGGCCCATCCGATTTTACTCAGTGCTCTCAGGCACTTCAGGAGCTTGCAAAATCCGGACAGAAGTTTGAATCCCGTTGGGACTTCCTCAACACCGGAGAAAAGAAGCCATATGCTTGGTGTACTCACCTATTCTCAAGCGCGGCATTCCTCGCATATCACTTCTACCTGAGATATGCATTCAGCAAAGATATTGATTTCCTTCGCGAGAAGGCATATCCCATGATCAGCAAGGTTTGTGAATTTTTCAGAACATACCCCAATACCACAAAGGAAGTATATCCTAAGCATCCCCACGTAGCTGACGGAAAGTATCACATTTACGGTACTACTGACGGTGAATCCAACTGGGGCGCATATGACTCCTGCGGTTCTCTTACCGCTATGCACGGTATTTTCAGAGTTGGTATTGAATGTGCAAAGATCCTTGGTATTGACGAGGACAAGGTAGCTCTGTGGCAGGAACTTCTCGATAATCTTACCGATATTCCCACCAACAAGTGCGGTGATCTTCCTGAAAAGCTCAAAGATACCGCAGATGATCCCGAATACTGGATCTATGCTCCCGGTAACAACTGGCCCTTTGAACGTATCGGTGCTGCCAGCTATCCTCTTATTCATCTTGATCTCTGTACCCTTGAAACCAAATATAAAAATCCCGAGATGTACCGTATAGGTCGTAATACCTACGAACGTATAAATGCAGATTCTGACGAGAAGACCGGTACCGGTGAGATGTCGGGTGCTCCCCGCCTTTGGGCAAGTATGGGTGACCCCGAAAGACTTGTTACTGCTATGTCAGGTCAGCTTCGTTGTGTTACCGCGGCAGAGGAACACTGCTGGTACAAAGCAAATGGTTGTAAAGCTCCTTATGCTAACCGTCTCACCGCAAGAGAGGGCGTAAATGCGATTTCCGCTCAGCGTCTTGGAAACGCGGCTGCCGGTCTTCAGATGGGACTTCTTCAGTCCAGTGGCGGTGCACCTGCGGCACCCGGTGTTATCTATATCTTCCCTGCTTGGGACAAGAACAACGGTGCTAAATTCTGCCTGTGGGCACGTGACGGCTTTAAGGTTGAGTCCGCTTGTGCAAATGGCGAAATAACATACTGCGAGATCACCTCCACCCTTGGCGGAGAGTGCCGTCTCCACAATCCTTATGACGGGAACGTTATCATCAGCGGCCCGGACGGAGACATTACTCTCAGCGGAACTACTGTTAAGTTCGATACTAAAGTTGGCGGAGTATATACAGTTAAAAAAGGTTAAATCATCTTCATCGTCATAACTACCGACCGTGTCTATGACTTTTTTGATGCAACAAAAAATCCAACAAAATTTTTGTTGGATTTTTTGTTTATATAATTTCGGGAGGGGAACCACGGAGTGGTGGAGGGACTATAAAAAAGTTATAAACAACCCCTCAGTCAAAAATCAAAATTTTTTGCCAGCCCCCCTTACACAGGGGAACCTACCACTGCGTCGGACTCCTGACAAGCTGAAAGCTTTTTGGAGCCATCGGCAGTGCCGGTGGTTTTTTGATACAAAAAAACCGACGTGATAAGACCACGTCGGTTTTCTTTTATTATTATGATACCATTAACCAACGATACCGGAACGCTCGATACCCTGTACAAGATACTTCTGACAGAAGAGGTAAATAATAACCAGAGGAAGAATAATAAGTATTCCGCAGGTATTTGTAACTGCTTCTGTATAAAGGTTTGTACTGCCGGGGAGAGCGGAAAGGGTAATCGGAACCTCAACGATATCGGGCATAAGCTTAAAGCCTGTAGTAGTAACGGAGGTAAAGAACATTCCGTGATAGAACTCATCAGTCCACTGCCATGCAAAGGAGAACAGGAATACTGTAATCATCATGGGGATGGAAAGAGGAAGAATTATCTGAAGGAAGGTACGGAAAACGCCGCTACCATCAATGTACGCAGACTCCTCAAGCTCATCGGGAACACCCTTGAAGAAGTTTCTCATCATGAAGATGTACAGACCGTTCTTAAACGCAAGTCCGGTGATGGACAGTACGAACAGAGGCCAGAAGGAGTTGGTAAGGTTAGGAAGCTTATCTATAAGTCCAATGGACTGCATTATTTCGAAGAGACCGGGAATACCGGGGAAGATGGAAAGATCGAAATATCTGAACTGCATGTACATGGACAGATAAAGAGTACCGTGAGGAACGACCATGGTGAAGATAACCAGCATAAATATGAGGTTACGTCCCCTGAACTTGAACTTTGAAAGTCCGTATCCGATAACACAGCAGATGAAGGTCTGAGCTACCGCACACATAAGAGAAAGGAGTGTGGTGTTCAGAAGCGCTGAGAGGTAATTATTCTCAACAATAATCTGCCAATAGTTATTAAGAGTGGGGTTTTTCGGGATCATCTTAACAGTTACGTCAACGAAGTCCTGAGGGCTCATAAATGAAGCAAGTATCTTTGACAGGAAGGGGAACAGTATAATATAGGAAATACCAAGAAGAAGTACAAGGCGGAAGGCATAGAAAACTACAGTCTTCACGAAATTGAGAGAAATAAACTTAGTCTTAAGTCTCTCTTTAAGAGAGGTACGCTCAAATTCAACCCTGATCTTATTCTTTGTTTCTTTTGTAATCTTAGGTGCATCCATTTATCTATTCCTCCTTTCTTAGTCTCTTCTCTGATAGAACACGAACAACGAAAGCAGAAGTGCTACTGCAGCGATTATGAAGATAACGATGAGGAAGTACATCCAAGACATCGCGGAAGCAAGAACTCGACCGCTGGAGGATCCGGTGTAAACGCTATCGATGAAGGTCATAACCGTATTACTGCTATCGGTAAACGCATCTATTACAGTATAAACTGCATTAACGAGGATCATGGGGCTGATCATGGGAATGGTAATCTTCCAGAAGGTTTCCCATGCAGAAGCACCGTCAATTGAACAGGACTCGTAAATCGCAGGGGATATACCCTGGAGAGCCGCAAGGAAGATAAGGAGCTGTACACCGGAGCGGTTAACGATATTATAAATATCGTTAACCAGCTTAGCTACGTAGGTTGCAAGACCTGCACCGACCTTCATGCTGCTGAAGAGTGCCTGAATATCAACCGCAGAAATAATCTGCGCAACACCGGACTCTTGTTGTGAAGTACCATCATTCATACCTGCAGACTCCATGTGAGAAACCACGCTGGATGCAGAGATAGAATCCATAAGACCGGTGGAGATGATAACGGGAACGAAGAAGATTGCACGGAATGCTGCACGACCAAACATCTTCTGGTTAAGAAGAACAGCCATGAACAGTGCGAAAATTACTATTGCGGGAATATCAAATACAAGCTGCTGAATACCCGAAATAAGTGTAGTTACGTAAGTGGGGTTTACAAAAAGTGCTTCCTTGTAGTTTTCAAATCCTACAAAGTTAAGTGTAAATCCACCACCGCCCGCATTTGTCTTTATCTCTGCGAAGGAATATGTCGCAGAGTTAACAATAATGGGCAAATATACGAACAGGAAACCAAGTACAAAGGGAAGGACAAAGAACCAACCTGCTCTCGCTTTACGTCTTTCAAGAGATGCGCCGCGACGCTTTGTTTTCTTTTTTGCAACTGTCTTTTGTGCGTTCATTTATCTGCACCCCCCTTTACTGCTTTATGAAGCTGTATGCGCCAACGTTAACGGTCTTGCCATCAAGGTCAACAACAACTTCAAAGTTATTATAGTTAAGAATGAAAGTAGTTCCATCAGAATAGGTTACGCGAACGATACTACCGTCGTCACTTGTGTACTTGGTGTACTCGTAGGTGTTCTCCTCTTCTTCTTTCTCATCTTCATCCGTAGGAACATTTTCCTTTACAGGATAGTACTTAGCCTTGAACTCTGCCTCAAAGGTATCAGTGTAGGTACCCTTACGCTTAGCAAAGTTGATAGCCTTCTCAAGCTTAGCCTCGTACTCTGCAATTGCAGCCTCAAGAGCTGCCTTTGCATCCTCTTCTGCCTTCTTATCTGCCTCGATCTCATCTGCATCGGGAACACGCTCACCGATAAGGAACTCGTGGTCTACGATAGTCTCGGTCTGAAGAGTAGACATGTTCTCATTGAGGAGCGTATAGCTCTCTACAAGCTGGTCAAACCAGATCTCGTAACGAACAGAATAGTACTTATTGTACTCCTCAGACTCCTTGAGAAGCTGAGTATTGCTGTAGGAAAGAGTATAGTAGAGAGTTGCACCATTCTCAATAGTCTTGAGAAGCATGTAGTCATAGTCACCCGACTGGTTAATGGGAGAACCTGCTATATTGACATAACCGTGATATACCATACCGATGAAAGGAATAGTATCACTGGAGAGAGTGTAACGGCTGGAGTCAATGGGAAGATTTACGATGTGATCAAGATACTTAACGCTGTAGAGGTTACCACCGTCACCCATTACGTTAGGATACTTTTCACTGATAGACTGAAGCATCTGTACGGTAAAGGTCTTGGAGTCCTCGCGGTTGTAAGGATCTTCCTCATCGAAATCGGTAGAAAGGTCTGAAGCAAGAGTAGATACAGAGATACTGTTCCACTCATACTTGGAATATGACTTATCAAACTTAACGAAGATATCGTCATAAGAAGCGGCAGATACTACATAACCACCGTAGGGCATGAACGCCTGGTAAGTTGAGTCATAAGAAGACTTATGAGTGTAACGACCGTTAATGGTCTTTATAAGATAATCCTTCTTGAATCCGCCACCAAGGGGATTTACATCGGTAAAGTTAAAGTTGGGGTAAACGCCGAAGTCCTTTTCAGCTGCATACTTAGTAAGATCCTTAAAGCCACTTGAACCGCCGGCAGCACTTTCCCAGTTTACCTTAACGGGACCTGTCTGATACATACCACCGTTAGTGAAACCGGTAAGCTTAAAGTTAACATTAGAAACGCCTGCTTCAGAAAGCTCATCGTACATGGTCTTGATGTTCTCGAAAGTAGTAAGAGGCTTCTTAACAGTTACAGGAACAGAAAGGAAACGCTCTGTAGTCTCGATAGTACCGAAAGACTCAATGTAAAGAGGAATATCTTCCTTTATAGTCTCAGAGGTGAGACGAGTAATTGTACCACTCTTCTCAAGGTACTCTCTGTAAGCGGTAGCCATTCCTACGTAGTCGTTAGCGTACTCTGCCTTCTCATCACCGGAAAGCATGATATATCTGAGAGTGATATCGCCAACGTACTTACGGTTAGAGGTTACAGTCCACATACTGCTTGATGCAGAGCTTACTGCATCTGCAATATCGTACTCGTCAGAAGGACGAGGATTGAAAGAGGTATATGCGGTACAGTAACTGTGGAGAGATCCACCGTGCTCTGTAGTAAGGCTTGCGATAGCATCGCCGGCCTCAATTATTGCAAGGAATCCACGCTCCTCGGTAAAGTTGTAATCTTCAATTACAGCTTCCTCGATTACACGACCGTGATCGTCTGTAACAGCAGGAGAAACCTCAATCTGATAATCCTTGTCAACAGACTCTGCAACACCGAAGACGGGAAGTCTCATGATCTCACGGTGTGCCTCACCGATGGTGTAATAACCGTAGTCCTGACCGTACATCTTACTGGTGATGGTTACAGACTTACCTGCAAAGTCCTCAAAGCGGAACAGTGCACCGGAACCGTCGGGAAGGAAGGTATAACCGTTGTTGGTGTAGCTACCTGCACCCATGTAAGGAAGAACGGAGATAGACTCAAGGGTATAGTTGGTAGCGTCATAACGAAGACCCTTTGCAGGAAGTCTTACCTTAACACCGTTCTCGTCGAGAGTGTACTCAAGAGCCATTCTGAACAGTGCCGGAGGCTTATCGTTACCAATATAGTTTGTGATGGAGTGGTCGGTATCAAGGTCCTCGTAAGAGTAACCGGGAATGTACTTCTTGATACAAGACTCAAGGAAGGAAAGCTCCTTCTCCTGAATATCCTCGGAGGTAGCATAGATTGCCATCTGCTTAACGATGGGGTACTTAGCCTGCATCTCCTTGATAGCACGAGTACTAAGTGAGGGGTCCTTGGTATCCTTCTTTACGAAGAAGTTAATGAAACGGTCACACTCGAACCAAAGATCATCCTCTTCATAAAGCGCAGGATCGTTGTTGTGAAACTCTTCTCTGTCTGCCTTTACGCTCTTAAATACTGCAAGGAACATATTTTCAAATCTCTCAGCAGAGATCATACGGGGAACGAGTGCACGTCCCTCCTCACGGCCGATAGAATACTCTATACGAACACCGCCCTTAATATTCTTAACGGTGATCTGGTTTCTGAGAGCAGCCTCGGTAAAGCTATTAAAGGTCTTGGAAGTGCCGTTATCGATATAGTTTACGATGATCTGGGAAAGGAGCTTCTCTTTGGTAGAGTTTGAAGCACCGATAGTTCCCACATCGTAGGGGTTAGTGAAAAGATACTGACCTGTTGCGTCCTCGCGGATAGCAACCTCACCGGTCATTTCATTAACGAACAGTGTATAACCGTCCTTGGAGATTCTCTCAACCATATTGGGATCGTCGATCTTGTCAACGGGAGTCCAATAGTCATTGGAAAGATATCTCTTTACCTTGGTTTCCCAAGATACGTTATCAGTAGTACCGTCCTCACCGCTTTCACCAACGGTGGTGTCAGTTTCTGTTGTAACATCGTCTTCTGCTGCAAATACCGGCAGGATGGAATAAGTACAAAGTGTACTGATCACAAGTACGATGAACATGAACAGGGATATTCTTCTAATATGTTTCATTCTTGTTTTCCTCCTTTCCGGTTATATACGATACGAAATCTCGATGAAAATGTTCGAGATAAAGTTAAATATCTTCATGAGCAGGCTGGAGAACAATATTCCGATGAACATGATTACTGCCATACCTACTATAGTAGCAATTGATGTAACAATACTCTTAAAGAGAGTATAGTCATGAGTTACCATCATTCCGAAGAAGATCAGTGCACCGGCCCATACGAAACCAACACCGATAATCATGCCTACAATGTCCATCTCCGCCTTAACAAGTACGTTGGAGAAGAGGGTTGCGGGAACAACGGTAAGAACAAGCGGGAAGAGTGAATAGGTGGATGCTACGTAAATATCCTTGATGCTACCTTCACCGTCAAACAGTGTGGTAAGACACCAGTTAGCAACTACCCACAGTGCAAGGGGAATCGCAACAGAGATAAACTGTGTGAAGAAACTGGTATACTCATCTCCGCCACTCATAATATAGCTGGTACCTACCGACTGATAGAAGAAGGAGAGTACAACGAGGATGAAGTATACAGTACCTGCTCTTACAGAGCCACGGTACTCATGTTTAAGATCCCAGAAACCGTCAAACGGATGGAACATAAGGTGGAATACGTAGAAAAATTCTTCCTTGAAGGACTTTCTACCAACCTTAAGCTGAGTTTTCTTATTTAATTTTGCTGCATACTTGAAGAGTTTGGAGAAAAGTACACATATTACAATAATAACTAACGGGATAACCCAAACGTACTTTTCAACCCATGCCTTACGGATTTCTGCATATGCTGCGGAATAACTATCAACGTCACCCGCAGATTTGAAGTAAACCATTGCCTCTTCGTACTTTGCCTCACGTACAAGTGCCTTACCAATACCGATGTAAGCAGAGTCGAAGTTGTTATTTCTCTTCATGATTTCTTCCCAACGGGTAGCCGCTGCAGCGTAATCACGGTTCTCATTGTTTGCGATCGCATCAATAAGAATGCTACCGTACTCAGTACGCTTGTATACAGTAAAGGTACAAGAGGTCTTGTCAACAAGGAGAATGCTTTCTCCCTGATAAGTAATAGCCTCAATACTCTGAAGGTTACCCAGCTGCATTCCGGTATCACCGAAAGCAAAGAGAAGAATACCGGTAGAATCGTAAGTGTAAACACGTGCACGCTTCTCGTCAATGATGGACCAGATACCGTTAGGACCTACCGCCGCATCAATGATCTTAGAAACGCCGCCCTTCTCCTTATCAGCAGACTTGGAAACCTTATTATCAAGTGCTACTTCGCCGGCGGGAGAATGGAAACCGTTTCTCGCCATAACGTCCTTACCCTGCGCGTTAAGCTTCTTAACAGGAGCGTAAGTACCTTCCTTATCATTAATTTCCTCTGCCTGCTTTTCTGCATCAACAGAAGAAGTGGTTACGTAAATGAATCCGTACTGGTCAATGGTAATGTTATTAAACTCAGTAGAGATGTTCTGTTCAGCCTGAGCTCTCTGCTCCTTAGTCTGGAAACGACGCCACAGAATCTCAAGGGGAGAAACCGCAACCTTCTGAGCTCCAATGAAACCTGCGAAGTTGGCATTCTCATCCATTACGATAACACCTTCGTAGGTAGTAGAAGATACGACGAAAATTCGTTCGTACTGGTCAACCGCAACTGCAACGGGCTTGTAGATCGCGCTCTCAGAGAACAAATCGGACTCAGGAGCGTAGATCATCTTGTAGAAATTACCCTTAAGGTCGAACATTGCGATACGGTTTGCATCGGTATCACAAACGTACATATATTTGTCGTTTACGAAAATACCGGAGGGATTGTTAAAGGTGTCCTCAACACCGTTATCGTTGATAAAGTAATCAACAACAAATCTAACCTTATAATATCTGTCAAGAGCAATTACTCGGTTACCGCTTGCCTCAACGATGTATACGTTAAGATCCTTATCGACGAAGATATCACGGATATCCTTAAGCTCACGAAGATCCTTATTCTTACTGTTAACATCCTCGATCGCCTTGATCTCACGGTCATTGAGCTTACTCTTCATCTCGTCTGTTATCTCGGTTATGGGATAGTAATCAAACAGTCCCATATACTCTGCGTTGATCTCCTTATCGGGAGAATACGCATCGGGAGAGAGCATTGCGAAACCGGACTGGCTGTAGGTGTAAGTCTGATAAGGCTGCGCAGCTACAGCAACGGGGGAAAGCACAAAGATAAGACAGATTACAAACAGGAGTACTGATCTTAATTTATTCATTTTTATCCCCCTTTCTTTAGTCCTTCATACCGCTCGAGCCCATGGTCTCGATAACGTTACTCTGGCTAATAACAAATACGAAAATAGGAACTATCATCATAATAACACCGGAAGCAGATGCAGCACCTGCACGCGCGATACTTGTTGCAAGAATCTGGCTGATCGCGTAAGAGAAGGTCTTGAGCTGCTCAGAGTGAATATAGATGGAAGAACCAGACTGCCACAGTCCCTGGAAGGACATGATGATAAGGGTAAGCCATGCAGGCTTAACCATCGGCATCGCGATAGTCCAGAAGGTACGGAGCTCTGTTGCACCGTCCATTCTCGCACTTTCAAGCATTTCGTCTGTAATGTTAGACTCCATGAACTGCTTCATCAGGTACAGACCAAGAGTAGTTCCCCAAGCAGGTACAATGATCGCAAGGTAGCTATCCATCCATCCGAGATAGGATATAATAATGAAGGAAGTGATACCGGTAACGGTGGAGTTAAACATCAGGGAGTAACGAATAAGTGCAAAGAAGAAGCCACGGCCGGGGAACTTGATCTTAGAAAGTGCGTACGCCGCAATAGACGCAAACACAAGCTGTCCCGCAACACCGCATACAGTGATAAACACTGTATTGAAGATATATCTGGAAAAGGGAACCCAAGAGGTACCCATAAGTCTCAGAAGGTCGCTATAATTCTTCAGGGTAGGGTTACGAACGAAGAATCTGGGGGGATAGTAGAAAAGCTCATCAAGGGGTTTCAGTGACTGAAGCACGGTATAAAGCATGGGGAGGAACATAAAGAGTCCCATTATAACAAGGAAAATGTTTATACCAAGGTCGCCGCCCACTGAACGGTTAAGCACAACCTCATGGTTGCGCGTACGCATCTTTTTATCTTTAATGTGAGTTTTTGCCATATTACTGTCCTACCTTCCTAAGGAGCTTCTGGATAAGCAAGTTACAACCCATCATCATCAAGAAGAGGACGAATGAGATCGCTGATGCGTAACCGATCTCGTAACGGGATCCGCCGTAATCGTCAAGGTGATGGGAAATAGTGTACGCTACGTAGTCGGTGGAGGGGAAACCACAAAGTGAGGTTACTATACCACCGTAACCGAAAGCACCGGTAATCGCCATAACCGCACCGAACATAAGCTGGTCCTTCATGGAAGGAAGGGTTATGTACCAAAGCTCCTGCCAACGGTTCTTGATACCGTCCATGGAACCTGCCTCGAAAAGGCTTCTGTTAATACCCTGAAGACCTGCGATAAACGCAAGGAACGAGGTACCAAGAGACGTCCAAAGAGATACCATTATACAAAGAGGAACGATATACGTTGTGTTCTGGAACCAGAGAATAGGCTCCTGAATCAGACCAAGTTTAAGAAGCCAACCGTTCATCCAACCGTAGGAGTCGTTAGCAAACAGGGTGGTCCAAATCATAGTTGCACCGCCGGAAATGGAAGGTGCGTAGAAGATAAGAGTGATAACCGCTCTTACCTTGGGGGGAAGCTCGTTTATGAACCATGCGGTAAAGAGAGACAAGAGGTAAGATGAAGGTCCTGTAATTACCGCAAAGATTATTGTGTTCTTAACAGCCGTAATGAAAAGGTCGTCATCAAGGAACAAACGAATGTAGTTGTCCATGAATACGAAGTTCGGCCACTCAAGAAGGTTGAAGTCTGTCAAGCTTACTACCGATGAAAGCGCAACCGGTACGATTGTGAACAGGAAGAATATGAACATGAAGGGGAGTATAAAGATGTAACCGATGTAGTTACGGCGCATCTCCTTCAGCGTCCACTGCAGCTTAGACATATCTTTTCTTGCAACAGGTCTTTTGACCGTTTTTTCTGACATGTTCTTTTTCTCCTAATACAGTAATGATAGATTTGTTACGTTAATTATTTTCCTGCCTGTGCAGCTGCTTCTTCTGCACGCTTTTCAGCAAGAGTCTGACCGGGCTCAAGAGTCTCAAGTCCGAACTCTTTTCTCTTTCTGCTTATTTCCTTATTTATAAGAGGAATATACTGAAGAAGAGACTCAATGGGATCTTTACCCTCATTATATGCTGCTGCAAATGCGAAAGAAGTATAACGGGAAATAATGTAGTTACCGGGGTAGTTCATAATGGTAGCAAGATTGTCAAACTGCTCAAGGATCATCTCAAGCTCACTTGCGCTCCAAGTCATCTCCTTGATCGCCTCGCGGTTAGCAGTCGCCTGCTTTGCTGCGGGACCAACGAGTGCAGTAAGCTCATTAGCAAACTGACTCTGGAAGTAGGTATCAGTGTACCACTTCATAAACTCCCAGCCGCCGTCCATATTTTTTGCACCCTTCATCATTACGATAGCGGTACAACCGGTTACGCAGGTGTTGTTGATAGTTCCATCAGCCTGAAGAGTTCCGGGAAGAGTTGACATAGCCCAAAGGCCACGAATTTCTGTAGCAAATACGGTAAGAGTGTTGTAGACACCGCAGTAGTCACCAACACCTACCGGCATCTCACCGGTTCTGAAACGGTTGGAGAAGTCGTATGCATAGGGAAGAGAGTACTGAGTGAACATGTTACACATCTTCTCAAAGCACTCAAGTGCCAGGTTGCTGTCGATGTTGATTCTCATACCTTCGTCAGCCCACTGGTCACCGCCATCCTGATAAAGGAAGGTGATGTAGTCCGCGCCCATACCGATCTCCATGTTATTGAACTGAAGGTCAGGAATGAGAGCAAGCATGTCGTCCCAAGTCTTCGGAACTTCCTTACCGAGATCAGCAAGAATATCTCTTCTGTAGAAAAGCATTGAGAAGGTCTGCTGCTCGGGAAGACCGTAAAGCTCATCGATGTAGTTCTGCTCGAGGTCATATCCTCTGAAGGAAACCTCAACTCGTGCAGAAGGACTGAAGCGCTCCATTACCTCATCAACATCATCATGAAGCTGGTAATAAGGAGAATCTTCCTGGTTGGTGCTTATCGGAATGAGCGCACCACGGATCGCGTAGTTTATAACTTCCTGTGAACCCATAGCGGGATAAACGTCAGGACCTGCACCCGCAAGAACTGAAGGAAGAAGCGCACCGCCGACAACAAGCTTAAGGTCAACGTTGATGCCGGTGTTGGGAGTGAAATCGTTATCTATAAGATTTCTGACGATCTTGGTACGGTCACGGTCGGAAGATACCCATACAACAACCGCACCTTCCCCTGCGCCTTCAGAACCCATCGCACTATAGTCATAGAAGAAACTTGCTATGAACGACTTGAACTCATGAGTAAGGCTTGCCCAGAAAGACTCAAGGGGCTCGGGTTTTTCCTGGCTTGCAGCCTGGAGAAGGAGGTAGTCAACCTCAAGAGGCTGAGTACGACAGTTAAGTATCCAGGTACCAAGGTTACCGATATAAGTCTTAAGAGGCTCTACGTTCTTAGCGATCTTGTCCTCACCGGAGGTCATATCGGAAAGAACGCGTATAATATCTTCAATTGTAGAAACCTGAGAACCCTTCATACCGTTGGTGGTATTAATTGTCTCAAGTACATCCTCAAGTCTGGTCTTCTGCTTAGCCAGATCTCTGATGGTCTCGGGAATTACTCGGCCGAAACCGTAGTCACGGTACTCATCGGGAACCGCACCGGTAAGCTGAAGTATCTTGAGGTAGTCGGCGTTAAGAGAAGCAACGATATCAGCTACCTCGTTAACAACGGGACCAAGGTCACCCATACAAACCTCAAGGGCGATATCGTATTCCTTACCTGCTTCAAAGTAGAACTGAAGTTCTTCACCGTCATCTGTAGCGAGTGCTGCTACCTGCCAGTTGTCACCGTAGTTAAAACGAAGACTGCCGGCTTCCGCAAAGGGGATCTCGCCGTTTATGTAAAGGCGGCGGGAAGTAAACATACCCTCGAGAAGATCCTGCTTATATCTGAGAACGATTGTATAAAGACCGCTCTCGGTAGGAGTAAAGGTATATCTGATCCACTGGCCGGGAGTTGACCACTTATCGGAACCGATAGTATTCAGAAGCAGGTGTGCTGCATGCTGAGGCTCGGTGATAGCGGAAGTACGGTCAGAGAGAGGATAAAGAGTCTGGTCAGAGGTAGCCGCAGGCTTCTCTGCCTGAATCTTAATGGAAGCATTCTCGGAAACTTCCTTATATCCCTTGCTCTCATACTCTGCAAGAATATCAGCATAGCTCTTGCTTTCCTCTGCAGGATAGAAACGGATGGACTTGATGATCATAGGCTCACGGAGAGCTGTAAAGGAGATCTCATGCTCACCCTTTTCCATATGGAACTTAAGGGGATCGGTAAAGATACCGTCAGTATCAAATACTGTTACGGTACGCCACTCGGGATCCTCTATCTTGTCGGGGCGCACATCGTTACCGGCATAGTCCTTCTCAAATTCACCATCTTCCGGATACTGCTCTTTCCATACCTTAGTAAAGGAAAGATATCTCGCCTCGGAGAAAGGAACCTCACCATCAATAGCAAATGTACGCTCAATAGAGGTAGCCTTGTTCTGGATGGGGAAATACTCGACTTCCATATAATAGAAACCGGTGTCGGGAACATTTACGTTCCATACTATTTTACCGGTATCATCAACATAGACAGCCTTACCTCCGGTGCCATTGGTACCGTAGTCGTTTACATTTACAACCTTGGTTCCACCGGCGGTGGTCTTGTCGGCGATGTAGTTGGAGCAATCAACGGTAAACTCTTTCTTTGCAGCAGTAACATCGGGGTACTGTGCAAGGTAGTTTACATAGCTTATCGTTTTAAGCTCTGCTGCGATAGACTCAAGTGACGGCGTAGATGTGGTGCCGGACGAAGAACTGCTTGTCTCATCGGTGCTGCCTGCAGCAAACATCTCGATAGAGAACATAGAACAGAACATAAGTACGGCAAGAAACAACGCTGTGAGTCTGGCGAATGGTCTCTTGTTCATAAATCTGTTTCCTCCTACCGAATTCGTAATAAATTCCATAGTAAATTTATATGATGACGCCCGGGTCTTAACCCTAACGTCATCATAGAATAGCATAAAAATCACGGCGATTTCACTGGAAATTCACCCATTTTCACACACGCTAATGATAACACAACACGAGAAAAATGTCAATACCGCTCGTACCCCAAGGAATACTGTGGAATAGGCTTTCTTCCATATTTTGTGAACAAAAATCCGGTCGTTTTTCTCCGATTTTTGAAGCGTTGTTTGCAATTTGACGAAAAATTATTTTTACTCTTTTGTTTGAGTAAATTATATTTACCTATTTCGGGTACTAAATATGGTGGTCGAACACCAATATGTAGTTTTTTTTGGTGATATTGCCCTGGCGAAATTGTGAAAAGAATATCAATAGTAAATTTTATTTACTCGCAAAAAAATCCTGTCTCTTGCAAAAATAAATAAACAGGAAAATATTTTTTGTGCATATCAAACAAAAAATACACCAAAAATTTTACACATGTACATGTTGTACAAAAATAATTTATGGCACCTTTTTTATGAAACTATCCACTGTTTTTTTCTGTTTTCGCGTATTTTTTCTTCTTTTTATTGAATTGTGCTCATCCATGTGATATACTTGACCTATACAATACAGCTATAAAAGAGGATGATAATTATGCTTAAAAACAACAGACTCGGCTATGGAGTTCTTGGTCTCGGTGTTGGAATGGCTCACGCAGAAGCGGCATTTTCCTCCGAGAACGCAGACCTTGTAGCTCTGTGCGATATAAATAACGATAGACTTAGTGATGCCGCCGAGGCTTTCCCCGGTGCCGCCGCATACAATAACTTTGACGATATGCTGGCTGATCCCCGCATTGATATTATCAGTGTATGTCTGCCAAGCGGAATGCACGCCGACTATGTGGTAAAGGCTCTCCGCGCCGGCAAGCATGTGCTTTGTGAGAAGCCTATTGACATTTCTCTTGAGGCCGCAGAGCGAATTGAAGCAGCTCGTCTTGAGACAGGGCTTCGTTGCGGTATCTGTATGCAAAACAGAAACAACATAAACATGCGCCCGATAAAAGAAGCTATTGACTCGGGCAGAATGGGCAAGCTGCTCTTCGGTACCTTTGCGGTCAAATGGTTTCGTCCCGCTGGATACTTCTCTTCCACGCCATGGAGAGGTACCTGGGCAATGGACGGCGGCGGTTCTCTGATCAATCAGTCGATACATACAGTAGACCTTATGCAGTGGCTGATGGGTGACGTTGAGTCAGTAACCTCAAAAATGGCTCTTTTCGAGCATGATATTGAGACAGAGGACTTTACCGCTTCTCTTATCAGCTTCAAGTCCGGTGCCACCGCAACTTTCATCAGTACCACCTGTGCATATCCCGGTCTTGCCACCGAGATATGTGTCTACGGCACAGACGGAAGTATTGAGGCCGATGCCGACCGTCTTCTCACCTGGAGAATGAAGGATTCTCCGGACTACGAGGCAGAGGAAAAAGCTATGCTGAAGAAATACGGTCAGGGTAATTCCCTTTCCACCGTACCGGTAGGTCACGTTTCCATGGTAGAGGACATTATTGCAGCAGTAAGAGACGGCAGAGATCCTCAGATTCTCCCCACGGAGGGAATGAAGAGTCTCAGAATAATTCGTGCTATATACGACAGCGCAAAAACCGGAAAACAAATAATGCTTTGATATGAAAAGACCGGTAATCAGAAACAAAGAAGAAAAAAAACGCCGCATTCTTGAATGTGCGCGCCGATTGACAGAGATATATCCGGGAGCGGAGTGTGCCCTTCACTGGGATAACGAGCCATTTAAGCTGATGGTACTTGGCAGACTATCCGCCCAGTGTACCGACGCAAGAGTAAACATTGTAGGAAAAGAGCTTTTTTCCAAATTCCCTACCGCAAGGGCTCTGGCTGAGGCAGATATATCCGAAATAGAGGAGATAGTACGTCCCTGCGGACTTTATAAGGTGAAGGCACAGAACATAAAGGACGAGATGATAATGCTGACAGAACGGTTTGGCGGCGAGATGCCGCGAGACATGGAGACTCTCCTTGAATTTCCCGGTGTCGGCAGAAAGATAGCAAATCTTCTCAGAGGAGATATTTTCGGTCTGCCTGCCGTGGTGGCTGATACCCACTGTATCCGCATTGCTGGAAGGCTTGGCATGTACCCCGAAAAGTCGTCCGATCCTCTCCTTACTGAGGCTGTGCTCACAGAGCTGCTTCCACCGGAGATCACATCCGACTTCTGTCACAGAATAGTGCTGTTCGGACGTGAGTACTGTTCCGCGCGTTCACCCCGGTGCAGTGAATGTCCCCTCAGTGACATATGTCCTAAATACCGTGAGGATAATCAACAATAACAAAAAACCGCTTGTGCCGAAAGTGAACAAGTCCGTTAAAAACGGACAATTGAAAAAACGCCCTCCTATGGTAGAATAGAAATATCTATCATAGGAGGGATTTTAATGTCCGGAGAATATCGTCATATAAAACAGTTAAGGAAAAGGTCACCGCAGAGTTGCAGCTCCACAGTGACCAAGGCTTTCAATATACATCCACAGCATATTTTAAGCTAACACAATCATACGGCATTACGCCCTCAATGTCAAGACGTGGTAATCCATACGATAATGCTTTAGCCGAAAATTTCTTTTCAATTCTCAAAACAGAGTGTATTTACTGCGTAAAACTTCAGACCTATGAGGAGACTCGCCTCCTCATAGCTGAGTACATTCAATTCTATAACAACCAACGCATCCAATTAAAAACAAAACTGACACCACTTGAAAAGCGATGTCAGTTCGTTGCTTAATTTTTAATATTTTTTACCATAGGGGTGTTTTTTGTACTGTCCGCACAATTTGGGGCAGTTCAAAGGCATAAACGGTTTTTATTATTACTCGGAGATAATCTTTTTCAGTTCGTCCTTGGTCTTGTAACCAACTGTAGTTGACACGATCTCTCCGTTCTTTAGGAACACGAGAGTGGGTATAACTGAAACGTTAAACTTCTCCGCAAGAGAAGGAGCGGTATCAACGTCCACCTTACATATCTTAACGCGATCGTCGAACTCGTCAGCCAGCTCCTCAAGGTGAGGAGCGATCATCATACAAGGACCGCACCAGGTGGCAAAAAAATCGATAAGCACCGGAATATCCGATTTTATTACTTCTGTCTCAAAATTTTCTTCTGTGAGCATTATTTCTGCCATAATATTTTACCTCTATTTAGATTTGTAGTAGAGCATACAGTGGCAGAATCCCTCAAAGTCGGGATCTGCGATCTGTGCCTTGAACTCTTCACATACACATTTGTATTCCTCCGCTCTTGAGAGACGGCAGGGACAGTAACCCCCTGTACGTTCAAGGCCCTCTTTTACTGTTTTAACAACATTCTCATCGGGATTGAGAGTGACCTTTTTCATTACTTTCCTTCCTTTTTTGCCACAGATGCCTTTACAGCATCGGCAAACACACCGATAACCTTTCTTGAGTTCTCATCCATAAAGTATGACCCTTCGGGATGCCACTGAACACCCATAAAGAAATCAAGGTCGGGGTCGTAGACACTCTCCACAAGACCGTCCTCTGAAACAGCACAAACCTTGAGACAAGGTGCAACGTCCTTGATGACCTGATGATGACAGCTGTTAACGGGGATAACATCTGAACCTACGGCCTCTCTGATGGGTGTACCCTCGGTAAGAGTAACAGTATGACGGAGCACGTCAAAGATAGGGCCCGCGCCGTGAACTACGTCGGTACCGTACTGCTCGTTTATATCCTGATAGAGAGTTCCGCCGAGAGCGGTGTTCATAACCTGAATTCCGCGGCAAATACCGATAGTGGGAATATTAGCCGCTCTTACCTCATCAACGAGGATAAATTCAACAGTATCTCTCTCGGGGCTGATGATTCGGCAACAAGGAAGAGTTTCCTCACCATAAAGCTCGGGAGCAACATCATAGCCTCCGCTAAGAACAACTCCGTCAACGTGTCCGAGAATCTCTTTTATATCCTCACGGTTGTCGGTAATGGGGAGAAGAAAAGGGATTATATCGTTGTCCATCAGGCACTTCATGTATTTTGGTCTTGACCAGTATCTGTCAAGTTCATAGTCTATCTGAGGAGTGATACCAACAATAGGTTTTCTCATTGCAAAATCCATCCTATCAAATTATTATAGGGTGATTATACTCTCTTATCCCTCTTTTGTCAACACGTGGACAAGCATGAAATACATTACAACAAAAAAATCCATGATTTTCCTTCTCTACCCCCTTGACATTTTAAATTAATTGTGATAATATATACAAGTCAACGGAATACGCGCTTGTAGCTCAGTGGATAGAGTGCCCGGCTACGAACCGGTAGGTCGCAGGTTCGAATCCTGCCAGGCGCGCCAAAAAAGAAGTAACTTTTGTCTACCAAAAGTTACTTCTTTTTTTATCCAAGCCGCAGGCTTGGTATATCATCACCGCGCGAAGTGCGGTGCATATCATCAGCCCCTTTGGGGCTGTATCTCATCACGCGTCAGCGTGTATCTTCCTGCGGCTTGATAAGATACAACACTGCGTGTTGGTGATATACAATGCTTCGCATTGATGATATACCGCAACAAGTTGCGGATGATATACAACGGCTCGCCGTTGATTTATATCGCGCAAGCGATATATCATTGAAAAATGAATTGCGCTATGGTACAATTCATTTAGACAAACTTGAATTTGGCGGTGAGGATTTTTTCTAAAATCAACACATTATGCAATTCTTGTTGTCCCGTTTCTTTCTTGCGGTTGGTATAATAAAGACACAATAAAACAACCGAAAAGGAGAAACAAAATGAACACAGACAAAATCTACGCAGAATCCATCGCAAAGGAGTATGCTCCCAAGGACAGCTCCAAAATCGTAGCACTCCGCAAGCTCGACCGAAAGGC
>JAFYMF010000035.1 GCA_017556745.1 Clostridia bacterium
CCACTTACCTCGGCAGTCAGTTAGAATGTGCGTTTGGCGGTGACCGTTGTTTCGGAATTGTGGCAAATATGGACTTTTTGCTCGTCTGCACATACGAAGAAAACGGTGAAAACCCAGAACTTGTTGTTTATAAAAAGAGATAAGTTCCCCTCTTTTGCTGATAGCAAGACAGGTTGCTATCAAAGCATCTAAGTAATTAGATTCATATAAAACAAAAAATTCGCCCGAATTCGGGCGAATTTTTTGTTACATCGATTCTATAAAAGCTTTGAGCTTTTCGGCAAGCAAAAGGTGGCCTTCATTGTTAAAATGCAGACCGTCCGAGGTGTATTTTTCAAACTGCTCGGGGATATGGGGGTCTACGCCAAGGTCGCGGTAAAGATCAAGCACCTTGACGTTAAACTGCTTTGCTGTTTCTATAATTGCGTCGGCATAGTCTATAAGGGGCTTGCCGGGAACACGCTTTGCGGCGTGTACCGAAGGAATCAGATCGTCTACCTCGTGGCGCAAGAAGCAGCGGGCCGGGGTCATAAAGATAATGGGCTTGTCTCCGTAACATTCACGAAGATAATTCATAAGGAAATACACTCCGCCGCAGAAGGTGGATGGGGTGGTGTCACCGACCTCTCCAAAGGGTGCATCCCCGTGAATGTAATCGTTTACACCGCCGTAGACGACCACCATATCGGCATTGGTATCCATAGCGTACGCACGGCCGCAAAAGGTAAGATCGTACCACGGTCTTGCGCTGGGGATGGTCTGATGCGCCATACGGCTACCGCTTATACTGTAATTATTGAATCCGGAAAGCTCAAGCATTCTGGCGAGACAATAATCGTAACGGTATTTTTGCACGTCAGAAACGCCGATGCCCTCGGTAATGCTGTCACCTAAAAAATTAACCTTAAATCCTTTAATATTCATTTTGCAGTCCTCCTGAAATCATGCACTGATAATACCATAAAAAGCGCATAATATCAAGTCTGTTGTTGTGTTTTGTCACGTATTATTTAGAAAAATATTATCGAGCAATCGATTGTGACTTTTTTGTAGTAATGTCTTTTTATTCAAAACAAGATGTGATATAATGAACCGAGAGGTGAGAATAATGAAATATACAGAGCCGAGAGAACGCACCGTAGATACAAAAAAAGAGTATGTTGACGGGATAAAGAATATTATAGCCAAAAGACAGGAGCAGGCGCAGAAAAAGCGCAGGGAATATATCAAGGGTGTTTTTTCGGACATTGAAAAATACCGTGACGATTACAGACGTTTATTAGGCTGGCCGCTGGTAGATAACGATACCTGCGGTGTGCCTGCTGTTACCGCCGAAAAACTTTCGGATGAGGATGGTTACACAGTATACCGAATGCAGATCGAGGTGCTTGAAGGACTGAAGCTGACAGGACTCTTTTTCCGTTTGGACGGAGAGGGTAAAAAGCCTCTTGTAATAGTTCAGCACGGTGCCATCGGAACACCGGAGCTTGTTTCGGGTGTCTATGGGGACACCACCAATTATAACGATATGCTCCACAGAGTGATGAAATTCGGTGCTCACGCATTTGCACCTCAGCTTCTTTTGTGGAGCGGTGATTATGGGGTGGACTACAACAGAGGATCCCTTGATTCTAAACTGAGATGGCTTGGCGGCTCGATCACAGCCGTGGAAATATACGGTATTACAAGGATCATAGACTATTTTGAAGCTCAGGATTACGTATCTAACTTCGGTATGATAGGTCTGTCCTACGGAGGTATTTATTCTATGTATGCAGCTGCCGCCGAGACAAGAATAAAGTCAGCCATAAACTGTGCATATTTCACCAGCAGAGCTGCCAGCGGTTGTGGTGACTGGGCTTGGTTTGGCTCGGCCGAGAAGTTCGACGATGCCGAGGTTGCTTGTCTCGTTTATCCCAGAAGACTGTGCATTGAGGTGGGGAAGCAGGACACGCTGTTTGACTATAAGGTGGGAATAAAGTCCTTTGAGACTGTCAAGGATATCTGCAGTGACGTGGGAACCGAATGGATAGACTTTATCGTGTTTGACGGCGATCACGAATTTTACATTGACGATGCACCGCTGGAACGCCTCGTAGAAGACCTGATATGACAAAACAATAAAGATGGGGGCTGCCGCAAGCCGGATTAACTCCGACTTGTGACAGCCCCTTATTATACTGTCCTTTAGTACTCACATCATTTTTGAATATGGACGCAAAACACTGTCGGGGTTATTTTTCCATCTTCTGTAGAATTTTTATAAATCGTGTGTTTTTCCGTACGGGATCAAAAATTTCTTGTTTAATAAAATCCATGCACTCATTACGTACAGCATCCGTATCGTATCCGTCTGTGTATTTATATTTTGCGGGCTTAAGTAAAGGATTATCGCTGATCTCATTCCCGGTAACAATCTTCTTTTGTTGTTCAGAAAACATAGTGAGTATTTCCAATGTATCAAGCGCTTTCTCATATTGATTTAATTTTAGATAAGTTCTTACAAGCCAGATGATAGGATCTTCCAATGCGAGAAATGAGGGAAGATTTCCGAATAGTCCGCGAATCATATCAAGAAGAGCGTTGAAACAGACTGAAGCATTCATATATTGTTTTTCTCTATAATAATCCTTTCCAAGTTCAGTTATAACCTGTATAAATTCACGGCTCATACGGAAGAACATAGAACTGTCCCATAATATGGTTTCTTTATAATTTTCCGTCATAAAATAGTATTCACGGGTTTCTTTTGAACGCAGCATGATTGAATCCGGTAGTGTGTCTGTATGTTCTTTTGCAAGATCGTATTGCTTGCGGGAACTATAGATGGTTGCCATACACTTATGTGCATCGGCAACAGAATCGGCATTATCACTGCAGTTAATGAGAATTCGGGCAATCCTTTCACATTCCGTAGTTATTTTCTGAATATTATCAGTAAGTTTTCGGACAACGATTTGTGTCCCATCGCTAAGTGCGCACCTCAGAAAATCGGTGTGTCCTGGATATTGTTTGAGAACCTTCATAATGAACTCATAGCTTTCTGTTGGATTATCAATTTGATCATATTCGTCCATGATTTTCTCTTTGTCAACAACCGGATCTGTATCATGTATACCAAATAGCACATCCGTCGTCACGCCGAACAGATTTGACAGCGGTACTATCTGCGAGATATCCGGCATACCGGTTCCGTTTTCCCATCGGCTGACTGCTTGGTAAGTAATATTCAGCTGTTCTGCCAGCTCTTCTTGCGTAAGATTCCGTTCTTTGCGCAGTCTGCGGATGATCTGCCCCATTGTTTCGCTCATGATTATTCTCCTTAATATGAATTCCGGTACCGTTGTATATAGTATAACAAAGTTTTTAAAAATGTACAGCGATGTAAATCTGCATAGGACTCAATGGAGAATTGAGTTTGTGATCGGAACTATCCGATTAAGGTAAAAACTATCCAAATGGTTGTAAAGTGTACAAAAAAGCGGTTATTGACCGTCTGATATACCGGTGTTATAATGAGAACAGACAAGAGCTCATGTCGATTTAAAATTTAAAGGGGGAATTCTATGGAACTGAATTTCGGAGAAAATATTAAACGACTCCGCAGAAGCCGAGACCTCACACAGGAGGCACTGGCAGATGCACTCGGAGTGTCCTCACAGTCCGTTTCAAAATGGGAGTGTGCTTACGGTTATCCCGACATAACACAACTTCCGGCCATTGCCAATTATTTCGGTGTGACGATTGACGAGCTGTTATCTAATGATGAATACGGCAGAAAGAAAGATTATGAAGAATATAAGAAAAAAATTAACGGTCTTCATTTTGCGACCGAGGAGCAAGTCGAGATTATTCTTGACTATCACCGCCGCTATCCGGACGATCTCAGGTATGCACGTATGCTCTGCATCAGTATTTCAGATCATATTACGAAGATTTGTCCTGAAAACCGTGAAAAATATTACCCGCTTCTTTTACAAACCGCAGAGAAACTCATTAATGAACCGAATTGTCGTGCTACAATTGCCATCTCTATGATCAATGCCTGCCCTGAAGAAGAACTGGACAGATGGCTGCAATATACATCGTATACTCCTGAGACTATAAGAAGAAACCGACTTATTAAGAGATCAATGGCATTGGGAAAAATTGATCAACAACAGGTGTATATTTATCTGAGCAACTTAGAAGCGTTTACCTATCAGTTTAATTTAAAATACCCAAGCGATGCGGGGAAGGAGAAAAAAGGTATTTATCTTAAGGCTATTCTCAACACATTTGTATCTTTTGGAGACAATGGTGTAATTCCTGATGGATGGCTTGCTTTTGCGGCGAACAGAGAGCTTTGGTATGCGGGTTGTTTGCTTAGCATGGGTAAGAATGATGAGGGAAAATCTGCTTTTATGTCTGCTATCGAGAAACTCCGTTGTTATTACAGTATAACAGAAGAATATTTAGATCTGGGTTCATCGCTTTTTGGAGATGTTCGTGTAAATAAGAACTGGAAAACAGCTATGGATGAAAATGGAGTTGAATACAAACTTTTCGGACTTCAGTATCTGATGACCTATGGAGAGCCGGACTTTACTTTTTCACTTCTCACCGACCCCTATTATACCGAGTTTGATTGCGCGCGGAATGAGGGCTACTATCAGGACGCGGTTAAATGGTTGAAAGAACTTACCGAAAAAGCTTCTGATTAAAGTACAACTTTGCAACTGATCGGGCAGTTTAAACAACAAAACTCTGTTATATCAGTATCTGCCGTATTTTTGAATTGCCGCCATAACGACGCGCATACTGGTCAGAAGAGAGCCGTTATTGATTGAACCGGCGGTTGTCAGATTCAGACCGCGCAGATCGTTTTCCTTTGCGGCCTCGCAGTCTCGTCTGACCTCGGCAATAATATCGTCTTCGTTGTTTCTCATGAAGGTGAATGGGGCAAGCTGACCGTCGATTCGAGTTTTAGGCATATACTTGCGTATCTCCTGTACCGTAACTGTGGGACCAAAATTACATGCCGTCAGATTAAAATCGGCAAGCAGAGGGATCAGGTGTCCCATTGCGGAGTCGGAGTGTTGGAAGCGGTAATCCTCGGGGTTGGGCGCGGCCTTTTCAAATACCCGTTTGAGAACACGGTAACCGAAGGATTTGTACATATCGGGGGTGAGCAGGTTGGAATCATCGTCGGCAAAGGAGAAGCCGTGGACGAAATCCTCGTCGGTATGTCCTGATTCCTTGATAAACAGATCTATGTATGCCAAAACCACGTCGCCAATGGTGTCGGCAAATCGGGTGTACAGCTCCTCATCATCATAGTAGAGGAACAGAAGGTTTTCAACACCAAATACTGAGGTTGCAAGAGTTACCGGACCGCGGATACTTCTGAACTGTCCCGGACGACTTCCATGCAGTTCATAGACTGCACGGCATCTTTCATCCCAGTCTGCGGGAAGCACAAAACTGCGAAAGGCCTCGGGGTCTGCGGTCAGTGCGTTGACCTCATCCAACTTTTTCTTGAGAGCGTCTGAGTCATCGAGTGATCCCTTGAGCCATGTGGTCTGTCCATCAAAGACGTATTCACCCCCGAAGATCTCGCCGATCTGTCTATAGTGGGGGATAGTGACCTTAGGCTGCTGTTCTTTGGGCAGTGGCTTGCTTTCCGCCAGTAAGGGACGTCCCACGATCTGCCGTGCCTTTTCGTTATAACGACAGTTCAGCTCATAGCGGCGCTCCGGCGGAGTATATCCCCAGGGTTGTCCTTCCTCTCCAAGCTCTGCAAAAACACACTCATCGCTCATACGGATGCCGAGAGCTACCTGCGGTGTACTCTTGGAGAAACAGTTCCCCTCATGGCTGATTTCTTCGTCTTTCCAAAATTGTTCAATATCAAGATCAAACTTCATAAGCATAATCTCCATTTTTGTGTTTTGATACCGATTTTATACGTCAATTATATCACGGAAAATGTATACGTGTAAATAGTTTCTGAATTTTTCACTTGACAGTATCGGGATAGTTTGATAAAATTTAGTGTGGTATCGGTGAGATATGAGTCGCTATGAATACCATAATACAAATGAAATCAGGTGAAAAAATGTATAGATACGAGACACATCTTCATACTTTTCCTGTGAGCCGATGTGCACACGTTGGTGTTGAAGATAACTTGAAGTTTTATAAAAAAATAGGATATGACGGGGTGTTTATCACTAATCATTTCCTTGACGGTAACGTTAATCTTGACGGAGACGTGCCTTATGAGGAAGCTATTAATTTCTACTTTTCCGACTATGAAAAGGCACTTGAGATCGGTAAGGATATAGGTATCAAAGTTTTTTGTGGTGTTGAGCTTTCTCTTCTCGGTACTGATTTTCTGATCTACGGCCTTGACAAGGAGTGGTTTCTCGCTCATCCCGAGATTATGGAAATGAAGAAAAGTGAAGAGCTTCGTCTTATGAAGGACAGCGGTGCGCTGGTTATTCAGGCACATCCCTTCAGAGAAGAGTTCTACATCGATCATATACGCCTTTTCCCAAGAGACGTCCACGGTGTAGAGGTATTTAACGTGGGCAACGAGGATATGGAAAATAAGATCGGTCAGTACTATGCCGAGCACTACGGACTTATTTCTTTTGCCGGGTCTGATAATCATCTTGGAGAGAACAATAAAAGGTTAGCGGGTGTCTCCTGCAACGAGCCTGTTACCAGCGAGCAGGATTTCGTAGAGAAGGTAAAAAACGGTAGAACAGAGATATTTGTTATTGATAATAAATAAAATAAGCGACATAAAAAAGAAACCCGCCCGAATTGCTTCGGGCGGGTTTTTACGTTCTCATTGAATCAAACTTAATAATAAGTGTGCAATCAAGATGTCAATCAAAAACGCAGTTTTAAATAACCGTTTAATTATTTGTTGAGATCGTAGTACTTGCCGAGGATCTCAAGAGCGGTGTCAACGTTGTCCTTAAGAGCGTCCTTAGAAACGTTGTAGTATCCGTCGTAGCCGTTAACAGCTGCGCCGCCGTTAGCGGTCTTGTAGAACTCAGTACCGTCGGGATTGGTCATACCCATAGCAACGAAAGAGGATGCGGGAATCTGACCGCCCTGTGCAACGGACTCAACGATGTAGTTACGATCGAAGAGGAGAGCTACAGCCTTACGGATCTCAGCCTGAGCCTTCTCGGCCTCAACGCCGGTGAGCTCGCTGCTCTCGGGAAGAATGTTTACGTTGATGTTCCAGCAGATGTAGTAAGTACCGATCTGACCTGCGATTACGAACTCTTCAGGATACTCTGTCTTGAGAGTTGCGATCTCATTGGTGGGAACATCGTCGATGAGGAGCCAGTCACCCTTCTTGAAGTTAGCGAGCATGTTGTTCGCATCATCAGAGAGGTAGCAGTTGATCTCCTTCATGGTTACAGCCGCTGCATCGTGGTAAGAATCATTCTTGGTAAGAGTGATAACGCTGTCGTGAGTCCAATCAGAGATGGTGTAAGCACCGTTACAGATATAGGTCTCGGGGTTGGTTGCCCAAGACTCGTTGGACATAGCGCTGGAGTGTACGGGGAAGTAGGTGGGGAATGCAAGAAGCTCATCCCAGTAGGAAACAGCATTTGCGAGGGTAACCTCAAGGGTCTTGTCGTCAATTGCCTTTACTGCAAGATCAGCAGTGCCGTAACCCTTAACTACCTCGAACATGTAGCCGTAGTCAGCCGCAAGCTCGTCGGAAGCTGCTCTCTTCCAGGAGTCAGCGAAGTCCTTAGCGGTGAGAGGATCACCGTTGCTCCACTTAAGACCATCTTTAAGAGTGTAGGTGTAGGTTACAGTGCCATCCTCGTTAGCAACGCCGGCAGGAAGCTCGGTAGCACAGTCAGGAACAATTACAAGCTTGCCGCTTTCGTCCTGAGACCACTTTGCAAGACCGGAGAAGAGGTGAGAGATCATAGTAGCACCGTCAACTGCGGAGTTAAGAGCGGGGTCAAGAGTGTCGGGCTCGGAAGCGAGACAAACGTTGATAGAATCGGTGTTGCCCTTAACGTCAGTGTACATAAGGTACTTGTAACCAAGAGGGTTGGAGAAGAAGCCGTTTACGTCTGCGCTGATCATGTAAAGATCAGTGTAGTAGTAAAGGGGAACGATACAACCGGTAGCCATAAGCATATCCTCAGCGAGGTGCATCATCTCATAACGAACGGTGTTATCGGTGCAGGACTTGATGGTGGAGATAAGAACGTCGTAGGTCTCAGCCCAGGTGCCGTTCTCTACCTTGGTTTCGTAGCCCCACTTGGTGAGGTCGAGGTTGTACATCTTAAGCTCTGCGTGAGCGCCTTTACCGAACTGTACATCGTTGTTACCGGAACCTGAGGTCCACATATCAAGGAAACAGATCGGATCGTTGTAGTCAGCAAGCCAACCGTTACGGGCGATGGTGTACTGACCCTCTTTACGGGTGTTAAGGAAGGTGTTCCATTCCTGGTTCTCAAGGTTCATGGTGATGCCTGCATTAGCAAGAGCATTCTGGAGGTACTCACCGATAGCCTTATGTCCTTCGCTGGTGTTGTAGAGATAATCGAGAGTGGGGAAAGCGTCGGACTTGCTCGAAGAAGAACAACCAGCGATGGCAGCGCCGAACATAACGAGAACGAGTAAGAGTGCAAGAATCTTTTTCATTTCTCTTTTTCCTTTCTTTCTGGATGATAAATTTGTTTATTTTTCATAGTACCCACAAAGGATTGCACGCCTAGGCGGGAAACTAAATGAAACTTTGTAAAAGATCAGTTGAACTTGTCCATATTGTGGCAAGCCACGAAATGTCCCTTTGAAACCTCTTTGAACTCGGGCATTACTTCTGCACATGCCTCAGTTGCGTAGGGGCAACGTGTACGGAAGGGACAACCGGAGGGTGCGTTCAGAGGGCTGGGGATGTCGCCGCCCAGCGGGATACGCTGATTGGCTCTTGCAATGTTGGGGTCGGGAACGGGAACGGCAGAGATAAGCGCCTTGGAGTAGGGGTGCAGAGGATGATCGTATATTTCATCTGCATCGGCCATCTCAACTATCTTGCCAAGATACATAACCGCGATGCGGTGGCTGATATGACGAACAACAAGAAGGTCATGAGCGATAAAGAGATAAGAAAGTCCCATCTTATCCTGAAGCTCATCAAACATATTGATAACCTGAGCCTGAATAGAAACGTCGAGTGCTGAAACCGGCTCATCACAAATGATAAAGTCGGGGTTGACAGCAAGAGCTCTCGCAATACCGATTCGCTGACGCTGACCACCGGAGAACTCGTGTGCGTAACGGGATGCATGCTCACTGTTAAGTCCGACATGTTCCATGAGCGCAAGGACCTTTTCACGCTTTTCGCTCTCGTTTGGATACATTTTGTGAATATTCATTGGCTCCGCAATGATATCGGCCACGGTCATACGCGGGTTGAGGGAAGAGTAGGGGTCCTGGAATACCATGGTTGCCTTTTTGCGGAATTCACTTATATCCTTTTTGGTAACGATTTTCTTGCCGTTGAAGAAAATCTCACCTGCGGTAGGCTTGTAAATATTAATAAGAGTACGGCCAACGGTAGTCTTGCCGCAACCGGACTCACCAACAAGTCCGAGGGTCTCACCCTTGTTAATATAGAAGGAAACGCCGTCAACCGCCTTGAGCGGCTTTGACTTGAAAAGACCCATGCTGATATTAAAATACTGCTTGAGATCCTTTACTTCTATAAGAGGAGTTTCTTTCGGATCGATCTTCTTTTCGATATCACTCATCGTCTTCTCCTCCTTCTGCTTTTGCATCATTATTGTTGTCGAGGACAAGATTACCTGCCTCAAAGTCCTTTTTTGTATTCATCCAGCACGCTGCACGGTGATTTTCGTTAATATCCTTAGGCTCTGCACGGTGGTTAAGACAAACCTTCATTGCCGCATTGCATCGTGGAGCAAAAGGACAACCTGCAGGCATATTCAAAAGGTCAATAGGTGTACCTGTGATGGGTTCAAGCTTTTCCTTTGTGGAATTTGCAGTGGGGATAGAACGAAGCAGACCTTTGGTGTATTCATGTGCGGGGTTATAGAATATCTCGTCTGCCGTTCCCTGCTCGCAGATAGAACCTGCGTACATAACGATAACCTCGTCACACATCTGTGCAACTACACCAAGGTCGTGAGTGATCATGATTATCGCCATTCCAAGCTCTTTCTGGAGGGAGTTCATGAGCTCAAGGATCTGAGCCTGAATAGTTACGTCAAGAGCGGTAGTGGGCTCGTCTGCGATAAGAATATCCGGCTCGCAGGCAAGAGCCATTGCAATAACGATACGCTGACGCATACCGCCTGAAAATTCAAAGGGATACTGCTTCATACGCTTCTCGGGCTCGTTGATGTTTACAAGACGGAGCATTTCAATAGCTCTTTCTCTCGCCTGAGCCTTATTACGGGGAGTGTGAAGCATAATAGCCTCCATCAGCTGATGGCCGATGGTGTAAGTGGGGTTAAGAGAGGTCATAGGATCCTGGAAAATGATAGAGACCTTGTTGCCTCTGACGGTCTTCATTACCTTTTCTCCGGAACCGACAAGCTCCTGACCGTTAAGCTTAATTGATGAATCAGGGTGGATCTTTGCAGTTCCTGCAAGGATCTGCATGATAGAATAAGCAGTTACAGATTTACCGGAACCGGACTCGCCAACGATACCAAGAACCTTTCCGTGGTCGAGAGAAAATGAGATTCCGTTTACTGCCTTAACTTCACCGGCATCGGTGAAGAACGAGGTGCGTAAGTTTTTTACTTCAAGTAAAGCCATTGTTGCGTCCTCCTTTAGTTATTCAGCTTCGGGTCAAACGCATCACGAAGGCCGTCACCGAACAGATTAAGTGAAAGAACGATCAACGAAATAACGAGAGCGGGAATGAACAAACGGTGTGGATAAGTTGAAATACCGTTGAGAGCATCAGATGCAAGAGAACCGAGAGAAGGCATGGGAGCATTAACACCAAGACCGAGGAAAGAAAGATAACTCTCAGTAAATATTGCGCTGGGGATCTGCAGTGCGGTAGAGATAATTATTACACTGATACAGTTGGGAATAAGGTGCTTTCTGATGATCCAGGTACTCTTAGCACCGGATGCTTGGGCAGAGAGTACATACTCCTGCTCGCGGAGAGAGAGGATCTGACCGCGGATAAGACGGGACATAGATACCCAGTAGAGAAGCGCGAAAACAATAAACAAGCTGATCATGTTACTGCCAAGATCTGCAAGAATTGTTCCGCTGATTATCGGACCTAAGATTTGCTTCATGACGGCGGCAAGTAATATGACCATAAGCATGTCGGGAAGTGAATAGATGATATCAACGATTCTCATGATCACAAGGTCGACTTTACCGCCGCAGTAACCTGCGACAGCACCGACGAGCATTCCGATGGCAAGAACGATGATGCTGGCAAAAAATCCAACGATAAGAGAAATTCTTGTTCCGTAAACTATACGTATGAAATAGTCACGGCCATGTGAGTCTGTACCGAAAAGGTGTGGGAATACGAATTCGCCTTCATCACGGAGCGCTTGCTCGGTTTCACCGTATTCAAACGGAGCCAGGTTGTTGAAAGAAGCATCAACACCGTACAGAGAGTTACCAAGCTGCTGGTCATAGCCGTAAGGCCATACCATGGGAAGAAAAATGGAGGCCAAAACTATGAATACAATTATGAAGAAACTGACGGTAGCGACCTTGTTTTTAAGAAGACGCTTTACACCGTCCTTAAAGAAGGTGGATGCGGGACGCATCTGCACCATATATTCTTTTTCTTTGTCTGTAGCAGGCAGGAAAGAATCTACATCAAGCTGCATACTAAAAATATTCTTTTTCAAAATTCTCTCTCCTTCCTTACTCCAAATTAATACGGGGGTCAACGACCTTGTACATGATGTCACCGATGAGGTTCATAACAACGATGAAGGTTGCAAGGACGATGGTTGTACCCATAATAAGTGTATAGTCACGGTTGGTGATACTGCTTACAAATGAACGTCCGATACCGGGAACAGCGAATATCTGCTCAATGACAAGAGAACCGGTTACGATGTATGCAAGCATGGGACCAAGATAAGTAATAACAGGGATAAGAGAGTTCTTGAGAGCGTGACCGAAGATGATTTTCACGCCGGAAACACCCTTAGCCTTTGCGGTACGGATGTAGTCCTGACCGAGAACGTCAAGCATTGACGAGCGTGTAAGACGGGTAATGTGCGCCATAGGACTGAGAGACAGGGTGATAACGGGAAGTATCAAGCCCTGAGCTGATGCGCCGTTTGCCGGTACCAGGTTAAAAGAAACGGCAAATATGTATAGTAACAACGTACCCATAATAAACGACGGTATCGAGACAAACGCGGTGGTTATGACCATGATTGCACGGTCAATGAATTTGTTTCTTCTGAGTGCTGCAACCGATCCGAGCACGACACCCACCACAACTGCGATTGCCGCGGCGATAACGCCGAGCTTAGCTGATGTCTTGAGTCCGTTTAAGATAATATCCTGAACCATCATACCATCCTTTTTAAGGGAAGGACCGAAGTCAAACTTGGTTGTGACATCCTTGAGATAATTCAGATATTGCTCATGCAGAGGCCTGTCCAGACCGAATTTCTCTTCAAGACGTGCCTTAGCTGCTTCCGGCAATGCTTTTTCGCTTGTGAATGGATCACCGGGAACTGCGTGCATGACAAAGAAAGTTACTGTGATAACAACCCATATTGTCAGCATACATAATATGAGACGTTTGCCGATATAAAGTAGTGTTTTAGAACTCATTTTTACCTTCCTTTTGCCCATTGTGGACATGTTTTCGAGCCAATAAGGCATAAAAAATCATTTTTATTCAATTTTATATTATACCTTATTAAGCCCAAATAGTCAATATGTAAAAGAAAGAGTTTATGTGATATTAATGAAAAACAGACAGATTAAGAGAGAAAAACCATCAGCTGAAGATGTTTTTTTGATATATTTTTTAAAATTACGCTATGAAAAAGATTACGGTAATAAAGGCCATTTACAATATTTGTGTTTTGTGATATACTAAAAAAGTAAACGAGAGGAGAAGACAAATGGCTGTATTTAACATGAACTTTTATTCAAAAGAATTGAAACAAAAAACGACTGTAAATATAATTATCCCCGATAACGCAAATGAAACCGTCAAGACCCTGTGGTTACTTCACGGTCTTTCTGATGATCAGAATACGTGGATACACAAAACATCTATTGAGCGGTATGCGGATTCCCATGGTATAGCAGTGATAATGCCTACCTCAGACAGATGTTGGTATACCGATACTGCCTATGGGAAAAACTATTTTACTTACATAACCGATGAGCTTCCGACAGTTTGCCGTAAGCATTTTTCTGCTTTAAGTCCGAATAGAGAGGACAATATGGTAGCGGGTCTGTCAATGGGTGGATACGGTGCGCTCAAGATAGCACTTACATATCCCGAAAGATATGGATTCTGCGGTGCACTTTCCGCTTCGGTTGATATAACACGAGAGAACAGACCGTACGACCTGAATGAGTGGCGCAGTATATTCGGTTTTGATCTTACAGATGCACGTGAGCTTGCAGGGTCAAAGCATGATCTTTTTGCCTTAACAAAGAGAAATCATGATGACGGTAAGACATTCCCCGAGATCTACATGTGGTGTGGTACCGAGGATTCTCTTCTCGGTGTAAACAAAAAGCTGTCGGGGCTTTTTGACGAGCTTGATGTTAAGCACCTTTTTGAGTATTCCGAGGGTAACCATTCCTGGAAATGGTGGGATCTGCATATCAAGGATGCTCTCAATTACTACTTGAAAGATAAATAAGATAAGTAACAAAAAGATCCGCGGTTGGGGGCGGTCCAATAAAACAGTATAATAATGTTTTCGGGAAGGCGGCATGAGTGATCATGCCGCTTTTCCGTTCATAACGTCATAGAGTAAATTGGCGGGGAGTATGCCGATATAGTTGTAGCTGATCGTCACATCCTGCACTCGG
>JAFYMF010000036.1 GCA_017556745.1 Clostridia bacterium
GGCACCACAAAGAAAAGACGAGCTCGATGAGCTCGTTTTTTGTTTGTGCCTCGTATGCCACGCGAGGGGTCGAACCCAATCGACACCCCGCTACCGGCACCACAATGGTAATTGCCCGAAAATGCTTTGTTTATAGGTGTTTCCGGGCTTTTTTGATTTGTAAAAACAACTTCGAAATTTATGTGATATGAGCAAATTATTACCGCACATATTAATTTTTCACTGTTTTAGGAGGGATACCGGAGGGACATTTGATGTTTTAGACGGGATAAATACCCATAATTGCATTTGCAGATGCAACTTTTGATGAGAAGTCCAAGTGAGTGTAAATGTTAGATGTAGTAGAAATATCACTGTGACCTAACCACTCTTGGATTTCTTTAAGCGAAACACCGTTTGAGTATAACTCAGTGTATAGATACTCTCGGCAACGTTATATGCTATGAATATGATGCAGTAGGCAATATTACAAAGATCACCTATCCCGATAGTACCAGTGTTAACTATACTTACGACGCAAATAACAATCTTGTGTCTGTGAGAGACTGGGCGGGCAGAACTACCACATATACCTACGATGTAAATAATCATATTACCGGAGTGGTAAAGCCTGATGGTAGTACTACTGTTACGGTATACGACAATGCCCAGAGAATAACCTCTACTGTAGAACGTTCTTCGAATAATACCGTTATTTGAGTATACATATGACGTGCTGGGCAGAGTACTTACGGAGAAGAATCTTGCAAAAAACACATGTTTGTGTTATATTTATGATAGCCTTTCAAGAGTAGTAAGAAAGGTAACTGAGAACCTTACAACAAATTCCGGTACCGAGGATACCTACACTTATGATGCAGCGGGTAATATAACCGCCAGCGAGGTAAACGCCGAGGAAAACAGCTTTGACTATGATAGCGGAAACCGTCTGGATTCGTATAATGAAACCTCGGTAAGTTATGATCTCGACGGTAATATGACCTCGGCTTATTTCGACGGTAGATCAAACAGTCTTGTATATGATTCCGGCAACCGACTTATATCCTGCGGCGATAACAGCTATACTTATAACGTAGAGGACGTTCGTATTCGTAATGTTCACGGCGGAATAACCGAGACTTATGCATACGATACAAACTGTAGGCTTAGCCGACTGCTTGTGAGAACCAAGGGCAGTACCATTACCAAGTACGTATACGGTATTGGACTTATTGGCGAGGAGTCGTCAAACTCGTTTAGGACCTACCACTTCGATTATCGCGGCAGTACCGTTGCCATTACCAATGCAAGTGGTACCGTTACCGATACCTTTGCATACGATACTTACGGTAAGCTTACCGACAGGACAGGTACTACCGATGCGATATTCATGTATAATGGCCGTGACGGAGTCGTTTCCGACACAAACGGTCTTGTATATATGAGAGCACGATACTACTCCCCCGAGCTTTGCAGATTCGTTAATGCGGATATTATCTCTGGATATATTTCCAACGCTGTGACTCTCAATCGTTATGCTTATGCTAACGGTAACCCTGTAACAAATATTGACCCATATGGACTTGGTATTTTGCTTACTCTTGGTATTATGGCAATAGGTGGATTGGTTTGTGCTATAATAGAAGGAGGTAGTTCGATTGTAGAGCAGTCTGTTGATAAAGGTGAAATTAACTGGGATGAGGTTGCATCCGATATGTTTTGGGGATTTTGCAGTGGCGTGGTTGCCGCAAGCCCACTATGTATTGGAGGTAAGGTTGCCTTTGATGCTGCTATTAGTATGGGAAGACAAATGACAGAAGAGTATATATATGCAGAAAACAAGGAAGGTATGGCGTGGTTAAATGATGTTAATTATGTAAAAGTCGGATTAAATGTGACAGTTGATGCTATCTTTTCTTATGTTGATGGGCCAGGAGCAAATTATAAAAATCAATTAGACGATCATATTAGTGATTTGTGGAAGAAGAGGAAGCGTGAAAAAAGACGAGATAATGATAAAATTTCTTCTAGTCGAATTAAATCTATAGACAAACAACTTGCAGACATTGTTATTGTTGAACCGATTTTGAAAGAAGTTATTCCTGACAAGAATGATATTATACATGATAAAGTTTCAGATGTTATTAATTCGACGTTTGAAAATGAGAAATCCAAAACGAGTAGTAGAAAATAAAATACAACTTTGAGAGGGAACTATGTGGGTACTATATATAGAACCGATATTTACATACTTATTGGGGCGTAGAGGAGCGAAACAATATCATAAATATGTTGAACAGTATGTATTGAGTTCTAAATATGACAAGACCCCTCCAATGGTCATAATAAAACATTTCGGATTAAAAAAGCACCCTGTTCCGATAAATGAATATTTACGTTATCTGGTTGTATATTTTTGTTTTATCAGAATATTTATTAACTTTATTGTTGGAATATTTACCGGTTTTAATTATGTATTTCCTGCCATTATGTATTTTGTCAATATTATAATTCTAGCTGTTTACTGTGTTATATGTACCGTAAATTATTTTTCTTTCGGCAGAAAACTAATAATAAAAAAACAAAAAACACATAGATCTGTAAAACAGGGTATAAAAGATGATCTGGAGATTATTAAGTCTTTCTTTTCCAAATCATCGGATTGGAAAATACACATCGAAAAGGATATAAAAAAGTTCATCAAAAAACGTAAAGGGTGTATATATTTACCCGGCGATTCAGTTGAAACTTTTAAAGTAATGCTTTTGACTCGGTATTCAAAGTATATTTCGTGTGAGATTTGTGAGAGAGATTCAAAGAAATTGGACTTTTTGATTTATGAAAAGGACAATGGTAACATATTTAAAACTATTCAAATATTAAAGTAGTAGCGAGTGTTACTTGAAATGTGTTTGTTTAGAAGTTTTATAACGCTTTGAATAAATTAACTAACGAGATATGTAAATATTTGGGTCTAATACGTTGTTCTACTGTTTTTTGTCACCTTTTAGTAATCAATAAGAACAGGCGCGGATTTTTTTGTTTAAAGAAAATAAAAAGCAGATTATCTTATTAAATTAAAAATGGTTGATGTAAATTTAGTTTATATATTTCCACTGCTCAAAGATTAATTATAAATAACTACACTACAAATGTAACAAGATAGATAAATTAAAACCTGAAATCTGAGTCATAGCATTAACAAATCGTGAATTGCTATATACGCCTCAAAGCCAAGGTCGATTCAATGAATTGACCTTGGCTTTTTATAATGAAAATTATTTACACGATAATTAATGTCATAATTAAATATGTATCGAGGGTTCAGTTGCTAATTAAACGAGAAAAAGAATAATAAATTAGTTTTTACCCTTACAATTAGTTTAATATTTATTCTTTTATAGGTGAAACAAAACAGAAAGAAGGTGAAATTATGTATGTGCCCGGTTCTCTTTAGCTATAAGTACAAACTATTGTTTTGATCTAAAAAATCTCAACCGAGGCAAGGAAGGAAACAATTAATAATGATTTTCGGAGTTAATTCAGCCATCCCTATAAACAAAAGGCTGAAAAACGGATATACACTCTATGATTGGATAATGCGGCAGAAGGGATTCCCGGAATTTTGTATGAGAACGCTTGGCGGGGAATGTAAGCTCACTGATAATGAAATAGATTTTCTCAGAAATAAGAGGTGCAAGATAGCTCTTGTATTCAGAGAGCTTACCGAGGTCGGGGTTTCCGGTACAAGCGGTGTTAGCGATGCTGAGAGAGCGGTAAAAGCAGTCCGCGAGACATCTGTCCCCGAGGAACAGGGTATCGCAATATTTGCAGATATCAGACCGCACTGGAGTGTAAATCATAACTGGATGATCAGTTTTGCGGCGTATATCGAGTCAAGCGGATATATACCGGGGTTTATTGGAAATACCGATTCGTCACTAAACTTTAATTTTGACCGCCAGTGCAGTCACTTTATACAGGCAACGCGTGACGTGAATAATTTTGGCACTGTATATTGCGCCACTGAACCTAAGCTTGACAGTACACCTAAAGATTGGAGTCCGTATTGTCCTTCAGCTCTTGAGCCTGAGGACATCCATCTTTGGATGAACGGTACAACTACTTTTGACAGTATTTTTACCGATGACGTTTATGCACGTAACGAAGATATATTAAATTATTTTTGGGAAGGAGAAACATAAAATAATGGACAAAAAACAGTATAACAATATAATTAATAAAACACTCGAAAATGATAATACAGTAAATAATAGCGATTCTCTTACTACAGCGAGAGAAATTTTCAATAATATGGGAGTTGCACTCCCCAACGGTACTATGACAGAAGTTTATGATGCTATCAGTACCGATGATTATATGGGCTGGCGGGCATGTACAGCAGAAGAGGCCCAGAAGGCAGCCAATAACGGTGTTGCAGCAATAGGTATCAGCAAAGATAACATTGTAGTTATTTCCGCAGAGGATGAAGAAGAACCTGCTGTAGTTACCGCATCTGTAATGCCTCTTTCAGAAATTGACTCTGAAGCCGAATCTACTTCATATGAATACTACTCATATAGTATGGGAACAACGACGATTGATAATGATCCTTTTGAAGTAGGTACATATTATATTAATAACAAAAAACATGGTAAATATCTTCATATAAATTCTGAAAGTGTGGATACGATTTCAGGTACCATTGCATCTCTTGGAAATAGTATAAGATGGAAATTTGAAAAAATTGACGACTACTATGTCATTAAAACAGTATATAGTTCCGCATATTATCTTTGTGCGGATGAATCAAATAGCATTTCACTTTTTGACGCAGATGAGGATGATATTCCTGACAACTGTAGGTGGGATATCATAGTCGCAAATGGTGGTGGAGTACTTATCAGAAATATGGATAACTCCATGTACCTTTGTACTAATAATAATGGTGGAGTAGTAATGTCTGTAAGTACCGGAGAAGCAGGTACAGATGTATATTACTATAGAGTATGGAGAGTAATCATTAAAGAAGAGTATGGCTATTCTTCAGGTTCTACTTATAGTGAACTTTCGAATTCTTTTAGCTTTCCTGACATAGAGATGGAGGTGGGACAGACATATTCTATTTCAATACTAAAAGACCCCTCTAATGCTTTGTGGTCTAATCCTTCGGATTTTGATTATGTAGTATCGGATTCTGATAAGGTATCTATCAATTCAGGAAAAATAACAGCCTTAAGGCGAGGGGTAATTATTATTACTGCAACTCATAAGGTTACCAATAAAGTTAAGAGTTTTGAAGTCTTTGTTAAGAACTCACTAATCAATCTGGATGATTATAGTACAATAGTTTCACGGCTAGAAACACTTGAAGGAACAGGTCTGTTTACAGGAGGGTCGGTCTTGTACCTGTATACTGTATCGGAAGCAGCAAATATGGTTTTGAATTATGATGCTATTATAACTCATTACTGTAATATTTATAGAATACCCAAAGAATATATGCAGGCAATTTTGTTCAGAGAGATTTGGTCGTATAGTCCAACTGATGATGCTATTGATAATTGGGTCATATCTTATTATACATGGAAAGAAGGCATTGCTGCTATACCATCTGTTTTGTGGGATGATACAAGTACCGGCGTGGCTCAAATATTTGCTCGAACAGCAATAAAAGCACTTAATAATGCACATAGAAGAGGCTTTTTAACATTGCCTCGTGAATATGATCCTAATGTATGGCAGGATGTATGGGAAGTTTGGCAAAACTTAAATACTAACGTTTTGTATAACCTAAATTGCTGTGCGTTAGTTATTTTGGATTGTCAGTATGAGTATTCGGATACAATACCATATGAAAACTTCTTTGATTTAAGTTCTATGGACACTAAAACTATTATTTCTAGATATAATGGTAATGGTGATGAGGCAGAAGAATATGGAAATAAGTGCTTTAAATATTTTTTGATCTTTGATGAATACAATTATTAATTAATAATATTATTAATAGAAAAACTGATTAAATTAGTTACATTATAACAAAATATGTTTATGAATTTAATTTGCAATATCAAAGCGTAATTTTAATAATATAATAAAAAGTAAAACAAAAACCTCCGATTGTGATATGATCAGAATAACTTGTTAGTTAAATCTGAAAGCAAACGGAGGTGTTTTTGTGAAGTTATAAACATAAATCCATAGGGAAAATAACTTATTATAAACTTTGAATAGACTCTACTTGTTAAATAGTTAAAGAAATAACTTACAACGAAGATAAATTAACCTTTGTTGTTAATGTCCCCAAGGATCCATATAATTTGCATTTTTGTGATGGGTGAAAAAATACACAGTATAATATTTAGATTTATCTGAAGAGTCAAAACTATGATTAAATGATAATTTTCTGTGTTCAAGATATTTTGACACTACCGCATTCCCATTCTGAGGGGAATATTCTACAGTCTCATACTTTTCTTGTAGATTAGAAACAAGTTCATTAATGGCCTCCTCAGAATCTGATCTTATAAGAGCTGCACCAAAAAAGTCTATTCCGTTACCATTACCGTTTAACTTTCCGTAGACTGATTTTGTTTCTACTAACTCTATTTTTTCGTAATCTGCTATCAACGATTTCATTTCATTAACCATATTATTAAGAAGACGTGTGTTTTGAGTTACAAATAAATATAAAGCAACTAATGGAATTAATAATACAATCGTTACAATAATGTTAATAATATGTTTTTTCTTTAACATTACAGTTCCTCCAATGATAAAAAATTTAGATAACATTTAAATAAAAATGTATTCAACTAAGTACATACTTTGTATGACAAATATCAAATATTGTCATGTAAAAACTCCTTTCTGTATAATAATCCTTTTTACACTATATACTAACAGAAAAACACATGAATAAGTTACAGTAAAATAAAAATTTTTTATTAAAATTAAAAATGTTTCTGAACAGCATAGAAATGATGTTGATTTCGAAGGTTTAATAATAATCTGCTGAAAAAATATATTTAATCCTTACTATTTAGTTGCTTTTTTCTCTTTTATTATTCGAACGCATTCAACAACAAAAAGAAAGGATTTTTAATTATGAGTATTTATAAGATAAAAAATGTAGCAACAAACAAATATCTTCACGTTAATATACCGAACGGAACTGCTGTTTCCTCGGGAGAGAGTGTGGTTCTTTGTTCAGAGAGTGATACCAATGAACAGTGGTGGGACGTCAGTACTTTGTCTAATAATGCAGTAATACGGTTTGTTATAAACTATAGATATAGTCCAAACATTTCTTGCGATTGTGATTGTGATTGTGGTAACAAATGTGAACTTCAGGTTATATCAGGTAATGAAAGTAATTCATTTATGAATATCATAAAGACCGGTAGTTACTATAAGATTCAGCACCGAAGCACTTCATATTATTTGACTGCAGACGGCACGTATAACGGAGCTGATACATATTGGGATACGGCAAATGGTTCTAATGCTCAGCTTTGGCAGTTTACTGAGATTACTCCGTATGAAGCAATTTCAGGTGAGGATTATACTTATCCGAATGAATCGAGAAAAATACGTGAAGAATATTCAGCAGATCATAGTGGTATTGACATTGTTGCAAATGAAGGAGATGAAGTATATGCTTTTGCAAACGGAGTTATTTCCTATAAACAGGATGTGGATAACGGTGACAGCAAAGGAATTTGTATAGCGATTAATCATCATAATCCGGATATAACGATAGAATCCGGTCTTTATGCAACAAGTATTTACATGCATTTAAGCAGCATTCGTAATCTGGAAATAGGTACTTTTGTTGAAAAAGGACAGCTTATCGGATATGTAGGAAAAACCGGAGATGCAGATGTTCCACATCTTCATTTTGCTCTGGCCGTAGGGTCAAATAACACGATGCGTCCGGGCGTAACCGGTGTATCACTTGCTTCACTTAATCTTATTGATCCCGAAAAATATCTAACCGAATATGTTAATATTAAGTTCAGATGGCCTACCGATTCCAGAACTATATCTTGCGGATTTAAAGATCCTCGGTATCTAGATCATGATGGAATTGATATCATACTGATTACAGTAAATGCTCAAGAGAAACTGGAACCAATATATGCTATTGCTGATGGCACAATAGAACGATTTTTTCCGTGGATCGGTCTTGAAGAAGATAATGATTATTGGAGTTATGGAGTATGTTTGTTCATAAAACATTCTCCGGAACAGACAGAAACCGATTATTACATGAGGTCTATGTACATGCACATGGATAGAGTAACAGTGACATCGGGAAATGTTACTAAGGGACAAATCATAGGATATATGGGTAATACCGGTTATTATATAAGTAGTTCACCCGATGGTACACATCTACACTTGAGTATCAAATGTAGTGAATTTGAGTTTCAACATGGGACATATTATAGCGAAGGCGAATTTGTAGACCCGATGAATTATAAATACTATTTCGAATAATCTACTTTATCAAGTACCCACTCAAAGTCATAGATGGTAATATCCGACTCTATGTCCTCTTTTGTTATATATTCACCCGTTAACTTGTTTTTCAGTCTAAAATGTACAGATATTCCGGGAGGGTCAACGTCAAATTTCGCTTGAGTTCTTATTGCTAATCCCCCCTCGGTATAGGGATAATCCGGAAATTCAGAGGACACATCCATTGTCTCAAGTACTTCAAGTGTACCGAATACTCTGAGGATCTCACTCTCCGGTGAAAGGGGTATACCGTAGTCGTTACCGATAAGATCGGTAGGCTTAAATCCAAAGGATCTGTATGTAACAAAAAAATCATAGGCAGAGAGTGTCTCAGGATAGATCTTTTTATAAGACTCAAGGGAATAGGTCAGATCGTCCTCTATTTTGAGAACAGCAACGTGAATATCAGTATCGGATATCAGCGGAACAGTTATCTTTTTTTCTGCTTCTGACATTGAAAGCTCTCTGTAAAGAACCTTGTCAAAATCTATACCTTTTGACTGACTGATAGTTCTCTCAATTTCATTTCCGTTGACAGCCTTATGTCCAGTAGAACAGCTTACTTTTATAAATTTGTTATCTTCATATTTTCCGTAAAGCTTATGCGGCGCATCATAAACAAAATTAGCATCTTGATTTATCGCAAATGGTATCACAAGATTATACTCGTCACACACAGGTATAACGATCGTTGCCGGATACATAGCTCCGGGATTAATAAGATATGCTTCAAAGGATTCCGGGGAAACCTCAGTCCCTGCCATAACGGAAAGTGTCTTCGCAATATATTCTCTTACATCGGGAACAGACCAAAATTCTTCATAAGATATTTCCATTTTGTACACCGAGTATGCAAATGCGTGCAGTGAATTGTCCCTAGAAAAAAAGCAATACCCACCGTGGGGATTTATACTGTAATCCTCGGATAAAACCATGTCCGAAGGTACAACTATATCCGAAGGTACAACTATATCCGAAGGTATAACTATATTCGAGGACGCAATTGTATCATCCGATATATCAACAGTAGTTTCCTCTGTATCGGTTACACCGTCTGTAGTATCTGCGAAATCGGTTGTTTCCGCTTTTTCGGTTGTATCCGGTACTGTGGTATCTTTCAGGGACGAATTATCCGTACATCCTGCAATGCAGGACAGTAAAGTGATAAGAGCAAAGAAAGCAGATAATGTTTTTTTCATTTTTTCCTCCGTTTGATAAACAGTTAACTCGATGCTTGGACTATATTCCCAAAAACATTTGATGTGTTTTTAGATGGGAGTATGAAAGGTACTTTTACATTGATATAACGCTTATGTAGTATTATACTGTTACTGTAAAGTCAAGTATAACTTTACCTTGTTCGATTATAATTGATTACAATCTTTCAATTATTTTTTTGTTTTGATGATAGGTTCATTGTCTCGCACTAAAAACTTCTTTCTGTTTTTAATAAGTTCCCTTACAATATATAACAGAAAAGTGATGGAAAAAGTTGCAGCAAAATAAAATTTTTTTATTTAATAAAAAGAAAAAGATTCTTGAGTAACTTGAGAACGATATTATTTTTGAATATTTCGCAATCATTGTATTTGTGGTTTGGAAAAGAAAAAACTTCTATACTAAGTTTAGACTTGTGTGTCAAGTAAATATGAATTTAAAACAACAATAATATTACCAAGTTTTACAGGGATATCCGCACCATTCGGGTAAGGTAAAACCCTCTACACCCTCGTGGTAGTATACAGTATAATAGGTTTTACTGTCTTCATTCAACTGCGCTTCCGAAAGCACCGGTGCTTTTCCTTCAAACTTTACGCCTTTTAGATTTTCACATTCCCAAAATGCATCCTCTCCAAGCTCAGTAACAGTTTCCGGAATGATAATTTCCGTTAACTTCGAGCAGCGGACAAAAACACTTTGACAGATCTCTTTCAGCCCTTGGGTTAAATTTACGGAAATTAATTCATCACAACCGTAAAATGCAGATGGTTCTATAATTTCAACCGATTTCGGAAGAGTAACGTCCTTTATTTTTGTGTTAGAAAAAGTACCTGCGGGAATAACCGTAACACCCTCTTCAATTTCAACTGATTCAACACTCGAATATGAAAAAACAAATTCTCCGTATTTTACAGATGCAGACATATATGCCTTCTTAAATGATTCACACTCGAAAAAGGCTTTGTCTCGTATTTCTTTAACGGTTTTAGGTATCTCTATACTTTCAAGCTCTATGCACCCACCGAATGCACCACTGCCGATTATCTCGACCCCTTCGGGGATAATAACTGTTTTAAGTTTTCTGCAGTCGTCAAAGGCATACTCGCCGATAACTTTAACCGTTTTCGGAATATCTATATAAGTAATCTGTGGTCCATAGACCATATTCTTTTCGTCTTCACCGAAAGCGAAAGACCCTATTTCGACTACCTTTCTTCCGTTGATCTTCTCGGGAACAACTACCTTTGTTTTGTCACCTAAATAATCTTCAATAATAATGTTACCGTCTTCGTTCTGTCTATAGGTAAAATCGGATATTGGATCTGCTTGTCTGTTGGTATCGCTACAGCCGTAAAGTATCGAGAGGCAAAGAACGGACATTAAAGCCAATATAGCAGTTTTTTTCATGATTTCACTCTCCTGTTATAATAACACTGCAGGCTTTTATCACCAGATCTCTGTAGGATATCCGTTCCATTCGGGAGAAGTGAAGCCTTCTGCGCCCTCGTGATAGTATACAGTGAAATTCATCTCATCAAGGCCGAGCCTCTCCTCGGAGTAGAATCCTTCCGGAGCGTTTCCCTCAAACTTAATTTTCTTTAAGTTCGGGGAGTTTTTGAAGGAGTTATCATAAACCTGCTCTACCGATTTGGGAATAATAATTTCAGTTATCTTGGGATTTAATGCAAAGGCCTCATATCCGATTGTGACAAGACCTTCATTAAGAGTCACAGACTCAAGTTCCGGACAGTTAGCAAACGCCATTTGTCCTACTGTTTTTATACTGCTCGGTAAAACAATCTCTTTTAATTGAGTTCCCAAAAATGCGCCCACGCCTATATCATCCAGCCCCTCTTCAAGAGTAACGGTTTTAATACCGGTTTTTGCGAAAGCACTCATTCCCAAAACATTTAATGTGTTCGGAAGAGTTACATCGGAAAGCATCTCGCACTCAACAAAGGCACCATCCTTTATTACTTCAAGATTTTTGGGCAGCACCACTGTTTTAAGCTTTATACATCTGTAAAATGCATAGTTACCAATGACTGTAACTGTATCCGGAATATCAACGGAAACCACCCAGTTATGTCCGTAAAAAGCACGGTCAGCTATCTCAGTTACCTTTTTACCGTCAATTTTACTCGGGATAACTATACTATCATCCCCGGCGACGTTTTTGGTTATGGCAATAGTACCGTCTTTTTTCTCGGTATATTCGAAATGTGTGACCGGTGTTTCTTCTCCGCGTATTCTTTCTGGCTCTTGATCGGTATTGTTACTACAGCTATATAGTACAACGAGAGAAAAAGAGACAAGTAAAAGAAATGGAATGATCTTTTTCATACAATTTATACTCCTTTGATTACGTTTTTCAGTTTTTGAAATTGAAAAGTGATATATGGGTACATATTACAGTATCATCTCAAAATAGTCAAGTATAATTGAAACTTATTTAATTATGCTTAGTTACAATCAGTCAATTATATATTTCGTTTTAATGATAGGTTCGTTATCTCACACCGAAAACTCCTTTCTGTTTTTATAAGTTCCCTTACCATAACGGTGAGTTTATCAATACTCACATTAATGAGATCTTTCACGAAAATCACCTCCTTCTATAAAAGGGCTTGTAATTTTCGCGAATCGAAATCATTGTATTAGAGTACGGAGCTTACTTGGCGTGTCCTTTATCGACCTCCAAGTACCTTTATATGGCACTAACGGTACTATGTCCTACAAAACTCAAAATCCAGTGGTAGCGATACCGTGCGGGTTCGACACCCCGCTACCGGCACCACAAAGAAAAGACGAGCTCGATGAGCTCGTTTTTTGTTTGTGCCTTGTATGCTACGCGAGGGGTCGAACCCAATCGACACCCCGCTACCGGCACCACAAAGAAAAGACGAGCTCGATGAGCTCGTTTTTTGTTTGTGCCTCGTATGCCACGCGAGGGGTCGAACCCAATCGACACCCCGCTACCGGCA
>JAFYMF010000037.1 GCA_017556745.1 Clostridia bacterium
TGTAACACACTATACCTTGCAAGCAAGACGTGTAAAAAAAGGACAGAGAAATTTCACATTCTCTGTCCTTTTCCGTAGGGGCGAACTGCGTTCGCCCGCGGGCGTTCACAGAACGCCCCTACGAAGATGATTTTCTATCGGCAGGTAAAATCTGCTTTATGGAAGGCACCCTTTTAGGGTGCTTTTTCTATGGTGCGGATGAAGGATGGGGACGAATACAATTCAGGATAATTTATTTGTAACAGTAGTCGTCCCCTGTAATATTTTGTGTAACCACAAAATATTACGATGGGAGTCATATATTGATAGGATATAAGGAAATTCAAGGAGCGCAGCGACGAAATTTTCAGGGTTCAAGTCCTTGAATAAAAGCCCCCTGGTGGCTGCGATAGGGCGGTAAAGGTACACAAATGGAAAAATTACGTTTTAATATGCAAAACTCCTCTACCCTTAAAATAATTAAGCATTAAGCCAATGGAGAAAACAGGAGTTGCGTTTGCTTTTCAAAAGAGAAAATTGTTGTTTTTGATTGTAATTTACCGTTTTTATGATATAATTATAAATTATAAGTTAATTTAAGGAGTGTAAAAATGATCCAACAATTTTTTGCTTGGTATGACGGTCTTACCGATGGTCTTGTAGGTTCACTTGCATTATTTGTTATAGGTGTTCTTCTGCTTATCAAAGGCGGAGACTGGTTTGTTGACAGTGCTGTAGGTATAGCAAAGCGTTTCCGTGTGCCGGAGATAATCATCGGTGCTACTGTCGTATCTATCGGTACTACATTGCCGGAGGTAATGGTATCTGTTACCGCCGCTGTGAATAATAACGGTGCTATTGCATACGGTAATGCAATAGGCTCTATTATTTGTAACACTGCTCTGATCGCGGCGTTGACTATTGCTATCCGTCCTGCCCCTGTTAACCGCAAGGCGGTAGCTACGCCTGTTATATTTTTCTTTATATCTGCCGCAATTTATATGGTTGCCGCATACATATTCGGCCGTTTTGACAGATGGCTCGGTATTGTAATGCTGGTGGTATTCGGCGTATATATGACCTCTACTATTTATAACGGTTTCAAGAATCCCGTACAGGCAGAAGAAGAGGAAGAGGACGAGGGTGGTAAGCCACTGGTCGTTGATCTTGTTGTTCTTGTGCTCAGTGCGGCTCTGATCGCTATAGGTGCAGATATGCTTGAAGGCTCGTCTGTATCTCTTGCTACCATGGCAGGAATTCCCACTGAGGTAGTTGGTGTTACTGTTGTTGCCCTGTGCACCTCACTTCCCGAGCTTGTAACTGCTGTTACCGCTCTTCTCAAGGGACACGGCGCACTGTCTCTTGGTAATATCATCGGTGCAAACATCTTTAATCTTGTGCTTGTGTCCGGTGCGGCTGTTACCATTTCTCCTTTCGTTATCCCCGCGGGCAGTAAGCTCTTTGGCTTTAACACCTCTCAGCTTATTGAGATACCGCTTATGGTTTTTGTAATGGCACTGATGACTCTTCCCGTATTCAGAAAGGGTAAGCTTCACCGTTGGCAGGGTGTAACACTGCTGTTTGTTTACGGTGCATTTGTAGTGCTCCAGGTTCTTATCGCTATGAAGGTATTTTAATAAAACAAGCCCAAAGGATTTTGTCCTTTGGGCTTGTTCGGCTTTTACGCAGTTATACCGATTTTTACAGTATGAACAACTGTCGACAGATACCGCTATATTCCGTGTAGATACTTGCTTTTTCTTCCTTTAAGAGTATAATATAAAGTGGAACATTAAGTATTTATCAAAAGTGACTTGTTTAGTGTACGGTCACCCGGTTTATTCAGAATAAAAATAACAGCTTTGAGAGGTTTTTATGAACACAGGTAATGGTAACGGTTATGGTTATCCCTATGGTGTGGGACAAACGGGATATGGATCGGGTTATGGCGCACAGATGGCGGATACCCGACAGTATAACAGCGGATATTCGTCATATCAGCCTATCAGTAATCGCTCTGACAGAGGAAAGGGTGCCGGCAGGGTAGTCGCATCTTCAATAATGAGCTTTCTTTTGGTGGCTTTTTCGTTGTTTACCATGATGATAATTTTTATATCCGCGTTAAGTAGTACTACACTTTATTACTCGGGGTTTTTATCATGGCTTTTAATATCACAACTGTTCAGCTCCCCGATTTTGGCTGCATTAGGATGTTTTTTCATGCTTTTGATGATGTTGATTATAATGCTGATCAACATGCACAGAATGCGCAGAGCTATGTTTTTTATCGGTCTGTCCTTTACCGTAACGGCGGTGCTTGGTATGTCTGCCGGAGCATTTTCTAAAAACATAGTGGAATTGTTCCCCGATGAATGGTACAGCTTTTTTATAAAATTAACAGGTACATTCAGTGACTATACTACTGTATGCGGCATCGTTCTGATTGTGACAGGTGTATTGTTTATGTCTCTCAGTGCCCTTGTAGCTGCGGCTAAAGGAGGAAGATCATGAAAACTTTAAAAAAACTGCTGATAACTTTTATAGTTTTAACAGTTCTGTTCGTCGCTTTTTTAGCTGCTTGGGTATTTTATCTTTTTCCTACATTCTTTGATAACAGCGATGCGGCAGAGGAGATCGATCCAAAGGATATAGCCGATGCATCTGAAAGAATAGACTATAATGAAAAAAACGGAATTGCATACGTAAACAATGAGATAATAGTGGTCATCGGCTCAGGTGTGTATTCCGGAGACGCAGAGGAAGCCCTCTCATCTCTTGGCGGAGAGATAGACAGGTCTATGGAGGATATCGGGATATACAGAGTTTCCTTCAGTGAAGCTAAGTCTTATGCCGAGCTTGTTAAAAAGGTAGAAGACGTCAAAAATTTCCTTGCGGTTGAGGATGCTTATATAAGTGTGGTTTCTACCTACGGCGACGATGCGGTCGTTTCTGAGGGAGAGATAAAAAGTGTAGAGCCTGTTTTCCCTAATGATTCATGGAACGGCGACTCTTGGGATGTATATGTTCCCGGGGGAGAGAACTGGGGCATGGAGGCAATAAGTGCTCCCGGTGCCTGGGGATATCTGGACAGACTGGGTATGGTAAGAGTCGGTATAATAGACACTATGCCCGACAGTGAGCACGTCGACCTGAATATACGGGGAATAAGCCCCTTGATCATTGACGGACAGACCGGACGGCTTTCGGTAAACAGTAATACTGTTTCTGCAGATGACCACGGAACACACGTTGCGGGTATTATTAATGCCGGCTGGGATAACAGTACCGGTGTATCCGGCGTTATGGGTGGAAAGGGAGAGCTGTACTACAGTGCGGTCTATACCGAAGAAAACGGAAATATATCAATGCGATACGGTACGGCATACAGCTATCTTCTTTCTTTGAAGACACTGATAGACCAAGACGTTCAGGTAATAAATATCAGCCAGAATACCAACCGTCTTATCGGTTTTGCCGCCAGCCACGGTAATGAAAACGCTATAAATATTCTGTCAACGCAGGCAGAATTGACCGAAAAGGGACTTAAAAGAATAATTTCAGACAGAGAGTATTGGGGAGAAAGCGACTTCGTTATCTGTGTAGCGGCAGGTAACAGTAACAGTACCTATTACTATAAGGACAAAGGTGAGGTCTACGGCTACAGAACCTCAATGACCATTTGGGAATCGATAAAGTATCTGTTCGGCTGGAGAGGCGAGAAAGGCGGCTCCCTCGCTCTCTATAATAACTTCCTCAATATGATGGAGGACGATGCCGTAAAAGGAAGAGTTATTGTTGTTGGTGCAGTTGGTATAGATTACGGGGAGTCTACCGGTGATAAAACTCTTTATGAATACGCATATTACTCAAATGAAGGATCCCGTGTAGATATAGTTGCCCCGGGTAACGATATATACAGTACTGTGGTAGGAAGTCCGGCATACGAGTCAATGTCCGGAACCTCAATGGCAACACCTCATGTTTCCGGTGTTGCGGGTCTTGTGTTTGCGGGAAATCCCAATCTTACCGGCCCTCAGGTCAAGGATATACTTATTGCTTCCTCTGTCGGACGTTATTATCACGGTACAAATTACAGCGGAATGCTTAATGCGGAGAGAGCTGTAGCAAATGCTCTTGATACCTTAACCGATTCTGTAGATGAGGTTCTCCGCGAGAATACCTCCGTTGGACTTGACATTTGCTTTGTGGTAGATACTACAGGTTCAATGGGTGACGAAATTGAAAACGCTAAGATCAACATGGCGGCAATTCTTGAAAAGATCGATCAAAAGACCGAAAACTACCGAGTTGCTCTTATAGACTACCGTGATTTCAGTGAAAGAACGGGAGACTACAGAGACTATTCCTGCAGTCTGAAAGCAGATTTCACAAAGGATGATCACAGTATACTTTACGCTATAAACAGTCTTGAACTGGGCAACGGCGGTGACGACAACGAGACGGTTTTCTCTGCTCTTATGATGGCGGCGGATCTGACATGGAGAGCTGAGGCGAAGAAGGTGGTTATCATTATCGGTGATGAGCCCCCCCTTGATCCTGAACCTTTTACCGAATATACATACAATGAGGTTCTTTTGGCTCTTTTCAATGCAGATATCAATATAGATTTTGAGAATTCCGATGATAGGGTAATAAGTGAGGCTGACAGCAGTCTTATAAGTGTTTTTTCCATCGGTACGGGCGCCAGCGACGGTGCGCTTGATTTCTTCGGAAATCTTTCCGGTGATACAGGAGGCGAGCTTGCCGACGTTTCAAACGCGGATAACGTAAGCGGTGCTATTATTGATTCTATTAAAAAAATAGAGGGTGTTGAAAAGTTAACTGTACCGGTTGATTTCGGAAAGGCTATGGCAAATCAGAGAATATCTATTTCTCATGGCAAAGGAAGATTGTTTACAATTGTTACAGATGACAATGGACAGTTTTTGCTTGAAGATGTACCTGCCAGAGTTTACAGTTGGTCTGCGGATCATGTTAATAGAGGAGGAACTCTTTCAGTATATAAGGATATGTCAAATGCGGTTATCCGCGTTACCGACAGCTATTGGTTTTCACCTTTAGTTAACATGTATAAAGAAAATGCTTCAGCGGTCATTACCTTCCTTTGGGTCTTTGTAGTGATATGTATTGCGATACCCCTGACGGTGGCAATTATACGTGACTTTACAGGAAAGGGAGCTTCTGCTTCTCCTATAGAGAAGACAAAAGCCTTTGGGGCGGGCGATTACAGTTATGCAAATGTTTCAAGAGAAGAAAGTCCCGCATACACGGTACCCTCGTCACAGTACTATCCATACCTTCAGAACGGTGTAAATTCACTTACGGTTGAAGCCGAAGAACAACAGCTACCTCCATTCATGGCAGAAATGCAGAATGCAGATTCTGATTTCGACATAGAGGTACCGACAGAATCATTTGAAGATGATGCAGAGACACCGACAGTCTATTTTGACACTATGGAGGATGTGTCCACATCAGTTCTTGAGGATAATGAGAGTGCATTTGCTGCTTTATCATTCGAGGAGACTTCTGTACCATATCCTTCGGAAACAATAGAGTCTGAACTTACAACTGTGTTGCCGAATAATATCGAGGATCAGGAGGAAGAAACTGATTCTATTTGCCCGCAGTGCGGATACCATGGGGAAAAAGGTGATAGATTCTGCATGAAATGCGGAAGCAGTCTTGAAAAGGTTCAGCCCGAACCCGAACCCACGGAATGTTTTTGCTCCAATTGCGGACGCAAGAGCAGTGGCAATGAAAAATTCTGTCCCGTATGCGGAAATAAACTGATCTGACCGATTGGCTTTATTTCAAAATAAGATATCACGGCTATCATACAAGAAAGATCCCTGTCGTTTTCCGGACAGGGATCTTTTATATATGTTGACAATTTGTCCCAGAATATATAAAATAAAAGTATAGATAATATGGGGCGGAATTTATCAGCTTCAGTAGGAGGAAAAATATAATGAACGATACCGCAAAGCTGTTTTATGATATAGACGAACCCTTTGCCGCAGGCTTTTTTGAGGATGAGAACGGTTCGGTCGCCGCACGCTTTTGCCGTGCGTACCGCCGTCTTTTTGAAAACTATCCCATGCCCGAGTACAGAAGAGAAAATCCTTATTATCCTTACGGCGAGCTGCATAACTCCGATTGGGCTGTTCTTCCGACTTATTACCTTCAGTATTATGTGAGAGAGAAAAAACTCAAGGGTAAAAGTCCCGAGGCGGCAGAGATCTTTTCTCAGTTCGACAGGGAACACGGTAATTTTCTTGATGCTGATGGATGTAAAGAAGTACTTAGATATGCCAGCCACATAGACGGATGGAATCATTCCGCTCTGAACTATAAGCGTATCTTGGCAGAGGGTATCGACCGTTATGAGGAGAGAGTTTCCACTATGGCAGATGAGGATCTCAGGAATGCACTTTTGGATGTCATTCTGGGTATAAGGTGCTTCCATCGCCGTGCTGTTGAATATCTTGAGTCGGTGAATGCCGAACAACGCCTTATCTCCGCTCTCAAAAAAGTTCCTTTCTCCCCTGCAGATACCGCCTACGAGGCCCTTGTCGCGGTGAATTTTATGCTGTGTCTTGACGGCGGTGACAATCTCGGATACGTTGACGGCTGGTTTCCGCGGTATTGGAAAGGTGAGGATCTGTCGCAGGAGATACGTTACTTACTTAAAAATGCAGAGTATAGCGGATGCTGGAGTCTGACTATCGGTCCCGAGTACGGGGGGCATACAGTTATGTGGCTTGAGGCGGCAAAGGGTATGGCACGTCCGATGATAGAGTTGCGTACCTCAAAGGATATGCCGAAGGAAATTTGGGATGCCGCGGTAAAAAGTATTTTTGACGGCAACAGTAATCCGTCGTTTTATAATGAAGAGGCTATACAGAGCCGACTTGCCGAGCGATTCCCCGATGCACCGCGGGAGGATATATACCAGTTTGCGGGAATGGGGTGCACCGAAACAAGTCTGTCGGGCATGACCTTTGCCGGAGGAATAGACCAGAATCTTAATGTTCTTAAGGTGTTTGACGAAATAATGCGGGAAAAACTGTCTGAGTGCAGCAGCTTTGATGAGTTTTACCGTGCGTTTACCAAGCGGCTTCGCATGGCACAGGATAATCTTGTGCGTTATGTGAATGCGTTTTACAAAAAACGTGCCTCGAGCTATTTTGCTCCGATCCGTACACTTTTTACCGATGACTGTATTGACAGCGGAAAGGGGTTTTTCCAGGGCGGTGCACGTTACACCTATTCAATCCCCTCTGACAGCGGGATTCCCAACACAGTAGATTCTCTTCTTGCGGTAGAGGATCTGGTGTTCTCTCGTAAGCTCTATACCCCCGAGGAATTTATCACTGCACTTGATAATGGTGCCCCGGAGCTTTTATCTGCTCTCAGAGGGTGTCCCTCATACGGAGTAGGGGATGAACATGCAGACGCATTGGCACATGATCTGACAAAGGGATTTTACGGGTACTACCGTGAGGCAAAGCTTGATATCGGTGACGGCTTTCTTCCCACCTGTCATCAGTTTGTTCGCCACATTGACGAGGGTCTGAGGATAGGTAATACCCCCGACGGCAGAAAGGCCGGAACCCCGGTGGCCGATTCTATCGGGGCGGTAAACGGCAAGGCGGTTTTAGGTCCCACGGCAATGATGAAGAGCGCGGCGGCATTTGATCAGAGCATGGTATATTCTATTCCGGTACTCAACCTCAGCATCACCGAGAAATACGATCCCGCTGTACTGCGGTCGTTGATAGAGGGATACTTTGATATGGGAGGAACACAGGTGCAGATCACCTGTGCCGACAGAGAGACCTTGCTTAAAGCCAAGGAGAGCCCCGAAGACTATCGCGACCTTATAGTACGTGTCGGCGGCTTTTCCGATTATTTTTACTGTCTTTCCGACGAGCTGAAGGATGCCGTCATCGCGAGAACGCTGTTCTGAGAACTATTTCCGAATAAAAACAAGGCTCCTGTAAACCGATTTCTCGGGTTACAGGAGCCTTTTATGTATACTGTTTTAATATCAATATACCTCAATTACCGGTGCAACGTAATCGTTGGCAGAGATAAATTCGGATTTGTAGTTCAGAATATCGTCTCTGTTTATGGTCAGGAGTCTTGCGCCGCGCAGGCGGTTCTTTTCTCTGTCTGACATGGCTTTCTTCATACCGTAGGCATTGTATCCAATACTGCCAACGTAGCCAAATCGGATTCCGCAGTATGAACCCTCTGTTATATTGATATGGTTGTGCCCATAGTAGAAGCCAATGATATCGCCTCTCTGGAGACCTGCCGCAAAGAGACCGCTGTTTATGGCACCTACCTTTACCTCCTCACCAAACTCACCTACAACACCGAGATTCTCAGGGTACTCCTCAAGAATCTTGGTCTCGCCCAGACCTGAGTGTGTCATCATAAGAGCAGGGGTGGGACCGTTGAGCTTTTCGATAGCCTCTGAAACGTGCCAGTACCACATGATCTGATCGAATCTGACGATGTCAAATCTTCTGCGCGCACGGAGCACGAAAGGCTCGGAAAGATATTCTATAATATCTTTTCTCAGGTTATAGTCAGTGTTCATCGCGCTGATGTCACGTCCTGCATCGAGACCGAAAAGGTTAAGTGCGATCTTGTCAGAACCCTCTGAGTAATATATGGGCAGTACATGGTTAGAGAAACCGTGAATTCCCTTTGCGGTTTTAATAAGACATCCGGGACAGCCTGTGCGGAGAAGTCTTTCTATCTTATCCATAGTATAACCGCGGCAGATACTGTCATCGTGGTTACCGAAAACCATAGTCCAGGGAATATTTCTCTTGTCCATGGGTTTTGTCAAGGCACTCATCATTTCAAGAGCCTCTTTACGGCTGGCGGGACCGCCGGGAAGATCGCCAAGCATATATACAAGGTCGGGCTGCTTATCCTCTATCATTCTTTCAACAGCCTGATATGTACGAGGATCCTGTCTCTGATAATGGGAATGAAAGTCGGAGAAAAAAAGTATTTTAAACTCTCCCGAATTTCTGAATGCCAGCTTTCTCTTGTTTGAGAGAAGCTTTTTTACTTCCGCTTGAGTAATATTCATTCCGATTCCTTTCTTGTCTGTCAGCTGTCAAGATGCTCGACGTAATTGTAGTTATAGAGATATTCTGAGGTGTAGTTTGCAATGTCACTTTCATCAAATGTAAGAAGTCTTGCACCGCGGAAACGGTTCTTTTCCGCATCGGTAGCCCCCTTCATTCCATACCCGTAGTAACCGACACTGCCTACATATCCCATTCTGATACCGCAGTATTTACCCTCGGCGGTATTATTGTGGTTATGGCCGAAGTAGAAGCCTATAACGTCACCGCGCTCAAGCACTGTGGCGAATACACCGCTGTTGAGTGGACCGGTTCGGATTCTTTCCTCAAGTCTGCCATCTGCACCTGTCTCTTCGGGATTCTCCTGAATGATCTTCATTTCGTGAGGACAACAATGGGTGAACATAATAGCCGGAGCCTTACCGTAGTGCTTTTCAACACCTGCAGACACATCCCAATACCAGGAAAGCTGATCAAAACGGATAATGTCAAAATTATGAGCGGTAATACCTATAGGGAGAGACGGCAATTTATAGTCGTGGTTGATATCACTTTCCACAAAGCGGCCGTTGTCTATGTCGCTCATATCTGTTCCGGTATCAAGAGAGAAGACGTTAAGAGCTATCTTTTCATCGGAAGTTGATGAATATATGGGAAGCACGTAGTTGGTATATCCGTGGATACCTTTAACATGCTTGTTAAGGCAATGCTCAAATTTTTCATAAACCCGTTCTACCTGCATAACAGTAAGAGGGTAACAAGTTCTGGTGGCGTGATTACCGTTTGTCATTGCCCACGGAATACCGCGGCTTTCCATAGGAGCTGAGAACTGGGCGATGAGCTCTACCAGCTCTTTTCTGTTTTTACATCCTTGAGGTCCGTCACCTGCCCAAAGCACAAGATCCGGCTTCTTATCCTCAACCATTCTTTCCATGGCATCAAGCACACGGGTAGGACAACCGGGATAGCAGTGAATATCAGAGAAGAACAGGATTTTGTATTTTCCGTCCTTGTTAAAAGACAAGGGAATCTTTGTTTTCAGCGCTTTGTCAAGTTTGGCTTTAGTCATCATTTCAACTTTTCACCCATTTTATAATCAAATATTAAATAATTATACCATTTTGAGAAGATACTTGTCAACTAAAGTGGGTTATAATTCTTTTTTTGTTTCCTTAATGTTAACATTTTTATAAAATGTGTAAAAGTTATCTTCTTCTTATTGACAAAAAGAAGCGGGACAAATAAAATAGAGTCAACGAAAAAATTGAAAAAATCATAAGGGATGGTAATTTTTATGAAAAATCTTATGAAAATATTGTTTACAGCTTTTCTTGCAGTGTCTCTTTTGTTTGCTATCGGTTGCGGCGATGAGGACGCTTCCGGCACAGAGACCAAAGACACAACAGTAGCAGACACCACTGCGGCAGATACCACTGCAGCTGACACTACCGCAGAGGATACCACTGCGGCAGATACCGAGGCGATGAAGCCCGACCCGGTTGAGACTGAGTTTAAGCTTGTCGTAGCACGTAATATGCCCCAGTACACATTCTCTGCATCAAATGGGGTAGAGCTTCCCTATTGTCTTTATGTTCCCGACAGCTACAGTGACGAGTACGCATATCCCCTGTTCATGTTCCTTCACGGTGCAGGTGAGAGAAGTTATAATAACGGCGACCAGATGAAGGTTGCTACTCAGAACTTCTTCTTCCCCAAGGGAACCCCCATATACAACTCAATAGCTGTATTCCCCCTTTGCGTTCCCGATGAGGGTTGGAGCGATAACAACTGGGATCTCGGTAGTTATTCTATAGATGAATGTCCTATTTCCGATCAGATGGTTGCAATCATAGAGCTTCTTGACTACTTAATCGAGAATTACAGTATAAATACCAACCGTCAGTACGTAACCGGCCTTTCAATGGGCGGTTACGGAACCTGGGATATTATTATGAGATATCCTGACCGTTTCGCGGCAGCAGCTCCTCTTTGCGGCGGCGGCGACCCCTCCAAGGCAGAGCTTCTCAAGGATCTTCCTATCTGGGTATTCCACGACCTTGACGATGATGCGGTTCCGGTTTCCGGTTCTCAGGATATGGTCAATGCAATCAAGGCTGTAGGCGGCGAAAATCTTCGCTATACCGAGACTCAGGGACTCGGACATTTCATTTGGGATAATGCATATCAGGACCCTGAATTCCTCGAGTGGATGTTCAGTCAGGTAAAGAAATAATAAACTGATAAGGGGTATATATCAGTTATGAAAAGAATTTTTAGAACAGCTCCTTTAGTGATTATCATGCTCTTTGCCCTGCTTTTCGTCAGTTGCGGTACATCCGCCGACGGTGGAGATGATACAACTGCATTTAAGGACACTACTGCTGTTGATACCACTGCCGCTGACACTACTGCCGAGGCTGATACCACAGCTCCTGCAGATACAGAAGAGATAAAGCCCGACCCTCCAAAGAGCGAGTCGAATAAAATATTTTTGATCCGCAATATACAGAAGTTTACCTTTACTGCTTCAAACGGAGAGTCACTCCCATACTGTATGTATATTCCCGAGTCTTACAGTGAAGATTACGCATATCCTCTTCTTCTGTTTTTACACGGCGCAGGCTGTAGAGGTGCAGATGAAGAGAACGGTTCGCAGGTAGAAGAGGGTGTTCAGGGACTGTTTGTTCCCTCAAAAACTCCTACATACGATGCAATTGCGGTTTTCCCTCTTTGCGATTCTGAGGCCAGATGGGTAGAGACCGATTGGGACAAGGGTAACTATTCTGTGGACGATGTGGAAATATCGAGAAATATGGTTGCGGTTGTAGAGCTTCTTGACTATATAATCGAGAACTATAGTATAAATACTAACCGTCAGTATGTAACAGGTCTTTCAATGGGCGGTTACGGAACCTGGGATCTTATCATGAGATATCCCGACCGTTTCGCGGCGGCGGCTCCTCTTTGCGGCGCAGGAGATCCTTCTAAGGCAGAGGAACTCAAGGATCTTCCTATTTGGGCCTTCCACGACATTGACGATGATGCCGTTCCGGTTTCAGGAACACAGAATATGGTAAGTGCAATTAAAGCGGCAGGCGGTGAAAATATCCTCTACACCGAAAGTCAGGGCTTCGGCCACAGAATCTGGGACGGTGTATATAACGATCCCGAATTCCAGACGTGGTTATTCAGTCAAAGAAAAGATTAAGGGTACAGGCCATGAAAACAAGTCTTCGTAAATATCTTGCGTTTTTCATCGCGGCGATCACAATGTTCTCTCTCGGGTGTTCCTCTGATATATCCGGAGCGTCAGACAGTAAAGAGCCGCTCCATAGTGACGTACCGACGGATACCACCGAGAATACCGGGCCGACAGACACCGAACCTGCGGACATTGAGCCGGCAGATACAGAGGCAGTAAAGCCGGATCCCCCCAAAGGTGACTATAAGAAGATGGTGTTTACATCAGAATTCGAAAAGCATACATTTACCGCATCAAACGGCGAAGAGCTTCCGTACTGTCTCTATGTTCCTAAGGATTACAGCGAGGACTATGCATATCCCATGCTGACCTTTTTCCACGGAGCAGGCAGGAGAAGCAACGAGAACGGGGAACAGGTTACCGAGGCAGTACAGGGACTGTATATGCCAAAGGGTACTCCCATATATGATGCTATAGCAGTATTTCCCCTTTGTGATCCCGACAGCATGTGGGTGGATGTATACCATACGATATCACGCTATTCTATTGAAGAAGTTAAGATCTCAAGGAACATGCAGGCGGTGGTGGAGCTTCTTGATTTTCTTATGGAAAAATACAGCATAAACCCTAACCGTCAGTACGTTATCGGTTTTTCGATGGGCGGATACGGAACCTGGGATATTATCATGAGATATCCCGACCGTTTTGCGGCGGCAGCTCCTTTCTGCGGCGGCGGTGATCCTTCCGTGGCAGCTTCCCTTGTGGATATTCCTCTTTGGGTAAATCACGACAGCACGGATGATATTGTTGATGTCAGCGGATCCCGTGACATGGTAAACGCCATCAAAGAGGCCGGCGGAGAGCTGGTAATATATAATGAGACCGACTGGAGAGGGCATAACGTATGGGATTACGCATACGGAAGTGCTGAGTTCCAGGAATGGTTGTTCAGTCAAGTAAAGAAATAATAAAAAAGGCAAAGAGCTCAAAAAAGAGTTCTTTGCCTTTTTCTTTTATCTCATCGTTTTAAATGACCTTGGTCTTCTGGGTCTGGACATACTTTTGGGAAATTTAGAGGTGGTTGGGGGTGCGAAGGAACCTGAGGTGATTGGTTCTGTGGTCTTGACCGAGGCACCGCGTCCGCCACTTTGCTGCTTTACGGTAAAATCGGACATAGGGAAGCCGTGACCGGCGATAACCGGGATCTTGTGACCTATAAGCTTTTCGATATCGTACAGTATAGGCTGTTCCTCAAAGTTGCAGAAAGATATTGCAGATCCGGATGCACCGGCACGTCCCGTTCTGCCGATACGGTGAACGTACATTTCTGCTTCCTCAGGCATATTGTAATTGAACACGTATGGAAGACCGTCTATATCAATACCGCGTGCGGCGATCTCCGTTGCCACAAGAACCTGTATTTTTCCGCTTTTAAAACTTCGAAGGGCTTCCTGACGGGAATTCTGGGACTTGTCACCGTGAATGGCACGGCATTTTATTCCCGCCTTGCTGAGACGTCTTGTAAGCACGTCTGCACCGTGCTTTGTTCTGGTGAATACAAGTGCGCAGTACACAGCCTCGTCATGGAGAATATTTAAGAGAAGCTTGTGCTTGTTTACTGTGTCAACGAAATATACACGTTGGTCAATGGTATCAACGGTGGAGGATACCGGATCTACCATTACTTTCTCATAATCGTGAAGAAGATCGTCGATAAGTTTTATTACCTCATCCGGCATAGTCGCGGAGAAGAGCAATGTTTGCTTGTTCTGTTTCATCTCTCCCGCAATACGGCGAACGTCATGGATAAATCCCATGTCAAGCATTCTATCCGCCTCATCAAGGACGAATATCTCGACCGCATCAAGACGGAGAAGTCTCTGCTTATAGAGATCCCACAGACGTCCCGGGGTGGCGATGAGCAGATCAACACCCTCGCGGAGCATCTTCTCCTGGGGCTTTTGGCTTACGCCACCCAAAAGCACACCGCATCGGAGAGGGAGATATTTTGAGTACATCTTTACACATTCCTCAATCTGGAGGGCAAGCTCACGGGTTGGGGAGAGTATCAGTGCCCTGATCTTTGTTTCGTTATCTTCAGCCTTTTTTCTTGCGATAATGTCAAGGGCAGGCAGTGAAAATGCGGCGGTCTTTCCGCTTCCGGTCTGGGCACAGCCCAGAAGATCCTTTCCGCTGAGAACTGCGGGGATAGCCTTTTCCTGTATGGGGGAGGGTTCTTTATATCCTGCATCCTTTACGGCGTCGAGTATTCCGGGTATAAGATTAAGCTGGGAAAATTCCATTTTTTTCTTCTTTCTGAATTGTATTATTTACAGGTGATATTTTAACATAATTTAGTTTTTTTTGCAACAGGAAGGTGCATAATACGAGATTATAACTCGAGAGCTGTAGTGGCACCTTCTTACAAGAATTACGTTTTGCTAAAGCAAAAACGTAATTCTTCCGGAGAAAGATGGAACAAGGAAGGTGCATAATACGAGATTATAACTCGAGAGCTGTAGCGGCACCTTCTTACAAGAATTACGTTTTACTAAAGCAAAAACGTAATTCTTCCGGAGAAAGAATTACATATGCTTCTGCAACTCTCAACACAAAGACAAAGAGTCCCAAAGGGTGCCTTCCATAAAGCAGATTTTACTTGCCGATAGAA